>JAFSDJ010000016.1 GCA_017436305.1 Lachnospiraceae bacterium
AAGCCCGCGTTTGAAGTTTGTTATTGGTGGTGCTTTAACAATACTATCTTGGGACAATCCTGTCACTGCCTTTTTTAGAAAAAGTAGAAAACTGCGCCACAGCCTTGGCAGGCCATCGCGCAGCGATTTTGTTCAATTTCATGTTTATCGTTAGCTGTAGCTAACATAAATGTTGTAACATGATTGTCCTTATGCATAATTTCTCCTTTTTTTTAAGTTATTTGTAATATACCCCATTTATAATTAATCCTATTTACACTTCAATTCCACACAGACAATCTCCGGCCTGTTAAACACACGAATCGGTATCACACTATTCCCAAGCCCTCTACTAACAATCATGGAAGTCCCATTTTCTTCATACCATCCGGCTGTATACTCAGGGAAAAATCCCTGATCCGGTGCTACAAGACCTCCTATAAACGGTAATCTTACCTGTCCGCCATGGGCATGTCCTGATAAAACCAGATCTACCGGTGCCTGACTGTACCTGTTTAAATTTTGAGGTTCATGGGCCAGTAAAATAGTAAACTGATTTGTAATATCCTTAGAAATTGTTTGTAATGTAGGGTCTTTTAAACATTCATCATCTAACCCGATCATTACAAAGCTGTCATTTCCTTTTTTTATTTCAACTTTGCTATTATCAAGGTAATTTGTGCCTGTTTCTACAATGCGCGAAAATAAATCTTCTCGTGTTTCTTTTGTTAGCCAGTATTCATGATTTCCTGTTATGTAGTAAACCGGTGCTAACTTTACCGCTCCTTCCAAAAATGTAATAGCGGCATCAACATCCGTATGATTGCTGTCTACAATGTCTCCTGTTACTACAATCATATCCGGCCCATACCGGTTTATTCTGTCTAAAAGTTTCTCTTGGTTTTTACCAAATTCCTTATTATGAAGGTCGGAAATCTGTATAATTTTATAACCGTCTAAATCATTTCCGATTTTATCTGTTTCATACTGGTAATAGGAATATTCAAGCCCATTATTTTGCCAGTAACAGAATATAGCACAAAGTACAAGCATTATAAATAAAATCCCTATTTGTAATTTTCTTTTTTTCATTCTCTTTGCCCTTTCTGCCTTTAACGACAACTTCAAATATTACTGTTTATTCATTATATCCCATTTTGAATTACTTTTCTAAAGGATCCAGCTCAATTTGCAAATCCTTTACATATTTTCGTTCCATCTGATGTCTTATTTTCCTGTTTTGCACAGAGTCAAATATAATGGAAAAATCATAATCCTCCGGATACAGTTGTTCCGCCGCTACATGGAGTTTAATCCTTTTGTGATTAACCCAGATTTTTTTACCTTGCAATTGCACTCGTAAAACACCTTTTTCGTTGGCTTTTTCACATACAATGCCGATTTTTTTATCCGGATAAACAATTACGCTGTCGCCAAGTTTAAACTTCATGGCATTTTTTTGCTCTTTTTTAGATTGCTTTTTCTTTTGTATTGTTGGAGTTGGTTCTTTTTTTAGCTGTAAATTTATTTTATTTTGATTGTTCGTTTTAATTGCTACAGTTTTTCCACCTGTATTTGGTCCGGTAATGATAATACCCTTGATTCCATTTCCTATTTGAAATTGCAACGGTACACAGGTACTTTTATCCATAAGTGGGTGTCTGCCATCTTTTAAGGAAATTCTTCTCTCTGTATTTATGGCTGGTTCAACTCCGTCATAAGTCAGGCTTAGCTTTCCTTTCGAAAAGATAAAATCCAGTTTTTGTATAATTCTTTCGTTATTCGCCATTATAGATGAAACATCTGCCAACATGGCTGTAAGGGTATATAAAATCCGGCGTTCCTCATTTTCCTCATCAATTCTTATAAGCTGTAATTGCTCATAATATTTTGCTGCTTGAGAAGGTTCTATAAACAGAGTATTTCCGGTGGATGATTTATCAATTACACTTCCACTGATTTTAAACTTATATTCCTTTTTTACCGGAATACATACATGACCGTTTCGCATAGTACAAAAGTTATCTGACATACATTCTTTATTGGAACGCATAACAGCTTCTGCCTTTTCCTTCATTTTACTTTCTGTTTTGTCCAAATCCATTCTTAAAGATTTTAACATTTTGGAAGCTTCATCGTCTACACTACCATTTCTTATCTGCATGCGAATCATATTCCTTACTTCATCCAAAGCATCCAGATTTTCTTCAAAATAAGCTAAAGAGATTTCAAACTGCTTACATCTGTCTAAATAATCTTTTAACCTTTTTACTGCCACAAGTACATTTCCAACTTCTTCTAACTGGGCTCCGCTAAGACAGCCACCTTTTTCTGCAATCGAAAGAAACTCTTTAATTCCCTCCATTGAAGTTAGTGGTGGGTTGCCACCTTTTTCAATCATGAGCTTTGCTTCTGTGGTTTCCCTTTGCCTGGTTAGCAATTTACTTTCTGATAACTCGGGCACAGTGTTTTTAATTTCTTCCTTTGCCTCTTTTGTGTAGGCAAATTCAAGCCATTTTTCTTTTATTTTATCAAATTCTAACATTGCTTCTGCTGAGTTCATTTTTATCCTTTCTATTAGAACAACATCCCTCAAAAATAATGCTGTACTCTTTTATTATATAATTAGGTTAATGATTGATACATATCATATTTTACAATGCCCTTTATTTTTTTCAGGGCACCTTCTTTTAACTCTTTTACCATCAGGCACTTAATATCCGGCAGCTTTATGGATTCATCTGCAACAATTCCAAAATCTGCAGAAGTTTGGAAACCTCGGGAATTATAATTCATTGGGTTACCTTCCACTAACACAGCATGAAAGCCCATATTTTCTGCCTGTTTAAATCCATATTCAATTAATTCCTTAGATATATGCTGTCTTTGAAGATCCGTTTTTACAGCTGCCGGGGAAAGAATTAATAATTCATTTTCGTATTTTCCTTCCAACGGAAATTTTGAAAACAATACATATCCTATGATTTCTCCAAACTCATTTATCATCATAAGGTCTAACTGCGGTATATAGTATTTTTTGCTTCGTATTTCTTCTACAAGATTGCGGACAAGTTGGCCTTCTTCTTCATTTGCATATTCTGTAAATACTTTTTCTACAAAATCCAAGGATATTTTCTTGTATTCATTGGTAACTGGTTTAATAATTCTGTTCATAATAAATTCTCCTATTATCTTTCAATATTTAATCTTTTTATTTTCTTTTTTATTCTGCCTGCAATATCAATTCCGCATAAACAAGGTCTGTTTTTGCCATAAACATAACAAAAAGACCATGAACACTGCCGTCCGGCATAATGCTTCATGGTCTGAGAATCATGTATTGGTAACTGTGTATTCACACTGCTGTGTGAATAGTAACACAAAAGTGCTTTATTATAGCAGAGAATTTCAGAGAAATATCCTACTGTAATAAAAATATCCATGTAAAGTTCGAAGCATATTGTAAGGCAGAAGTATCAGCGACACGGGTTACTGTTAACAATATTTCCAGCAACCGCTTCAACACTGATAGAAGGACAGACTCCTAGCGCACTTTCCTTATAAAACAGCACTTATTATCAGTCCCTGTCAACTGTTTAGTTGGCTTTTTTCTCCATTCTTACAATGCTTAACAAACGCAATTCCTCTCTTTCTTATTTTCCTAGATATGGCTATTATATTGCATGCTACTTTAAAATGTCAACTGCTTATTTCATATACCTGTTATTTGTTATTATTTCATGTTACTGTTCACTCCGTAACCAGTAACTATTGATTTCTGCATGCTAATTCGCTTCGCGAAGCAGAAATCAACTCTTGTATCATGCTATTACGCAGCCTGACAGCAAGTGTCTGGCTGCTGTGTGTACAGTAACTATTTCATATACCTGAAATCATTTCCTTATTAATTATTATAATTGATAACTTTCAGAAAATCTTCTATGGAATCTGCCTTCGCAACTAATTTATTCCATTTTTTCAACACTGATATATCTTTCTCTGATAGAATTGCTTCTCTTAGCGCATCTGAAACATCACCCATTTCTTCAAGCAACTCTATAATTGCTTCTGCACGTCCACGCTCTAAGCCATCCTCAAATCCCTCTTCTCTTAAAAACTTCTTATGCTTTTCTTCGTCATATTCAAATATGCTCACCTGTATCATCTCCGACTTATTTTTCAATAAGAATTCCTTTAAAATATCCTCTTTAATGCAGTCATCTACAGCCTTTTTGACAGCCACATCTATTGGCATGGTTTCTTTATTTTTTCTTACCTTTTCTACATAACAGACATACTGATATAAAGTGGGACAGCCCTTTTTTAACTCTTCATTATAGCCTGGATTAATGTTTAACTGGACTGCTGTAAGTTCCAAATTGACTTCACCACTAACTTCAAAAGAATCGGAAAGTCTTGCAATGTAAAATAAATCTCGCAAAGGCATATTAGGATTCACTGTGGATTGATGCTCATACAAATTCATCCGCATGTCTAGCATGCAGGAAACATCATTTTTCATATTCATGTAAATAGCATTTTCCAAAGTAGTAATCTGTAAATCGTCCAGATTGGTATAATGGGTGCCATTTACAGCATTATATAATACTAATAGTTCCCGCTTATTTTTAAATATCATCCGAAAGATTGTATCCCGATAGCTCCTAATAACAGCAGACATCCTTCTCTTTTTGGGCATCTTCTTTGTGTGTTTTTTCATACAATTCCTCCTTTTTGCAGGAGGTTCTTATGTTCTTAATAGATGATTTTCAAAAAACCTCGCCGCTTTTATTTACCTGTTTTCCTTGGAAAAATAAAGCATTGATGTTCTTTGATTTGCAGAATTGTTTTTCAGATATGGTTGTCTGCTTTGAAATTAGAATATAAATGCTTTTGTTTAGTCTAACATATAGAGATATGATATTTCAAGTTTTTATTTATAAAAATTTGATAAATTTAATAAAGCATAACAGTTGGCGTATATTCGGCACATCATCCTTTACTTCATTCATATGTAACATAATAATCTTTGTAAAATATCTGATAGAAAATATATAAACCTTGCTCGTAAAACAACATTTATTAAAGAGCTCTCTGAATTTACTAACTTACCATTAATCAGGCCTCACTTCTTACTCTCTCTGTAATATTACCGAAAATACCTTGGGAGGCATCACATAAATCCTGTGGTTTTAACTGAATCTGGGAACCAATTCTTCCACCACTAACTATAATTTCCTCAAAATCTTTTGCAAAATCACTAATAACAGTACGATACTGTTTTTTCATGCCTATTGCAGTACAACCGCCTCTAATATAGCCTGTAACTGTCTGAATGTCCTTAACATGTATCATGGATAATGCTTTTACCCCAACTGCTTTTGCGGCTTTTTTTAAATTCAATTCATCATCAATTGGCAGTACAAAAACATAATAGTTTTTGTCGTTTCCAACTGTTACCAGTGTTTTAAATACTTTTTCATGTTCCAGTTCTAACATATCTGCTATCTGTCCACCGTCAATAAATTCTTCACACTGGTAAGTAAGATGGGTAAATGGAATTTTCTTCTTTTCTAAAATACGCATTGCATTTGTTTTGATTTCCTTTTGTTTTGCCATTGTTTTATGCTCCTACTTAAAATTGCGGGGAATAAAGAAATATTCCCCGTAATTATTTTTTTATGTCAAGTGTCTTCCCATAATCACACCCATTGCAGATGCCATCATAAGTCCTCTCGTCCAGCCGCTGGAATCTCCAAGGCAGTGAAGTCCCTCTACATTAGTATTAAAATGTTCATCCATTTTTACTCTGTTGCTGTAAAATTTAAGCTCTGGAGAATACAGAAGTGTTTCTGTTGCCGCAAAGCCCGGTACCACATGGTCTACAGCCTGAATAAAGTTAATAATGTTAATCATGGAACGATATGGCATGGCTGATGTAATATCTCCTGCTATTGCATCCGGCAGTGTAGGCCTTACATTAGACTGGGATAACTCTTTTTCCCATGTGCGTTTGCCATCCAGAATATCTCCATAGCGCTGCACTAAAATTTGTCCGGCTCCAAGCATATTGCTTAATTCTCCAATCTTTTTGGCATATTCTATAGGCTGGTTAAATGGCTCCGTAAAATTGTGGGAGCATAAAATTGCCAAATTGGTATTATTTGATTTTAATTCCTTGTAGGAATGTCCATTTACTACCGCTAAATCATCATCATAATTTTCCTGACTTACAAAGCCTCCGGGATTTTGGCAGAAGGTTCTTACTTTATTTTTAAATGGACGAGGATAACCAATCAGCTTTGATTCATAAAGCACATTGTTTACATCCTCCATAATCTCATTCCGCACTTCCACTCTGACTCCAATATCCACAGTTCCCGGCTTGTGTGCAATATCATATTTGGCACAAATTTTTTCAAGCCATTCTGCTCCTCGTCTTCCGGTGGCGATTACTGTATGCTCTGCAAAAATTTCCTCTCTGGTTTCCGGATGTTTTTCCTTTTCAATAATAACACCTTTACATGTTCCATTCTCCAATATAATATCGTGGCAGTTTCGATCAAATATAATTTCTACACCATGTGCTTTTAAATATTCCTCAATGGCAGAATAGATTTCCTGGGCTTTTTCCGTTCCCAAATGGCGAATCGGACAATCCACCAGCTTAAGACCTGCCTGTATGGCTTTTTTCCGGATATCCTTTACCTTCTCTGTCTGGTTAATACCCTCCACCTTTGTATCTGCACCAAATTCTAAATAAATTGTATCAGTGTAATCAATCATTTCCTGGGCATATGCTTCCCCTATCAAAGATGGTAAATCACCACCAACCTCGCAGCTTAAAGAAAGCTTTCCATCCGAAAAAGCACCTGCACCGGAAAATCCGGTGGTAATGTTACACGGATTGCAGTTTAAGCATTTTTTAGTCTGATTTTTAGGGCATTTTCTTTGCTTGATAGAATGTCCCTTTTCTACAAGAATAATTTTCTTTTTTGTCCCCTTTTTTAACATCTCTAAAGCTGTAAAAATCCCCGCCGGTCCGGCACCTACAATTACTACGTCACATTTCATTTTAATCACTCCCATATGAAAAATTTGGTTTTAATTTTAAGGTTGGTTTGATTATCATTTCCGTATCCTTGCATTTTTGTTCATCTAACAAATGTCTGCACTGCTTGGAAACAACTTCTTTACTATGCTTAATTTCATAGATTTCACAAGTTCCTTCATCCGGATTAAAAACAACCATATCGAATTCGCCAATTGCAAACTGTAATCGGAACACCTCGCAATTCTTTTTTGAAAGCTTTGTTTCTAAAAGAACAATATCCTCCATCATTCTGCCTTTGATTTCATCTATTATTCTTGCTGTTACTCTCGTTCGTTCTTCAAACGACAAATTACTTATACATATCCTCCAAGGATACCAGTCTAACCTCTCCTCTCTCTGCAAGCTCCTTTAGACCATTTGTAAAACCACTCTTAGAAAAAATGTAATAATGATATTTATTTCCTTTTCCAAATACTTCTGCATACTCCTTGATGAGTTCTAATTCATCTATACCGACTGGCTCATTCTTGTACTTACATGAACCAATAATGTATTCATTCCCTTCTGCCGGAGTACCAACAATATCTATTTTCACTTCTTTTTTATGCTTTGAATCCGTTCCCCACCACTGACCAATGTCGGACAACAGAACCGGCACATCTATTGCATATAAAAACAAATATTCTCTACACATCTGTTCAAAGATACGTCCCATATAATCAGCATAATGCTTTTTAATGACAGAATCATAAATATGCTCAATTCTTCCTGCACTGATAGATGATGTATTCTGTGGTACAAAACGATACCAGAATTTAAAAAAGTTGTCGCCAATTGCATATACTGTTTTCTTTCCCGGTTTCTCCGTAATCGGCGTTTTCTTTATCAAAATACCAAGGTCTAATAATACTTTCAGATACTTCGCACAAATCGGTGCTTCTATCCCTACTTTAGTCGCAATTTCATTAGAACGTGATGCTCCACCTGCAACTGCTGTAATCACTGAATTATAAATTGCAGGCTCTCTAAGTTCCTGCTTCAAGAGATTTTCCGGCTCCTCAAACAAGTAACTTGATGTATTAAACAGATTATCTTTTAACGCCTCATCCACATCATCTCCCACAGCAAGTTTATTGATATAATGTGGTATTCCACCAGTAATACCATACACAAAAGCCTGCTGCTCTTCTGTAAGTGACGGATTAAATTCTTTAATTTCCTTATAGGACAATGCCTGTACCTTAAACTGTCCGGTACGTCGTCCGTACAAAGGACTTTCGTAACCTAAAACCTGATATTCCATAAAACTCATGGATGAACCACATAAAATCAAAAATAACTTTCCATTCTTCCAAGTATGGTCAATAATATGCTGTAAACGAGATGAAATAGATTTACTTGCTTTTGCAAGATATGGATATTCATCAATTACAAGCACTAATCTCTCATTTTCTGCCATCTGCGTAATTTTAGTAAATGCCGCATCAAACGATGTATAAACCGGAGCTAAGTCTGTACCCGGATGCTCTTTTTCGCATATCGCTTTTGAAAATGCTTCAAGATTTTCTTTTTTCGATGCATTAAGTGCAGAAAAGAAAATGGTAGGCTTATCTTTACAAAATTCGTTAATGAGGGCTGTCTTACCCACACGACGACGTCCATAAATGACAATACATTCAAATTCGCCTCTGTTGTATCTTTTATTCAAATCTCGCATTTCTCTTTCTCTGCAATAAAACATAAAGCACCTCTTTATCAACTTATAAGTTTTCAACTTACGAGTTTATTGTATTATTTTTATTTCTAAATGTCAATTATATTATCTCCCAAAAGCAACACATAATTGAGAGAAAAAAATGATTTATTGCAAAAAAGCAAATTATTTATGAAGCCATTATTTCAATAAATCAATTCTTCTCTTTTGTAAGCGCCTAATTATAGGGTGGATTCCCTATGGACGTTAGATTATTTATAATGATTGGTAGGAAACACAGGCTAGACGCAAGTGTTTCACTCTATATTAAAGGAGCCAATCAGTATGAAACGAAAATTTGTTAGAAAAGATGAGCAGTTCAAACTCATCATGGAGTGTCGCCAAAGTGGCTATACTTTTCCAGATTCACAGAGCAAATCTGTTGGAACTGCTGTTGCTCAGGAAGTAATTAAGCTGGATGTGGTAGTTAAGGAGATAGCTAGTCCTGTAATAGAGCAAAACGCTTGCCCTCTGCCATTAAGCAAGAACACTGATGTTGCAGCAGAACTGATTGTTGGTAACGTAACTCTTCGCCTTTTTAATGGTGCTGATCAAAAGCTGATTCAAAGTGCCATCAAACCCTGATAGTACTCTTTCCCATATCTTTCTTTCAATTTTCCTTAATTATTAATCTTCCACCACAGCCGGCAAGCAGACCTCTATGGTAAAACGTCCGCCTTTTAACTCTGCCTTGGCATCTCCGCCCATCTGCATAGCAAATTTCTTTACAATAGCAAGTCCAAGTCCTGTTGTTTTCCTGCTTCTGGACTTATCAGTTGTATAAAAACGTTCAAAAGTCTTCTCCAAATCCTGACTTTCCACGGTATCAGTCAGATTGGAAACACAAATTCTGTCACGACACCGTTTAATGGTCCGTGGGGCATTCTTCTATTCTAAAAAACTTAAATACCTCTTAGTACTAAAATAACAATTCACCCTCTATAAATAGAAAAATGATATCAAAAATTGCAAACTATATCGAGTTTAAATTTCTTTATATTTTCGTCTATTCAAACTTGTGTTCTGTTTTGGTTTATGATATAGTTTTCTTAGTAGCAGAAATGCTACCGGCAATCGTGTTACAGGGTAGTTGACCTTCATTCTAACAGAATGGAGGTGATGCTTATGAAAAATAATTTCGATTTTAAAGATTTAATGTCTTTTGGAATGTTTCTCTTAGCACTGCTGACATTCATTTATTTGATTTGTCACTAACATAACAAAAACCTTCCCTGTACTTTGCTCGGTGCGGGAAGGTTTTTATCTTTCATTCCGGTCAACCACTCTGTGGCGATTGCCTTTATTTGATTACATTATACCAAACTTTTCTAATATTACAACAGTTTTTTATCCAATTTTTCCTTAATCCTAAATTCCTTACTTCTTAATCTTCCACCACAGCTGGCGGGTTTTCGACACGGGAGTTTGACAGTTGTATATTAGAAAAATTACTCGCAGGTCGCATAAAACCTGCTTTTTTTGTGTCAAATTACCTGTTTTATTCTATTACATTTTATTGTAATGTGTTGTAAAATAAAGTATAGGAGGATTTTTGTATGCGAGTTACGACATCTAAATCAAAAAATTCAGAATCGTTTTATATTTCGAAAGGTTACGTCAACAATAAAGGCGTCAGTACTTCTGTTATCA
>JAFSDJ010000017.1 GCA_017436305.1 Lachnospiraceae bacterium
TAACATAATTTTAGAAATTCCGGTATGGTCGATGGTGTATGTTCTGAAACAAAGTTCTTCGTTGGTATTTCCTGCCTTATCCTTTGCAACTGCTTTTATCTGATACTCGCCTTCCGTATAGTTAGCCGTGTCTAACTCATAAGCTATCTGATCGTTTTCTGCCTGTTTTTCCACAATAAACTGCCATTTTTCTTCCTCTTTGTATTTACCATAAAGAGAAATATTCTCCACCTTCCGATTATCCTTAGCTTTTACCTGAATGGAAATAGTCTGGCCGACAGCAGAGGATACCGGGAGCATATCTTCAATAGTTGGAGCAGATTCATCCGGTAATGGCGAATCGGTAGCAGACGAAGACAAGGTTCCTCTCTGACCAAATTTGTCATAACATTGCAGTGTATAGGTATAGATTGCCCCTGTTTCCACATCTTTGTCTATGTACCATTCCATATCCACGTCAGTAATATCCGCTATGATTTCGAAGGCTCCATCATCCTTTTGTCTTCTGATTATGGTGCCTGCCACATCTGCACTTGTACTTCTATCCCAAGTAAGCTTAAGTGTACCTTCGCTATCTGTAATCTGTAAATTTCTTGGCGGATTTGGCGCAGTTCTATCTAACGAATAGGTCACTAATGTTTCCTTACTTTTTCCATCCTTATCTGTTAGTGTGAACCGCACATCAATTTCTTTTTCTTCTGCGAAACCTGAAATATCCCATGGGTAAGATACATAATACTGACTGCTATCGTAAACCTTCTGTCCTAATGGAGTAGGCGTAATCTGCTTCCATATTTCTTTTTCCTCATCCAAATATTCCATGACTACTTTATTTCCTATGCTGTTTCCTGCAGAAGAAAATCTTGCTTCAAGCATAACCTGTTCTCCGCCGATGGTAGCATAATCCTCTGGGGAAACATAGGTAAATTTAGGCATAGTCACTACACCATGCACTTCCTCGCTAATCTGAGAAACATTTCCCGCTTTGTCAGAGGCTGTTATGGTGTAAATATAAAGTTTATTTTCTTTTAGTCCGCTATCGGTATATTTAGTACGTTCTAAGTTATCTGCAACTAACTCACCATCTCTGTATAAAGTATAATGAGTTGTTTTCACATTATCAGCCGAAGGTTTCCATGACAGGGTAATAGAGGAACCTGCACTGCTTATAACAGACAATCCGGTTACCTGATCCGGTGCCAGTTCATCTGCCAATGTGGTTGCCTGTACCTCTTTTGAGGCTTCACTTAGGTTTTTGTCCTCATCAAAGGCATATACGGTATAGGTATATGTAGTTTCCGGTGTTAATCCGGTATCTGTATAAGAAAGAGTATTTGTAACAGCAATCTTTTTACCGTTTCGGTAAATTTCATATCCGGCAACTGCATTGTTATCTGTTGCTGCCACATAGCTGATATGAATCGTGCTGGCTGTTATATTTCCAACAGAAACCTGACCTACCGCGTCAGGCGCAGTTTCATCTGTCACCTGATAAATTACTTCATCCGCTATGGTTTCCGGTGTGTTATGAAAAATATATCCTGTCTTTAAGCTCTTTTTTAATATCAGCTTGTGGAATCTTGCCTCCCCCGGATGGCTAAAGCTTATTGTCTGAACCTTTATTCTTCCTGTCGTTGTTGTTTTTTTGCTAAGTATTGTTGTATGATTTTCAGTTGCTATAAAGTTAGCAGCTGCTTTCTGAGTAAAATCGCCTTTTACTTCCAAGATTCCGTTAGTTAAGAGACCACTATGGGAATTTTTCGTAGCAAAGGTCATATCTCCATTTACAAATGCATATCCTTTCGCATCTGTCATAACAAAATAGCCTTTTTTTGCCACATTCAAATAAGAAGTTAGAAGCAGGCTTCCACCTTCTACATACAAGGAACCGTTTATGGTACATGCATTTGCACAAAGCTCATATCCATTAAGCTTACATGTGCCATCTACTGTTATAATTCCCTCTATTTCAATATTGCTTTCTAATGTGTTTTCTCCGGTAATTGTAACATTGCCTCCGCAGTTACCCTCTGCTAACTGTGAAAAGTTGTCAATTATAAGATTACCACTGCCTGATAATTGGTTGTTAAGGTCAGTTACTGTACCAAGCACCTTGTTTTGGGAGCTTTGTACAACACCCATTTTACTGGTATTTTCAATGGTTAAGTTTCCAATAATACCATTTGTTTCATTTATAAACTTCTGTGTTTCCTCGCCATTAAAACATACTGTATGGTTTTTTTCTGCAACAAAACCATTGGCACCTATTTGCTGGAAATTGCCCTTAATATTTAAAGTTCCTTTTGTAAAATGACCTTCCACACCGGATACCTGTTGCATAATAAAATCGCCTGCAATTTCTACTGTATCGTTTTCGTTTGTCATGGTCAGAAAGCCACTGGAAGCTTCGTAAGTACTATTTCCATTAACTGTCTTTTGTGTCTGCTGCCTGTAATCTCCTTCTACAATAAGTGTTCCACCATTTATGAGAATTTCTCCGCCAGCCTGTATCAGGTTACCTCTGATAGTAAGAGTATGGCCGTTTAAATCCATTACATCGTCTATAAGGATAAGGTTTCCCTCTGCTACATAATCATCCTGCAAGGTAAAGCCGTAAACACCATCTTTCATATCGCCATAAGTAAGCTTACAACCATTTCGAATAAGCTTTGCCTTCTGCAGTGCTTTCTGAGAATAAACTCCTTCATCGCTATAGTTTTGAAGCTCTAAAATGTTAAAATACATTCCATCAGCCATGGTAATGGTCTGTTTACTTTCGCCACTTAAAATGGTTTTGTGAGTGCCTTTTGCATGGAAACAGGATGTAATATCTGCATTTCCTTTTAATTCCAAAGTGCCGGCAGTTAAAGCTAATTCGTTTCCGGGACCATAATTAAAATCTCCGCCTACAAAAATATAATCGCTTTCATGAATCATCTGGATACCATAGCTTACATTGCATGTTACATAAGTATTCAGGTTCTTTTCTACTTTCAGGCTACCACCTTGCATAACGATTCCACCCAGATAATTGGAAGGTTTTACATCAATATTTCCTCCTACACACAAACTACCACAAATAGAAAGCTTTTGATTAATCTCCAGATTACCACCTATTTCGTATTCATCCTCTGCATTTATAACAATTCCCTGCACAATACGCACATCTCCCGGAAAATAACCATTTTGTAGTCTGGTATTTGTTCCGATCCCGATTTGACCTGCTGCTTTTTGCCCTTTTTGTGCTGTTATATTGCCTGCTACATAAGGACTATTTTCAAAAACAATACCACCTTCACTGTTATTGTCAATTTCCAAATTTGTAATATAGGAATTTTTATCATCCGTATATTCCATTGTAACAGTCTGCTTTTCTTCTCCACTCAATACAAGAGTGTGACTATGGGAGGAATTGAAATTACTTAAAGTAGCTGTTTTCTTTTGAACAAAATCACCTTTTACCTCCAGTGTTCCATTTGTGAGTTTACCCACAGTATCTGCTTTGGTTTCTACATACATATTTCCTTTTATGAGTACATAGTCATCTTCATTTTTCATGTGTAGTAAGCCACTGCTAACTCCATAATTTTCATTTTCACCGGATTCTGCTGTATTTTTACTTTGCTGACGGTAATCTCCCTCTACAATTAAAGCTCCTCCATTTACAAAAATTTCACCACCCGGCTGTATAAAATCTCCTTTTATCGTAAGAGTATGGCCATTTAAGTTCAGTACATCGTCTATTAAAATAAAATCTTCTTCAATTGTCTCATCCTTCTCTAAAGTGTAACCATAGCTACCTTCCATATCGCCATAGGTAAGCTTGCAACCGTTACGAATCAGTTGGGTTTTTTGTAATGCTGTTTCGGAATATACTCCCTCTTCACTATAATTTTGTATTTCTAAAATATTGAAATACATACCATCTGCCATAGTAATCGTCTGCTTACTCTCGCCGCTTAAAATGGTTTTATGTTTATTTTTTGCATGAAAACAGGTACTGATGTTTGCATTTCCTTTTAATTCCAAGGTTCCCGCAGTTAAATCCCACTCATATCCCGGATTATAACTAAAATCTCCCTTTACCAGAATATAATCACTTTCATGAAGCATTTGAATTCCACAGATTAAGGTATTTTCCGGATATATCTCTAAATTTTTCCCTACCTTCAGACTGCCACCTTCCATGATAATTCCACCATTAAAACCGGCTGGCCTTACCTCTATATTTCCATCTACCTGCACACTACCGAAAATAGAGAGATTTTGAGTAATTTTCAGATTACCACCAATTTCCATCTGCTCATCTTCCTTTACGGTAATTTCCTGTAATATACAGATATCACCCGGATAATATCCATTTTGTAAGATTGTACTTGTACCAATTCCAACTTGTCCTGCTACAGTTTGTCCCTTTTGACTGGTTATGGTACCTGCCACATAAGGACAGTTTTGGAAACTTATTCCCATCTCATTATTATTTGTTATTTGCAGATTTTGTATATGTGAACTTCCTATAGCTGTATATTCCATGCTTACAGTCTGTTTTACCTGACCTGACAATAACAAAATATGGCTGTCAGATGGATTAAAGTTGGCAAGTGTACTGGTTTTCTTTTGAATAAAATCTCCTTTTACTTCCAATACGCCATTTGCAAGCTTTCCTGTTGTAACCGCAGTGGTTTGAATATACATATTTCCACTCACTAATACATAGTCAGCTTCATTTTCCATATGCAGTAAACCACTGCTAACTCCATAACTTTTTTCTGTACTATTGTAGCTTTGCTGGCGATAATCTCCTTCTACAATGAGCTTTCCTCCATTTACAAAAACTTCACCACCCGACTGTATCAGATCGCCCTTTATCGTAAGAGTATGTCCGTTTAAGTCCAGTACATCATCTACTAAAGTAAAATCACTTTCAATTATCTGATCCTGCTCTAATGTATAGCCATAGCTTCCTGCCATATTGCCATAGGTAAGTTTACAGCCATTTCTGATTAGCTGGGATTTTTGTATAGCGTTATCTGAATATACTCCATCCTCACTGTAATTTTGCAGCTCCAGAATATGAAAATACATTCCGTCTGCCATAGTTACCGTCTGCTTACTTTCACCGCTTAGAATTGTTTTGTGAGTTCCATCAGCATGAAAACAGCTTTTTATATCCACATCGCCCTTTAATTCCAGGGTTCCGGCATTAAACTTCCATTCATACTCTGGATTATAGGTGAAATTACCCCCAACAAGTAAATAATCACTTTCATGGGTCATCTGGATTCCATAGCTTTGATTAAATTGCGGGTGAACTGTTAAGTTTTCCCCAACTTTCAGGCTGCCACCCTCCATAATGATTCCACCGGTATAATTAACCGGCTTTACATCTACATTTCCGCCTACAGATAAGCATCCATAAATAGAAAGATTCTGGGTAAATTCCAGATTTCCACCTATTGCTACTTCTTCCCCTTCTTTTATGGTAATTTCCTCTAAGGAGCATACATCTCCCGGATAAAAGGCTGGTAAAGTTGTACCTGAACCAATTTTAATCTGACCTGCTGTGTTTTGTCCCTGTTGACTTTTTATGATACCGGCTATGTATGGAGAATTTTCAAAGGTTATCCCGTCTGCACTACTGTTAGTGATTTCCAGATTTTCTATATGGGAATTTCCTGACGCACTGTATTCCATATTTACCGTCTGCTTTCCTTCTCCTGAAAGTAACAGGACATGATTATCAGATGGCGCAAAATTAGTAAGTTTTGTTGTCTTTTTCTGAATAAAATCCCCTTTTATTTCCAATACACCATTTTTAAGCTTTCCTGTTGTATCCGCTGCACTTTCTATGTACATGCTTCCCTTAATCAATACATGGTCTTCTTCTTTTTCCATGCGAAGTAAACCACTGCTTACTCCATAACCTGTGGCTTCATTTTCGTCATTGGCTTCTGTACTCTGCTGACGATAGTCTCCCTCAACAATCAGAGTACCACCATTTATATAGACTTCTCCTGCCGGCTGGACAAAATCTCCTTTTATAGTAAGGCTATGTCCATTTAGGTCAAGTATATCATCTAATAGGATGTAATCTCCTTCTACTACCTTATCTTCCTCTAAGGTTTCTCCATAATTTCCCTCTGTTGTTCCGTAGGAAATTTTACAACCATTACGAATCAGCTGGGATTTTTGCAGTGCTTTTTCTGAATAGATGCCTTCCTCACTATAATTTTGCAGCTCCAGGATATGAAAATACATTCCATCTGCCATAGTTACCGTCTGCTTACTTTTGCCGCTTAAAATTGTTTTATGCGTACCGGTAGCGAAGAAATTTTTAACAATATTAACATTTCCCTTTATTTCCAGAGTTCCGGCTTTTATATCCCATTTGTCCCTTGGCTGATAGGTAAAATCTCCGTATACCAAAATATAATCGTTGTCATTAGCCATTTTGATTCCATAGGTATATTGGTTTATGGTTAGATTTTTTCCTACTGTAAGCTTACCACCTTCCATAGAAATTCCGCCTATACCCGGTCCGGGATTTACAACTACATTTCCTCTCACAGTTAAGTCTGCGTAAATGGAAACATTCTGCGCAATATCCATATTGCCGCAAACATCCAGATTTTGTCTGACTGCTATTTCCCCTAGCGTGTATACACTTCCACCAAAATATCCTTTTACAAATTGTGTATTACTTCCGATGGCAATCTGACCTGTTGTATTTTTATTAGAATCTGTAATCATTCCCGCTATATACGGACGGTTTTCAATTACAACTCCCTGTTCACCTGCATTTTTCATTTCCAGATTGCAAATTTGGGAGCCATTTAGGATGCTATATTCCATGTTCAGAGTTTGCTTTTCTTCTCCTGAAAGCACAAGTGTATGGTTGTCAGATGCTTTAAAATTATTGAAACCCTCTGTTTTTTTCTGTATAAAATCTCCTTTTACTTCCAGTACGCCATTAGTCAGCTTTCCGGTTGTATCTGCTGTAGTCTCCACATACATGCTTCCATTTATAAGCACCTGATCTGCTTCATTCGTCATCTGCAGGTAGCCATTGCTAACTCCGTATGTTTTTTCCTGATCTTCTGCTTCAGAAGTCTTTGAATCCTGACTATTATTTGAGGTGGTTGTCATGCCCTGTTGACGATAATCCCCCTCTACAGTCAGTAAACCGCCATTTATTACAACTACACCTGATGCCTGAACTAAATTGCCTTTAATTCTTAGGCTGTATCCATTTAAATCCAATGTATCATCTAAAAGTATAAAGTCTCCTTCTATAACCTCATCCTGTTTTAACGTATACCCAAAGCTGCCTTCCATTTCACCATAGGTAAGCTGGCAACCATTACGAATAAGCTGGTTTTTGGACAGAATTTTCTCGGAATAGACTCCTTCCGGACTTTCATTTTTTAACTCCAGAATGTGAAAATACATCCCGTCCGCCATAGAAATTACCTGTTTTTTCTCTCCCGAAAAAACTGTCTTATGACTGCCGTTTGCCTGAAATTCTTTTTCTATAGTAGCATTTCCTTTTATTTCAAGAACACCTGCTGACAAATTTTGTTTGCCCCAGGGCTGATATAAAAAATCTCCTCCTACCAGCACATAATCTTCATCATGATACATTTTAAGTCCGGAATCTTCATCTTTATGGTTTCCTGCTTTTACTGTAAGATTATTTCCTACTAACAGCTCACCACCTTCCATGCTAATTCCTGATTGGGTAACCAGAACATTACCTTTCGTTTCTAAAATTCCATATATAGACACTTTTGCGGCGATTTCAATATCCCCCTCAAGTGTAATTTTCTTATTTTGCAGAATTGGATATTGCTCTAGAATATATGCACCGCCGCCAAAATATCCATCTGTAAAGCCGGTAGTACTGCCTATCCCGATTTTTCCAATTACCGTATGGCTTTTTGTATCTGTTATTTCTCCTGAAACATATGGATTTCCTGTAAAAGTCAGTATTGGCTTATCTTCGGTTTCCATCTCCTGATTGTCGTCGATATCTGTACTGTTTTCACTCTGGTTGATACACCCAATCTCCACATTAGAAAATTGGGATTTATTTAAGGTATTAGTGGAAAATGTTACCTCCTTATTTTCTTCACCGCTAAAAATTACTTTATGAGACTCCGTTGCCATAAAATTCTCTGTACTTTGTGAAGACAACTGGGTAAAGTTTCCCATTACTTCCATAATACCTGCTGTAAGACTTCCTTCATGGCTAACTGTAGAATCTGTATAAAAGCTTCCACAAACAACCAAATAATCCGTTTCTTCAGTCATTACAAGTTTTCCATTGCTTTCTTTGTAAATGTACGGGTCTTCTTCCGGTTGCGGGTTCTCTTTTTCTTCTCTTGTCTGTATTCGGTAATCTTTTCCTACTATAAGTTTTCCGCCATTTAAACGCACTTCTCCCCCTGTTTGCAATAAGTCACCATACACAATTAAGGTATAACCATTTAAATCCAGACTTTCTCCATTTATGTAAAGATTTCCTACTTCTAAATCTTCTGTTAATACAAGTGCCTCAGAATCAATTGTTTTTTCTTCATAAGTTTCAAAAGTTGCATGTTGAATGTGTTCCAATTCTTCTTTTGTTATTCTCATCCAAGGTTCTTTCACTGTTTTTTCTAAACCGGATGTTTCTTTAGTCACCTCTTCCTGTGTCTCAATTCCCTTTTCTCCATTATCTCTTTCTTCCGTTTGGTTTTCTTCTACATTCGTTTCCTGTTGACCATTATTTTCTTTTTGTTCCTGCGTAGAATTCTGGTTTTCGGAGTATTCTTTTACGGTATTTTCACTTACTGCTGTTTGTTCGTTGCTTAAATCTATGGTACTATTTTGCCCACTATAAGCAAACACCTGCCCATAATCTGCAAATGGTAGCATAGTTACTGCCATAATGAGCGCAACTATTCTTTTTAATAATATATTTCTTTTTCTTCTCTTCATTTGTCTTTTCCCTTTCCTTTTTTATTTATAAGCTTTTTTAATGACCTTATTCCACTTGGTGGATAGTTTATATGCTGTTGTTTTTTTCAGTTTCACCTTGCTGCTTTTTCCTTTTTTGGCTACCAGTCTGGTTAGCTGTCCTTTATCGTTATATTTGCAGGTAATATAACTTTTATCCTTATATGTTACCTTTTTTAGCTTCTTTACTTTATTTATTTTTTTATAGGTCTTTTTTGTAACTTTTGCCTTTATGCTTTTGTTGGTGCTGATGGCCTTTATTACCTTTGTTTCGGTTTTTTGAATTTTTTCAAGCTTTTTTGCCTCTTCCATTCTTTTTAATATTTCCTGATAGTTACCTTCATCCTGCTTTCTAACCTCTTCCTCTCTCTTTTTGGCTTCTGCCTGCTTTTTTTCTTCTTCTGTTAGCTGTCCGGTTTCTTCTGTCTTTTTTTTGGCTTCTTCTTGGGCTTTTTTCTTAGCTTCTTCTTGGGCTTTTTTCTTGGCTTCTTCTTCGGCTTTTTTCTTGGCTTCTTCTTCAGCTTTTTTCTTAGCTTCTTCTTCGGCTTTTTTCTTGGCTTCTTCGGCTGCCTTTTTGTCGTAGACAGTGGAGGATTTCATGTTTCCGTTGGAATCATATTCGTAGGTCACGTAGCTTCCGTCATCATAGGTTACGGTTTTTAATCGGTTTAGCTTGTCATATGTGTAGGTCTCGGCTTTAGCCTCCATATGACATGTTATGGTAACCGCGGCAATAATGCTGTAGATTAATATTTTTTTCTTTTTTTTGTGGTTTACTTTTTGCTTCATTTTTTTTCCTTTCCTCTATTTTGGGGTGTTGTACATTTAATTGGTTTGAATTTTTGTTCTTTTATTTATACTAATAATGCCTATACGGCGAATAATAAGTAACTGACACTTTGACTTGTCTTTTTTTTCGTTATACTAGTTTTCAATATTCTTTTGTGTAAAAAGGAGGAGCCTGCCCAGTTATGGGGGAACCGGCAGGTCCTTTTTACCTCGAATTTTGAAATAATAGCGCATTAGATAAAATCGAAAATTAATCTGAAAATTTGAATAAAGCACACATTCATAACACAACCTCCTCGATATATTTCTTCTTTTTCGTGAAATGAAATATCACAAAAAAAGAGCCTACAGCCAATCTAAATGGCTATAAGCTCTTTTTTCTATACTTCTTCGATTAACGTCGACTTTTTTTGATAAAGGTCGACTTTTTACGATTCTTCAATGGAAATATTTTCTAAACCAATTCGAATCATAAAAAAATTATTTTTATATTCATACTGAATAGTTCCTTTATATTTTTTTATTATCTGCTCTATATTTAACATTCCAAATCCATGATTTTCTTTATCATTTTTACTTGTAATAAACTTATTTTCCATTTTCTCCGGCTTATTTTTACATGGATTTTTTACTAAAATGAAATAACTAGAACTATATTTTTTTATTTGAACGATTACTTCCTTTCCATCTCCTTCATAATTTTTTGTGGCTTCCAATGCATTTTTAAGTAAGTTTGAAAACAAGCTGCATAGGTCCATGTCTGATATGTTTGTGTGTTGAGGAAATTTTCCCATCCACCTTAAAGTTATTTCTTTTTCTGCACCAAAAACATCTGCTGCCACAATATCTATGGTATTATGACCTGTTATTATTTTTTTAGAAAGGCTTTGAGTTGTACCTGCCATTTCCCTTAAATACTCCTTAGCACGATTTATTTCTCCCTCCTCTAAATATATTTGAAGACAAGAAATATGATTTAGCATATCATGACGAAATTGTCTTGTTGACTTTTCTTTTTGTAAAAGTTCTTTATAATAAGCCTCTTGTTTCTTTACATATTCTTTATATGATTTTGATTTCTCTTTATAAATCTCTCTTTCATGAACGGATTTTAAATTAATAAAACATACTATGAGAAAAATGATACTACTTACACTAATTCCAAGCATGGAATATATTAGTTTAGAACTATCTCCCTTGCAATATGAACTTTACTCTCTCTTTCCATACAATTTATCCCTCGGGTTTTATGATACAACAAAATAGCTTGTATTTCATCATATATTACCATTTATTATTAAAATTTTATATTAAATTTAGTTTTCTTTTTAATATCATTTGATTCATAGCATAAAATTTTATGTATCGTAAATTATCTTTTTCGAAATAAAAAATATTCCAAAATTTTTCAAAAGTTATTCTAAAAGGAATATTTTTCCCTTTCAATTTAACTAAACTAAAAGAAAGGATGATACAAATGAAAACAAGATTAAAAGAGTTACGCTTAGAGAAAAATTTAACACAGACACAACTTAGTCTGCATACAAACATTTCCCAATCCTCATTGTGCAAAATGGAAACGGAATGTGCCAATGTTAACGGAAGTCAGATTGTAGCTTTATCTCAGTATTTTGGGGTATCAACAGATTATTTTTTATGTATGACTAATGAGAAACTTCCTGTGGATGTGAAAATTGCTATTCAGAGAGAAACTACTTCTTTTCAAAAGCTCTTTTATTACTACAGTAAGCTAAATAGTTACGACAAAGAGTTAATTTTAAATATAGCCGCCTGGCTGGAAAGACGTACATAAAATAATGAGCCAAGGGAGCTGTCACCCATCGAAAAGCACTAACGATGCAACTTTGCCCATAGCACGGGCTGAACGGTTACTTTGTATAGGGGGTATTACTATCTATTTATCATATCTTTGTTTTTCTTTTTTCAGTCATGTCCAAAATCAGGCTGAACATCTTTTTTTATGGAACATGTTATCCATGAAAATCAAAAAAAGAATCTCGCTTGCGAGATTCTCCGCCTGTGGCGGGTCACTAATATGACATATTTCCAGTCCTCCGCAGTGCGTTCCTTGCGGAGCATTTCTTATTTAATAGGATTAAGGAGCTGGGAACCATTGCTGACATAATCAATGTTAAGAGATCTACTGGAATTTTTAGCATAGGGTCACTTGAAAAAATGGGTCCGGCAATTTGACAATTCATAATCTTGAAAAAGATTTCCCGGACCCTGGTCTTATATATACTGATTTTTATTTTGTATGTTTCAAATTATGCATGAGATAAATTAGGAAACATTTTATGCTCTCCTGCAAAGGCTTCCATATCTTTTCCTATAACAAAGAAGTGGCTGTCCTCCTGGCTGATTTCTTCTTCCGTATAGCCTTCCTTATTATATGGGGTAAACCCTAAGCTGACTGTTTCAATTTCACTTCCAAAAGCGTTAATAACCTGTTCCACATCTACTTTTTCTTTTGAAAATACCCCTAAGAGTTCTAAATTATTCCCTGAGATTTCGGCAATTACATAGGCATCCAGTTCTTTTACGTAATACACACATTCTCCCATAAAATTTACAATATAGAACATCCATAAGCCTAAGTTATTCATTTCAAATGCACAGTTTGGCGCACTATTTAAGATAGCCTCTGCTAACTGATTCCATTGCTCTTTTGTTTCCATAGGAACGGAAACTGCTGTTTTTCCATCTGTGATTTTCACTGCTTTTTTTAACTGGTATTCTTTTGATGGAATAAATCCGAATTTCGGGTAAAATTCTTCCACGGTATCATTTCCCCATAAATAAATGTCTGTTTCCTTGTAATCTTTCATGATTTCATCCATAAGCAGACGGCTTAAGCCTTGATTTCTGTATGCTTCGTCTGTCATAACGGTACCAAGCTGTATGTAATGCTTTTCTTCCCCATTTACGTACATATCCATAATGTTAACAGACACATTTGCAATGACCTGATTGTCCTTAATTACAGAATAAGGAATGTACTTTTCCTGCCAGAACCCGCTTTGGTACCACTTCTCAAAATTTAACCCGAAGGTTTTTTCGGAAAGCTCATTAAAGCTTTTTCTAAGTGCATCTTCCTTCTGATATGCTTTTTTTATTTCGTATGATTTTGTTTCCATTATAAATTCGCTCCTTTTTTTCCATATTTGTTAATTTTTTTGCGTTAAGTGTATAATACTTAATTTTTTCCGCCTTGGAAACCTTATATTTTTTTATAAAAATAATTGAGGTTAAATTATAAAATAACAATAAGTTTTCCGGTTCCCTTGACAAACATGGAAGAATCTTGTACAATTCCATTGTTGAAAAGACGTTGCTGAATACACAGTAACGAGAAGCCCAGATAGCTCAGTTGGTAGAGCAGA
>JAFSDJ010000018.1 GCA_017436305.1 Lachnospiraceae bacterium
AAAAGAGGCTCAGTCTGTTAAAGCCATAAGGAGGGCAATGAATATGAGTACAGTATTGGAATTAATGGAAAAGAGAAAGAAAGCATGGGAAACTGCCAAGGCATTTTTGGATTCCAGAAGGGGCAGTGATGGTCTGATTTCTGCAGAGGACAATGCGACCTACGAAAGAATGGAAGCGGATGTGGTGGCACTCGGTAAGGAAATCGAGAGACTGCAGAGACAGGCTGCCATTGATGCTGTTAGAGTCGGGTAGAATTAGCCATTTTGCGACAGGTTAAATTAGCCAATTTCAGACAAGTAGAAATGACCAATGTACCAGTTTTTCCTTTCTTTTAAATTATTCTGTCTTAGGTAATGGTGAAAGTTCACCAGCTGTTATTGATACTGTTTTACAGTTCTGCCCTCTGTAGCTATTCCCTTTAATCATAAAAACAAGTGCATCATCAAAAATTCTGTCCAATGCACATAGTAAAGAGGAATCCTCTCCAAAAAATTCACCCCATTTATCAAGTGTTTTATTGCTTGTAAATATCATGTTATTAGGACCTTCTTTGCTGTATCGTCTATCAATCACATCAAAAAACATACGTGTATTCTCTTTATCAAACACACATCTGCCTATTTCATCTATAATAAGACATGCAGGATTTACAAGGTTGTTTATTACAGCACTTTCACGTCCAAGTCTTCTGGCATCTGTAAATTTCTGATTTAATTCAGTGGCTTTAAGAAAATATGCTTTAAATTCATTTTCACAACAGACACTTCCATATGCCATCGCAAGATGTGTTTTTCCTACTCCTTGTGGTCCTATAAATGCCAGATTTTTATGAGCGTATAAACTGGACAATGAAGCCAAATTTTTTAGCTCATCTACATTTTTTCCATTGATTCTGCTAAAATCATAATTAGCAAAATTTTTAGGATTTTTAAATGGTATACGACTCATTTGCTGAAGCATGTTCACAAGATTTTCATGGCGTCTTTCTTTTAAATATAATAAAAATCCGGATATAGCTTCTGCATGTTCATCACTATATTTATTTTTCACCATTACATCTGCGATTTCCTGTGCATTTATATTTAGTTTCAGATATGCTGCTGTTCTTTCAATTTCATCAAATATTAACTCACTCATTATTCAAGCCCCTCCTCGAAATTAAATTTTAGAAATCCCTGATTATACTCTGGTGGTGAGACTTGATAAATCTGGACTTTTACAGGTGCTGAAGGTATTTCTTCAGGTTGTATGGTAACATACTGATCCTTGCATGTACTGTCGTGTCTGCTCCATGTAATATCATGTGTTGTAAGTGTTTTTGTCATTTTAGCATCGTAAATATAAAGTACATATCCCTCTCTTTTTACACGACATATTTTTTCTGTATACCAATAAGGAACTCCAAAACGTCTGCCTTCATATGTTACAAAACCATCAAAAGATATTCTCCTTTCAGGGCAAAGATAGTAAGATAATTCTATTGTTTCTTCCAGTAATGGTGCTTTTTTCAGGCAAAATGAAGTATGTTTTTCATCAGGTATACAATCAACACATCTGTGGTAAATCCTGTTCTGACGATTACACCAATTCAGTGCTTCATAATTCAAATCAGTTAATTCATTAAATATTCTTCCAACCAGAAAGTTTTCTTTTACAAAGCGAACCAGTCTTTCGACAGCTCCTTTGGTAAATGGATGTCGTGGCTTACAAAGTTTCGTTTCAAATCCAAGATTGTTCATGAAAATCTCATAATCTTTTTGCCATATAGGTTTACCGGAAGAATCGCGTCTGATAACAACACTTTTCATGTTATCTGTCAGTACATATTTAGGAATACCCATATATATAAATGCATGTATCATACCAATAAATAAATTTTCCTGCTTGGCATTTGGAAAAAATTCAATATAACGTTGTCCGCAATGATGACATATCATCGCAAAGCAGGCTATTTTATAAGTTTTTCCATATGATGTCTCTACATTTACAAATCCCCAGTCCATTTGATAGGATTCTCCGGGTTCTGTTTCGTAACGCCTTCCACGATTACCTTGAGGTGATACTAATTGTCTTTTGGCAGGAACAAGATGTTTATGATCATGAATGTAGGATTTTATGGAACTAAGACTTCCTGTATATCCTTGTTCCATAACTTTTTCATATGCAACAGCTGCATTTGTGATTCCCTTTGCAAGAAGAGAATCAATAACTCCGGTAAATCCTACGATTACTTTAGAATTATTAGATGGTTTCCCCGTAAGACCATGTGGTCTTACTATAAATCCATTTGTTTTTAAAGTACGAAGCTTACTTCTGGAGATACCTGTTCGTCTTTCCAATTCAGCAAGATTCACTTTACAGATATCAAATTTGTCACCTAATTCATTCTTTAAATCTTCCAGAGCCTGTGTTAAAATTTCTTGTAAGTCATTATGTTTATTTTCTGAATTCATGTTTTTACCTAAACTGGTACATTGGCGTATATCAGTTTATCTCAAAGTACAGAAAAACCATAATGGCTTTTTTAACTTGGCTAAAATTGGCGATTTCTTCTTGGCTCTATTTGGCGATTTTAACTCATCTGTATTTGGTCATTTTAACCCGACTCTAACAG
>JAFSDJ010000019.1 GCA_017436305.1 Lachnospiraceae bacterium
AGCAGTTTTTTGTGTATGTTTATGTTAAGGTAGGGGTATCTCAACAATACAACATATATTTAAAAACTGCTATCTTTTTTAGAGAATAGCAAAACTAATTGTACTTGGGGCTAGCCGTCGCGCTAGCGACTTGGTACAATTGTAGAAAAATGTGTAGTTTTAATTTCTAAGGAAATTTTCTAAATACATATAAATCATAAAAGTTTGCGGAGGAGAAATTAATGGAACCGGAAATTATTTTTGAAGATAATCACATTTTAGTAGTATACAAACCGGAAGGAATGGCAGTGGAAACTGCTAAAATTACAGAAGTGGATTTAATGTCATATTTGAAAAAATATCTTGGAAAAGAACAGCCTTACCTATCCATGATACATAGGTTAGACCAACCGGTGGAGGGGCTTTTAGTGTTTGCCAAAACTCCTTTTGCTGCTAAAGAATTAAGCCGTCAGGTGCAAAATAATCTGATGAAAAAGACATATCTGGCAGCAGTTAGCATAGGCGAACCGGATTCTTACGTGATTAATCAGAAAGTGAAAGATAAAAAGAATCAGAAAAAAACTCTGGAGGATTATTTGTTTAAGGATGGCAGAACAAATACTTCAAAAGTAGTATCAAAAGAAACAAAAGGAGCAAAAAAAGCAGTTCTTCATTATGAGTTAGCAGAGGCTAATTATCAGGAAGGAATTGCCATAGCAGAAATTGAACTGGTAACAGGACGGCACCACCAAATCCGGGTTCAAATGTCCCATGCAGGTATGCCTTTACTTGGAGATGTAAAATATGGAAACGAATCATCCAAAGAAAAGTCTACTTTACATCAGATAAAACAGACTGCTCTTTGTGCATACAAACTGGAATTTACCCACCCAAAAACCGGAAAAACCCTGTCTTTTAGCATAGAGCCAAAGAAGAAAATCTTTAACCAGATGGTCTAAATAACAATTTCTTCCGATTTTTCAAGAAATTAGCATAGAAAAATTATTTTTCAAAACATAGAAAAAAAAGAAACACTCATACTATTTTCAGGTGATAGTATGAGTGATTTTTTTGAGAAAAATAAAAAGCATATTTATTTTCTATTAATTCTGACAGTAACTTATTTGGCAATCCAGTATTTATTGCCCTTATTTCTCCCATTGGTGCTTTCTTTTATTATTGTTGCGCCCTTAAATCCATTTTTGGAAAGGGCATGCGACAAAACCCGTATGGGAAAAGGGTTTTTAGCCGGTATTATTTTATTATTAGTCTGTACAGTTATTGGAATTTTAGGTTGGTTTTTGGTTAGTTGTTGCTTACATCAGGTGGAAGCTTTTGTTAAAAATATTAGTTTTTATGAAAATCAGTTTACCATTTTTGTCAGGGATTGCAGCCGGATGGTAGAAGATAGGTTTGGCATGAATGCAGATCAGATTGAAACCTTGATTTTGGAAAGGGTGGATATTTTTATTGAGGATATGCAGGTGCAGATATTGCCAAACGTAATGAACCAATCCTTTTTGTATTTAAAAATTGGAATTGAGGCAATTACATTCCTTGTGGTTACAGTAATAGCGGCTATTTTGTTAGCAAAGGATTTTGAAGCAATGAACAGTCGCATTTCAAAGGTGCGATATTATAAAGATGTAAAGGAAATTGCAGTTAGCATTGGCAAACTTTTTGGAGGTTTTTTTAAAGCTCAGTTTATTATTTTAATCATTATTGCCCTAATATGTATAGGCGGCTTGTATTTTGCAAAAATTAATCACTATGTACTTCTTGGTATTATTACAGGAATTTTGGATGTGCTTCCTTTTGTAGGTACCGGTATTATACTGCTTCCTATTGCACTTTGGCAGCTTTTAAAAGGAAAAATCTGGTCAGGAATTATTTTGTGTGCTACCTTTGTGATTAGCGCCCTGGCAAGAGAGCTTCTTGAACCCAAGCTTATCGGGAAAAAAATGGGGGTATTTCCCATTGGAATTTTAATTTCAGTTTATGCGGGAGTGAAGCTGTTCGGTTTATCCGGAGTACTTTTAGGTCCCCTTTATATGCTAATTGTTTGTGAATGTTATCGCCGGATTTATTAAAAAATAGATAGTTCACCCATAATAAAAGCTAAGGCTGACCTGTAACATATATAAAAATATATAAAAAAATTTGAAATTGTGGTTGACAAATAATGGAAGGTTCAGTTAAAATACAAAAACAACAACAGAACATTCCGATGAGGGAGTAGTGGCGCGAATGCGTGACAATGTCAACATCATGACTTTTACAGTCTGGCTTGTCTTAAATAACGAGACTCATGTATTGCAATAAAGCTGTACATGGAGTCTTTATTTTTTTTCCGGGTGCAGCAATTGAGTATAATCTGAAATTGCAATACCCGGTTTTTTTGTTGCCTGAGCATCCCAAGGGAGTTGCCGATTGCAGGTCCTGTGGGTTGATAAAATCATAATCTAAAAAATTTCTCCATAAAAAGCAGGCGAAAAGAAGTGCTTTCTTATGGGGAAGGAAAAAGAAAGGAAGAAAAATTATGTTTTTAGAAATCAGCAAAATCAAAAAACACTTCGGTGAAGGAGAAAGCAGAGTAGAGGTTTTAAAGGGCATTGACGTAGGAATTGAAAAAGGCGAGTTTTGTGTACTGCTTGGACCATCAGGATCGGGTAAATCAACACTTTTAAACATTATTGGTGGTATCGACAGTGCCGACAGCGGTTACATTTCTATCAACGGAGAAAAAACAGCAGACATGAATGAGAAGGCTCTCACAATGTACCGTAGAAAACATTTAGGTTACATTTTTCAGATGTATAATCTTATCCCAAATCTCAACATCAAAGAAAATATTGAGGTTGGTGCATATCTAAGTGATAATCCTCTCGATGTGGATGATTTACTTCACACATTAGGATTGTATGAACACCGTCATAAACTTCCAAACCAGCTTTCAGGCGGACAGCAGCAGAGAACCGCAATTGGTCGTGCTATCGTAAAAAATCCGGACATTCTTCTTTGTGACGAACCAACAGGGGCGCTGGACTATAACACATCAAAAGAAATCCTAAAACTTATTGAAGAAGTAAATCAAAAATACGGTAACACTATCGTCATGGTAACCCATAATGATGCTATTAAAAACATGGCGGACCGGGTAATCAAATTAAGAGACGGAATGATTCGTAAAAACTACATGAACGAAACCAAGATTCCGGCCGCTGAGCTTGACTGGTAGGGGGTGCTAACCATGAAAAATCCATTAAGCAAACGTATTTTAAGAGAACTGAGAAGTGAATTTGTCAAATACGCCATTATTTCTATTTTCCTTGTGGCAGTTATTGGATTTATTTCCGGATTTTTGGTAGCATCCGGAAGCCTTCGGGTTGCATATGATGAGGGCTTTGAAAAGTATAATATTGAGGACGGAAATTTTGAATATTATGAAAAAGCAGATGTGGACACATTGGAAACTCTTGAAAAAGAGGGTGTGAAAATTTACGAAAATTTTTATATAGAAAGAGAAACGGATAATGTAGACAGCACACTCAGAATTTATAGAAACAGAGAAGAAGTTGACAAGGTTTCCCTTATGGAAGGTAAGCTGCCGCTAACTGAAGATGAAATTGCCATTGACAGAATGTATGCAGACAACAATAAACTTGCAGTAGGAGATACACTTTCTGTAGACGGAATAGATTTGACAATTTGCGGACTGGTTGCTTTTTCTGATTACAGCTCCTTATTTTCAAGCACATCAGATATGATGTTTGATGCTTTTAAATTTGGTGTAGCCATTATGACAGAGGAAGGCTTTGACAGTCTGGGAGAAGCAGGATTTCATTACAATTATTCATGGACATATGACAAAGCACCTTCAGATGAAATAGAAGAGAAAGAAATGTCGGATGACTTCATGGAAGAATTGTCAAAACACGGAATTATAACTAATTTTATTCCGCAGTATCTGAATCAGGCAATTAAATTTACGGATGAGGATATGGGTAGCGATAGAATTATGTTTATGGCTTTTCTGTATATTGTAATTATCATTATAGCATTTATTTTTGCAGTAACTACAAGTAACATGATTACAAAAGAAGCCACTGTTATTGGAACACTTCGTGCTTCCGGCTATACAAAAGGAGAAATAATCCGTCATTACATAACCCTTCCGGTGCTTGTAACCCTTGTTTCTGCGCTGGTTGGTAACATTTTGGGGTATACGGTATTTTTAAAGGCGGCACTAAATATTTATTATACTAACTATAGTCTGCCAACCTTCGTTACTGTATGGAGTGCAGAGGCTTTCATAAAAACAACAGTAATTCCTGTTATTCTCATGATTGTGATTAACTACGTGATTATTGCCGGGAAAATGAGCTTGTCGCCTATAAAGTTCCTCCGTCGTGACCTTTCTAAAAGACAAAAGAAAAAAGCATTTAAATTAAATAGTAAAATAGGCATTATGACACGCTTCAGACTTCGTGTTATTTTCCAGAATATGCCTAATTATGTTACACTGATAATTGGTATTTTCTTTGCAAATGTAATTATGATTCTTGGTATTGCTTTTCCTGCCCTGCTTGAAAATCATCAGGCAAGTATCACAGATTCCATTATAAGCAAGTATCAGTATATTTTGAAGGCAGAAGCAGAAACGGAAACCGAGGGAGCGGAAAAGTACTGTGCAGGAACGTTAAAAACACTGGAAGGAAAGTTAAAAAGTGAAAGTGTTTCCCTGTTAGGCTTAAGTAAGGACAGTGAATATATGACTTTGGAGCTGGATGATGACAGTGTCTATATTTCTTCCTCCTATTCTGAAAAATTTGGTGTTTCTGAGGGAGAAACCATTACTCTGAAAGAAGAATACGGAACGAAAGAATATACTTTCAAGGTAAAAGGGGTTTACGATTATTCAGCAGGAATCGCAATTTTCATGAGCAGAGAGCTTTTCAATAAAACCTTTGACTATGATGAGGATTATTTCAATGGTTATCTTTCTGACAAGGAAATTGAGGATATAGATGAAATGTTTATAGCCACAACGATTACCGAGGACGACCTTAACAAAATGTCAAGGCAGCTGACAAACTCTATGGGAGGCATATTTGATATATTTTTCTGGTTTGGACTCATTATGTTCACGCTAATTATTTACCTGCTTTCCAAGCTTGTGGTGGAAAAGAATGCACAATCCATTTCCATGACAAAGATTCTTGGCTATACAAACAAAGAAATCAGTGGTTTGTATGTTATGTCCACAAGCCTTGTTGTGATTCTTTCATTCATTTTGACCATGCCTATCGTGAACGAGCTTATGAGAATTGTGTGCGTTATTATGCTTTCAGATTTTGCAGGATGGATTCCTTATTATATTCCATCTTCCGCTTTTATTGAGATTATTGTGGCCGGAATTGCAGCTTATGCAGTGATTGGATTTATGCAGTTTGGAAAGGTAAAGAAGATACCGCTTGATGTGGCACTTAAAAATGTGGAGTAGTGGATGAGAAAGGAAAAACATATAAAAAGCTCATGAAAGGCAAAGGGCAGAAGTCTACTGTAAAGATTACAAAATAGAGTTTCAATTATTGATTATAAGAAAGCAAGCTTACTCAACGTAAAGGTCAGAGTAAGCTTGCTTTGTATTTTACTGTTTCATATATTCTTCTGCTTGTTCTTTAGTTAGCAGGTATTTTTCTTGAAGTTTTTCTATGATTTCATTTTCAGGTACATCTAATTCCCGCATGATGCTGACGGCATTGAAAATGCTTTGATTGATTTCTTTTTGTTTTTGGTCTAACTGTTTATCCTTCTCGTCCAACTGCTCTTTCTGTTCATCAATTGTATCCTGCATGATATCAATCATATACTGCACAGTGTTCTGGTCTAATTTCTGTAATTCTGCTGAAAACATTTCCATCACCTTCTCCATATTCAGACACATCTGATATACTTCTTCATACATGGGTTTAAATTCCGGATATTCTTCAATGAGTTTTATAATGTACTCGATTTCGTCTACG
>JAFSDJ010000020.1 GCA_017436305.1 Lachnospiraceae bacterium
CTGTGTATGGAGAAAAAACTGGAAATGTTACCCCGGTATCTGTGTATGGAGAAAAAACTGGAAATGTTACCCCGGTATCTGTGTATGGAGAAAAAACTGGAAATGTTACCCCGGTATCTGTGTATGGAGAAAAAGCTGGAAATGTTACCCCGGTATCTGTGTATGGAGAAAAAACTGGAAAAGCCTCCCCGGTCTCTGTGTATCGAAAAAAGCTGGAAAAGCCTCCCCGGTCTCTGTGTATAGAAAAATAGCTGGAAATGTTACCACATCCGTATTGGGAACGGCTTGGAGTTGAGTTGTTACAATTTTTAATGGTTTTGTTACTTCTGGTTTAGAGGTTGAGGAAAAGTGCCGATATAGAAGTAGAAACATAATTAAGAAACAGCATGTGACAGGTACGGATACCGTTATTGACCAGGGAAGGTGAAAGTGATGAGCAGGATAAGAGAAAATCAGGCATTTTTTGTTGGGAATAGTGAGAAGCAGATTGGATATACTGGAAGAAATTCTACGGAAGAAATGACGAAGCAAAAGCTTGGGGAGCCGCAGGAGAAATCTAATGGCAATGTATTTGTGGGAGATTTGGATGGGAAAATTTGGGAAGCCATGAACCGGAAGAAAGCACTGGCAAGAAAAGAAGCTGCCAAGGTTATTTCTGATAAGTTTGAAGCGGATAATGTTACAGGTGATAGGATTCAAGAACTGGATGCCCATCAGGAGGAATTGAAGACAGAAGCAGCTGATGCCGATAAACAGTTAAGCTACTTTAACAATGAAAAGGAAAAGTTAAAGGAAATGTATAGCATTACCGAGGAATATGAACCGGGCAGTAATGGGGAATATGAAGAAAGATTAGAAGCCTTACAGGATGAAATAGACTATTGGCAGGAAGTGAAGGACGATGCCTTAATAGAAATTGTTGTGGAAGGGAATGTTATCTCGTCATTAAAGCAGGCTAAACTTGGTGAGAAATACAGCATGATTAATGCCATGGATGATGCTGATGAAATTTTAGATGCTGCCGGTAAGGAAATTATCGGGCTTTTACAAAATGAAGCTATGGAGCATGTAAAAGAGGACTTTGAGGAAAAGGTTGAAAAGGCAGAAGAAGCAGCCCGGAAAAAAGAAGAAAAAGAAGAAAAGCTTCAAGAAATCAAAGAAGCAAAGGAAGATAAAGAAAGCAGAATGGAAAATCTTCAGGGAATAATAAAAGAGCAAAGCCAGGTTCAGGAAACCATCGAGGAAATCAAGAAGGAGGCAGAACTTTTAGATGAAGATATGAAGGGGCTTTTAGTAGATGTAACAATTCATTAACTGCATAAAAAATGTTATTTTGGGTGAGAAGTAACAAAAATTTTGATCCACACAGGCTTGAATATAAAAAAAGCATGTGTGGATTTTATATTATTTGAAACGATGCAATTAAGGAGAAAAAAGAATGGATGATATTAGTATGATTACTGGAGATTTGTGAAATATGTATAAAGAAACACAGGTATTTTTTGTGAAGGGTTATGCGATTAACCCATTGTAAAATCAAGGCTTTCTGTTAATATGAAGATAGAAAAAAACATGAAACAAAACAGGAGGCCAATATGGAAAAACATAAATCTTGGGATCACAAAGAACTTTTTACCATTGCATTGCCTATTACAGCTCAATGCATTTTTCAATCTTCTTATAATTTTGTTGATCAGCTTATGGTAGGTCAGCTTGGAACCGTAAGCATTGCCGGAAGTGGACTTTCCTCAAAATTTTGTAGCTTATGTTCTGTTACTGTCTCAGCAGTGGCAGCAGTAGCGTCCATTATGATTGCACAGTATTATGGCAGTGGAAAGAAAAAGGGTGTAAATACCAGCTTCTTTACAAATTTATACTTATCCTTTTTGGTTGCGTTACTTTTCATGGTACCATCTTTCTTTTTACCGGAAAAGATTATGGGACTATATACAAAAGATCAGATGGCATGTCTGGCCGCAGCAGAATATTTAAGAATTATTTCAATAAGCTTTCTTCCGATGACGCTCACTATGTTATGTTCAGCTCTGTTTAGAACTATTGAGGAAAGTAAAATTCCTTTGTATGGTAGTATTCTTTCCATGGGGATTAATATTGTAGGAAATTATTTCTTAATCTTTGGAATTGGTTTTTTCCCAAAAATGGGATTAAAAGGGGCTGCGATTTCTACCTTGTTTGCCAGAATGGTGGAGAGTTTGCTGTTGCTAACTTTTCTGCTAAAGAAGAACAAGGAAAAAGAACTTTCACTTCATCCGAAGGTACAGTGTACAAGAGCAGACTTAAAAAAGATTTTCATAATGGTACTGCCCATTTTAGCCAATGAATTTTTGTGGAGTCTGGGGGAAAATATTTATGCAGTTATTTATGGCAGGTTAGGAACCAATCAGATGGCAGCCATGACATTAACAAATCCTTTGCAGGGATTATTTGTGGGCTTGTTTAGCGGCGTGTCTTCGGCAGCAGTTGTCATGGTTGGGGCAAGGCTTGGAAGGGATGAACAAGAAGAAGCATATGACGTATCTAAGGGGTTAATGAAAATTGGTTTTTTTGGTTCCCTGCTCTTAGGGGTGGTTTTATCATTGGCAGCACCATTTTATGTACGGCTGTTTAACGTTGAGCAGGAAGTGAAAAAAATCACGGTTTATATTTTGTTTGCCTTTTCAGCTGTTTTATTTGCCAAAGTTTGCAATATGATTATAGGTGGCGGTATTATACGAAGTGGTGGGAAAACAAATATTGTATTAGTAATTGATTTAATTGGTACATGGATATTTGGAATTCCTTTGGGACTATTGTCTGCATTTGTTTTCCATTTGCCGGTTTACTGGGTGTATTTTATTTTGTCACTGGAAGAAGTTATCAGGTTGTTAATTTCTCTTGTGGTGTTTAAAAAGAGGATTTGGATGAATAACCTGACTTAAGTATTTACATGAGAAGGTTTATATAGGAAATTCTATTTTGGTTTTGTTCCGTATAAAGTGTAAAAGGGCGGGAATGGAACGGTATAGCAGTACGATAGTGGCAATTACTGTGCTGCACATGAGTGAAACAGTTAGCGGACGGAAATAATTTTCGCTAGTGGTTCGTTCTGATATGTAGTCCAGTAAGTTACCATCAAAGTATAGATAATCTGCTAAAATAGACCGCAAATCATCAGGACGGCATTGGGGTAATGAATCCCCAATATCATAGCCTAAATGATCCAAAATATATGCCACAAACTCAATGCAGGAGAAAGCTTTGTAGGTAGTGAAACCGCCGAAAATGGGATAAGTCAGTACGGAAAAAAGGTTGTACATATACTTAGGATCAACCATAATCTCGTTAATGGTTGAACGCACCCAGTTCAGCTGTTTTTTCGTAACCGGTATTTGATAAACTAAAATTGGTATGCCATCCTGGGCATTAATCAGATAACGGTCAGTTGTCTCGCGAACAAGTCTTGCTGTTAAATAACCGTACTGTTCCGTGCGGGCGAAGGCATAAAGCTCTTTTAAGTCCTTATCTAACGAAATAGCAGCATGGTTATAATTTAAGTTGCCGACAGTGCGAAGAACACGGGCAAAACCGGTTTCTGTCTGAGACAGAACAATATAGATGTTGTGGGTATTTGAATGTTTCATATATATCTCCGTATTGTGGAAGGATAGAATGTCTAAGGATTTAAAGTGGGAATAAATTAATCTGTCCACAAGTTTTCAATTTCTTATATGTTTTTTATCATACAACAATTATCGAGTTTTTTCAACAAAAGATGACAGAAGAAAAACTGTGCAAAAGACTATAATATTTTGTGAAAAAATGTGAGAAATAATATAGATTTTTGCAAAAAAATATACAGTAAAATAAAAGAATATATAAAAAATCCCGTCTTTTTTGTGAGCGTATTGAAATAAATATAATTTCTGCACATTTGAATGTTGAAAAAAATATGTTTTTTAGATAAGATGAGTAAAAAGGTAAGGAATTATCAGAATAAAAATAGTTGGTAGATGAGGTAATGTTTAAAAGAAAAGTATATGATCAACTTTTGGAATGGAAAAAAGAATGGGATGGAAAGTACGCATGTTTGCTTGAGGTGGCAAGACGTGTCGGCAAGACAAGCAATCAAACACCTTGTAAAGGATGGGAGATATGATTATATTGAAACAGGCTCATTGATCTCAATAAAGAAAAATGTGAAAGATATTTTAATTCCGTCGGAGGAACATAAAATTCATGTATATCCTATGGATTATGAAGAATTAGTAGATAAAGTTAAGTGTGAAATTTTGGAATTATATTATGATGATTTGAAGAAAATTGATGCTTCCGGCAGAATTTCTGACATGTATAAATCAGTTCCGTGTCAGCTTGCAGCAAAGAAAAAACATTATGCAATAACAACAGCAAACGGAAAGCAAAAAACAAGAAAGGATGAAGAGCGCCTTTTTGAACTGATTGAATCGGGGCTGGTGTTACCTTGCTATAACGTGCTTAATCCGGGTGTTTCGCTTTCACAAACGAAAGACATGAACTGTTTTAAATTATATTTGTCCGATATAGGATTATTTACTACAATGCTTTTTAATGATACACAGAATGGAATCGAGGATATTTACAAGAAACTTTTGAGCGATGCATTAACTGCAGATTTGGGATATTTATATGAGAATGTAGTGGCACAGGCAATAAAAGCAAGCGGAAGGGATTTGTATTATCATACATGGAAAAAAGAAGGAAGCACACATTATTTCGAAGATTGGATAAAAGGGTGTGTGAATTTAAAGTTGATGGCGAGGTGTGAAATATGATTTATGCAGGAATAATAGTATATGGGTTGTTCTTTCTGATATGTTACTTGGGTACAGGAACAACAGAAAAGAATATGAAAAGTTTTTATTCATATCCTGATGAAATACAAGAAAAAATTCGAACGAACGATAAACTGGTAGCCCTGATTCCGAAAAAATCTTCTTATGCGGCTTCCTTTTTATCGAATTATGTGTTGTTTACAGTGATATTTTATATCGTAGGATTACTGGTAAAAATAGAAGGATTGTGGAATAATCTGCTATATTTTTTGATTATGGGGATTGGACTTAACTTATTTGATTTGCTTATCATTGATATGTTGTGGTGGCGTAATGCGAAGAGAATACGATTTGAGGCACTAGACGCTTCGGTGGATGAGTATAAGAGTTCAAAAAAGCACGTTATGGCTTTTTTTAGGGGCATTCCGGTATTTGTATGTGTGGCAGTAACAGTGAGTATTCTCTTGAATTTTTTCTAAGCAAAGGTTCACTGTCCATCAACGATATGTATCTTGGAAAGAAAGTTCCCACCGATCGGGAATAAGTAATGCTCTGGCTATTAATAGCATGAGTATGATGTTTCCGATAATTATGCATTATTTGACTGATAAGGAAAAGAAGATGATAGTTAATTTTTTAGTATAATACAATAAATAATTTTGGAAATGGTGATACGATGAGCAAAGTAAAAAAATATATGTTTGAGAACTTTGGTTTTTTTATATTTTTTGGATTATTCCATTTACATAGAATATGGGGATTATTTATCGTATTAGGCGCATTTGTATTTTGCTTGGTTGTAAAATTATTAAAGCACCGCAGAGCGCAAATTTGAATTCTCACTTGAGGTATTTTAAGGGATTTAATAACTGTTATATCGTTTTACCCTTGGTTATGACCTCTGATAGGGGAAAAAATAAGGGAAAGTTAAAAAAACATTGAAAAACAAACATGTGTTTGGTAAAATATATATACGGAAAGTACCCATGACAGGGTGGTAGCCTCCCGAGTTTATGATACCGGTTCGCCGGAATACATAGGAAGGGAGGTGGCGCCGATGACAGCTTATGAAATCATTTCGATTTTTATAGGGATATTGGCATTGTTGATGTCCTTTGGAAGCTTGGTTGTTGCGTTGCTTGCCTTTCTCGACAAGAGAAACAAGCGCAAATAAAAATGCCTATCCTGTCTGACCCACAGGATAGGCGTTGTCTGTAAAGACAATTGATTTCCTAAACTCGGGGCATCCACCTTTGGAGTGGGTGCTTTCCCTTTGTATAATTATAATAACATTGATTTTTATATTATTCAAGCACTTTTGAAAAATTGTGGAGATATCTTATGAATACAAATTCTATGAAAAAAGTTCTTGTTACGGGTGGAACGGTGTTTGTTAGCAGATATATTGCAGAATATTATGTAAGACAAGGCTTTGAAGTATATGTTCTTAATCGAAATACAAGGGAGCAGTCATCAGGCGTAAAACTTATTCAGGCAGACAGACATGATTTGGGAAATGTATTGCATGATATGCATTTTGATGTGGTCGTTGACACAGCGTACAATGCAACAGATGTCAATCTGCTGTTGGATGGTTTGCATAGCTTTGATGAATATATATTGATTAGTTCAAGTGCAGTATATCCGGAAAGCGGTATACAGCCATTTGCTGAAACTGCGAACTTAGGATTGAACAAATATTGGGCAAAATATGGTACGGATAAGATTGAGGCTGAGAAAGCTTTGCTTAGCAGAAATCCTAATGCGTATATACTTCGCCCTCCATATTTGTACGGAAGATTAAATAATGTATACAGAGAAGCGTTTGTGTTTGATTGTGCCTTTGCGGATAGAAAATTTTATTTGCCGAAAGATGGCAGTATGAAACTGCAGTTTCTTCATGTAGAAGATTTGTGCAGATTTATGGATGCTATCCTGGAAAACAAACCGGAAAATCATATTTTTAATCTCGGAAATAAAAAAGCTATATCAATTCGTGAATGGGTTGAATTGTGTTATGATGTGGTTGGAAAAACTGTTGTATTTGAGAATATATCAGATGATGTTGAACAAAGAAAATATTTTCCGTTTTATGATTATGAGTATTATTTGGATGTCACAAAACAACATGAAATTATGCCGGATGATATAGATATGGCAAAAGGATTGAAAGAAGCTGCTGATTGGTATGTGCACAATCAGAATGCAATTATGAAAAAGCCATTAATAGAATATATAGATTGCAATTTTTAAATTACTTAGCCTACATTTGAGGATTTTGGTAATAGAAATGCACATAGTACAAATCAAAGATTTGTGCGATGGGTGTATTTCACTCTGCGAGACTGAAAAAAAGAGTCGAGTTTGTATTATGCTCGAAAAGATTAATAGTATTTCTAGTAAGGAAGCGTTCAGTGAATATCTACAAGATTTAGCAACTGACTATACAGATAATAGGGATGAATGGTAAAAGATTGATTTTAAAATATTAGCACGGTTGTTGTATATGGGTAAGATTTATGAATGACTTTCCCTTATTTGTTTCTTACAAGGGAAAATATAAGGGAAAAGCCAAGAAATACATAGATATTCGTGGGCAGGAAACCCATAAATGCTGGAAAATTAGATAAATACTCGAATTAATTGATTAGGTTACAATCGCTGTTAGTGCCAACGAAAAAACAGAGTACATAAGAAATGCATCTGTCCTTTCGTTGGTGCTAATAGCGATTTTGCCGAATTGAACAAAGTCGCGTCCCCAAGTCGTTATGTATGGATTTTCA
>JAFSDJ010000021.1 GCA_017436305.1 Lachnospiraceae bacterium
CCAAGCTTGCGAACAACAACGGAAGAACTTTTTCCGTTACTGTTTTTAAAACTTTTAGTGATATAAAAGGATTCTGATTTTTTTGATTTAGTTGTAGTTACTCTCATGATTTCTCCGTTTTTCTTTCAGTATACCATACTTGTTTTTCTTTCAGTATACCATACTTTTCGGATAATTGCCACTAATTACTACTATATAAAACAAAAAATTTAACACAAAAAAAGCAGGTTTTATACGACCTGCAAACTTTTTTCTAATATTCAACTGTCAAACGTCCGGGCTATTTGCCCACGGCATCATGTAATTAAGTTAATATAATTAAATTTTGAAAAAAGAAGGTTGCGCCCCTTGACAATATATATTATAATATATGTTGAATTTTTAGCATTTTTTAACAAAATACATTATGAAAAGGAGATAAATAATTATGAAACTGTTAAAGAAAGTAGTTGCTATGGCTGTACTTGCCGTCTTAATGGCAATGGTAATACAGGTGGAAACCAATGCAGAGCAGTTAAATGTTACAGAGTCACTTGTGTGGGGAAAAGGATATAATTTAGAAGTACCGCGTACTTATGGAGAATCACATTCCTATAAATATACTATGCATTTGCAGCAGTCTGGAAAAGTAAGTTTTGCTGTAAATAATGACTCTACAGGTATGGAACTCTATATATATAATTTAAGTAGCGAAGCTGTATACGGTAGTAGGTATAGTTATATAGGAGATGGATTTAACAGTTATTCCATAGAACTTCTTGCTGGAGATTATACAGTGGAATTTAGAAAAGAAAAACATTCGTATGCGGGTACTACTTCATTTGTAGCATCTTTCGTTCCTAGTGGAGAAACTGTAACAGAGAATTATATGTATAAAAACAATCAGGTGGGAACAGCTTCTTCTTATGCCATCGGAACTACGGTAAAAGCTCATTTTGCTAAAAATGATGATACCGACATCTACGTAATGAATGTAAATAAATCCGGTTATTTGACAATGAAATATTCCAGTAATGTTACAAAGTTTCATATGAAGTTGGTAAATGCTAATGGAGATGTTACTTATGAACAGAAAGATATTCCTCTTGGAGCAAGCAACTACAAATATTTTGTCCCAAAGGGAACCTATTACATATCGTTTGTAAGAGGCGGTAATGACTACACGGGAACTTATACCTTTAGCAGCAAGTTTTCCGGAATGACAGTAACAAAAGTAAAAACTGTAAAAAACCTCAAAGGAAAAAAAGCAAAGCTTACTTGGAGCAAGAAGTCCGATGTGAATGGATATCAAGTGCAGGTGGCGCAGAATAAGAAGTTCACCAAAGGGAAAAAATCAAAAGTCGTTGCGGTTAGTTCCTATTCTCATCCGAAAAGCTATACCTTCACAAAGCTAAAAAAAGGTAAGACATACTATGCACGCGTGCGTACGTTCAAGCTGGTGAACGGACAAAGATATTATTCTGACTGGTCTGCAGCAAAGAAGTTTAAAGTGAACAAATAGATATAAACAATGAACAAATATAAGGTATAAAATTCCTTCATTTACAGATACTAGAATTCAACTAGAATTTGTAAATGGAGGTTTTTTGTATAGTAAAGATATCAATAAAATGATTCGAAATTATTTGATGAGTGTCAAATAAAATAATTAATACAGATTTAAAACAGTATCTTACATATCTTAAGTGGATGTAACAAAAAATATGTATCTAAAAGGCGAACTTGAAAGTGTTATGAATGAGTAGGTATAAAATCCCAACATTTACAGATAATAGGACTAGAACAAAAAAATTAAAATATGACTTGGTTCTTAGATGACAGTTATGTAAATGGAGGAAAATGATATATGAAAGCAACAGGCATAGTAAGACGTATAGACGATTTAGGGCGTATCGTAATTCCAAAGGAAATTCGTAGAACTTTACGGATTCGTGAAAGCGATCCGCTGGAGATATTTACCGACAGAGAAGGAGAAATTATACTAAAAAAATATTCGCCCATTGGAGAGATGACCACATTTGCCAAGCAGTATGCGGAAAGCCTTTCCCAGGTATCCGGTAAAACAGCCCTTATTGCAGACAGAGACCAGTTTATTGCAGTGGCAGGTGGTAATAAGGGTCTTTTAGGAAAGTCTATCAGCAAGGAACTGGAGGAGAAACTAACCAATCGGGAAACTAGTGTTTCAGCCAAGGGAGAAAAGGGTTACATTTCCATTGCAAAAGAGCACGGAGAAGAAGCGTCCCAACAGGTTATCAGTCCTATTATCTGTGAAGGTGATGTTATAGGAGCTGTTGTACTTTTGGATAATGATGACAAGGGAAAAATGGGCGACGTAGAGAAGAAGCTTGTTCTTTCGGCAGCAGCCTTTCTGGGCAGACAGATGGAACAGTAACCATCAAGAAAATAAAAACAGCTCTACCGGCATATAAAAACGCCGGGGGAGCTGTTTTTATAAAATTCAATTAAATACTAACTTTCACTCATACGGTCAAGTAACTCAATCTTCATATCATACAATTTTTTAGACAAATCCACGTACACCTTATGAGGATTTACTAAACGTTTTGTTTCAGGCCAAAGGGTATCCAATTCCTGTTTACAATATTCACGTATATCCATTACCTTTGGAGATTCATAAACACATTCCCCATTTTTAAATACAGGAATCATCATTTCACGAAGTGTATAGGTACCCGGGGCTAACTTTGTTTTCTTCCAAGGCTCTGACGGATCAAATAAAAGAAGTGGCTGGTTTTCGTCAAATACCTCCCCTACCAGACAAATTAAGTCGGCTTTGATTTTTCCGGATTCTTTTTCGTATACCCGATAAATAGTTTTATTGCCTGGATTCGTTACTTTTTCTGTGTTTTCAGATAATTTAATTTTCGGAGTAAATGTGCCGTCCGAATTCATAATAGCAGCTAACTTGTACACGCCACCGAAGGAAGGACAGTCTTTGGAGGTAATCAGATGAGTCCCTACACCCCAGGATGTAATCTGTGCCCCCTGGGTTTTTAAGCTGTCAATTAAATGCTCGTCCAAATCATTAGAAGCTGCAATTACTGCATCCGGGAATCCGGCAGCATCAAACATTTTTCTGGCTTTTTTGGATAAATATGCAAGGTCGCCACTGTCTAAACGGACACCATAATTAGTAAGAGGGATTCCGGCCTGGCGCATTTCTGTAAATACCCGAATGGCATTTGGAATACCGGATTTTAATGTATCGTATGTGTCTGCTAATAAAATGCAGGCATTTGGATATAACTGGGCATATGTTTTAAAAGCGGTATATTCATCCGGGAAACTCATAATCCAGCTATGGGCATGAGTACCCATTACCGGTACATCAAAAAGCCGTCCGGCAAGTACGTTGGAAGTTCCCGCACAGCCACCAATCATAGCAGCTCTGGCACCATAAGTTCCTGCATCCGGTCCCTGGGCACGTCGGAGACCGAACTCCATAACTCCGTCATCCTTAGCAGCAAAGCACACTCTGGAAGCTTTTGTTGCAATTAAACTCTGATGATTCATAATATTTAAAATGGCTGTCTCCACAAGCTGCGCCTGCATCATAGGTGCAATAACCTTAACCATTGGCTCTCTTGGAAACATAACGCTTCCTTCCGGAATTGCATAAATATCACCGGTAAAACGGAAGTTACTTAAGTATTCAAGAAAGTCTGCCCCGAAAATACCAAGGCTTCCTAAATAATCAATGTCTTCTTTTTCAAAGCGTAGATGTTTGATGTAATCAATTACCTGTTCCAGCCCGGCAGAGATAGAATAACCGCTTTCCTGTGGGTTGGTTCTAAAGAAAGCATCAAAGATTACAGTTTGATTGTGATCGTTGTTTTTAAAATAACCCTGCATCATTGTAAGCTCGTACAAATCTGTCATAAGGGTTAAGTTTCTATTCTTCATTATTGTTCCTCCCGTTTATTTGATTTTTTGTTTCTATATGCTTTCCCTTTGCCAAACAGAAATCAACACCTGAAAACTAACATTTTTCTGATTTGCAAAGGAAAAAAAGTCCAATGGCAAACAGTACAATTAGAGATAAAACACCATATTTCGAACTGCCAAATACCAGTGCGCAGAAAGAAATCATTAAAGGTCCGAAGAAGTCTGCAAACTTCCCGAAAATATCAAAAAATCCAAAGTATTCGCTGGATTCTTTTTTGGGAACCATTTTACCAAACTGGGACCGCGAAAGTGCCTGAATACCACCTTGACAAATACCAACTGCAACTGCCAGAATCCAGAATTCTGCAGCTGTATCCAGTCCATAACCAAAAATACAAATACCGCAGTAAACAATAATCAGAACCTTAATCACTCTGACAGCTCCAAATTTTGCCGCAATAGAACTGCTTAAAATAGCAAATGGAAATGCTACAAGCTGGGTTAAAAGCAATGCCAGAATCATTTGTGTACTGTCAATTCCTACTTCTGCTCCATAAGTGGTTGCCATGGAAATAATTGTGTAAACCCCGTCAATATAGAAAAAGTAAGCAATAATATAATAAAGGATTTTTCTGTCTCTTTTGAGTTTTGCAAAAGTTACCATCAAACGACGGAAACTGTGGCGGACTACATTTTTCTTGGGTTTTAAAAAGTGTGTCTGTTTTACGTTTTTTAACAAAGGAATAGACAAAAGTATCCACCACAAAATAGTAATCAGAAAAGAAATCCTGGTAGCTAAAATGGTAGATAAGCCAAAAGGCTTCACTAAAATCAACACAATTCCAACAATAAAAGGAATACAACTGCCGATATACCCAAAAGCATATCCAAAGGAAGAAATCTTGTCCATCCGTTCATCTGTAGTAACGTCCACTAACATAGCATCATAGAGAATATTGCAGGCAGCATAGCCTAACCGGGCCAATATAAAGAAGCACAAAAAGCCAATCCAGTTTGGAACAAAAGTAAATAACAAGGCACTTACAATTGCCAGTGCTAAAAATCCACCAAAGATTTTTTTCTTCATGGATTCATAATCTGCCAAAGCTCCTAACACCGGAGATAACACCGCCAGAATGAAAAGGGCAATGGAAGTAGAGGTTCCCCAGATAGAAGTGGATACTTCTGCACTGATACCGGCACCTTCCGTAAGACTTCTGAAATATATAGGAATAGTAGCAGTTAAAATCATAATAAATGCTGAGTTAGCCACATCATACAAAATCCAGCTTTTTTCAGCCTTTGTAAATTTTTTGTTTTCCATATATAAAATCCTTTCATGGGTGAAAATATCTTTTTGCCCCAACATCAGTATATGCAATTATAGCATTTTCCAGTTTACTAATCTATAAAAAGAAAGTAAATAGAAAATAAAACCAATTCTTTGTGCCAGATACTTGACATTAACGGTTTTTAAGTGATAAATTATAGGTAGTTGTGTGAGATTTTTCCTAACTTAAATTAGGGAAATTCATCATAAAAAATAATAAGAAAAACCTTGACGAAGACAGTACATAAGGTAGGAAAGTCAAAGCGAGCCGGGGACGGTGAAAGCCCGGTACGAATAGGACCTTGTGGAATATCACTTCCGAGTTTCAGACTGAACGCCTTTTTATGTAGGAGGTAAGTAAGCACTGACGGTATTCCCCCGTTAAAAGGAACACATATGATAGTATGTTGTAACAGGTGGTAACACGGGAATTTTACCCTCGTCCTTTTACAAGGATGGGGTTTTTTTATTATAGTAGGAAATTTCTATGAAATTTCAAGGTAAATAAAAGAAAGGAAGAAAACAATGTACCAAAAAGTATCAACAAACCTTAACTTTGTAGAACGGGAAAAAGAAACGGAAAAGTTCTGGCGTGAAAATGACATTTTCAGAAAGAGCATGGAAAACAGAAAGGAAGGAGATACCTATACTTTTTATGATGGCCCGCCAACAGCAAACGGAAAGCCACATATTGGTCACGTACTTACCCGCGTTATTAAGGATATGATTCCAAGATACCGCACTATGAAGGGCTACATGGTTCCAAGAAAAGCAGGCTGGGACACACATGGTCTTCCGGTAGAGTTAGAAGTAGAAAAATTGTTAGGCTTAGATGGAAAAGAGCAGATTGAAGAATACGGCTTAGATCCATTTATTACAAAATGTAAAGAAAGTGTTTGGAAATACAAAGGAATGTGGGAGGATTTCTCCGGTACTGTTGGTTTCTGGGCAGATATGGACGATCCATATGTTACTTACAATGACGACTTTATTGAGTCAGAATGGTGGGCATTGAAACAAATCTGGGATAAAGAATTATTATACAAAGGCTTTAAAATTGTACCTTACTGCCCACGTTGTGGAACTCCTTTATCAAGCCATGAAGTAGCTCAGGGCTACAAAGACGTAAAAGAACGTTCCGCAGTAGCACGTTTTAAAGTAAAAGACGAAGATGCTTACATTTTAGCATGGACAACCACACCTTGGACATTGCCTTCTAACGTGGCACTTTGTGTAAATCCAAATGAAACCTATGCCAAAGTAAAGGCAGCAGACGGTTATACTTATTATATGGCGGAAGCACTGTTAGACACTGTTCTTGGTTCTCCGGCAGACCAGGAAGCAGGAAAAAAGGCATACGAAGTATTAGAAACATACACAGGAAAAGATTTAGAATACAAAGAATATGAGCCATTATTTGACTATGCAACAGAAATTTGTGAAAAACAGCACAAAAAGGCTTACTATGTAACATGCGATACTTACGTTACTTTAACAGATGGTACCGGTGTTGTACACATTGCACCTGCATTTGGTGAAGACGATGCCCAGGTTGGACGTAATTATGATCTTCCTTTCGTACAGTTAGTTGACGGAAAAGGTGAAATGACAAAGGAAACACCTTATGCCGGCGTATTCTGTAAGGATGCAGATAAGCTTGTATTAGTAGATTTAGAGAAAAAAGGATTGTTATTTGATGCTCCGAAATTTGAGCACAGCTACCCACACTGCTGGAGATGTGACACTCCACTTATTTACTACGCAAGAGAGTCCTGGTTTATTAAAATGACAGCGGTAAAAGAGGACTTAATCCGCAACAACAATACTATTAACTGGATTCCGGAATCAATCGGAAAAGGACGTTTTGGTGACTGGCTCGAAAACATTCAGGACTGGGGTATTTCCCGTAACCGTTACTGGGGTACACCATTAAACGTTTGGGAATGTGAATGTGGACATATGCATTCCATCGGAAGTCGTGAAGAGTTATTTGAAATGAGTGGAAATGAAGCAGCAAAAACAGTAGAGCTTCACAGACCATATATTGATGAAATTACTTTTGCATGTCCGAAATGTGGTGGCACAATGAAACGTGTACCGGAAGTAATTGACTGCTGGTTTGATTCAGGAGCAATGCCTTTTGCCCAGCATCACTATCCATTTGAAAATAAAGAAGTATTTGAGGCACAGTTCCCTGCACAGTTTATTTCCGAAGCAGTAGACCAGACAAGAGGATGGTTCTACTCCCTGTTAGCAGAGTCAACTTTATTATTTAACAAAGCACCTTACGAAAATGTTATTGTACTTGGACATGTTCAGGATGAAAACGGTCAGAAAATGTCCAAATCCAAAGGAAACGCAGTAGACCCATTTGAAGCTTTAGAAAACTATGGTGCTGATGCAATCCGCTGGTATTTCTATATTAACTCAGCTCCATGGCTTCCAAACCGTTTCCATGGTAAGGCTGTAGTGGAAGGTCAGCGTAAATTTATGGGTACTCTTTGGAATACCTACGCATTCTTTGTACTTTATGCAAACATTGACAACTTTGATGCAACAAAATATACATTAGAATACGATAAACTGACAGTTATGGATAAATGGCTGTTATCTAAGTTAAATACTTTAATTACCGAAGTAGATACCAACTTGGAAAATTACCGTATCCCTGAAACAGCAAGAGCGTTACAGGATTTTGTTGACGATATGAGTAACTGGTATGTAAGAAGAAGCCGTGAACGTTTCTGGGCAAAAGGAATGGAACAGGATAAGATTAATGCTTATATGACTTTATATACAGCACTTGTAACTGTATCTAAGTTAGCAGCACCTATGATTCCGTTTATGACAGAAGACATTTACAGAAACTTAGTATGTTCTCTTGATAAAAATGCTCCTGAAAGCGTGCATTTATGCGATTTCCCGGTAGCAGATGCTACTTTTGTTGACAAACAGTTAGAAGCAGATATGGATGGCGTATTAAAGGCAGTTGTACTTGGTCGTGCATGCAGAAACGGTGCAAACATCAAAAACCGTCAGCCAATTGCAACTATGTTTATTAAGGCAGACTTTACATTAGGCGACTTCTTTAAAGAAATTATTGAAGAGGAATTAAACGTAAAAGAAGTGAAATTTACAGATGATGTAAGAGAATTTACTTCTTATAAGTTTAAGCCACAGTTAAAGACAGTAGGACCAAAATACGGCAAGCAGTTAGGCGGTATCCAGAAATACTTAGGAAGCGTTGACGGTAATTTGGCCATGGATCAGTTAAAAGCAGAAGGCGCATTAAAGTTTGACGTAGACGGCGTAAATGTAGCTCTTGCAGAAGAAGATTTACTGATTGAAATGGTACAAAAAGAAGGCTACGCTACAGAAGCTGACAACAGTGTAACCGTAGTATTGGACACGAATCTCACAGAAGAACTGATTGAAGAAGGCTTTGTATACGAAGTAATCAGCAAGATTCAGACTATGAGAAAAGAAGCTGACTTTGAAGTAATGGATCACATTAAAGTAGCAGTAAACGGAAATGACAAGGTTGCAGCAATTGTAAAGAAAAACGAAGCTGCTATTGCCACAAAAGTACTGGCAGATGAAATTGCTGAAGGAGACAGTCTTGCAGTTTCTAAAGAATGGAATGTAAATGGAGAAAACGTTACTATTTCCATTGAAAAAGTATAATAAAAATTTACCTGCTTTCTGTTTCTAAAATTTTGAAAGAACATATACTGGAAACAGAGAGCAGAACTTAAGTGCATACAAGGTAAGACAGGAGAAAAAAATGACAAAAAACGTGGCAACAGATTCAAAAACCTTCGATAAAGAATTATTCAAAAGAAGTGTTCTTTACAATGTAAAAACTTTATATAGAAAAACTATGGAGGAAGCAACGGACCAGCAGATTTTTCAGGCAGTTTCCTATGCCATTAAGGATGCCATCGTAGATAACTGGATGACAACCCAGCAGGAATATGAAAAGAAAGATCCCAAAACCGTATATTATCTTTCCATGGAATTTTTAATGGGCCGTGCTCTTGGAAATAATATTATTAACTTACAGGCTTACAAAGCAGTGAAAGATGCTTTGGAAGAGCTTGGCGTTGATATTAATGTAATCGAAGATCAGGAACCGGATGCGGCTTTGGGAAATGGCGGTCTTGGAAGACTGGCAGCCTGCTTTTTAGATTCCCTTGCAACCTTAGGCTATGCGGCTTACGGTTGTGGAATCCGTTACCGCTACGGTATGTTTAAACAGGAAATCAGAGACGGCTATCAGGTAGAAGTACCGGACATATGGCTTCAGGATAGCAATCCTTTCGAGCTTCGCCGCCCGGAATATGCAAAAGAAGTTAAATTTGGTGGCTATGTTTCCATTCGTAGGGATGAGAATGGCAGAGATATTTTCACTCAGGAGAATTACCAGTCTGTAAATGCCATTCCTTATGATATGCCAATTGTTGGATACGGCAATGGAATCGTAAATACCCTTCGTATCTGGGATGCCCAGCCGGTAGAGTGCTTTAAGTTAGATTCCTTTGATAAAGGTGATTACCAAAAGGCAGTAGAGCAGGAAAATTTAGCAAAAAATATTGTAGAAGTTTTATATCCAAACGATAACCATTACGCAGGAAAAGAGCTTCGCTTAAAACAACAATATTTCTTTATTTCTGCATCTGTGCAGGAAGCAGTGGCAAAATACATGAGAAGCCACTCTGATGTGCGTAAATTATATGAAAAGGTTACATTTCAGTTAAATGATACCCATCCAACTGTGGCTATTGCAGAGTTAATGCGTATTTTAATGGATGAGCATTACCTTACATGGGATGAGGCATGGGCTGTTACAACCAAAACCTGTGCTTATACAAACCACACAATTATGGCAGAAGCACTGGAAAAATGGCCTATCGAGCTGTTCTCACGTCTGCTTCCAAGAATTTACCAGATTGTGGAAGAGATTAACAGAAGATTTGTACTGGAAATTGAGAAAAAATATCCCGGCAATCAGGATAAAATCCGCAGCATGGCAATTATTTATGACGGTCAGGTAAAAATGGCCCACTTAGCCATTGCAGCAGGCTACTCTGTTAACGGTGTTGCAAGACTCCATACAGAAATTCTCAAAAATCAGGAATTAAAAGATTTCTATGAAATGATGCCTGAGAAATTTAACAATAAAACCAACGGTATTACACAGCGTCGTTTCTTACTGCATGCTAACCCATTATTGGCAGACTGGGTAACTGACCATATTGGACCGGAATGGATTACCGATCTTTCCAAGATTAGCAAGTTAAAGATTTATGCAGACGATAAAAAGGCACAGTATGAATTTATGAACATTAAATACCAAAATAAAGTTCGCCTTGCTAACTATATTTTAGAGCATAATGGTATTGAAGTAGATCCCCGTTCCATTTTTGATGTACAGGTAAAAAGACTTCATGAGTACAAACGTCAGCTTTTAAACATTCTGCACGTAATGTATCTGTACAATGAATTAAAAGAGCATCCGGACATGGAATTTTATCCAAGAACCTTTATTTTCGGTGCAAAGGCGGCAGCAGGCTACCGTAACGCAAAGCTTACTATTAAGCTTATTAATAATGTAGCTAATGTGATTAACAATGACGAAAGCATTAAGGGAAAAATTAAAGTAGTATTCATTGAAAATTACCGTGTTTCCAACGCAGAAATGATTTTTGCGGCAGCAGATGTTTCCGAGCAGATCTCTACTGCAAGTAAAGAAGCTTCCGGAACGGGAAATATGAAGTTTATGTTAAATGGTGCTCCAACATTAGGTACTATGGATGGCGCCAATGTGGAAATTGTAGAAGAAGTTGGAGCGGAAAATGCCTTTATTTTTGGTTTATCTTCTGATGAAGTTATCAATTATGAAAAACATGGCGGATACGATCCAATGGAAATTTTCAACAATGACCCGGATGTAAGAAAGGTGTTAATGCAGCTTATTAATGGCTTCTATTCACCAAATGATCCGGATTTATTCAGAGATTTATACAACTCTTTATTAAATACTCAGTGTACTGCAAAGGCTGATACCTACTTTATTTTAAAGGATTTCCGTTCCTATGCAGAAGCACAGAAAAAGGTAGAAGCAGCCTACAGAGATGAAGAGGGCTGGGCAAAGATGGCTATTTTAAACGTAGCAGGCTCCGGCAAATTCACCGCTGACAGAACCATTCAGGAATATGTGGATGATATTTGGAAGTTAGACAAGGTTGTATTGCCTAAGAAAGAAGTAGTGAAGAGTGATAAAAAAGCATAATTAAAAATTTATGCCCAAAGTATGGGAACCCATTTTATAAAAAACTCCTACGCCAAGTAGGGGTTTTTTATTGCACATTTTTGTTCTTTTCTCGTACATGTTACAGACAAATCTTACGGAATTTAGGGTATGATAGCAGACAGGAGATAAAATCAAGCACATTTACGGTGTTTGAATTTCGGGACTGCCCTGCGAAGCTTTTCGTCAGATTTGCGGTGTCTTGCATAAAGATTATAATAACGGGTCATCTTGAAATGTTTTTTTAACCCAAATTCTATTGCAGAAACATACACTATTGTGCTACTATAAATACAAGCATTTATATTCTAATTTCCTATAAAATCACCATATCGAAATACAATTTCGTAAATCAAAGAACATCAATGCTTATTATTCCCAAAACCACAGGTAAATAAAGGCAGAGAGGTTTTTTGAAAGATATAGAACTTCCTGCCAAAAGGAGGAACTATATGAGAAAAAGCTACAAAAAAATTCGTGCAAAAAAGATGCATAAAAAGCAGAAAGTAACTGTAACTATCCGAAACCATAAGGACACAATTTTTCGGATGATATTCAAAAGCAAAAAGGAATTATTGATTTTATACAATGCGGTAAATGGCACCCATTATACTAATCCGGATGATTTACAAATCACCACTTTGGAGAATGCTATTTACATGAATATGAAAAATGATGTTTCCTGTGTGTTGGATATGAGGATGAATTTATATGAGCATCAATCCACGTTTAATCCTAACATGCCACTTAGAGACTTATTTTACATAGCCAGATTATATGAAAATCTGGTGGTAGGGGAAAATATTTATTCTTCTAAACGGATATTACTGCCTACACCAAAGTTTATTATCTTTTACAATGGAGTAGATGAGCAGCCGGAACGAAAGGTTATGAAGTTGTCGGATTCCTTTGCAATAAAGGGAGAAGTCAATCTGGAACTGATTGCAGTGCAGCTTAATATCAATCCAGGTTATAACGAGGAGTTAAAAAGAGGCTGTCCTATCTTATACCAATATGTCTGTTACGTGGAAAAAGTAAGAAAAAACCGGGAAACAATGTTTATAGAGGAAGCTGTAAGAAAAGCAGTGGATGATTGTATTAAGGAAAACATTTTAAAGGATTTTTTACTGAAAAATAAGGCGGAGATGATACAGATGAGCATATTTGAATATGATGAAGAAAAGCATAAGAAGTTTTTAAGACAAGAGGGCTTTGAAGATGGACTGGAGTGTGGCTTGAATTCATGGAAAGAAACGATAATTGAGATTTTAGAAGAACTTGGAGACATGCCAGACTATGTAAAAGAAACAATCTTATCTGAAACCAATTTGGGCACACTAAAGAAATGGAACAAGTTAGCCGCCAAAGCAGATTCAATAGAAAAATTTGTAAAATCTTCCAATATGCATTCGCTACGAGAAAACATAAATAGTTAATAAAAACGATATTAAAGTTAAAATGAAAAGATTATAGGAAACAGGTTCATCAAATGCCGGTAAGGGCAAGGATGAACCTGTTTCTTTTTATGGTTTATAGCCATTAATAAAGTGTTGTTTTCCCGATCGTCACAGCAAATAATAATTATCAGTTTTCAATTAGTTTTCGGGCAAACATATATTGCAGAAACATGCCCCAATATGCTACTATAAAAAGTAGGTAAATAAAGGTAAAAGCTTATATAAATTTACTCATAACAAAGCAAAAATATAGAGTTTTTTACATTGGTAGTGTCAAGTGACTTATGAAAAAACAGAGCCAAAGAAAAAGGCTCAATTGAACCATGAAAATTGCAGATATTTAATCTTTCGATGAGTGACGCCACCCTTGACAGCACAACAAAAACTGCTGTAAGGCGGTTGCCGA
>JAFSDJ010000001.1 GCA_017436305.1 Lachnospiraceae bacterium
TGCAAATGTAGACACAGTTATAGGTTTTTACAACTATCTTCTCCTGCATGATGATTTAGAAAATACCCTGTCAGAAAAACTTGTTAAATTTGTAAGAACACCAGGGAAAGGCTACAGGTCATTTCTTTATGGCATAGCAGATAATAAGGCACAGGTGCAGGCGCAGGTTGGTGGTGAGACCAGCTATGCAAAACGCGTAGCTGGCCTGGTAAAACATAGGTATTCAGCAATTTTGTCAAGTGGTTCTATCCCAATGTCTTATCTTTCTACCCCAAAACCGCGGAAATGGGGTAGAATACATAAAACGGAGGAGAAGGGGAATAATACAATTATTTGGTATTGTAAAAACATTTATTGTACAAATTCATGTATTTTTTTGATAAAATATCAAAAAATGATATGAGAGAGTTTGAATTTGTGAGTGTTTCGTGTAATTAAATGAAAATGTGATTGAAAAATATTAAAAAATGAGATATACTAGTTGCGTTACTGTGCAAATTTAGTATAATATAAGTACAACACTAAAGATATTCTTAAATTTAAAAGGAGTGAGTGTCATGACTAAGTATGTTGAAAATGTTAATGCTTATCTGTCACAAATGAAAATTAAGCAGACTTATATAAGTCTCAAAACTGGTATGGAGAAAAATAAGTTATCTCGCATTTTAACTGGGAAACAGAAGAAGGTAGATACCAACGATATGGAATTGATAGCAAATGCATTAGGCTACAAAATGGAATTCTTTTTGGCAGAAGATTTTGCGGTTCCTAATGTGATTGATGTTTCTACGGCGGAATTTGCTTTTTATGCTGGGGAACCAACGAAACAACAGCAGGAATTTGCTATGAAATTAATTGATTTGATTGAAAATGTAGATGAAGTCTTAGGAGCTAAGGATAGGTATATGAATGCTATAATGGAGTGATGGTGTTATGAGATTTGAGAAATTTCGTTCGATATTAGAGTATAATCGCAAAAATCAGAATGGTATTGCTGCAAAAGTACGTGATTTCTACTTTCAAATGAATATGAATTATGAGAAAGATTTATTGAATTTAATGATGGTTGTTAAACCACTTTTTAATAAGATGAACTATCTCGTGATAGAAATGCCTTTTAAGGATAAAGAAATAGGAGCTATTTCATATAAGATAGATTATTTTGAATATACAATTTTAAATTCATCTTTACCTAAAGTGAATGTTAATTTTGCATTAGCACATGAAATTTATCATGTATTTTACCAACAGGTATTGTCGGCGAAAAAGATAGAGTTGTATATGAATGAACACTATTATGAATATGAAGAGGAATGGGCCGCTAATTTATTTGCAGGGATTTTGCTAATGCCAACGCCCAGTTTTACGGAGATGTTTCGTAAATTTAAAATGGAGCAAAGTGATGAGGATACACCTGTTACCATCATTGTTAAGCTGATGAACTACTTTGAAGTTCCTTACATGGCAGTTGTGATAAGGGCATATGAATTAAATTTGTTGCCAGATGGTGACATGTTGCAAGAATTGTTAAATGTATCTGGGCAGATGATAGAGGATGAATTTGCCACGTTGTGGTTGGACGAAAGAATTTTGCAAGCCACTTGTCGAGATGATTATGCTCGTTTGGAACATGTGGTAAAGCAAATAGGAACTCGGTGTGAGCATGATGAAATCCTGGATTCTGTAACGACAACAACCATATTAAACAATATGAGAAAGATATATGATGAAATACGGGGGTAGCGTATGGAAAAGATATACAAGGACATCCCGGATAATTTTAATGAATTAGAATCATATGTAATAACCAATAAAATGGAAATTACAGAATCCTTGATTCGATCAGAAAAATGCTATTTCTATGATACCTGCGCATTTAGAAATCATATGAATATTTCTAATCCAGATGCTATATTTGAATATATGAAAAGAAATTCGGGGGTAGTGGTGCTAACTAGAGGTATCATTATGGAAATGTGTTCAAATGATGGGAAATTGTGGAATGAACATATTGAATACATAAAGAAAATGAGCGAATATGGAATTAAAGTTATCGTGATGTTTGAAGAAGATGTATTTGATGTGTTGAAAGCGTATTGTTCTGATGTTTCTAAAATTAACAAGTGGTTGATTTTTGCTGTGAGATGTATCAAAAGTAAGGCTGGCACGATAGAAAAGGTGTTGCAGATGAATTCTGTTTTGAAAAAGGAAGTCTTGCTGTCAGACACTTGTACGGATGGTACTTTGGCTAAGAAATTATTTAAAGAAATACGAGAAAATAAAACAACGCAGGATAATTTAGGGGAGGAATTGATAGCTATATGCACGCATTGGCTTTCTAATATTAGAAATGTTAATGAATATAAATATATCATTTTGACAGATGACAAAAAGGCGATTCCAACTATTAGTAAAGCTATTAAAAATTCAGAGAAATATCAAGGTATGAAGTTGATAGCGGTAGTAACAACGGCAAAACTTTGTGCGCTTATGCAACAAGGTGCTTTGCTGAATAGTCTAGTTGATGTGGTTGATATTCTTTCGCCGAGATGTGAAGAAGACATTATTAAAATATATGGTTCAGAGGTATATGAGTTAAAACCATCAGAGAAAAGCATGAAGATTTCTGAATTTGCGACAAAAATTATTAACAGTAGTATTACAGTATATTCTTAAAAGGCAAGCATGGCACTAATCTAGCTGGTGCAAGTCCAGTCACGGGTATTTACCGTAAGCGCTGAATAATAGTGAAGTATTACAAGACAGTTCTCTTAACTGGCACGAGAATACAAATAAGGGCAGATAATAAAGAAGGATCGATATTACTCGACCCTTCAAAACATAGTTATGGGTATTTTTACTCCAGACTGTTTCTTATTATATCAGCCATTGCCAGAAAATTATCGGACTTTATAATTGCAAGACCCTGAGTATCATCACCTAAAACAACAAGCTGATCTCCGGAAGCTATATCAAATAGCTTTCTTGCTTTGGCAGGAATAACAATCTGCCCCTTGTCTCCAACAGTAACCACACCAAATAAGTGCTTTCCTTTTGGCGGTATTCCTAACCCCATATTTACCTCCGGTTCAAAATTTGCTAAATCATCTAGTGACACTTCCAATATTTCTGCAAGCAGTCTGCTTTTATCAAGATCCGGCATTGTCTCACCGGCCTCCCATTTGGCCACTGCCTGTCTTGTGACTCCAACTTTTTCAGCCACATCCTCCTGCGTCATATGTTTAAGCTTTCGAAGCTGTATCAGATTGTCTTTGAACATTGTTTTTCTCCTTTTTTATGCCGAGAATACACCATCTGATAAATGGTATTCTTGATACGATTTCATACAATAACAAACTTCCAAAAAATGCTACGCATCCTGTAATCAGATAAGTGGGCAGTGCTCCTAAAGATGTATATTTGTGCAGTGCATATGCTGTAGCAGAAAGTGTAAGGTAATGAAACACATAGATTCCAAAGCTGCGCTTTGTCATAAAACCTGCAAATGCCCATGTTTTATCACCCCATGCCTTCATTCCGCCTAATATTGCAAGAATGGCACTCCAGGCAAAAGCAACAGCAGGTACGGAACCTACCACGGGCATATCGGCATAATTATCACCGAAATGCAGATACACATACAACACTCCCAGTACAATTGCCCCAATAATGAATGGAACTCTAAATCTGCTTATCCGCTCGATTACCTCATCATGTGCAAATAAGAAGTAGCCAAGGAAAAATGTAAATCCATACACACCAAACCGATACACAGTAATAACCGGTGTATTCAGAATCAATCCCGATAACCATACAGGAATAACCATCAGAATAATGATGAGAACATTCGCTTTACCGGATGCGGCATACAATTTCCCTTTTTCCGCCTTTCTCACAAGTGCGAGAATCATGGAAAAAAGCCAAAGCATCTGGGCAAACCACAACACACCTGTTCCTGACAGTGTCATGATAAGAAAAAGTATAGGTGCCGGAATCGTATCCGGCATTGTGTTGAATGCACCGGTAATGGACATACTAATATATCCCTGCGCCCATCCCGTTAGCAGAAGTCCTAAAGTGGTAGGTAGCAACAGCTTTCTCGATCTGGATCTGACAAATTCTTTAACAGTATGTTTTTCCAAATAATATCTGGAACTCATACCTGCTACTATGAAAAGCAATATCATAAACCAAGGATATAGTATATACATCACAGCATCCCAGCATTGCTTCTCATAAAATGGTCCTATCACAATCTCAGATGTAATGCTGTTGAACATAAAAAACACATGATAAAGAACAACCAGCAGCACAGTAATCCATCTGATATTGTCTAAGTAGTATTTTCTCATAAATATTCCACCTTTGCAATTATTTTTAACATTATTATAAAGCCGGAATATAACAATGTCTATCAACCATACAAAACATATTTAGAGAAATTATGTAAGGTTTCGTTGCTTTTAAAAAGCCAGGCACCCACCAAGCAACACCACTGCAAACACCAGATTCGCCCCAGTAAACACTCCAAAATACCGCCCCTTTTCCTCCGGGCAGTTAGCAACAAACAACTTATAAGAAATCAAACTGGCCATAGAAGCAATCAGTGTCCCAAGTCCCCCAATATTTACTCCTAAAATCAGTTTTTCAAAATCTCCAGTAAACCCTGACAACAGCACTGCAGCAGGCACATTACTAATAATCTGACTACACAAAAAGGAAGTAATTAACTCCCTGCCTCTAAGCATATTTTCAAGTAAAGCACAAACACTTTCCAAATGCTTCATATTCCCTATAAAAATAAAAAAGAAAACAAAGGTAAAAAGCAAAGAATAATCCGGCTTTTTCAAAATCTTTCTGTCAATCAGAATGCTTCCTAAAACCGCCACTGCAAAAGGAACTTCATAAGAAACAACCCGAAACACAGAAAGCAGACATATAAAAAACAATACAATGGAAAATGAAAGCTTTCCTTTTCTGTTAGCAACTTGTTTTTTTGAGTTACCCGTGTCTAACTGGGAAAGCTCTACATCCTTCCCGGACTGCAAAAAGCAACCAATCATAAGTAAAATAAATGCTACTAAAGTGGGCTTGAGCATTAACAAAAGAAATTCCTTCATAGTCATACCGGAAAGCCCATATAAATATAAGTTCTGGGGATTTCCAAGGGGAGTAAACATACTTCCCAAATTAGCTGCAATTGTTTCAAGAACAATTAAAGAAACAAGCTTCTTTTCCAGGTTAGCCATCTGAAACAATGTAATGCTAAAAGGAACAAAGGTAATCAAAGCCACATCATTAGTAATAATCATAGAACTGAAAAAACACAGACACACCAAAAGAATAGTTAGCTGCCTGTAACTGTTAGCCTTTGCTAACAAAGCCTCTGCAATTTCAGAAAATACCCCAAGGCTGTTTAATTCTGAAGTTACCACCATCAGACAAAACAGCAAAGAAAGCGTCCTGAAATCTATATATCCTGCATATTCCATACTCGGCCGCTTAAAAAACACTGATATAACAGCCAGTAAAAAAGAAATCACCAAAACAGTTTCCGCTTTCAAAAAATTCTTAATCTTTTCCATAATCTCTATCTTCCCATTTCTCCATGTATTTCTATGTTTTTATCATTAATATAGCAATGGCAGCAAGTGTCAACATCCAATTAATGGTAATCAGCTTTAGCGGTAAATTACTAATCTATCTGTCAATTATCGTTACCGCTCACGACCTGTCCGATAACCAATTATCTTATCACCAGCAGTAATATTATCACAGAAAAGCAATAAAATAAACACGAATTTTGTCGCATTTCATATACTAATAGAAACGTAAAGAATACTGCCAGGGGTATGTTATGAAATATGTGTGTATTGGAATTGGAATCTTACTAGTCATTATTATTCTTTGGTTTATTTGTACTCTCAGAAAACACCGGGCAATTAAATGTGTCTGCCAGAAAAGCAAGCAGGAAAAAATAAAAACTCTAAACGATGCTCTGGAGCCATTCGGTTATATTTACCACGAAAAGCAGGACATTTTCACATCCGGGCGATATATATGGCAAAGAGAAATGGGTTATTGTCGTTTTTATGATGAGTCGGCGGTAAGTTTGAACATGGTCTTTGACTGTGAACCTGTTCCTTTTTTTTACAATGGTAAGAGGTGGCTAATTGAATTTTGGAAAGGCCAGTACGGTATGTCTACCGGAGGAGAAGTTGGAGTTTATGTAGCAAAAGAGGAAATAGATTTACCCGGAATTTTTTCAGGTACTTTCTACGAAAGCGTAACAGATGAAGAAATGCTTCCTATGGAATTTATACTAAAAAAGAACGGAAGAGTTTTGTGCGAAAGATATGCTGTTCATTGGTGGCTTACAGGATTTTTGTTGGGAGAATATTCTGCACCAAATGAACTTTCCATGGAAATTAAAATTACTTTCCCGGATTGCGAAATGCGCAATTCCTTCCTGGAAGCGCTTTACCGGTTAGGCTACGCAAAACATGAAGTATGCGTCAGAAATTCCACGGTAAAAATTTATTTTACCACTCCAAAATCCACACAGCCCATGAGAAAGTGGAGATGTCTAGTCCGATTGGCACAATATAAAAACAGAAGAAATTGCTGTATTTATCGAAGATTTACCAATTATTTCTGCACAAGTCTGGATAAAATCAGCTATTTGGGATGTTTATATCCAAGACTATACAAACTGGTGCTTTGCGTAGGAAGATTAAGTAACAAAAACAGAAAGCTCAAAAAATTCAGAAAACGCTGCCAAAAATCTAAAAAATGCCGCCACATGGATATTTGTGATACAAATAAGAAATGTGAGAGCGTCCATTCTGAAGAAAATTGCCATAGAACACCTTGTAAAAAGGATATTTGTAACAAATAATGAAGCGGGATAAATTAACAAGAGTTTTTAATGAGGCAAAGGTGCTGTTCTATGACAATTTTAGCAAAATTGTTTTAATAAGCGATTGTCATAGGGGCAGCGGAAACTGGGGAGACAATTTTCTTTCCAATCAGCACCTGTTTTTTGGAGCTCTTACCTATTACTATCAAAATGGATTTACCTATATTGAGTTAGGAGATGGAGATGAGCTGTGGGAAAATCGCAGCTTAAAGCAGATTATTTCCGTCCATAGCAATGCTTTCTGGCTTATGTCAAAGTTTTATGAACAAAACAGACTTTATATGCTTTATGGAAATCACGACATAAAGAAACGAAATAAAAAATTCTGCCGGTGCCATTGCGATTGCTATTACTGTGAAAGCGATGGAACCTATTGTGAATTATTTCCTAATTTGCAGGTTTATGAAGGAATTGTGCTAAAACATTGCAAAACCGGGCAAAAAATTTTTTTGACTCACGGCCATCAGGGCGATTTTATCAATGATAAAGCCTGGTGTCTTGGAAGATTTTTAGTCCGTTATGTATGGAAGCCTTTAGAATTATTAGGCGTAAATAATCTTACTAGTGCGGCTAAAAATGACAAAAAGAAAAAGAAAGTGGAAAAAAGGCTCATAAACTGGGTGCAAAAGGAGAATCAAATGCTCATTGCCGGTCACACTCACAGACCATATTTTCCCAAACCCGGAGAAGCCCCCTATTTTAACGACGGAAGCTGTGTCCACCCGCGTTGCATTACTGCTCTTGAAATTGAGAATAATAAAATTACTCTGGTGAAATGGACAGTTCTAACTAAAAGAGACAGAAGCATGTACGTTGGAAGAGAGATTTTGGAAGGACCGGAAGAAATTTCAGACTATATGGCCAACGAAAATAGATTACTGTTCACAAATGACCGGTAACAAAACAACCTTAAAATGCTGTAGAACCTTTAAAATTCCAATAAAACAAAAGTTGTAGTATGTGTTGACTTTTGTGAGATTTTCCAATAAGATAGAATCATAAAAAGATGCTACCGATAGACGGTTAGTCCATTGAAAAAATTGGAAAAATAGTCGCTCGTTTTCGCAGGACGGGGCGGCTATTTTTGTAGTTTATTGTTATCTTTACTTCCTAATGGGTAACCGAGTCCAAAAGCCGTCAGACTTAAGCTGATAATAGCAATCAGACCTTCAAGTGTCAACATTGGCAAAGCCCTCCTTTCACGGATTTCTGCAATCAGATTTCTATGTAATCGGAGGGTCACAGTCCCTCCGTAGAAGGACTAACCGCCTACCGTAAATGGTAGCATCCCATGTATATAGTGTAATGGGATGTTTGCAAAATTGCAATAATAAGTTAATTAAATAAAGGAAAAAAGTTTATGCTATCCACAATTGACAAACAAGGGAAAAAACGATATACTAAAAAAACCGTGCAGCCGGGGAAGTAGCGGAGCCTTGTACCTACAATCCGCTCTAGTAGGGGTGATGTTTTACGGAGGGCTTTAGCCTGTATAGCTGCCCTTTATAAGTGGCGTTGAAGTTTGGGTCTTACGCAATGGGAATCCATGAATCGTGTCAGGTTGGGAACAAAGCAGCACTAAGTGGAACCTCTCATGTGCCGTGAGGGTGCCTGGGCGGAGTTAACTGTAAAGGTAACGTGTATGGGTTCGGTTCGAAGTAAAACGCACGGTATTAAAATGGAATTTTTCAGGCAAATATCATGCCAATGCAAAGTATTTTTCTGTATTTTGCACTTTTCAGGGACATTTTTTTGGAGAATTGTTATTATAATTGCATAATTTTGGGGAAAATTGGGAAGAATTTTAGGAAAAACGTTTTCAATTCTTAGAAATTGTGATATGCTTTACAAGGTTGAGTATGAATTTTAGGAGGACAATCATGAATAATTTAGAGCTTCAAAAAGTAGCCAATGAAGTTCGCAAAGGCATTATAGCGTCAGTTCATAGTGCCAAAGCCGGACATCCAGGCGGATCCCTTTCAGCGGCGGATATTTTTACGTATCTATATTTTGAAGAAATGAATATCGATCCTAAAAATCCGGATATGGAAAATAGAGATCGTTTTGTATTATCAAAAGGACACACAGCACCGGGATTATATGCAGCTTTAGCACATAAAGGTTTTTTCCCGGTTGAAGACCTTACAACACTTCGTAAGTTGGGCTCTTATTTACAGGGACACCCATGTATGCAGCATACTCCAGGCGTAGATATGTCAAGCGGTTCATTGGGACAAGGTGTATCCGCAGCTGTTGGTATGGCTCTTTCAGGTAAAATGGATAACAAGGATTATCGTGTATACACTTTGCTTGGCGATGGAGAAATTCAGGAAGGTCAGGTATGGGAAGCTGCCATGTTTGCGGGCCATAGAAAATTAGACAATCTGGTAGTAATTGTAGATAACAACGGTCTACAGATTGATGGAAATGTAGAAGATGTATGTTCTCCTTATCCAATTGATAAAAAATTTGAAGCGTTTAATTTTCATGTTATTACAGTAGATGGACATGATTTTGATGCAATTCGCGCTGCATTTAAAGAAGCAAAAGAAACAAAGGGAATGCCTACAGCTATTATTGCAAAAACTGTAAAAGGAAAAGGCGTTTCTTTCATGGAAAATCAGGCATCATGGCATGGAGTTGCTCCTAATGATGAACAATTTGGGCAAGCTATGTCTGAACTGGAGAAAGTAGGTGAAACACTATGTCAGAAGTAAAAAAAGCTGCAACAAGAGAAGGCTATGGTAAGGCTTTAGTTGAACTTGGAGAAAAATATCCCAATCTGGTAGTATTAGATGCAGACCTTGCTGCCGCTACTAAGACAAGTATGTTTCAGAAAGCATTTCCGGACAGACACATCGACTGTGGTATTGCAGAAAGTAACATGGTAGGTATTGCTGCAGGTATGGCTACTACCGGTAAAATACCATTTGTAAGCAGCTTCGCTATGTTTGCGGCAGGACGTGCTTATGAGCAGGTAAGAAATTCTGTAGGTTATCCACATTTAAATGTTAAAATCGGTGCTACACACGCAGGTATTACAGTAGGTGAAGATGGTGCATCCCACCAGTGTAATGAAGACATTGCCCTTATGCGCAGTATTCCTGAAATGGTTGTTATCTGCCCATCTGATGCTATTGAAGCAGAAATGGCTACTAAGGCAGCAGCAGAATATAATGGTCCTGTATACTTACGCTTTGGCCGTTCTCCGGTGCCTGTTATTAACGACAGACCGGATTATAAATTTGAATTTGGCAAAGGTGTTGTTTTAAAAGAAGGAACAGATTTAACAATTGTTGCAACAGGAATCTGTGTTGAAAGTGCTTTGGCAGCGGCTGAAAAGTTAGCAACAGACGGCGTAAATGCAAAAGTTATAAATATCCATACAATCAAGCCTTTAGACGAAGAGTTAATCGTGGCAGCAGCAAAAGAAACCGGAAAAGTTGTTACTGTAGAGGAACATTCCGTAATTGGTGGTCTTGGTAGTGCTGTATGCGATGTGCTCTCAGAAAAGGCTCCTACAAAAGTAATGAAAATCGGTATCAATGATGTATTTGGTGAATCCGGTTCAGCTTCCGTTCTGGTTCAGAAATATGGTCTTGATGGCGAAGGTGTTTACAACAAAATCAAAGATTTTTTGAAATAAAATGAAATATGAATTTAAAGTGTCTCAGACCGTTTGAGGTTTCGAGGCACTTTTTTATTTGATAGGAATTTCCAATCAATACACTTTTACACCATAAAGTTTAAGTTGTGATAAAAAGAAAAATAATATATAATAATAAAATATAGTGGATATAAAATTTCATCTGCAATAAGGTATATTAGGATAGTCAAAGGAGGACGAGTCATGAAGAGAATAGGCATGTTAACAAGCGGTGGAGATTGTCAGGCTTTAAATGCAGCTATGAGAGGTGTTGTAAAAAGTCTTACAAATGCAGAACAGAATGTGGAAATCTATGGTTTTTTAGACGGATATAAGGGGCTTATTTACGGAAATTTTCGTATGCTTACAAGACGTGATTTTTCAGGTATTTTAACAAAGGGTGGCACCATTCTCGGAAGCTCCAGAACTCCGTTTAAGTTAATGAGAGAGCCGGATGAAAATGGCCTTGATAAAGTAGAGGCAATGAAGCAAAATTATTACAAATTGAAGCTGGACTGTCTTGTGATTTTAGGAGGTAACGGGACTCATAAAACTGCCAATCTTTTAAGAGAAGAAGGTTTAAACGTAATCACTCTGCCAAAGACTATCGACAACGACCTTTGGGGAACAGACATGACCTTCGGTTTCCAAAGCGCTGTAAATATTGCAACGGAAGCAATTGACTGTATTCATACAACAGCAGCATCTCATGGCCGCGTATTTATTGTAGAGGTTATGGGACATAAAGTAGGATTTTTAACGTTAAATGCCGGAATTGCAGGTGGAGCAGACATTATTCTTATTCCTGAAATTCCATATGATATTGATAAAGTTGTTGATGCCATTGAAGAAAGACATAGTAAAGGCAGCAAATTTACTATTTTAGCTGTAGCGGAAGGTGCTATTTCTAAAGAAGATGCAAAACTTTCCAAAAAAGAGTTAAAAGAAAAAATGAAAAACAATCCTTATCCGTCTGTATCTTATGAGGTGGCAGATCAGATTAAGAAAAGAACAAGTTACGACGTAAGAGTTACCGTTCCGGGACATACTCAAAGAGGTGGAAGTCCATGTCCTTATGACCGTGTATTTGCGTCAAGACTTGGCTCAGAAGCAGGCAAGCTGATTTTAGAAGGCAAATACGGTTTCATGGTTGGTATTAAAAATAGAGAAATTATACGTGTACCATTAGAAGAAGTGGCAGGAAAATTAAAAACAGTTGCTCCGGATGCTTCTATTGTACAGGAAGCAAAAATGTTAGGAATCAGTTTCGGGGATTAGTATGTCGTATCAAGCACTTTACAGAAAGTTTCGTCCTGCTAACTTTCAGGATGTTAAAGGACAGGAACATATAGTAACAACCTTAAAAAATCAAATAAAAGCAGACAGAATAGGACATGCTTACCTGTTCTGTGGTACAAGAGGAACCGGGAAAACCACCATTGCCAAAATATTTGCAAAAACCGTTAATTGTGAGAATCCTGTAGATGGAAGTCCATGCGGTGAATGTGCATCCTGCAAAGCAATCGCAGCAGGGGCTAGTATGAATGTAATCGAAATCGACGCAGCTTCCAATAATGGTGTAGACAATATCAGAGAAATTGTAGACGAGGTTTCCTATTCGCCGGCAGAAGGCAAATACAAAGTATATATTATCGATGAGGTTCATATGTTATCCATTGGTGCATTTAACGCCCTGTTAAAAACTTTAGAAGAACCTCCATCTTATGTAATTTTTATTTTAGCAACTACAGAAGCCCACAAAATACCTATTACCATTCATTCCAGATGCCAGCGGTATGATTTTAAACGTATTACAATAGACACGATTACCCACAGACTTCATGAGCTTATGGAAGAAGAAAAGGTAGAGGTTGAAGAAAAAGCCCTTCGCTATGTGGCAAAAGCAGCAGATGGCTCCATGCGTGATGCCCTGAGTCTTTTAGATCAGTGCATTGCCTTTCACTTTGGTGAAAAACTTACCTACGACATGGTATTAGATGTGCTTGGCGCAGTAGACAGTGGGGTATTTAGTCGTATGCTCCGGCATATGATAGAAAAAGACGTACTAGGATGCATCACCTTACTAGAAGAAATCGTTATGCAGGGAAGGGAACTGACCCAGTTTGTATCAGATTTCACATGGTATCTAAGAAATTTACTACTTGTAAAATCTTCTGACAATGCAGACGAGATTATAGAAGTTTCCACAGAAAATCTGGCACTTTTAAAAGAAGAAGCAGAAATGCTTGAACAAAATGCCATTATGCGCTATATCCGCATTTTTTCTGAGCTTTCGGGGCAGATGCGCTATGCTGTGGCTAAGCGGATTCTTTTAGAGATGACTCTCATTAAAGTGTGCAGACCAAGCATGGAAACAAAACAGGACAGCCTATTAGAACGTATCAGGGACTTGGAAGATAAAATAGAAAATGGTGTGCCTTTGTTAGCTGCGTCTAACTCAAGCTCCGCCCAACCGGTCGGTCAGGAAGCTTTTGTAAAAAAAGAAAGGCCACCGCTTCCAAAAGCCATACCGGAAGATGTGAAAACCATTGTTTCAAAATGGAGTGTCATTGTAAATCAGACTGCTTCCCCTATGAAGCTATATTTAAAAAATGCAAAACTCAGTCTTGGCGGTGACAATCGTCTTATGGTAGTATTAGAAGATGGCCTTGCATCTGACTATTTTACACAGCATCAGGAAAATAAAGAATATTTGGAAAATCTTCTTTCTGAGCATGCTGGAAAAGAAATTCAGGTAACCATTCAGGCTATTAGCAAAAATGAAAATTTCGACAATTCCTACGTAGATTTAAGCAAAGTCATACAAATGGAAATTGAAGAGGAAGACTAATGTTACTGTTTACGAGGTACGAGTGAACAGTAACCGACTAAGTGTTTCTCTTCGCATAGCAGTCAGATATTTGCAGTCAGGCTGTGTATTAGCATAGTTCAACGACTAATTTTAATAACAGAAACAGGAGGATATGAAAAATGGCAAAACGTGGAGGATTTCCGGGAGGCGCAATGCCGGGAAATATGAATAATCTAATGAAACAGGCTCAGAGAATGCAACGCCAGATGGAGGAAAGCCAAAAGGAACTGGAAGAAAAAGAATTTACCGGAAAAGCTGGCGGTGGTGTAGTTGAAGTTACTGTAACCGGAAAGAAAGAAGTAACCAAAGTTAAATTAGACAAAGAAGCAGTAGATCCGGATGATACAGAAATGCTGGAAGACTTAATTATGGCTGCAACAAACGAAGCATTACGCATGGCAGAAGAAGCAAGTACAGAAGCAATGTCTAAGATGACAGGCGGTCTGGGACTTGGAGGAGGCTTTCCCTTTTAATGGATTTGTATAGCGGATATATCAATAAGTTAATTGAAGAATTATCAGGACTCCCGGGCATTGGTGCCAAATCTGCCCAACGCCTTGCCTTTCATATTATCAATCTGCCCAAAGAACGGGTAGAGAGATTTGCTAACACCATGTTAGAAGCCAAGAAAAACGTGCGTTACTGTAGTCAGTGTTTTACTTTAACAGACCGGGAGGTCTGCCCTATTTGTGCCAGCGTAAAAAGGGATAAGAAAACCATCATGGTAGTAGAAAATACAAGAGATTTGGCTGCGTATGAGAAAACAGGAAAATTTGAAGGTGTTTATCATGTGCTTCATGGAGCTATTTCCCCTATGCTGGGAATTGGTCCCAATGACATCAAATTAAAAGAGCTGATACAGAGACTTCAAGGTAATGTGGAGGAAGTAATCATTGCCACTAATTCCAGTCTGGAAGGCGAAACTACAGCAATGTACATCAGTAAGCTTATCAAGCCTACAGGAGTGAAGGTTACACGAATCGCCAGTGGTGTCCCGGTAGGAGGCGACTTGGAATATATAGATGAGGTAACTTTGCTTAGAGCCTTAGAAGGTAGAGTGGAGTTATAATATGACAACAATTTAGGAAAAAAGATAGTATTTTACATACTATCTTTTTTTGTGCCATGAAAGGTCGAAAAGTTTTAAGAACCGGAAGACAAAAAACGATAAAATCTATCAGCCACCCTGTGTTATATATGTAGATATCAGGAAAAATATAGAAAAACAAAGGTGGCGAGAGTATGATTGAAATTATTAGAGAGGAAACTCTTGAGGAAAGAGAAGAACGAAGAAAAAGAGAGTCACAAACCGGCGAAAGAGAAAAGGTAGAAAAGGAAAAAGAGGAAACAGAAGAAAAAAAGGATTTTGGAATCCCTAAAAACATCCGTCAAATTGGAAGTGGCGGTGGACGGGAAAAGATTTACATAGAAGATTATGTTATGACACATATGAAGCAGCTGGCAGCTTATGAAGACGATAGACCGCAGGTGCTGATTCTCTACGGAAAAAAACAGATTATTGATGGACAACTTTTCTGGTTTGTAAGTGGTGCAGTTTTAGCAGAGGCAATTGATTCTTTTATGGATCAAATTGAATTTGAAAAAGAACTTTGGGCGGAAATTAATCATACTGCAAATAATTTCTTTAAAGGCTTGTCTGTTGTAGGGTGGGCAGTGCTGAGAAAAAATAGTGACAGCTATTGGGATGAAAAAATAGTTGCTGCCCATAAAAAATATTTCCATCCGGGACAGAAAATATTCTTTGAATATATTATAAACGAACGTTCAGAAAATATGTATTTATTTGAAAAGGGAAAAATGAACAGACAGTCCGGATTTTTTATATACTATGAGAGAAATGAACCAATGCAAAATTATATGGTTGCATATAAAGAAAAAGAAACGGAACCTGAAGAAGAGTTTACCGGGGATAAAGCAACAAAGCAGTTTAGGGCTATTGTTCAGGAGAAAAAAGACAGAATGCATAAAAGACACACCATGGGTCTTCTTTATGGCACAAGCATTGTTTTAGTTATGGTAATTATGGTTATCGGGATTACAATGTTAAATAATTATGAAAAGATGCAAAACATGGAACAGGTTCTTTATAAAATATCCGGCCAGATGGAAGATGTACAGACGGATGAACAAGTGTCAGTAGAAGAATCTGAAAGCAACGACGCAGAAGTTGTTCAGACCGGCGCAGGCGGTGAAAATAATACGATAGTCTTAGCTAACACAGAGAATGGTATAGATGAGGAAGTATCCACTAACATAGAGAATGTTATGGATGGGGAAGCAGCGGCTAACTCAGAGGTCACTACAAGCCGGGAATACATGGTTAACCAAGAAAATAGCAAAAATGGAGAAACCACGGCTAACCAAGCAGCTAACGCAAATGGAGAAGCTACATCTAACCAAGAAACTACCGCAAATGGACAAGCTAAAGCAGACTCCCAAGACAGCACAAATGGGCAGGTCACAGCAGACTCCCAGGACAGCACAAATGAGCAGGTCACAGCAGACTCCCAGGACAGCACAAATGGACAAGCTATAGCTAACCAAGAAGCAACCAAAAACGTTGAAGCCACAACAAAGCCGGAAAGTGCAGTTAATCAGGAAGATGACTCAAACACACAGGTTGCAACCAGTACTACTACAATACCAAAGGAATATGTTATACAAAAAGGAGATACACTGGCCAAAATCAGCCGAAAATTTTATGGAACAGAAAACATGATTCAAAAAATCTGTGAATTGAATCATATACAGGATATGGATAATATTTTGTATGGTGAAAAAATAATACTCCCGGAGGTTTAAAGTGTGGTATAATATAACCTTAGATGTTATAATTCACAATAAAGTATAGTTGCAGAGCAAACCTGCTCTAAAGTATAAATGAACTAGAAGGGTTTAACGCAAATGAAGAAGATATTAGAATTTTTTCGGAATCTGTTTTCTGGAAACTCTGAAATAACATATAAGGAAAAAATACTAAAACACCGTTTACAGATGATATACAGAGGCGCATTAATTGTTATATTAATTGTAACAATTATTGCAGCCGTAAAAATCCATTTGGATAGTCGTACATTTTCGGAGTATGAGGTAATTTCAACAAGCACCAGAGAAGGAACAGAAAGCAGTATTTACAAAAATTATTGTAGTAATTTATTGGTGTATAGTAAAGATGGAATGACTGCTTTTGATAAAAAAGGTATGAAACTTTGGAATCAGCCTTATGAAATGCAGAGTCCTATTGTGAGAATTTCCGGTGAATATGTGGCAGTAGGAGATTACTGTGGCAGTATTATTTATATTATGAACTTAAATGGCTTGGTTGGAGAAGTTAATACAGATATGATTATTCAGGATTTCACTCTTTCTGAAAAAGGCGTAGTGACGGTAATTTTGGATAATAATGATACAACTTTAATCAGACTTCTTTCTCCGGAAGGTACCACAATTGCTGACTTGAGAACTTCCATGGAAAATAATGGCTATCCGGTAGCTGTAAGTCTGTCTCAGGATAATCTGAAGTTAGGAGTATCATATTTAAGGGCAAAAAGTGCTCAGGTAAATACAAGTATAGCTTTTTACAATTTCGGAGCTGTAGGCCAAAATGAAAGTGAACATTTAGTTAGTGGTTACAATGTAGAAGAAGAGGTTATTCCTTTTTTGGAATTTGTAAATAGCACTACAGCTATAGCAGTAGGTGATGGGAAAATGCTGGTTTTCAAAGGAAAGCAAATTCCGGAACTTTCAAGCGAGGTTCCTCTGGAAGAGGAAATTCAAAGTATTTATTATAATGAAAACTACATTGCCCTTACTTTTCATAATACCATTTCTGATGAAAAGTATAGGGTGGAAGTTTATAACCTAAATGGAAAAATGGAATGCTCTTTTATTACAGATATCGATTATAAAGAAATCATTGTACAAGACAGTGATTTAATTGTATACAATGAAAGTGTAGTGGAAATGTACAATATTAAGGGAGATTTAAAATATCAGGGCTCCTTTGGAGAAAATATAAGCGTTATCATTCCTACTGAAAGCAGAGGAAAGTTTTTAGTAGTAAAAGAAGATACCATTGAACATATCAGATTACGATAGGAATATTGCAAACTAATGAATGAATTATTAATTTTTACTGGAATTATATTATTAGGATTTGCAGTACATGGATGGTGTAAAGGATTTGTGAAAACCGCCTTTACATTTTTACTAAAGATTGTAACTTTAGTCGTTGGCATTATACTGGGTCCCTATATTACAAGCTTTTTATTTAAAGATGTAGTGACTGGCAATGGCAAGTTGGTGAATCATGTGCTTGTATTTATTGTTTTATATGTAGTGATCATGATTGGAATCAGAATCTTGATTAATTCTTTAAATATATTAGCAAAGCTTCCTGTTTTAAAAAGCATGAATCGTATATGTGGCTTTGCTATTGGTCTTGTAGAAGGTGTATTTGTTTTGTGGATTATTTTTGCAATAGCAGTTGTGATTTCTGAAACAACACCCGGCCAATGGATAGTAGGGAAAGCTATGGAAAATGAACTGCTTACTTTTTTATATGAAAATAATTTGGTAAGTCACATTATTAATGATTTATTTTTGAAAAATTAGACAATAAATGAGGGGTTATTTCCAGTAAAATCAAGGCTTGAAAAGAGTTTTGAAAAAAAATTAAAGAAA
>JAFSDJ010000022.1 GCA_017436305.1 Lachnospiraceae bacterium
CTTGAGTCATTGCTAAAAGATAATGGTTTAAGCATTCCAGAGTAATAAAAATGCTCTGATGACCGGAAAGAGTGCACTGTATGAGCGGAAGCAATGCACTAAAACACCGTGCAGTGTGCTCTAAGCGGTCGGAATATACATGCACCATAACCATATAACAAATCGTCCCTGCCACAATGCTTATAAGGGTATTTCTTTTCCGGATATAAAGCACTCCTACAAGCAGGCAGGCCACAGCCTCCGGCAAATAACCGCTTGCACTTGTAAAATTCACATCCTTTAAACAATACACCACTAGCATTCCCATAATGGCATAAGGAAGCATACTTCCTAACTTTTCAATGATTTTCGGTGTCTTTCTATTTCCATTAAAAACCACAAACGGCAAAAAACGAATTGCAGCTGTTACCAGAGCAATTACTAAAACCGCATACCATGTATGTAAATTGTTCAACGCTTTACTTCCTCCTGAAATTCCACTGAATTTCTTCCAAAAATTTTTTACCTTTCCCTTAACTCATTAATTTTTTACTGAATTTTTATGGGAAGGCTTATGCAAGCAAAGTAAAATTGCAATAAACACCATTGCAGGAATTAAAAAATTTTCCCTTCCAAACAGCACCAGACAGACTACCGACACCATCACACCTATCATAGCAGGACCATGTTTTTTTGTAGTCAACCACTGCTCCAAAAAAACTGTCAAAAAAAGTGCTGTCAATGCAAAATCAATTCCTTCGCTGTTAAATTTCACCACAGTTCCCACTAAAGCCCCAAGTACTGAACCTAGAATCCAGTAAATCTGATTAAATAACGATACAAACCAATAGTAATCCTTTCTTTTTTCCATAGGAACATCCGGATTATCATTACAAACAAGGGAATAGGTCTCGTCCGTTAGGGCAAATATTAAATAGGGCTTCCTTTTCCCTGTATCTTTGTACTTTTCTAACATGGAAATCCCATAAAATAAATGTCTGGCATTTACCATAAGAGTCGTTAGGGCAACCGTAATAAGACCGGCTCCCCCTGTAAACAAATTAATGGCTACATATTGCATGGAGCCTGCATAGATAAAAAGGCTCATTACAAATGCCAGCAAAATTCCATACCCGTTAGCCTTTAAAACAATTCCAAATCCAAAACCCAGCACCAGATAACCGGTTAATACGGGAATCGTATCCTTAAATGCTGTTTTTGCTACTTTTTTCATGTATGATTTCTCTCTTTTGTCATTATTTTTTATATTATTTGCTATAGAAATGAAATAATGCTATCACTCAATTTCTGTTTCCTCAGTGCTATTATCTCCGCTTTGCAACAGGTTTCTTAACTTAGTAAATCCTTGCGGGTCATTTTCCATTACTTCCTTGGATAAAATCTCATTATCCAATAAATTTAACACTGTATCTCCCTGATAATTTTCCTCCGTACAGGATGCTCCATACTCAATTAGCAGTTTCATCACTTTCATATCATCATCGCTAATCTCATCATCCTGAGTAATCCACCACAATGCCACCCACAAAGCATTGGGTTCATTATTATCTCCCACAAAGGTTGCAGAAGCACCGTTTTCCATCATACATTCAACCATCGACGCAATTTCTTTCGTATTTAACTCATCATTCATATTGTCAATCAAAAGGTTATGAAAATAATACTCTAGAGAATACTTATAAACTGAGCCTTCATGTACCAACTCATCGTCAAACTTTGCACCATGCTTTAAAATACACTGCACTAACTCCACGTTTCCCGTAAGGGCAGCCTCATCTAAAATCCCCTCGCCATTAATATCTACATAATAAATAAGCTCAGGCCGTTTGCTCAACATTTTATCAACCTGGACAATGTCTTCATTTTCTATGCTTTCCATTAAATCATCCGTAACCCATTGCCCAACTTTTACGGTTTTATCCGGCGTAACAATGGTCCTGATTCTTGGCCCGAATAAAAATAGGAAAAATACTGTCATAGCAGCAAAAATAGTCCCCGACAAAATAAAAAATACCTTCGCTGACTTCTTTTTCTTCTTTGCTTTTACAATTCCAAGTATCAAAAAAACAAGCATTAAAACCAGAAAAAAGAGGCAAATTATCCCGAAAATTGCCACAAGTACCATTGCCATAAATGCCATAACTACTCCCCCATTTCAATAAAATTAGTCACTTATCCGCCGATTTTTCACAGTACGCAAAGTATTTATTTTATATATCATACACAATACGCAAAGTAAATTCCACCTCTTTTTTACTCTATACGCAAGGTATTTTTGCTGTTCGCTGTAAGGCTGCATTTTATTCATTACTCTTTAATTGTTGATATTTCTTTCTTGGGTCCTTGCATTCCTCTTCCCAATTATTTTCTTTTCAAATTCTCTCCCTATATGTAAAATCCATGCAATAAGCTCTCCAATCAGAAATGCAAATCCAAAGCTTAAATATATTAGTATAAAAGGTACATCTTCCAACATGTATAAAATAGCCTCTACGCCAAGTTTAGCAAAATCATTTAACAATTCTTGCCCTATACCAGTCAATAAACCAATTACTTCTATACACCCCCATATTCCATATATTATAAAAAAATCTCTTTGAAATTGTCTTTTCTTTTTATACCCCATTACTGAAAACAATAGTAAATATAATATAAATGTTACTATTAATGCAGGTATATATTCAATTATTAGAGAAATAACAACTAGGAAATTTAAATACCATGAATAGCATAAAATAAAAAATATTATTGAATAAAAAATGGAATTTATTTTTTTTACTTTTTGATATAAAATACCTGTAATTAGCAACACAAACCAGAATATTATCATTGGATATGTCCTAACATTAATCCAGATTAATACAATCCAAATCCAAAAAGAACTTTCCAGATAACCAACTAATTTTCCCTCTGTTTTTTGATGAAGCTTCAACACTAACATCCCTACTATATAGAAAGACATAATATCTTCTAAAACATTAGCAACTACACCGTCACATTCCCCCAATATTCCAACCATAGATAATGACATAAACATAAAACTTCCTACGGTATATAATTTATACGCCAGTATACTTATAAAAAAAGATAGCAATGTTTTCTTAATAACCTGCTTTGTATTATCACTCATACTATTACCCTCATTTTTCCCAACTTTATTCTTCTTTATTTTGGGCATTCTTTCTCTCTGCTATTTTTCTATCAGATTCATCTACTTTATCTATACCCCATGCTATTAGTGTCCCAACTAAAAATGCAACCCCAAATACAAAGTAAATTTGTATACAGTAATCATTTTCAATTATGTTTAAAAATGCCTTTATACCATGTATAGCAAAATCATTTATCAATTCTCGCCACACACAAATTAACGAACCTACTATCTGAATACAACCCCATATTCCATATATTACAATAAATTTTTTTTGGTATCGTCTTCTCGTTTTACATTCTATTACTGAGAAACAAACCGTAAATAGTATAAATGTTACTATCAATGCAAGCGGAAATTCGCTTATAAGAGAAAAAATCATTACAAAATCCAAATACCATGAATAACATAAAACAAAAAATGCTATTGAATAAAATATAGAGCTAATTTTTTTTACTTTTTTATATATAATGCCTGCAATTATCAATACAAACCAGAATTTTATCATTGAATAATCCTTATCATTAACCCAAAGCAGCACAACCCAAAGCAAAAAAATACTTTCAAGATAACCAATAAAATTCCCCTCCGTTTTTTGATGAAGCGTCAATACCAACATTCCTATTATGTAGAAAGACATAATGCCTTCTAAACCGTTAATAAATTCTCCGGCAACTTCCATCAATGTCTCAAACAAAGGTAATGACACAAATGAAAAACTTATTAATGCGTATAATTCATATACAAATATGCTAATAAAAAAAGAAATCAAAGTTTTTTTTATAATTTGTATTGTATTATTATTCATAATTCCACCTTTATTCTAATTTTTGTTTTATTATAAACCTTAATATTTACATACTCACTTTTCATTAAAAATAAACGAAAGAGAAGTACCAGCAACACTCTACCACTGGTACTTTTCCTTCTAACAATAACCTATTTTTTCTTATAACCTTTAATTTTTACACTACTGCTTAATCCTACCGTTTTCTTCCTTAAAAGCTTTGTATATTTTTTCTTTTTTGAACTTGGAACTGATATTGTTGCTTTTTTACTAATTCCCTTAAAAGCTCTCTTACCTACTGACTTTAAAGAAATTGACTGTATCTTTATTGTCTTTAGTTTACTGCACTTAGCAAAAGCATACTTTTTAATTTTTATTACATTTTTTCCAATCGTAACCTTCTTCAATTTCTTACAACCATAAAACGCTTTTTCACCAATTACAGTTACCTTAAATTTCTGTTTGTTTACCGTAATAGTACTTGGTATTGTAACACTTTTTATTTTTTTGTTTGTGCATTTAATATAGCTTACGGTTCCATAGCTTTTTCCGATTTTGGTTACTCGATACTTTCCACTTCTCTTTTTTATTACATCACCTTTTTTCAACAACTTGGATGCTTTTGAGGTTGTAGCATTATTTGTTGTACTATCACCTGTCGTATTCGTTCCGGAAGCATTGGAATTTTCTCCTTTTTCATCGCTACTCATATCTTTTTTATCCCAGTATTGAAAAGTTGGTTTACCTTCGTAGGAATAATTTGCCTCTGTAGTGTTATAGTAACATACTATTTTGTTGATTGCATCACTTCCATAAAAGCTATAGCTGTCTAAAGATGCATTTTTACTATAAAATACTACTTCTGTTAAATTACTGCATTTTGCAAATGCAAAGTCTTCTATCGTCTTAACACTTGCGGGTATGCATACTTTTTTTAATAATTTACATTGATAGAAAGCTTTTAATGTAATTTTTTCTAAATTATTGGGCAATATAACTTCTTCAAGGCTTGTATTACTGCAATCAATATCCTGTAAATATAAAAATTCACTTAAATCCAACGTTCCTTCAATCATCATATCTGAATAATCAATGGCAATAATATGATAATAACCGTCCTGTTGTTTTTCCCAAGTTACATAGTCCCATCTGTCCGGTTTATTATCATCATACATAAGTCTTCCGGCGTTATAATTTTGCTCTGCAAAGGAGAGAAGTGCTTCCATTTCCTTTGAAGCAAATTCTTGTTTTTCACCTTTTACATACTGTGAATTTAATTCAATAATACAAGAATCACTATTACCATATGTCTTTATAATTTCTTCTATTACCCTATTAGATAAGCAGTTGTAATAAGCATATATTTCACTTATTTTATTGCAATTTACTAATGATAATTGCTCTAATCTGTTATCTGCACAATTAATTATTTTGAGTTCAGCACAATTATTGATTTCCAAACTATCTAATAAATTTTCTGCCAAAACAACAGAATACAACTGTTCCATATCGGAAAATATTATGTTCCCCGTTAATTCCATACTGCACAATTCTATGCTCTGTACATAATACACTCCATTTACATATTTCCACGAAACACCAGACCAAGTATTTGGCATTTCCAGATTCCAGTCCAATTTCTCCAAATTTTTATCAGTAGAGGCAAAGTTTTTCAAATTTTCTAAATCACTAGCGGCAAATATTGCATCTTCCGGTATATTTTGGTCTGTGTATAAAATCCATGTACCTTCCTTTTGCGAAAGTGCTTCTAACTCTGATAAATCCTGCAAATAGTTGTATTCACAATTCATTCTTGTAATAGAATTCATTTCTGGTAAAATAAGTTCTGATATTTTATTGCCATCACAAAACAACTCACTTAGACAAGTTTGGTTTGTTAAGTCCAAAGCTTTTAATTGATTATTACTACAGGTAAGTTCCATTAACGCCATACAACTTGCCAAATCCAAAGTCTCTATTGCATTTCCTCCACAATCTAAAGATACAAGTTTTTCACATCGGGTACATTCTAATATCTGTAAATCATTGTAATAACATTCTACTTTTTCTAAAGCTATACAATCATTAAAAGAAATTGCTGTTAGTAAGTTTCCTTCGCATTGCAATGTTTGTAATTTACTAAATCCACTTACATCAAGCTCTCCTACTAAATCTTTGTAGGGAATAATAATAGATATAACATTGCCATTTTCATCAAATGAAATTCCTTCCCTTATATTTCCAAATTCATTTATTTACATTCCCTTTATTTTACTACATTTGTTTTAACAATTCGCCCTCATATTACTATAATTTCACTATCCCGTCAAGTGGTCTTATTAGTTTCATTCAATCATTTAAAAATCCCCCCATATTTCACAAACCTTTTCGACTGGTGTCGTAGGTTGTGAAATATGGGGGGCTATTAGTTTCCCGCATCGGGCTTTTCGCATATTCTTCGCTTTATTTACCACTCCATCACACAGGCACTCCAAGTAAGTCCTGCGCCGAAGCCGGCCATTACGATTTTATCACCTTTTTGTAACATTCCTTTTTCATTTACTTCATCCAACAAAATCGGAACGCTTCCTGCTGAAATGTTTCCGCAGTGGTCTAAGCTGATTGGGAATTTGTCTTCGCTGACTTTTAAACGTTTTGCCACAGACTGAATGATTCTGATGTTAGCCTGATGCAAAATAAAATACTTAATATCATCCACTTCTAAGTTAGCCTCTGCTAACACCTGCTTAATACTATCCGGTACTTTGCTTACAGCAAATTTGTAAACTTCCTGACCGTCCATGTAAGTATATGCTAACTCTTTGGAAGTACTGATTAAAGGATTGTTATTAGTACGATTCTGACATGCCAACACCATTCCTTTTGAGCCGTCAGACCCCTGAGTAAAGCTTAATAAACCATTGTCACCACTGGTAACTACTGCTGCTCCTGCACCGTCTCCAAATAATACACAAGTGCCTCTGTCATTCCAGTCCATAATTTTACTTAACGTTTCTGCTCCGATAATCAAAGCATTTTTATAAATTCCGGCCTGTAAATATACATGAGCTGTATTTAAGGCAAACATAAAACCGGAACAAGCTGCGTTTACATCAAATGCCACTGCATTTGTTGCGCCAATCATACTCTGTACTTCACATGCTGTAGAAGGTGTTACATAATCTCCGGTTAAGGTTCCTACAATAATTAAATCTATATCACTTGCCTCTAATCCAGCCTGTGCTAACGCCTTTTTAGCCGCTTCTGCTGACATAGTGGCAGTTGTTTCATCTTTCGCAATGTGTCTTTCTCTGATTCCTGTTCTGGAAGAAATCCACTCATCAGAAGTATCCATAATTTTAGACAAATCATCATTTGTCACAACTGTTTCCGGAAGGCACCGGCCAGTTCCTATTATCTTAGTTGTCATGATAGTTCTCCATTTCTATCAGATGTATTTGAAAATTCTTTCATTATATCTGCTACATGTTCTATTTTTGTGGCTCTGTAAGCATTTTCGCCACAGAATAAAAGTCCTTTATCTACATTTCCCTCTGCTGCATTAATTAATGCTTCTGTAATGCAGTAAGGTGTATCTGCCGGTTTACAAATGCTAAGGCATTGGTAACATCTTCCATGAGGAATCTGACCTTTTTCAGCCTGTTTTATAAAATCATTTCGAATAGCTCTTCCCGGCATTCCTACCGGACTTTTAACAATTACAATATCTTCTTTTTTGGCATTAATATAAGTCTGTTTGTAAGCATCGGAAGCATCACATTCATAGGTAGTCACAAATCGGGTTGCTATCTGAACTCCATTTGCACCAAGAGATAGTGCTTTTTCCATATCCGTTCTTTGGTAAATTCCACCGGCAACAATTACTGGTATTTCCTTTTGTTCCTTATCTGTTAAATCTTTCACACGGGCAATGATCTTTTTAATTTCTTCCTCATAGTTTAAAGAGTTACCCATCTCTAACTGTTCTAAAGAAAATCCAAGATGTCCTCCGGCCTTAGGCCCTTCAATAATAACTGCATCAGGCAGACGATTGTACTTTTTCTGCCAGTATTTGCATATAACATCTAAAGACTTTAAAGAAGAAACAATGGGTGCCAGCTTTATGGAACTGCCTTCCACTAAAGAAGGAAGTGTCATTGGCAGCCCGGCGCCTGAAATAATTAAATCAGCGCCTGCTTTTACAGCTGCTCTTACGTATTCTTCATATTTCCTGGTGGCAACCATAATATTCACACCTACAATACCACCATTAGAAATCTCTTTTGCTCTTTCAATCTCTTCTTTTATTGCCTCTAAATTTGTTTCCAACGGGTTTTTTTGAAAGCCTTCTTTACGAAAACCAATCTGGGCTGTAGAAATAATTCCAATTCCGCCTTGTGCTGCTACTGCACCCGCAAGAGATGACAGGCTTATTCCTATGCCCATTCCACCCTGAATCACGGGAATTTTAGCAACCAAGTCTCCTATTTTCAATGGTTTTATTTCCATATGCTCACTTTACCTGCCTTTACTTATCGCTGCCAATAGCAAAGGTCAGTTCTGCGCTGGTAACCAACTTTCCATCTACATAGGCTTTTGCACTTCCTACGCCGATAGGACCTTTTACTTTGATAATTTCTGTTTCCAGCATAAGTACATCACCAGGAACTACTTTTCCTTTAAATTTTGCTTCTTTAATGGCTGCAAAGTAAGCTGTTTTTCCTTTAAATTCAGGCTGGCTTAAAATAGCCACTGCCCCAACCTGTGCCAACGCTTCTACAATGAGAACGCCCGGCATAACAGGCTCACCCGGAAAATGTCCGGCAAAAAATGGTTCATTGTAACTGACACATTTTTTACCTACTGCTCTGACTCCTGCTTCCATTTCTTCTATAGTATCAATCAGCATAAATGGCTGTCTGTGTGGAATAATTTCCATAATTTCCTTTGCGGATAAAACTGACATAATTAATCTCCTTTTTAATCTTCGTATTTTTTCACTAAAATAGATGCATTATGACCGCCAAATCCTAAGGAGTTAGACAGTGCATACTTAAAGTCTCCTGTTACAGGTTCCTTACAGTAATCTAAATCACATTCTTCACCAGGCTCGTTAAGTCCAACTGTTGGATGAATGTAACCTTCCTCTAACTCTTTTACGCAGGTAATAAATTCAATTGCACCTGCAGCACCAAGTAAATGACCTACCATAGATTTGGTAGAGTTAATCTTAATATTCTTTGCATGATCACCAAATGCAAGTTTAATTGCTCTTGTTTCAAATAAATCATTGTGGTGAGTACTTGTTCCATGAGCATTGATATATGTGATTTCTTCCGGTGCAACATCTGCATCCTTAACTGCTGCTAACATAGCATTTGCAGCGCCACTTCCGTCTTCTGCAGGAGAAGTAATGTGATAAGCATCTGAAGTACAGCCATATCCAACTACCTCACCGTAAATCTTAGCACCTCTTGCTTTTGCATGCTCTAATTCTTCTAAAATAACAACTGCGGCACCTTCACCCATAACAAATCCGCTTCTGTCCTTATCAAATGGAATGGAACATCTATTTGGGTCCTCAGAAGAAGTTAATGCTGTAAGAGCGGAGAAACCTGCAACACCTACTTGAGAAATACAGCTTTCTGTTCCTCCTGCTGCCATAATATCCACTTCTCCATACTGAATGCTTCTAAAAGCTTCACCAATAGAGTTGGTTCCTGTAGCGCAGGCAGTTACTACATCAATACTTTTTCCTTTTAATCCAAATTGAATGGATACATTTCCTGCTGCCATGTTACTAATCATCATTGGAACTGCTAATGGTTTCACTCTGGATGGTCCTTTATCCAGAATTTTAGCATAGGTTTCTTCTACTATCTGAAGTGATCCAATACCACAGCCTACTGAAACACCAAAACGGTATGGGTCTTCTTTTTCCATATCAATTCCGGAATCTTCAATCGCTTCTTTTGTTGCTGCTACTGCATACTGGCTAAAAAGCTCCATTCTTTTTGCAGCCTTTGGATCCATAAAGTTCTTTCCTTCAAAACCTTTTACTTCTGCTGCAATTTTGCACTTATAATCAGTTGTATCAAATTTTGTAATGAAACCAAAACCTAATTTCTGTTCTTTTACCCCTGCCCAGAATTCATCAACACTTAATCCAATAGGAGTAATTGCTCCCATTCCAGTTACTACTACTCTTCTGCTCATTTTAAATCTCCTATTCTTTAAAGTCAGAGCGGACGTACGAATCCGCTCTGCTATATACTCTTAACCTACAGATTTTTAATATTAAATAGCCATACCGCCATCTACTGAAATAACCTGACCGGTTATGTAAGAAGCCTTATCGCTTGCTAAAAATGCTACTACTTCACTAATATCCTTTGGCTCGCCAACTCTTTTTAAAGGAATCTGTGCTAAAGTAGCTTCTTTTGCTGCATCTGTCATGGCTGCTGTCATATCTGTTGTAATAAAGCCCGGTGCCACTGCATTAACCGTAATGTTTCTGCTTGCTAACTCTCTTGCCATACTCTTAGTCAGACCAATAACACCTGCTTTGGATGCGGAATAGTTAGCCTGTCCTGCATTTCCTAATACTCCGGAAACAGAAGATAAATTAATAATTCTTCCGGCTCTTTGTTTTAAGAAAGGACGGTACATATGCTTAATAGTATTAAAGGTTCCCTTTAAGTTAGTATCCATTACCGCATCAAAATCTTCCTCTGTCATTTTCATCACAAGATTATCTCTTGTAATACCTGCATTATTTACTAAAATATCAATATGTCCAAACTCCTCAAGCATAGAAGTAATCATTGTACCGCAAGCTTCATAATCAGCTACGGAACACTGCACTGCTACGGCTTTTCTCCCCATCTTAGCAATTTCTGCTACAACTTCTTCTGCTTTTTCCTTAGAACCATTGTAATTTACAATCACGTCTGCTCCATAAGAAGCCAAAGTCAAAGCGATTTCTCTTCCGATACCTCTTCCGGCACCTGTTACTAATGCTACTTTTCCTTCTAACATTACCCTTCTCCTTTTCTTTTTTTCAAACTTTTTTACTGAAGTGCTTCAACCACTTTATCTAAGTCTTCCACTTTTTCAACATTTAAAACCTGTACATCGCGGTTAATCTTTCTCATAAATCCGCTAAGAGTCTTACCTGGTCCGATTTCAATAAAGGTTGTAACACCGTCTGCAATCATGCGCTCTACAGTCTGCTGCCATCTTACGGAAGCAGAAACCTGTTTTTCAAGTAACGCTTTTACATCATCTTTAGAAGCCACATAATCAGCTGTTACGTTAGCAATGTAAGGAATGGCAATATCATTAATTGCTACATCTTCCAATTCCTTGCCAAGCTTTTCACCTGCACCTGCTAAAAGAGGTGAGTGGAAAGGTCCGCTTACTTTAAGAGAAACGCATCTTTTTGCTCCGGCTTCTGCTAATTTTTCTGCTGCTGTAGCAACTGCTTTTTCTTCTCCGGTAATAACAATCTGTCCCGGACAGTTGTAGTTGGCAATTGTTACCTGCCCATCTACGCTGTCACAAACTTCTTCAATTACTTTTGTATCTAAACCAAGAACCGCTACCATGGCACCGCCTGTTGGTACCGCTTCCTGCATGTATATTCCACGTTTTCTAACTACTTTAAATACGTCTTCTTCGCTCATAACACCACTTGCTACTAAAGCACCGTACTCACCAAGACTTAATCCGGCAGTAACGTCAGGCTTTACCCCTTTTGCCTCTAATGCTCTTAACATAGCAACTTCTGCTGCTACCATAGCAATCTGTGTATATTCTGTAATATTAATCTGGTCATTTTCTTCAAAACAAAGTTTTTCTACATCAAGTGCGCTTGCACTGCTTGCTTTTTCAAAAACTTCTTTACAAAGAGGAATCGCATCATAAAAATCCTTTGCCATTCCTACGTACTGGGCACCTTGTCCCGGAAATATAAATGCTATTTTACCCATAATTCATTCTCCAATTCTGTTTATAAACTTCTAATTTTATAAAAACCGCTCTTTTTTATGAGGAAATATAAAAATGTTGACGACATTATCTGACAATCAAATATTTTGAAATTCAAAGTATTTAGCTGAAAGGATGGAGGTCGGTATTCCGACCCCCTCATATTTATGTATCACTCACATTTTAAAAGAACTTTTGCTTTTAAGCAAGCTGTAGCCAAATGGTACCCAGCTACCCATGCCATACCGCTCTGGGTAACCGGCAAATTGACCCCGGATAACTCTGTGAGCTTTGTTTTTATTTAGGCTTCTACGCCTTTGCTTTTAATATATTCGATAACAGCACCAACTGTTGTAATCTGCTCTAAATCTTCTGAAGGAATTTCGATTCCGTATTCTTCTTCAAAAGCCATAACTAATTCAAATAAGTCTAAGGAATCTGCTCCTAAATCATCTTTGAAGGAAGATTCTTCTGTAATCTCAACTCCGTCTAAATTTAATTGTTCCTGAATAATTTCTTTTACTTTTTCTAACATATCAGTTCTCCTTTTTTCTTTTTTAGAATAGTTTGACACTCAAAGTATATTATCTATATATGCTTTTGTCAACTGTTTTATCAATTGTTTTCTATAAGAAATTGGTATACATCCCGTTTGGATATTCCCCGGTCCTTTGCTACCTGTTTCATGGCACTTTTGTGATCCATTCCTTTTTCTTCATAATAAAACATATGCTCTGATATAGACATCTTTTGCCAAACTTCTCTTTTTTCTTCTTCTATAGCTAAAAGGCTTTTGCCTTCCAGTACCAATACGTATTCGCCTCTTGGCTCATTTTCCTTATAAAAGGCAATGGCATCCTCTAAGGTTGTTGGAAAAATTGTTTCAAACTTTTTGGTAAGCTCCCTGCATAAAGTCAGCTTCCTGTTGCCAACTGCCCCATATAAATCCTCTAAAGTCCGCTTTAAATGATGAGGTGCCTCATACAAAATGATAGTTCTGCTTTCATTTGAAATCTCTTCTAAAATCCGCTTTTTTTCGCTTTTATCCGAAGGAAGAAAACCTTCAAAGCAAAAACGTCTTGTGCTAAGACCTGACAGGGTCAGTGCGGTAATACACGCTGCCGGTCCCGGAAGGGAAGTTACAACGATTCCTGCTTCCTGACACAATTTTACAAGTACTTCTCCCGGATCAGAAATAGCCGGTGTACCTGCATCTGTAATTAATGCTATATTTATGCCCGCTTTCATTTTTTCTATTAAAGTAATGGCTTTTTCTACTTTATTATACTCATGATAGCTGGTCATAGGCGTTTTAATATCAAAATGATTTAACAGCTTTATACTATTTCTAGTGTCTTCTGCCGCAATCAGGTCCACCTGCTCCAAGGTCTCAAGCACTCGCCTACTAATATCCCCAAGATTTCCAATGGGAGTAGCACATAAAAATAATTTTCCTGGTTCCATTATTATCTCCGGTTCTTTTTAACACATTTTCCTTAAAATGTCAAAATCCTTTTTAGAATTTTTATTTACTTATGGGTTATAAATACTGGCAACCTCTTTTGTATAAATCCCCGGCTTTTCATATACAATCAGGGGCTTTTCAATAGTAACTCTGGATTTTGCACCTTTCTTTCCACAAATAAGTACCATGTTAGGCTCTTTATCCACAAAAGGGTATACGAACCGTATTATTTTAGGTTCTATCTTGTATTTTGTCAATGTATTTAGAATTTCAACCAGTCTGAAAGGTCTGTGCACCAGATAAAAATTACCGCTCTGTTTTAATAAAGCAGCTGCCTCTCTTGCAATATCATCAAATGTACAAAGGATTTCGTGACGGGCAATTGCCTTACAATCAGCAGGATTTTTTAAGCCGTGGTCATCTATCATATAAGGCGGATTGCAAGTAATTGCATCAAAGGCTTCCTTTCCAAATAGCCCTGAAGCTTCCTTTATATCTCCTTTTACAATGTCTATTCTGTCACTAAGCCCATTGTGCAAAACACTACGGGTTGCCATATCCACGCTGTACTCCTGAATATCAAGGCCGGTAATGTGTGCCGCTTTTGTTTTTGCTGCAAGAAGAATCGGTAAAATCCCTGTTCCGGTTCCTAAATCCAGTATCTTTTGTCCTTCTTTTATTTTTACAAATTCGGAAAGTAAAACCGCATCTATGCCAAAACAAAAAGCATCCGGATTCTGGATAATTTCATAACCGGCAATTCCTAAATCGTCCAGTCTTTCTTTATCCTTAATTGTCATCCAATTTTGACTTTCCTTCCTGTTTTTCCTGCTTTTCTAACTTTTCCAATTCTTTTAATTCTTTGTCGCTTACATCCATTCTTTCTTTTTTATGACGACGTTTAAAGCGAAGGTCATCTACGTGGTATTCCTGGATTTCCTTTTCATCATTCACATCCACAATTACCTTTACAAGCTGTCTTAAAACATTTACGCTTTGAACTTCTCCCTTTAAACCATCGTTTGTAGTAACAAAGTCTCCGATATTTGGAAGTTTCTTATTGAGATATTCATAAGTTTCCTCTTCATGTTTTAAACAGCACATAAGTCTGCCACATACACCTGAAATCTTTGTGGGATTTAAGGATAAATTCTGTTCTTTTGCCATTTTAATGGAAACGGGAACAAATTCTGAAAGGTGTGTATGGCAACAAAGAGGTCTGCCACAAATACCAATACCTCCCCGAATCTTTGTTTCATCCCGGACACCAATCTGGCGAAGCTCAATTCTTGTTTTAAATACTGCTGCCAGATCTTTAACCAGTTCCCTGAAATCGATTCGGCCATCTGCAGTAAAGTAAAATAAAACTTTATTATTATCAAAGGTATATTCAGCGTCAATTAATTTCATTTCCAAACCATGTTTTTTGATTTTCTCAAGGCATATTTGGAAAGCATCTTTTTCTTTTAAGCGATTAGCCGCCTCTTTTTCATCGTCATCTTTTGTAGCAATACGAAGTACCGGTTTTAAAGGCTGGCTTACTTCTTCATCCTTTATTTCCCTGATGCCGCCTACTACTGTACCGTATTCTACACCTCTGGCAGTTTCCACGATTACATGGTCACCGCTTTTTATAGGAAATTGTAACGGGTTGAAAAAATAAATTTTTCCGGCTACCCGAAACCTTACACCTATTACTTTCATCATGCTAGTTCTCCTTTATTGTCAATAAAAGCAACTCCATTGTTAAATCAAAGTTTACATTAGCTTTTAACCTGGATTTTGCTTTTTCTAAGGCATCTATAATAATCTCAATACCTTCATAGGTACTTTGATCCGCTACCTTTCTAATATACTGTATTTCTTCTTTAAAAATCAAGTGGTTGGCATCATGAGTAGCTTTAAACAAAAGCACATCCCGATACCATACAGATAAAATATCCAGATAATCGTTAATTTCAAACTGATACTGGGATATTTGCTTAATAGCAGCTACAATCTCATATATTTCCATATCTCGAATGTATTTAAGAAGGGTAACTGCCTCATTTTTTATATTATCAAACTCTTCACTTGTGGCAAGAGCTTTTGCTTTTCCAAGATTTCCTCTTGCAAAGGCCACACACACATCTGCCTTATATTCAGGCACATGTTCTTCCTCCATCAGGTATTTCTTTACCTTTTCATCTGCCACAGGCTTCATATTTAATACAACGCATCTGCTTAAGATAGTAGGAAGTAATGTATCAAGATTTGTGGTCAAAATCATAATAATTCCATATGCCGGCGGTTCTTCTAAGGTTTTTAAAAGAGCATTCTGTGCCTGCACAGTCATTTTTTCCCCTTCGTTCATAATATAGATTTTGTAAGGGCTGCTGTATGGCTTAATGCCTATATCATTATTAATTTTATTTCTTATATCTTCTACACCGATTGTATTTGGCTTTTCATGAAGTACATGAATAATATCCGGCTGATTCTGAGTTAGCGCCTGTTTACAGGAATGACATTCACCGCAAGGTTTTTCGCCTTCAGACTCACACTGCAACGCTGTTGCAAATACTTTCGCTACAAATTCCTTTCCGGAACTTCTTTCGCCATTAATAATGTAGGCATGCGCAACCTTTCCTGTCTTTATGGCATTTTGAAAATGCTCCACTAACTGTTCCTGTCCAATAATATCTTTAAAACTCGCCATATGCCCACCTCTTCTCCACAACAATTAAGTAAAAATGTCTAAAAGCAGTCCTCTTATTTCTCCGATTTTACTTAATATAGCAATGTGGTCTTTCTCGTCTTTTACTAGTTCCTTTGCCAGTTCGTCCAAATTCTGATCCACCAGCTTTATAATGCCGTATACTCTGTGCCTTCCCCGTCTGTCCAAAAAATTCTCTCTGGAAAATTCATGACTCCGTGTTACAACTTCATTTAAAAAGCTTTTTATCAGTCCCCGATATTTTTTCATATCCCGCACATCCATGCGTTTGGAAAGCTTATCACCCTGCCTGGTAATTTCCTCCATCATGACCGTAAGTCTTGCCTGTAAATCCTGCTCTGCTATATTACTTGCCAGCATAAATTTAAAGGCCCCGTCCGATTGTTGCACGTTTGATTGCGTTAAAGCTGTAGTGGCAGGTGCACTTGTCTGATTTACTTTTATATCCATTGCCTCTGCCTCCTTGTTCCCTTTTCTTAACTATAGCATAACTACTTGGTTATTTCCACCCTGAGGTAAAAATAACCAAGTAGTTATTTTAATGCCTGTTAATGTTCTCTTGACTTCCGGTAACGAATGCCGGTTATCTATAAATTTTAAAAATTAAATCTCTACAACGCGAATCATATTTGTATTTCCGGAAACACCAAGAGGAACACCTGCTGTAATTACTACAATGTCTCCCTTTTTCACAAGACCTGCTTTTGCCGCAGCTTTTGCAGCAGATTCAAATAGTTCATCTGCAGTCTCTTCTTTTTCAATTAATAACGGCTCTACACCCCAGCTTAAGCTTAACTGTCTGCAAACTCTTGGATTTACACTACATCCGATAATGGTACAGTTAGGTTTGTATTTGGAAATCATAGTTGCAGTTCTACCTGACATCGAAACAGTGATAATTGCTGATGCATTTAAATCCATTGCTGTCGTACATGTAGCATGGGAAATGGCAGTAGTAATATCCGGTTTGTCCATAGCAACCATTTTCTTTAATCGATTTCTATAGTCAATGGCTTTTTCTGTTCTTTCTGCAATTCTTGACATAGTCATAACCGCTTCTACCGGATATTTTCCGGCAGCACTTTCACCGGAAAGCATAATCGCTGTTGTTCCATCAAAAATAGCATTTGCAACGTCTGTTGTTTCTGCTCTTGTAGGTCTTGGATTGTTAATCATAGACTCTAGCATCTGAGTGGCTGTAATAACATGTTTTCCTTTTGCTACAGCTTTTTTAATCATTTCTTTCTGAAGTACCGGTACATCCTCTAAAGGAATTTCTACACCCATGTCACCTCTGGCAACCATAATACCATCAGAAACCTCTAAAATCTCATCTAAATTCTGAATACCCTGCATATTCTCAATCTTTGCAATGATTTTAGCAGTTGATTTGTGCTCATTAAGCAGTGCACGAACCTCTAAAATATCTTCTTTTGTACGTGCAAAGGATGCTGCCAAAAAGTCAAATCCCATTTTTGCACAGAAAATAATGTCTGCTCTGTCCACATCACTAATATAAGGCATGGAAAGAATGGCACCCGGTACGTTGATTCCTTTGTGGTTGGAAACAGGACCACCGTTTACTACACGACAAATGATTTCCGTATCGGAAATATTTTCAATTACCATTTCAATCTTTCCATCGTCAATCAAAATTGTCTGTCCTTTTGAAACATCATTTTTCAAACCTTTATAAGTAATAGTAGCTCTTTCAGCAGTTCCCAATACTTCTTCTGTTGTAAGAGTAAAGGTCTGACCTGCTTCTAACATTACTTTATCGCCTTCAAAGTCTTTTAAACGGATTTCAGGTCCCTTTGTATCAAGAAGAGATGCTACCGGCATATTTAATTCACTGCTAACCTTTAATAATGTTGCAAATTTTCCCTTCTGCTCTTCATGTGTACCATGGGAAAAATTGAAGCGTGCAACATTCATACCTGCCTTTATCAGCTCTCTTAATTTCTCTTCACTTTGGGAAGATGGTCCAATTGTACAAATAATTTTTGTTTTTCTCATTTCTATTTCCTCTCTGATTTTATATTGTTTTTGTTTGTATATCTTAAGGTTACTGCTCACCACCTGACCAGTAACTATTGAAACGCTACTATTACTTTATTACTTCTATGCAGATTGTGGTATTATCCTTTATTCCCTGAATGGACAATCCCTGTTTTTTGTAAGAAGCTATCTGCATAATCATTTCCTTTGTAATATATTCTCCCGGAACAATAAGGGGTACTCCCGGAGGATATAAATAAAGAAATTCCCCACTAATCCTGTTTTCAGATTGGTTAAAACAAATAGTTTCCTTCTCCAATTCTTCGGCCTGACTAATAGACATAGGAATCGACTCTTCCCTGCTCCAGAAGATATCTAACCCATTTAATGCACTCTTGTCATGATTTTCTTTAAGTCCCTTATCAATTTCCAAAAGTGCTAATGCAAGCCTTTTAAATCCTTCCTTTTTATCACAAATAGAGGTAAGTGCCAATACATAGTGCTCGCATGCCATCTCCATTTCCAGATGGTATGTGGAAAGAAGCCTGTCTGCTAACTCTTTACCGGAAATATTTGTATGATAAGTGCTGATAATCAGCTTACTTTTATCAAATCGGTATATGCCTCTTTCTTTGGCAAACTGTTCATCTAAAATTTTTAAATGTTTAAGCCCCTCTGTATCCTCTAAAAACTCTTCTATATATTCTGATAATCGTGGAAATAGCTGGTTTTTTTCTCTTTCCACCATTTCAACACACTGTTCCATGGTACTCATAAAAAGATAGGAAGGACTGCTTGTCTGATAAATGCCCAAATAGTTTTGTATTTTATTTCTATCCACCCGGTCACTGCACAAATGAAGAATAGCAGTCTGAGTAAAAGAAGGAAGTGTCTTATGAAGACTTTGTATCACAAGGTCCGCTCCTTTAGTAACAGCGCTTTCCGGAAATTCCTCAGAAAAACCTAAGTGTGCACCATGAGCTTCATCCACAATTAAAATTCCACCATACTCATGGACAATCTCACTAATTTCCTCTATGGGAGAAACTACTCCGTCATAATTAGGCGAAGTAAGAAAAACTCCCTTTGTTTCCGGATATTTTTCATAAAGAGCCTGTACCTGCTTTCCTGAAACAGAGCCATATAAAAATCCTTCATCGATTAACTCTGGATATAAATAGTGTGTTTTTAACTCTTTAAGAAGCACCCCATGATAGGCGGCCTTATGACAGTTTCTGGCTAAAATAATTTCACTTTTTTTTGAAAAAGCTGCTGAAAGTGCTGTAAGAATACCGGCTGTACTGCCATTTACTAAAAAGAAGCTTTCTTTTGCTCCCCACAGTCTGGCTGCCTTATCCTGCGCCTGTTTAATGAGTCCTTTAGGATAATGCAGATTATCAAAATCCGCAATCTCCGTAATATCCATCCGGTAAGCTGTCTCTAACTTGTGCCCGGGCATATTTCTCTTATGTCCCGGCATGTGAAAAGGATAAATGTTACCCTCAGCTAACTGCTCAAGGCCATCATACAAGGAACTCATGCCAAGTCTCCCTGTCTCAGTCCCAAAGTCTCTAATAAAGAGCAATATTTATCAGCCAGAGATACAACCCATGCTTCCCTGCATGCAGGGGGCTTAATGGTAAGGGGCCACATATGCTTCTTAATAATATCCTCCTGCCGTTTTGTCAGAACAAAGTCTTTTTTCGCATTGCTCAACGCAATAGAAGGATGACTAAAACCATGAAGCTTATAAAACTTCCTAAGATCCTTTAATCTAACTTTCTTTTCATGCCAGTCATATAGGAAATAATCGTGAAGCAAAGCTCCTCTGACTAAATCTTTTTCTTCAAAATGAAAAGGAAGATTTCTGCTGATTTTCAAGCTACATCTTGCTACATCTATGGAATGTTGCATTACAGACATATTGCCATGTTGCACTGCCTTACCGGAATTAATAAATGCGGAAGATTGAAGAATGTCACTTCCATATTTCAATATTACTTTTTGAATTTTTCTGCTTTTTTCCTGCTTATTTTCATTATATAACTGCTTCATTTTACAAATTCCATTTCTACTGAGAAACAAATTCCAATATAGTATAACACAATTTCTTCTTTTTCTAAATACTTTTCCACAAAAAAAGAGCCTTTATTCAAAGAATTTCGGCTCTTTTTTAATTACTGTTCATTTTATCTCAGTAACCACTGGTTTCTGTATGGGAACATGAATTTTTTACACTAATTATTCTGTTCTTTTACTTGCTTTCTTAATTCAGCATTCTGTGACAACAAATAATCCTTCTTAGAATCCACAGTAATCTTGGCATTATCATCAATGGTTAATGAATATTCGTAAACTTTTGCATTATCGTAATCTTCGTCACCTAACAAAATGCAATACAGTGTTTCCTTACCTGTATCTTCCGCTTCAAATACATATGTATCTTTTTTATTTGCTACTATCCAGCCTTCGTAATGCTTATCTGATACTCGTGTAAGAACATCTTCATTTACAATATAAAGCCATTCTTTACCGGATTTTGTATTTACCTGTAAAGTAACCTGAAGGTTTTCTCCATCCTCAATACTTTCAACTAAAATAGTGGTCTCTCCGTCCTTCTGTGCTTCGCAGCCGGTCAGTAAAACGAACATAACGGCCAGCAAACATACTAACATAATTTTCTTTTTCATGTTCATTCCTCCTAAAATAAAAATTTCCTACATGTATCTTATCACTAAACTTCTTGTTTGTCTAAGAATTTTTAGTTAAGCATTACATTAAAATCAATTATATTGTTTTTTAGATGATTTATCCAGAAAAATTAGTCTACTAAAGCTCTTTTACATATTGCTTAAATACATCTCCACGTTCTTCAAAATTTTTAAAAATTCCATAGCTGGCTGCCGCCGGAGATAAAATACAGCTGGTACCTTTTTCTGTAATTTCTTTTGCAAGCATTACCGCTTCCTTTAAATCCTTTACTAAACGGAGCCTTTGAGGATTTTTAAAGTCCTTATAATCTCTGCCAATTTCTTCGTAAATCCGCTTTCCTGTTGCTTCCATCAAAATAATATGCGAAACGTGATTTTCTGATAAAAACTCAATAAGCTCTCCGTAACGAATTCCTCTGTCCATACCTCCTATTAAAACAGTACCTACATTTTTAATACTGCTTAAAGCCTTCATAGTTGTATCACAAATAGTAGATATGGAATCATCATAGAAAGTAATACCACCATAAGTTCCTATGGGCTCCAGCCTGTGAGGCAGTGGATGATACATAAGCAATCCTTTTTTAAACTCTTCGTTAGTAATGGCTAACTCTTTTGCAATTCCATATGCCACAGCAATGTCAAGATAGTTATGAGCTCCTACTAACTGAATTTCTTCTGTTGGTATCAAAAAGGAGTCTCCTTTATAAGTAATACAAGGCTCATTTTCCTGAACCATAACAAGATTTAACTGCTCCTTTACAGGAAAAGAAACAATCTTAGCACTACATGCTCCTGCTTTAGGAAGATTCTCTACATTGCAAAAAAGAATATCTCCTTTTTTCATATTTTTATATATTCTTTCTTTAGCAGCCACATATTTCTCCATAGTTCCGTAATGGTCTAAATGTTCTTCGTGAATATTTAGAAGTGTTCCAATGCGGGGAGATACTGTCATATACTCAAGCTGATGAGAAGACATTTCAAACACAACTATGGAATCCTCTTCAATACTGTCAATCATATCAAAAGCAGGAATACCAATATTTCCTGCCAGAACAGCCTTTTTTCCCGCTGACTTTAAGATTTGATACAGTAAAGTTGTGGTTGTACTTTTTCCCTTTGTTCCGGTAATTCCAACAATCTGATTTTTATAACGAGCAAAAAAAACCTCAGTTTGTGACAATATGTGGCATGAGTATTGATCTAAATCCTTTTCTAACACTACCCCAGGACTTTTAAATACAATATCATAATTATCCAGACCATCCTGATAATCTTCACCGCAAATACATTGAACATATTCCGGTAAAGAATCTTTTACAGGATTTAAGTCAGCTATGGCTAACTCTTTATAGCCTCCAGCTCTTTCCAAAAGCTGATAAGTGGATTTCCCTTCTCTGCCAAAACCTAAAATTACTATTCTTTTATCTAAAATCAGCTCTTTTACTGTTTCTATCATCTTATTTCCTTCTTTATGCTATCTCTAATTTTCTATAATGCAATTTTCAGTGCAAAATTGCTGTTACTTTCCATTAATACCATTTTAAGCTCATAAACTCTTAATCAGTTATCCAATCCAGATAGACGTTTGATACAACCGGTTGCCTAGTCCAGACAGTTTGCTCTGACTAACCGGGCAAACTGTTCCGGTAGTAAATTTTCATTATCATAATAAGTTAAATATGGATTTTCTTTCTCTTTATATTCCTTATAAAACGGTGTTTCTTTATAATGCGCAAGCAATCTTGGAAGCTTCTTACCTTCTTTTTCCATTGTCCAAATAGTCATGGCAATAGCTGTATTTACTTCTTCCCTGCTTCCAACACATTCAAAAGGCTTTTCTTCCACTATACCAATAAGCTGCTCCATAACAGGAATCATATCTTCATCTTCCAACATATCTCTTCCAAAAATATCACACAATCTTTCATGGGAGATAAAGGGAGATAAAATCAAAAATACAAAAAGGCATTTAGAGCAATGTGCACACCATTTATCTTCCTTACTTCCAGCATTACAGCTCCTGAAAATATCATGATAAGCAGTACAGGTTGCAAAGAATCTTCCAATCTGAAACTCACTTAAAGGTCTTAATAAGCTAAAATAATATGTTCCACTCTTTACATATTCTGCCTCATATTCATGAAAATCCTTTTCAAAAGCAAAGCTTTTGGAATACTGATGATTTACGCTACTTCCAAGAACCGTGCTTTCATTAGCACTTGCTTCATTAGATAAAACAATATATTTAATATTCATTAAGTATGCAGCTATTGTAGAAGAAAATGCCACCAAAGCAGAGAATGGTGTATGACCATTTAAAAATCCCTGCTTATTTAATTCCAGCATATTTTTATCCAAAGTTCTCTTTACTGTATAAGCATCTTTTTCCTGATAACCATATGCGGATACCGTGTTTAATGTGGCACCTCTGGGATTTATAATATAACAGGTACATGGCTCCCCGGCTTTTTTCAACAATTCCAAAGAAACTGCCGAATCTTTACCGCCCCCAACAGGCACCAGACAACCTTTTGGACTTTCAAGGGGCTGCTTACTATATTGAGTTTCTTTTCCTAATGAAAATAATTCCATAAATTCTTCTTTATCCAGTTCAATTCCATTAGTATAGAAAAATTCTCCCAATCCATGAAAATATAAATTTTTCCACCAAATCATCTGCTCCTTTGAGAAGGCACCTGCTAATACTTCCACTCTTTTGGAACAGGTTATTTTCCAATAGCTTACAAGTTCCACCATACCAAGTGAAAAAATCAATTCCAGAAAAGTACCATTTTGTTTTAAATTTTCCAGCCTGTGTCCTGCTTTTGGAAATTTCCAGGTTGGTGCAAAGGAAGATAATCCCGGTATTTCAAAATAATATGTGACTAAAATATTATCTTCTGTTTCTTCTATTTTATATTCTTTATATTGAAATAAGGGATATTCCCCTCTTAATTTCTCATATTGAAGCATTTTTTCCTCCCAAATTTACTTATATTTATATCTTCTATTTAATTGTAACAGTTCGTATCACAGCTTTTATAATGTCCAAATCATACTTACATAAATGAACACTTTGTATAGGCTTGAGCTGAGAGCCCATTTATGATCATAAATAGCTACGAAACAACGGAAAGCACCAGAGATATGACTTTGACAAAGGTACGAACTGAACTTTCATTATTAAATTAATATTTCTATACTTAATTTATCACAATCTGACACATTTTCATAGCATCTAATGCAGTCTTATGACTTTCAGGTGTAACTCCTGCGCAGCACTTACTATCCACTATAATATCAATCTCAGGAAACGCAGCTTTACAAATCATAACATTGGAAATAACGCAAATATCCGTGCACAATCCTACAAATTCAATGGATTCTACTAGATTTTCTGTAGAAATCATTTTTATTTCTTCTACTAATTGAAGAGAGCCAAAGGTTTGTTTATCCACTATCATATCCCCTGTTTTCCGCAAGCCTTGTCTTATTTCCCATCCCTCTGTTCCTTTTATACAGTGAGATACTGGTAAAAATTTTCCTTCTCTTGTTGACAGGTAGTCTTCTTCATGAGTATCCCTTGTAAATATCACTGTTTGCTCTTTATCTTTATACTCGCATATCTTTATTGCTACATTCTCTACTATATTTTCTGCTTCCTTTGTCCCAAGAGCACCATTTATAAAATCATTCTGCATATCCACAACAACTAGAATTTTCACACTATATTCTCCTTAAAGGTTCATCAGAGTCTTTCACTTCTAACTCAGTTTTCATAATTCAGTTGACACTATCAGGTATTTCCATTTCCTGATTGATTTTTTCTTCACAAGAACGCATGGCAAGGATTGTTTTTTCCATCAGTGTATCTAATTCCCAACCAAGTTGTTCAGTCCCTGTTCTAATAACATCTCTGGAACATCCTGCCGCAAACTTCTTATCTTTAAATTTTTTCTTTAAACTAGACACTTCCATATCCATAACACTTTTAGAAGGACGCATTTTTGCAGCAGCTCCAATCAATCCTGTCAGTTCATCTGTGGCAAATAATATTTTTTCCATTTGATGCTTTGGCTCTATATCTACGCAAATCCCATATCCATGACTACATATTGAATAAATCATTTCTTCAGAAACATTTCCTTTTCTAAGAAGTTCTGGTGCTTTTTTACAATGCTCTCCTGGATACAATTCAAAATCAATATCATGAAGAAGACCTACAATTCCCCAATACTCTTCCTCATCGACATAACCCAATTCTTTTGCATACCATCTCATAACTCCCTCTACAGTAAGCCCATGTAATATATGAAAGGGTTCCTTATTATATTCCTTTAATAGAGATAATGCTTCTTTTCTTGTAATTGTGGATGTCATCATTTTCCGTCTCCTTTACATAATGTATTCTTTTTTATTTTATCATATCTTTGTTAAATAGAAAACTATAGACCTAATACCACTTTTCATATCAGTATAACAAAAAATCAGTAAACATCTCTGTCTACTGATTTTAAGTGAGCCACCGGGGACTCGAACCCCGGACAACTTGATTAAAAGTCAAGTGCTCTACCACCTGAGCTAGTGGCCCATATGTAATTGCATTAAAGATGCCCAGAGCCGGAATCGA
>JAFSDJ010000023.1 GCA_017436305.1 Lachnospiraceae bacterium
TACCTTTCCAGCAAATAAAGATTGCCGATAAACAGTCCACCCTATGGATAATTTCTATCTGAGCATACCTTGACAACGGGTGTTGTAGGTTGCGAGGATAGAAATTATTCATGGGGTGGACGTCCTGTCTACCATATATTGTAGACTGCGAAGACAGGTTGCATTTCGTGGGAGTTCGTCCTGCCATCCATTGTTGTATTTTTCACTAAAATCCGTTATACTAACCGTAGTAACGCAAGCGGCAGACAACAGAAAGGAAATAGAAGACATGACCAATAATGTTGCAATCGGAATACAAAGCTTTGATAAATTAAGAGAGGAAAAATACTTTTATATTGATAAAACCTCTTTTATAAAAGAATGGTGGGAAAGTGGGGATGATGTAACCTTAATTACCCGCCCACGCCGTTTCGGAAAAACCTTAAACATGAGTATGGTAGAACAATTTTTTTCTGTACAATATGCAGACAGAGGGGATTTATTTGAAGGTCTTTCCATTTGGGATGATGAGAAGTATAGAAACTTTCAGGGAACTTATCCGGTGATTAGCCTGTCCTTTGCCGGCATTAAGGAAACCGATTATGCCACTACTATAGAGCGAATGAAACAACTGCTTACTAATTTATATATAAAACATTCTTATTTGAAAGACAGTGACGCATTATCAGATGCTGACAGAAACTTTTTTGATAGAATACTGGCAGAAGAAGTTCGCGATAGTGATGCAACAATGGCATTGCACCAGCTATCAGATTACCTCATGCGCTATTATGGCAAAAAAGTCATTATCCTGTTGGACGAATACGACACCCCCATGCAGGAAGCTTATGTTCATGGTTTCTGGGAAGAACTGGTAGCTTTTACAAGAAGCCTTTTTAACTCTACCTTTAAGACAAACCCCCATCTGGCACGAGGTATTATGACTGGCATTACCAGAGTTAGCAAGGAATCCATATTTTCAGATTTAAATAATCTGGAAGTGGTAACCACCACATCGGATAAATATGCCACATCCTTTGGGTTTACTGAGGAGGAAGTGTTTGCTTCTTTAGATGCAACCGGACTTGAAGAAGAAAAAGAAAAAGTCAAAAAATGGTATGATGGTTTTGTGTTTGGCAAGCACAGGGATATTTACAATCCATGGTCTATCTTAAACTTTTTAGATAAAGGCAAATATACTGCCTACTGGGCAAACACCAGTGCCAACAGTCTGGTGGGTAAGCTTATCAGAGAAGGAAGCAAAAAAGTAAAAACCGGCTTTGAGGCACTGCTTCGGGGAGAAACTCTTATTTGTCCTATTGATGAGCAGATTGTGTATAATCAGTTAAATGGAAATGAAGCTGCCATCTGGAGCCTGCTTCTTGCCAGTGGTTATCTGAAAGTACTAGACAAAGAGGAATATGGCGAAACAGACGAAATTTTCCGCCCCAAATATGAACTGGATATTACCAATCTGGAAGTCAGAATCATGTTCCAGTCCATGATACATGGCTGGTTTGACGAAACAGAGCAGGAATATGGTGATTTTGTGGAAGCACTGCTTCTAGGGGACTTGGATGCCATGAATGAATATATGAATGATGTGACGGTGAAAATGTTCAGCTATTTTGACGCAGGAAATGGTCCGGCAAAAAGCAAGCCGGAACGCTTCTACCATGGCTTTGTGCTAGGCTTACTGGTGGATTTAAAAGGACGTTATAGCGTAACCAGCAACCGAGAAAGCGGCTTTGGCAGATACGACATTATATTAGAGCCTGTTAATAAAGAGCAGGATGATGCCATTATTATTGAATTTAAAGTATTTAATGCTAAAAAAGAAAAAACGCTGGAAGAAACAGTAGCTTCCGCCCATGCCCAGATAGAGGAAAAACAGTACGAAGCAAACCTGATTGCCAAAGGAATCCAAAAAGACAAAATCCGTAAATATGGCTTTGCTTTTGAAGGAAAGAATGTGTTAATAGGGTAAAAAATTACGCTTATTGATTTACAGAAATATAAAAGAAAAACTAAAAAAATCTTTGCAGAATGAGAGTAGCGTTGAATGGTAAATTTTAATAAGAGCAGAGGAGTATGAACATGAGAACAAAAGTAGAGACAAAACCGAAAGTACTGCGTTTTTTATCATTGTTTTTAGTATTTGTGATGTTGATTACAACACAGGGCTTTACGTCTATTGCAGGGACGGTTAGCGAGAATGAGGCTGCAGGAGAAAATGAAGAACAGGCAAACGCGGAGCAGACAAGTGTAGAACAGATAGATATTGAGCAGACAGGAGCAGAGCAACCGGAACTTTCAAATCAACCGGAAAACCAAAGCAGTGAAACAGAGAAAGATGTGGATAGTGTTAATGGCGAAAAAGAAAACCCGGAGAAAAATCAGAATGCTGATTTAGAAAACACAAAAGAAAACGCAGATGCTTTGCCTCAGGCAATTTCAGTCAGCGAAAATATCGTACAGGCAGGTAACGGCACTTTGGCAGACCCGGTACATAACTGTACAAAACAAGACGATGGTACAGATACAACTACATGGAGTTATGTATATTTTGGGAGTTATCCCCAAAGTGAAGTAACGGATACGGCTACTATTAATGCTATTGAGGCTGCCATAGCAAAGAATGCTTCTGAAAATGAAGCATATACAGGTAAAAAAGCAGACACGGGTACAGATGTATGGGTAAATGGTACAAAATACCGCAGAATCAGCAAAAGTGATACAAGTGATGATAGATATTTTGATAAAGTAACAAATAACGGCTATCGCTACTTTAAATGGGAACGAATTAAATGGAAAGTGCTTGATAATAACGGAAGCACACTGTTTGTAGTAGCAGATAAAGTGCTGGATTCTAAAGTGTATAATGATGAGCGTATAGGTGCTACGTGGAGTATTACGTGGGAAAAAAGCAAAATAAGAAAATGGCTGAATAATAGTTTTTATAATACAGCATTTGCAAGTAATGAGCAAAATGCAATTGTCACACAGAATGTAGTAAATGATGATAATTCTTATGAGGGTACAGAGGCTGGAAATAATACTACTGATAAGGTGTATTTATTATCCATAGGAGAAGTAACAAATGCAAGCTATGGTTTTTGCAGTAATTATGTTACATATTCGGGAAGTAGACGAATGCAGATAAGTAGTTATGCTAATGCAAGAGGTACATGGAAAAGTACAGATAGTGGTTATGAAGGAAATTGCTGGTGGTGGTTGCGCTCGCCCGGCTATTCTGAATACTTTGCCGCGCGAGTCTATCAAGAAGGTTACATTAGTGTGTGTGGCCTTTATGTCTACGAAGGCCCTGGTGGCGTTTTGCCAGCTTTGCACATAAATCTGTCGTCTGATGTCTGGTCCATGACAGATGATGGCACCAGTGGAGATGGTGGTGAAGAACGTACACTGACAGCACTTACAACGGTCAAAACAAAAACAACCTATAATCAGGGTGAAAGCTTAAACGTAGATGATTTGAAAGTAACAGCCAAGTATGATAAGGGTACAAGCAGGTTAATTGGTGCAAATGAATACACTACGAATGCAAAGACAATTGACATGAACACTCCGGGAACCAAAACATTGACTGTTTCCTATACAGAAAGTAGTGTTACCAAAACGGCAGACATTACCATTACCGTAAACAAAACACAAGCTACTCCAAGCACACCGGAAAATACCTATACTACGGTAGAGAAAGAAGAAGAAAAAGTCATATCCACCAATACGGATAAAGGTGACGTTAAAGGCTCAAAATTTTATAAACTCCGTTTAAAAGCAACCGGCAAAACCAAATCCATAAAGCTTACCTGGCAGAAAGTAAAAGACGCAGACGGATACATCATTTATGGTGCAAGATGTGGCAAGTCCATGAAAAAAATTAAAACCATAAAAGATGGCAAGAAAGTAACCTATACCCAGAAAAAGCTGAAAAAAGGAAAATATTACAAATACATGGTTGTGGCATACAAAAATGTAGATGGAAAAAAATACACTATCGCCACATCTAAATCAGCCCATGCAGTCACAAAGGGCGGAAAATACGGCAACCCAACAAAGGTTTCCGTAAAATCTTCCAAAATGACAATCAACGTGGGAAAGAAGAAAACAATCAAGGCTTCCTACACCTTACCAAAGGGCAAAAAAGCCAGCATCCATATCGCCAAATTCCGCTACGAAAGCACTAACACCAAAGTAGCAACCGTAACGAAAAAAGGCGTGGTAAAAGCCAAGAAAAAAGGTACTACTTACATCTATGTATATGCACAGAATGGCGTTTACAAAAAAGTGAAAGTGACAGTAAAATAAGGAGCTGTCTGAAACTGTTATTCTAAAGCCACGCAGGCACCCGTTGTAATAGGATTTTAAAACCTATAACACCCGTTATCAAGGTGTTTGAAATCCTATTACAACGGGTGCCTGCTTAGGTTATGGCAAGCTGTCTGTGTATACCTTTCCAGCAAATAAAGATTGCCGATAAACAGTCCACCCTATGAATAATTTCTATCTGAGCATACCTTGACAACGGGTGTTGTAGGTTGCGAGGATAGAAATTATTCATGGGGTGGACGTCCTGTCTACCATATATTGTAGACTGCGAAGACAGGTTGCATTTCGTGGAA
>JAFSDJ010000024.1 GCA_017436305.1 Lachnospiraceae bacterium
AAATACAACTATTCCTACAAAGAAGAGCCAGATTTTCTCTACAGCAGCAGATAACCAGAGCGCAGTTGATATTAACGTAGTTCAGGGTGAAAGACAGTTTGTTAAAGATAATAAATCTCTTGGACACTTCAGATTAGATGGTATTGCTCCTGCTCCAAGAGGAATTCCTCAGATTGAAGTTACTTTCGATATTGATGCAAACGGTATCGTAAATGTATCAGCAAAAGATTTAGGAACAGGAAAAGAACAGCACATTACAATTACAGCCGGCTCTAACATGTCTGATGCAGAAATCGAAAAAGCTGTAAAAGAAGCAGCAGAATTTGAAGCACAGGATAAGGCTAGAAAAGAAGGAATCGATGCAAGAAACGACGCAGATTCATTTGTATTCCAGACAGAAAAAGCATTATCAGAAGTTGGCGATAAATTATCTGACAGCGAAAAAGCACCTGTAGAAGCTGACCTTGCTGATTTAAAAGCATACTTAGAGTCTACAAAAGATGCAGAATTAACACCTGAACAGGTAACAGAAATGAATGCTAAGAAAGAAAAACTCATGACAAGTGCACAGGCATTGTTCTCAAAAATGTATGAACAGGCTCAGGCAGCCGGTGCAACCGCTTCTGACATGGGAAATATGGGCGGTGCTGAATCTACAGGTCCTGCACCGGAAGGTGATGTAGTTGACGGCGACTACAGAGAAGTATAATTATTAGTTTATACAGCAGCCGGACACTTGTTGTCAGGCTGCGTAAGGCATGAAACAAGGGTTGGTTTCTGCATGACGAAGTGAATTTGCATGCAGAAACCAAGAGTTTCTGAGAATGAAGTGAACAGAAATTAAATAGAATTGAGGAGAACCAACATGGCAGAACAAAAACGGGATTATTATGAAGTCCTCGGAGTAGATAAAAATGCCGATGAAGCAGCAATCAAAAAAGCATATAGAGCTCTTGCTAAAAAGTATCACCCTGATATGAATCCGGGCGATGCAGAGGCAGAAAAGAAATTTAAGGAAGCTTCGGAGGCTTATGCCATTTTAAGTGATCCGGAGAAGAAAAGACAATACGACCAGTTTGGCCATTCTGCTTTTGAAAACGGCGGAGGCGGCGGATACGGTGGCTTTGACTTTAACAGTGCTGACTTTGGAGACATATTTGGAGACATATTTGGTGATTTGTTCGGCGGAAGCAGAAGCAGAAGAACAAGCAATGGCCCAATGAAAGGTGCCAATATCCGAACCAGTGTCAGAATTACCTTCGAGGAAGCAGTTTTTGGCGTGGAAAAAGAAATCGAGCTTACCTTAAAGGATGAATGTCCTACTTGTAAAGGAAGCGGAGCAAAGCCGGGAACAACCAAAGAAACCTGTAGCAAATGTGGCGGTAAAGGTCAGGTAGTATTTACACAGCAGTCTTTCTTTGGAACTATGAGGAATGTTCAGACCTGTCCTGATTGTGGCGGAACCGGTAAAGTAATTAAAGAAAAATGTACTGATTGTCACGGAAGTGGCTACATTGCAAATAAGAAAAAAATTCAGGTAACCATTCCGGCAGGTATTGATAATGGACAAAGTATTCGTATCAGAGATAAAGGGGAGCCGGGTACAAATGGCGGACCAAGAGGTGACTTACTTGTTGAAGTAATTGTACAGAGACATCCTACTTTCCAGAGACAGGATTACAATATTTTTACCACTGTTCCAATTAGCTTTCCGGTAGCTGCACTTGGTGGTGAAATTATGATTGATACAGTAGACGGTAAAGTTATTTATGATGTAAAACCGGGAACTCAGACTGATACAAAGGTACGTTTAAAAGGAAAAGGTGTTCCAACTCTTAGAAATAAAGATGTAAGAGGCGATCACTATGTAACATTAGTAGTTCAGGTACCGGATAAATTATCCCATGAGGCAAAAGACTTGCTTCGTAAATATGATAAAGAAGCAGGCAACACCTTAGAGGCTGTAAAGAATGACCCTAAGGGTGAGGGAACAAAAGAAGGAAAAGAGAAAAAGAAGAAGGGATTCTTTAAATAGAATCCCTTTTCTTTGCGTATAAGTAATATATATGCTATAATGTGGGCGGATATTATATAGTCTTTAGATATGATTAGGAGTTTATTTTATGGGGAAGAAAATTGCAAAAGGATTTTATCTTTTTTCCTATGTCCTTTTGGGCTTTTTCGTGACAGCCATGCTTCTGTTTGGACTTAAAGTGTGGAATGATGCAGAGTTTTTATTTGCTACTCAGAAAAGCATTGTACTTACAATGATTGTGGCAGTGGGAGCATTCTTTTTAGGAGCATTTTTTCTAAGCTTGAGTCGGAAAATAAGTCAGATAAAAGAGAAAAAGCTTTGGATTGCCATAGGTATTTTAAGTGTGCTAATTGTAATTGGGCAGATTGTAGTATTACACTTATTGGAAATTTCCTATTTGTGGGATGGAGTAAACGTATTTTCCAGTGCTGTTTCCAGACTAAAAGGGGATGGCGTTGTAGAGCTGTATTTTTCCAGATATACCAACCAGAATGGATTTCTGGCAGTTACCTATAGCTTACTGAAACTTGGAAGTATCTTTGGGTTAGCAGAAGCTAACTATATGTTATATTTAAATATCTGGAATATGATTTTTATGGATATAGCTATTGGGTTAGCAGCGGCTATCCTTTATAAAATCCGTAAGGAAAAAAAGGTGGCAGCAGTACTATTGTTTTTAATCCTTACAGCAATGAATCCGTTTATTTATTTGTGGACTGCTTTTTACTATACGTCAATTCTTGTTATGCCGGTGTTTTTAGGTATTGTGTATCTGGTACTTTGCATGGAGAAACAGAGCACACAGAAGCAAGAAACGCAGAAGCAGAAAAAACATAAGCCGGAAACACAGGTTAGCTGGCAGATAAAATTAGCACAGACGATCCTTCTTGCTGTTTTGTTAGTAGTGGGTATGAGATTAAGACAGACTACCGTAATTTTGGCCATTGCTTTAATTTTGGCAAAGCTTGTGGAAGTTGGACTTATAGCTAAGAAAAATGCGGCTCTGCCCAATGGGAAAGAAAATACTATACAGACAATAGGATATATTGCAGTGTTTTGCTTATGTCTGCTTCTTACTAATGCAGCCTGTAAATCCTACGAAACAAAACTTAACAATTTAGATACTACAGACACAGCCTTCCCGGCAGTCCACTGGATTATGATGGGGTTAGACCATGGTGGCGAATACAATAACAGTGACGCTGACTATACAGCATCTTTTCCAACCCATGAGGAAAAGGTGCAGGGAGATATGGAACTGTTAGTTGCCAGATTAAAACACTTTGGAGTAAAAGGAATTGCAAAAACCTATTCCCAGAAATTTATTAACACCTGGGTGTCAGCCAGCAATGCGTATCCATTCCGACTTTCCGTATGTCAGAAATATACAGATGTTCATGATCTTGTATTTGGCAATAAAAATGATTTTGTGATTTACTACCATCAAATATATCAGGTATTTCTCTTGTTTTTTATTTTTGCAGGTATTAGAAAGAAATGGAAAGAGAAAAAGCCTGACAGTATTTATGTGTTGCATTTAAGTTTTCTAGGAACAATTTTATTCCATCTTCTTTGGGAGGCAGGTCCCCTTTACAGTGTTAGCCTGCAAATTGTATACTTTTTACTGGCAGCTTATGGGATTTTATGTGCCGAACCTTCCATGGAAAATGAACAAAGCCCTTTGAGTGTCAATAAGATTACATGGAAAACAAAAGTAAAGGCAGTGCTTGCAGGGAATAGAAAGTATATTACAAATGCCCTGTTTTTTATTGGTATGGTAATTACAGCCCTGTTTTTCATTATGAATTTCAATACCTTCACAAACACATCTAATGAAAGAGAAAAGCGTGTAGTGAACCAGTATTTAGCCAGCGATAATTTGAAAATTCAGGTAGGAGAGCAGGTTAGCCAGACCTTCCTTGCAACCAGAGATTTTAATTATTTTAACATACATTTATGCAATCATGAAAATGAAAAAAATACATCGATATACCAGCTGACTCTTACCGGAGAAAAACATGGGGTGGTTTATGAGGAAACTATTTATGCCAAAGACATTTTATTGGACAGCTTTCTTATGCGCCAGTTTGACACCATTTCCATAGAAGAGCCGGAACAGTTTACCCTGACTTTAAAGGCGCTGGAAAGTGAAGGGGATAATTATCTGGAAGTAATTTATTTCAGTATGAAAGACTACGACCCTTACACAAAAGGAATTTTTACGAAAAACGAAGAACAGCTAAAGGGTGATATGTTCCTTATGGTAAGCGAAAAAACAAACGGAGCATATGCTACCAGAAAACAGTATGTTTTTACAATACTTTTCATCTTAATGGCAGAGTTAGCCATTTGGATATACTACCCGGGAAAGCAGATACCTCTTCTGCTTCGCAAAGGGAATTTGCATGGAGGAAAAGATTGTGACTGGTCAGGAGATGAACAGTAACAAAATTGTAGAAAGGAAATGCACAAATCGATGAAATGGAAGAAAATAACAATTAAAACAGTTACAGAGGCAGAAGATATTATTATATCAACTTTATACGATATAGGCTTGGAAGGAGCACAGATTGAGGACAATGTCCCTTTAACAGCTTGGGAAAAGGAGCAGATGTTTGTGGACATTCCGCCTATGGCAAAGGAGGATGACGGTATTGCATATCTGAATTTCTTTGTGGAAGTACCGGAGGATACGGACGTGCCAGACAACGGAGAATTTTCCGGGGCAGGACAGTCGGAAAACAGCCAGACTGGCAACGGTTCATCAGAAAACACTATGAAACCGGGACTTTCAGAAGGTGTAGATAATTCTTACATGCCGGTTAGCAGTGGCGAACCGGTAGATATGGAAGTGCTTCTGAAACAAATTGAAGAAGAATTAGAAGATTTAAGAAGCTTTATGGATATCGGAGAGGGAACGGTTACAGTTTCCGAAACTGAGGATAAAGACTGGATGAATAACTGGAAAGAATATTTTCATCAGTTTACCATAGATGATTTGTTAGTAATCCCATCATGGGAGGAAGTAAAGGAAGAAGACAAAGACAAAAAGATTCTTCACATTGATCCGGGAACCGCTTTTGGAACCGGAATGCATGAGACTACTCAGCTTTGTATCAGACAGATTAAAAAGTTTGTAACAAAGGATACCAACCTTTTAGATGTAGGAACCGGAAGCGGTATTTTAGGAATTATATCCTTAATGTATGGTGGGAAGAGTGTTGTAGGAACAGATTTGGACCCATGTGCCGTAGAAGCAGTAGCAGAAAATCTGGAAGCAAATAACATTTCCGAAGACGCTTTTACTATGATGATTGGCAATATCATTACGGAAAAAGAAATTCAGGACAAAGTAGGCTATGAGTGCTATGATATAGTAGTGGCTAACATTTTGGCAGAGGTGCTTGTTCCATTAACTCCTGTTATTGTAAATCAGTTAAAGCCTGGTGCAATTTACATTACCTCCGGTATTATTGCTGAAAAAGAAAATCTTGTGGTGGAAACGGTAGAAAAAGCAGGACTTACTTTAGTGGAAGTGACACATCAGGGTGAATGGGTAAGTGTAACTGCAAAGAAAGAGAGATAATATGTATCAGTTTTTTGTGGAACCGGAACAGATTCAGGGCAACCGTATTATTATAACGGGAAAAGATTTTAATCACATAAAAAATGTGCTTCGGATGAAAGTGGGAGAAGAACTGAATGTAAAAAGTGGCATGGATGATAATGAATACCGCTGTGGCATTTTAGAATTTACAGAAGAGGAAGTTATTTGTGAACTTTATTTTATCAAAGAAGAAGCAACAGAGCTTCCGGTAAGAGTTTATTTATTTCAGGGACTTCCCAAGTCTGATAAAATGGAATTGATTATTCAAAAAGCAGTGGAACTTGGGGCTTATGAAATTATTCCTATGGCAACCAAACGTGCCATTGTAAAATTAGATGATAAAAAAGCTAAAACCAAAATAGCCAGATGGCGTGGCATTTCCGAGGCTGCAGCAAAGCAAAGTAAAAGAGCCATTATTCCTAATATAACAGCACCTAAGTCTTTTAAGGAAGCATTGGAATATTGCAAGGCTATGGATGTGAAGCTGATTCCATATGAGTTAGCGGAGGGAATGGAGTTTACCAGAAACGTTATAGCAGGTATAGAGAAAAATCAGTCTGTTGCCGTGTTTATTGGTCCTGAAGGCGGATTTGCAGAGGAAGAAATTCAGGCAGCAAGAGAAGCAGGCATGTTGCCGGTTACCTTGGGAAAACGAATTCTTCGGACAGAAACAGCAGGTATGTGTGTATTGGCTTTTCTTTTGTATCAGTTGGAAGAATAATGTTACTGTATATATAGTAGCCGGACACTTACTATTGGACTACGTAATGGCATAATACAAGAGTTGTTTTCTGTTTTAGGAATCGAATTAGCATGCAGAAAACAAGTTACCGGTTAGGTTGTGAACAGTAATAAAATAATGGCATATATTATCATAAGGTGACGGAAAAAGGAACAGGAAGGAAAAGCTATGGAAGTTTATTTAGATAATTCCGCAACAACGAAAACATTAGATGAAGTGGCACGTCTTGTAACAGAAATTTTTACAGTGGATTATGGAAATCCGGCCAGTATGCATAGAAAAGGTGTTAGTGCAGAACGTTATTTGAAATATGCAAAAGAAACATTGGCTAAGATTATGAAAGTAAAGGACAAGGAAATCTACTTTACCTCAGGAGGAACCGAGTCTGACAACTGGGCGCTTATTGGATCAGCTTATGCTAACATGCGTGCAGGCAGACATCTGATTACAACTCAAATTGAGCACCCGGCTATTTTACAGACAATGGACTATTTGGAAAGACAAGGCTTTGAAGTAACTTATTTGCCGGTTAGCAAAGAGGGAATCGTGTCCTTGGAGGCACTGAAAAAAGCCCTTCGTCCTGACACTATTTTAGTTTCCATGATGTATGTAAATAATGAAGTAGGGTCTATACAGCCTGTTGAAGAGGCAGCGGCTATTGTGAAGAAACACAACCCTTATACTTTATTTCATGTTGATGCAGTACAGGGGTTTGGAAAGCTTCCAATGTACCCGAAAAAATGGGGAATCGATATGGTATCAGTAAGCGGGCATAAAATTCACGGACCAAAAGGCGTAGGAATTTTATATATTAGAGAAGGTGTAAAAATAAGACCTATTATTTTGGGAGGTGGACAACAAAAAAATTATCGTTCCGGTACGGAAAATGTTCCCGGGGCAGCAGGACTTGCAAAAGCAGCAGAAATATTGTATAAACATTTAGATGAAGATACAGAAAAGCTTTATGAACTTAGAAGTTATCTGATAAAAGAGCTTTCTAACATGGAAAATGTATATATTAATGGACCTGTTAAAGAGGGAGCGGCACCTCATATTGTAAGTGCTTCCTTTGAAGGAATCCGCAGCGAGGTACTATTACATGCATTAGAAGACAAAGGTATATACGTTTCAGCAGGAAGTGCATGTGCTTCTAGAAAGCATACGGTCAGCGACACCCTAGAGGCTATGAAAGTAGGGCAGGATTTGTTAGATTCTACTATCCGTTTCAGCTTTTCTATTTTTACTACGAAGGAGGAACTTGATTATGCCTTGAATGCACTTAAGGAACTGGTTCCAATGCTTCGCAGATATACAAGACATTAGCAAAAGCTAACCAACAGTTAACCGACAGAAAAAAGAATGATTGTCAACAATTAAAATTAATTGCTATGTATCGGTTAGCACATGCTAACTAATAAATACTCACAGAAAGGAAAACACATATGTTTAAAGCATTTTTAATTAAATATGCAGAAATAGGAATTAAAGGCAAAAACAGATATTTATTTGAGGAAGCGTTAGTAGACCAAATTCGTTTTGCTCTAAAAAAAGTAGAAGGAGAATTTAAGGTTCATAGAACTCAGGGAAGAATCTATGTAGATGCCTTATCAGAATTTGATTTTGATGAAACGGTACAAAGACTTCAGAAAGTATTTGGTATTTCAGGTATTTGTCCTGTGGTTTATGTGGAGGATGAAGGATTTGAAAAATTAGGAAAAGATGTGGTGGAATTTATCGACAAGGTTTATCCTGATAAAAGCAAAACCTTTAAGGTTCAGGCGAGACGTGCCAGAAAAAATTATCCGATGGATTCCATGGAAATTAATTGTGAATTGGGCGGTGTAATTTTAGATGCCTATCCGGAAATGAAGGTAGATGTCCACAAGCCTGACATTGAATTGAATGTGGAAATTCGCGAAAAAATTTATATATATTCTGAAATTATTCCGGGACCGGGAGGAATGCCGGTAGGTACAAACGGCAAAGCAATGCTTCTGTTATCAGGAGGTATTGATTCTCCCGTTGCCGGTTACATGATTAGCAAACGTGGTGTGAAAATTGATGCAGTATATTTCCATGCACCACCTTATACAAGTGATAGAGCAAAAGAAAAAGTAGTAGACTTAGCAAGATATGTGTCTGCTTACTCAGGTCCTATGAAGTTACACATTGTTAACTTTACAGATATTCAGCTTTATATTTATGAGAAATGTCCTCATGATGAACTGACTATTATTATGCGTCGCTTCATGATGAAAATTGCAGAGCGTATTGCAGGGGAAAGTGGTTGTCTGGGCCTGATTACCGGAGAAAGTATTGGACAGGTTGCCTCCCAGACTATGCAAAGTCTGGCAGCGACTAATGAAGTGTGTACCCTGCCGGTTTACCGTCCTTTAATTGGATTTGATAAACAGGAGATCGTAGAAATTTCGGAAAAAATTGATACCTACGAAACTTCCGTACTTCCTTATGAAGACTGCTGTACGATTTTCGTGGCAAAACACCCTGTTACAAAGCCAAACGTAAATGTCATTAAGGCACATGAGAGAAATCTGGAAGAAAAAATAGATGAAATGGTGGAGGTTGCTCTAAATACAAGAGAAATTTTGGATATTGAGTAATAGAGAGGGGCAACAAAAAAGCAGGGATGAAATCCCTGCTTCCGTTGATTATAATTACTCAATTATGTATGGTTTTAAAACTGCTAATACGTCATCAACGTTATCTTCTGCGTGGATGTTTAAGTCGATTGATTTAGATAAATCTAAACTGAAAATACCCATGATAGATTTTGCATCGATAACATATCTGCCAGAAACTAAATCGAAATCATAATCAAATTTTGTAATATCATTTACGAATGATTTTACTTTGTCGATTGAGTTTAATGAGATTTTAACTGTTTTCATTAAGATTACCTCCTTAATTGTTTGAATACCTTCCCCTCTATACTAAAGGTTCAATAGAAAAAAGTCAATACGAAAACAGTACAAAAAAAAGAGAGGTTTCATATGAAAAGTGTGGCATTACACAACTTAGGTTGCAAAGTTAATTCCTATGAAATAGACGTTATGCAACAAATGTTGGTAGAAAAAGGATATAAAATTGTACCATTTGATGAATTTGCAGATATTTATATTATAAATACCTGTACCGTAACCAATATTGCAGACAGAAAAAGCAGACAAATGCTTCATCGAGCTAAAAAGCAAAACCCGGGTGGGATTGTGGTTGCAACCGGATGTTATGTTCAGACCGGTGAAGAGGCAGTTTGCTTAGATGAAGCAATTGATTTAGCAATTGGAAATAATAGAAAAAAAGACCTGATAGCTATTTTGGAACAGTTTTTAGAAGAACGGGAAACTGCCCTGGCAAAGAAAGAGGTAGCAACTGCTAACCATTTAGAAGAACAGGCAATACGAAAAACCTTAAATAATACAACCATCATAGACATCAACCATACAAATGAGTATGAAAGGATGTTTTTAACAGAAACTGCCGAGCACACAAGAGCCTACATTAAAATTCAGGATGGCTGTAATCAGTTTTGTACCTATTGTATTATTCCATATGCAAGAGGCAGAGTTCGTTCCAGATGTGAAGGAGATGTATTAAAGGAAATTAAGGAGCTTGCCGGGAGAGGTTATAAAGAAGTGGTTCTTACCGGTATTCATTTAAGCTCCTACGGCGTGGATTTTAATAAGGAGCCTTTGTTACTTCCTTTAATTAAGAAAATCCATGAGGTCGAGGGGATTGAAAGAATACGGTTAGGCTCATTAGAACCCCGGATTGTAACGGAGGAATTTGCAAAAGAGCTAGCTGCCATGGAAAAAATCTGTCCTCATTTTCACTTATCCTTACAAAGTGGCTGTGATGCAACCTTAAAACGAATGAATCGACGTTATGACACAAAGGAATTTGAAGAAAAGGTTCAGATTTTGCGGGATGCTTTTAAAAATCCGGCTATTACTACCGATGTTATAACCGGATTTCCGGGAGAAACAGAGGAAGAATTTTTACAGACAAAGGAATTTTTGGAAAGAATCCGTTTCTTTGAAATGCATATTTTTCCCTATTCAAAACGTCAGGGCACAAAAGCGGCTGTTATGGAAAATCAAATACTGGAGGCAGTGAAAAAAGAAAGAAGTCACGTGCTTCTAGAAATGGAAAAATGCCAGTCGCTGGAATTTCGAAAAGAGTATGTAGGACAGGTTCTGTCTGTGCTTTTTGAAGAAGAAAAAGAAATTAACGGTGAAAGCTACATGATAGGGCATACAAAAGAATATGTAAAAGTAGCTTTATTTGTAAGTGAAAAATCAAAAAATGAAATAGAAGCATTGGAAAATCAAGTGAGAACTGTTTTGGGTAAGCATATGCTGACGGATGATATTGTATATGCAGAGGAAATCTGAAGAAAGAAATTGAATTTTAATAAAATTTAACACAAATCATGGATGACTGCTACAGGAAGCAGTAATGATTGGCTAAGATAAAGGGGCTTATTGCCCCTTATCATTTAAAAAAGGTTTTCGTATCAGGGATAATATCTGCTCCAGTCCCCAACTAAACAACAACACATAAAATGGCAGATAATTAATCAGATACCGACTTCTGCCTTCAAAAATCAATATAAATAAAAGACTTCCTAAAATTCCACATCTTACAATCGTATATAATTCATTTTCCTTTTCTCTTTTCTGTAAAAACGGAGAAAAGGCCACCCCAAAAAAGACTAAAATCCAGATGCCCTGTAGCATATAAGTATAAATCCGGTAATATGTGCCATTAGGGTACACGAATTCTGTAATCACATTTTTACCAACCTGGGACCAGTCTGCAAAGCTGCCTTCGTCACCCCAATAAAAATCCCCTTCCGAAGTAACCTGTCTTGCCTTCTTATTAAGAAAATCAAAATACCCTAAAACACCAAATTCCTTCATACGTCTTTTGTATTCGGTAAGATTGGCTGCTTTAGCATCTTCCGGGTTTGTCTGGGACATGGTGATTCCAATGTCATCCATATTAAAGCCACCATAATAATATCCGGTTTCCGTTTCCAAAATATTTGTACCCATCATAAGATAATGAGTCATAGGTACAGATAAATTCCGGTTTAAATTAAACATATCCATAGTGTCCACGTAGCTGTGAAATCCTTTAAAACCAATAAAAATAAAAAGTCCACACCCAACAAAATATCCGGTTAGCTTAAGGTAACTTTTTCGGGCTGTTCCTTTTTCTAAAATATCCGAAAAGTGATAACAGAGGAATATAATTCCGATTGCAATAAGCAAAATAACTGTTGTTGGCTTAATAAAAAATCCAATTAGCAGACAGAAAGGAAAACATATATAAGGGAATAATTTCCTTTCACCACGTTCCCGATTTTTAAAAATATGGCAAAAGAAATAAAATCCACCAATAATAAAAGGCATAGATAACGTATCAGTATAAGGTACAATTAAGTAGGGCGTAAATCCCAAAAACAAAACGGCAGCAAATAAAGTAATAAAAGCTGATTTTTTAGAGCTTATAAGAGCAGACGTTTTTACAAGAAATAAAATAGCCACATCCACCATTACTGTATTAAATACAGAATAAGCAAACCACATGTTAGCTACGCCTAACCACTTAAACACATTTCCAAGCCCTTTGAATATCAAAAGCAAAAACAAATTATGGGGATATTGGGAAAAATAAGTGTTATAGGAGCCGATTTCATCTGCCAGTGCAGGTGTAATTAAATTATTACAGTCCCAGCCGATTACTGTAGAAGTGCAGTAAACAAACAAAATCTGTAATAAAAATAAAATAGCCATACTTCCATAAAGAACACCCTTAAAATGAGCCTTGAAAAAATCAGAAAATTTATTGGCCATAAGCTTCATCACAAGCATACTAACTGCCAGAATACAAACCCATACTAAGGCAAAACAAATCTGTTTTATGGGATGAAATAAATTATTGCTATTATTAAAAAACAACATTTCTATCCATAAAAAGCAAAAAAGTATACCAAAACACATATTAAATAATGAAATTATCTTGGGAGTACGTTTCATAAAAATCCACCTTTTTTATTTTTATAGGGACTAAATATCTTTTCCCGTAATATATCACATCAATCATATAAATGATAAGGATGCCCCATTAGTCTACCACAGTTTGTAAAAAAACAAAAGTTACTGTTTTCTTTGTTCCCGGTAATGAATATTATGTATTTGAAAATTTCATTGCTATTCTTTTCGTTTTTCCGTATACTATAAATGATTGTAGGGGTTAGAAACACTAGCACTTTCCAAGCGTAACATCAAACAGAGAGTGTGGTTTTGAAGTATATGGTACGGGTTCGCCTTTGAAGGTAAGACTGTTCTGATAAAAAAGCATAAAGGAGAAATCCATCATGGAAAGAAAATGCAGTAATTGCGGAGCGCCAATGATACGCATATCAAATGGCTATCAATGTACTTTTTGTGCAAATATAGAGTCTTTGGGACAGCCCGATAGAGGGTCTGGGCCTTCTATTCCCAATGTCCCTAGAAAAGCCGGAGCAAACGGGAATCGCCAGACTGATAAGAATAGCCGGGAATACTGGCAAAATCAGGCTAACCAAAGTAGCCGGAATAACAGGTACGGCAGGGGAGACAGGAAAAAGCTTTCAAGCGGCAAAATTGTTGCTATATTTATAACTAGCATATTTGTCCTAACAATCACTATGAGAATAGTTGTCTCAATGCTAATGTATCCTATGGAAAAAATATTGCGGGAAAGTGAAACAGCAGATACGTCTTATCAGGAGGATTATCAGGTAACTTCCCGGGAGGATTCGACCCAGGATACTCTGCCTGCTGTAAAGGATGAATATCGGATTCAGTCCCCGGTTATGAAACAGGCTGTGGAAGATATGTTTGGAAAGCCTTTTGAAGAAGTGACTAAGCAGGATGTAGAGAAAGTCCGTTATCTGAAAATAGAAACCTCCGGTATCGACCAATATTGCCGGATTTCCTATAGTTTTGAGGATTTTAAGGTGTATCCGTATGAGGAAATGGATCCGGAATCCTTTCCTTACAGTCCGGAATTTTTAGCTACAGTTAGGACCAATACTTATGATTATGACAGTAGAGAAGCAGGGGATGTTTATGAGGATGTACATAATTTTTCCGGTGTCAGTGGGCTGAATCTGGAACACTATAATATGAATTTATCCGATTTTTCCAATCTGACTTACATTGACTGTAGCAATGAGGACATGGAGGATGTGATTGCAACCGGACTGAATGCTGACGGGATAGAGATACTCAAAATTACAGATCAGGAAGACATGTCAAAGATTACTCAGTTTACGTCCTTAAAAAAGCTGTATGCGGATTGCTGTCATGTAGAAGATTTGGAGTATATAGCCAAGTGTCAGAATTTGGAAACTTTTTACTGCCTGAATATGAAAGGAACCAAAAGTTTTAGTCCGCTGGGAGAAATGACCGGATTAAAAAAACTGTATGTAGAAGGCTCCACAGACGGCTTGAAGGATTTAAGTATGATTTCTAACCTGACCAATTTAGAAAGCCTTGCCATTATAGATACGGATATTTTAAACCTTAATTTTCTGGAAAGTTTAACCGGTTTAAAAGCACTTAGACTTGTGGGAAATGGAGAATTACAGGATTATACTGCCTTGGGAAATTTAGTAAACTTAGAGTACTTAGACTTTGATTTAGATGATTTAAATGGAAACCAGCCGGATTATGAAGGGTTAAAGAATTTAAAAAAATTAAAACATTTATCCTTAAATGTAGTATACAATCTTGATTTCCTTTATGAACTTATCAATTTGGAAGAACTGGAAATAAAAATCTGCTTTTATAACAATTTATTAGAGCCAATTAGACAGATGGGCCATTTAAAAACCCTGTCTTTAATACAGTGTAACTCCCAGTTTCCGGACGGCTTTGCATGCTTAAATGAGCTTCCTGAGTTGAAAAAACTTACAATTCAGGGAATGGAATTTGATGAAGCAGCAGATGGATTATTTCAGTTAAATAATTTAGAAGAACTCCATATAAAGAGTTGTCAGTTTTATGTGGCACCGGCAGGCATTGCCTCTAACAATAGCTTAAAAGTGCTAGAGCTGCAATCTGTAGAATTTATTACTATGCCAGGTCCGGACAGTGAATATTATTATGTGGGCTATAATGACGAAGAAATCAGCCGGAGCGTTTTAAACGGATTCGGAAGCTGTAGTGGATTGGAAAAGCTGTATCTGGACTGGTATCTGGTAACAGATTTGTCTTTCCTTAAAAACTATACAAATTTAAAGGTTCTTTCCATGTCAAACTGTGAACTTTCAGAAATTGGAAGTGATTCTCTTTTGGCGTGTACCCAATTAGAAGAATTAAATGTATCTGAAAATACAATCAGTACATTAGACTTTGTCGCAGGGCTTTCAAACCTGAAAGATATTAACCTGGAAAACTGTTATGTTTCGGACTTATCACCATTAACATCCTGTCCGAATCTGAAATATGTGAATGCAAAAGGAAACCCCATTTCACAAAATCCTTTAGAAAATGTAGCAGTGGAAGAATAGCCTTGAATTTTCCCATAAAATAGGGTAGAATAAGACATATCTACGGAATAAGGACGTGACAAGATGACAGATTTGGGAAATACACAATATTTTAAAGTTGAAGCAGAGCCGGAAACGGGTGTCAAAGTTGTATTATCAACTGTTTATGAAGCACTTACAGAGAAAGGCTACAATCCGGTAAATCAGATCGTTGGCTATATTATGTCTGGTGATCCTACTTATATTACTAGTCATAAAAATGCCAGAAGCCTGATTATGAAAGTGGAACGTGACGAACTGGTTGAAGAAATGTTAAAAACTTACATTAAGACAAACCACTGGGAATAAGTACCGGCAAGAGAGAACTTTGAGTTACGAGGAAAGCTGCTGATGGCAGCTTTCGTATGTGCTTGAAAACAAATAACAGCGTTAAAGCAGGAAAGGACAACATATGCGCATTATGGGTTTGGACTTTGGTTCCAAAACAGTAGGGGTGGCAATTAGTGATCCTTTACTTGTTACGGCTCAAAGTATAGAAACAATTACGAGAAAATCAGAAAATAAATTAAGACAAACTATGGCTCGTATTGAAGAGCTTATTGAAGAATATCAGGTAGACAAAATTGTCCTTGGTCTTCCTAAAAACATGAATGGAACTGAGGGAGAACGTGTAGAAAAAACTAAAGAGTTTCAAGGTATGCTTTTTAGAAGAACAGGGATTCCGATTGAATTGTGGGATGAAAGACTGACTACCATTGCGGCGGATCAGGTATTGATAGAAAGCGGTATCCGTAGAGAATACAGAAAAGATTATGTGGATGCAGTGGCAGCATCTCTTATTCTGCAAGGATATTTGGATTATTTACGACAGGAAGCAAAAGAGTCAGGAGAATAAAAGTGGAAAAAATAGAATTTACACCGGATTTAAACGAAGAACCGGTAGATTTTTTTGTTGTGGAACAGACAATGATAGCTGGTGTTACTTATCTGCTTGTAACAGATAAGGAAGATGGCGATGCGGAAGCTCTTATTTTAAAGGACGTGTCTAAGGACGGGGAAGAAAACAGCACTTATGTAATTGTATCTGATGAAAAAGAGTTAGATGCAGTTGCTAGAGTGTTTGAAAATATGTTAGACGATATTACAATTGAAAAAGATGAGTGAGCATTACTGGGAACGAAGTGACCAGTAGTAATACATTACAGTTCATGTAGCAGCCTGACACATGCTGTCTGGCTGCGTAATAGAATGAGACAAGTGTTGATTTCTGCTTCGCGAAGCGAATTTTAATGCAGAAATCAAGCATTGCTGGGAACGAAGTGACCAGTAATAATACATTAAAGTTCATGTAGCAGCCTGACACATGCTGTCTGGCTGCGTAATAGAATGAGACAAGTGTTGATTTCTGCTTCGCGAAGCGAATTTTAATGCAGAAATCAAGCATTGCTGGGAACGAAGTG
>JAFSDJ010000025.1 GCA_017436305.1 Lachnospiraceae bacterium
AAACGTTCTTCCTCCAAAGGAATACGTGCTGTTTGAGAAAATCTGACAGAGATTTGTTCTCTTTGCTGATTATAAAGGGCAGTTTCTTTCGCCGCTTCTGCCTTGGCCCAATCCATCATTTTTTCTTTGTTGCCTGAAAACTGTTCTAAAAGGTCATTGTATTTTCCAAGTTTTTTGTAAATGCGAGAAGACGATTTTCCATTTTCTTTTCTGTAAGATTGGTAAATATATACGTCCTTGTTGTTTTGACTACCAGTAATGTTTATATACATAACAAATCACTCCTTGTATCCATTATAACACACAAGCACAAACAAGTACATACTAAAACGTAAAAATTTGACAAAAAAATAAGCCATAAATGGCTTAAATAAAGGATTCTTTATAATGTTACTAAAATACAAGTGTCAAAGACCCGTCTGGCAGCAGGCTGTGTTTATTTTGATGCTTCTTCCAGTAAGGAAAAGGAACGACGGATTCGGAGAACAGTGGCAGGAGCAACTTATATATCCCCTGTGATATACCTTGACAGAGCCTTAAAGAGTACGGTATAATAATGCAGTTATAAGGGTATTTCGCATAGAATGCAGAAAGGTGATTGAAGATGGAAGAAAAGAAAAATATATTAACCTATGAAGGTCTGAAAAAATACGAAGACGAGTTACACGATTTAAAAGTAGTTAAGAGAAAAGAAGTAGCCCAGAAGATTAAAGAAGCAAGAGAACAGGGTGACTTATCAGAAAATGCGGAATACGATGCAGCGAAAGACGAACAGCGCGACATCGAAGCGAGAATTGAAGAATTAGAGAAAATCTTAAAAAATGCAGAAGTCGTTGTAGAAGATGAAGTAGATTTAGACAAAATCAATATCGGATGTAAGGTTCGCATTATAGATTTAGAAGTAAATGAGGAAATGACTTTCAAAATCGTTGGTTCTACAGAAGCAAACAGCTTAAAAGGTAAAATTTCCAACGAATCTCCTCTTGGAAAAGCTTTAATCGGCTCTAAAGTAGGAGATACTGTAAAGGCTGAGACTCCGGTAGGTATTTTAGAATATAAGGTATTAGAGATTCAGCGTTCTAACTAAGAGTTTGAAAAAGAAAATAGATTGTAAGAGAAAGAGTGAAGATTGTGGCAGAGAAAAATCAAAATGTACAAGAGCAGGATTTAAATCAGCTTTTAAAGGTTCGTAGAGAAAAACTTGCAAACCTGATTGAAGCCGGCAAAAATCCTTTTGAGATAACCAAATATGATGTAACAGCACACAGTATGGATGTGAAAGAAAATTTTGAAGAAATGAATGGTAAGGAAGTAACCGTTGCCGGACGTATTATGAGCAAACGTGTTATGGGTAAGGCTTCTTTCTGTAATATTCAGGATTTGAAGGGAAACATTCAGTCTTATGTGGCAAGAGACAGCATCGGAGAAGAGGCTTACGCAGATTTTAAAAAATATGATGTAGGCGATATTGTTGGTATTACAGGTGAAGTTTTCACAACAAAGACAGAGGAAATTTCTATTCATGCTTCTAAGGTAACTTTACTTTCAAAGAGTTTACAGATTTTACCGGAGAAGTTCCATGGTTTAACCAATACAGACATTCGTTACCGTCAGAGATATACAGACCTGATTATGAATGCAGATGTAAAAGATACTTTTATTAAACGTTCAAAGATTATCAGCACTATTCGTAAATATCTTGATGGCGAAGGCTTTATGGAAGTGGAAACTCCAATGCTTGTAGCAAACGCAGGTGGAGCAGCAGCAAGACCTTTTGAAACACATTTCAACGCTTTGGATGAGGATTTCAAACTGCGTATTTCTCTTGAGTTATACTTAAAGAGACTGATTGTTGGCGGTCTTGAAAGAGTTTACGAAATTGGACGAGTATTCCGTAACGAAGGTCTTGATACAAGACACAATCCGGAATTTACATTAATGGAGTTATACCAGGCTTACACAGACTACAACGGAATGATGGATTTAACAGAGAACATGTTCCGTTATGTAGCACAAGAAGTTCTTGGTACTACTACAATTGTTTACAATGGAATTGAAATGGATTGGGGAAAACCATTTGAAAGAATTACCATGGTTGACGCAGTTAAGAAATATGCAGGTGTGGACTTTAATGAAATCAATTCTACAGAAGAAGCAAAAGCAATTGCCAAAGAGAAACATGTAGAATTTGAAGACCATCATACAAAGGGCGATATTTTAAACCTGTTCTTCGAAGAATTTGTAGAAGAACATTTAATTCAGCCAACATTTGTTATGGATCATCCAATTGAGATTTCTCCACTTACCAAGAAGAAACCGGAAGATCCAAACTATGTAGAAAGATTTGAATTATTCATGAATGGTTGGGAAATGTGCAATGCTTATTCCGAATTAAACGACCCAATCGACCAGAGAGAACGTTTCAAAGCCCAGGAAGCACTGCTTGCTTTAGGTGATGAAGAGGCAAACACAACTGACGAAGACTTTATGTATGCTTTAGAGCTTGGTATGCCACCTACAGGCGGTATTGGGTATGGTATTGACAGACTCTGTATGTTGCTTACGGATTCCCAGGCGATTAGGGATGTGTTGTTGTTCCCAACGATGAAAACACTAGAGAAATAAATGCAGTAAAATCAAGGGTTTGCGGACATCAAAGAGAATTTTTACTACAAATTTACTACAAATCTACAACACATTATGCCAAATTATGCAGGATAATGCAGAGTAGACGGAATAATTGAATTTAATATTTGTACGAATTAAGGACATTTTTCTAAAAGAAATTTTGGAAGAGTGTCCTTTTTTGTTATGGTCAAAAATTCAATTAAAGGAGGTTCACACAATGAACAGTACAGCGTTAGGAGCAGAGAACATTATTTTTATCAGCGAAGCACATGAGAAATTTTTCCACGAGAAGTTAAAAGA
>JAFSDJ010000026.1 GCA_017436305.1 Lachnospiraceae bacterium
GCTGTTAACCGGGGGGTTGTAGGTTCGAGCCCTACTCGGGGAGTTGAACACTTTGAAAGTTCAAAATTAGTTAAGGCTCCATGGTCAAGCGGTTAAGACATCGCCCTTTCACGGCGGTAACACGGGTTCGATTCCCGTTGGAGTCATTTATAAAGCTTCAAGGTTGATTTTTTGTAACTTTGAAGTTATAATTTATTTGTAGTATTCATACAATATAATATATGGCGCAGTAGCCAAGTGGTAAGGCAATGGTCTGCAACACCAGTATCCACCGGTTCAAATCCGGTCTGCGCCTCTGAAAGTCCTGTGAAGATGATTTCACAGGACTTTATTTGTGTGTTTTTATGATGTTACTGTTTATCTAGTGACCAGCAACTTTATGACATACCAATAAAATGAGTTATGAACAAAGAAAATAAGTACATTAACTTCTACTTAAAAAAATTAAAAATTTTGAAGAAATTTTGAAGAAATATCAGAATATGAAACGTTATAGTAATTGAGAAGCGAAAGGAGGCGGGTGAAATTAGTGAGGAAAATATTCTAGAATATATGGTTGATAACTACCAGAATCTTGTTTTCTCAATTTGCTATAAAATTACAGGTAATTATTTTGATGCAGAAGATATGACGCAGGAAACTTTTTTATCTGCCTATAAAAATTATTCCAAATTTGACGGAAAAAATGAAAAAGCCTGGATATGCCGGATTGCAACCAATAAATGTATTGATTTTAAAAGAAAGCCCTTGAAAAATCAAGTTCCAACCGAAGAAAGTTTCTTTTTGGAAGTGAAAGATAGAAATGATTCCATTGAAGAAAGTGTTATAAATGCTGAACTCAAGGAAGAACTGTTTAAAAAATGCAATGGACTAAAACCGCCATATGACCAGATAGCTCTTTTTTATTTTTATGAAGAATTAACAACTTCTCAGATTGCTGATAAGTTAAATAGAAATGAGAAAACAGTACAAACACAGATTTATCGGGCAAAAGCAATGCTAAAAAAACTGTATGAAGGGAGTGGATAATTATGGTTATAAAAGAAAATATGACTGACGAAGAAATGGATGCCTTCTTATTGTATATAGAAGAAAATGAAATGATTACTGCGCCTAAAAATCTCAAAGATAAGATTTTAAACGAGTTTAAAGCCGAAGAAATGCAAATGGAATCAGCACGAAAGAGAAAGAATATGTCCGCCAAAGTACAGTTTTGGTTATACAGTCTAAAAATATCTGCCGCTGTGGCAGCCGCGATATTTTTATTGGCTTTTGTTGACACAAATTTCATTTCTGCACCTTCTGTTTCTAAGAAGGATACCGATAGGAAAACAATGGTAACATTTTTAAACGAGAAGTCTAACCAGTGGAGTAGTAAGTTGAGTAGTTTTTCTGATATGTTTTATTAAAATATGTTTTAAAGTAAGCAGTTATGTAATTATGAAGGTACTGAATAATTACGAATTAATAATGAATAAACGCCTGAATAGAGGCAGAAGGAGTAATGTATGACTAGAAAGAAAAGTGGATTTTTAACCTTTATTTTTTCATTGATACCGGGAGCAGGAGAAATGTATATGGGTTTTTTTAAGCAGGGGATAAGCATTATGTGTATATTCTTTGGATTAATAGCAATGTCATCCTATTTATTAATGGGTCCAATGATGTTTTTACTTCCGGTAATATGGTTTTATAGCTTTTTTCATGTACACAATTTAAGAGCCTTAAATGATGAGGAGTTTTATGCAATTGAAGATAAATTTTTGTTTAATTTTGATGAGCAGGCTATTAAGGAACAATTTGGTACTGAAAAGACCAGAAAGATTTTAGCATCTATTTTGATTTTCTGGGGAGCCTTTGCTTTGTGGGATACTTTTGCAGAATCTGTATTTGGTATTTTGGAAACCTTGGGAGTTCAGACCAGTTGGATTTATGGAATATTAAACGATGTACCAAGAACTGTATTTTCCATTGCAATTATTGTAGTTGGTGTATATCTTATTAAAGGAAAAAGAAAAGAGTTAAGCCAAATGGAAGAAATTGAAGATAAAAATATCTAAGTTTATATATCAAAAGGAAAAGAGAGAAGATAGAAACATGAAGCAGAAAATTTTGAGAGACGAAAATGAACATTTAGAAATAAATCAAAAGCCGGTTGAAAGCAGGGTCCATAGGGTGGGGACTATTACATTGGGCATCTGCCTGATAATTATTGGTGGTTTATTTTTAGCGCACATGGCTTTTCCGGAAATATCCTATGTATTTATTTATAAGTTATGGCCCATTGTTTTTATTATATTAGGGATAGAAATTTTACTGGCAAATTTTAAAAGTAAACTGGGGGAATTTGTTTATGATAAAACAGCAATTATTCTAGTTGCAGGACTTATTATGTTTTTCATGCTTATGGCAATTATTGGAATGGCTATAGAGTCTGAGAGTCTTTTGCTTTAATCATAAAAATGACATAATTTAGACACATAATATTCACAAATATGCAATATTATAAGGAATGTTAATAATAGCAAAGCATTTTAGGGAGGAATTAATTATGAAGAAAAAAATTTGTATGTTAACATTAGCCCTTACATTATCAGCAGCTACTTTAGTAGCTTGTGGTTCTAAAGAAGCAACCGAAACAAATGAAATTAGTACTGACTTAGAGTCTGAGGACATTGATGTTATTCCTGAGGAAAGAGGAGTAGAGTCTGAGGATACAAACAAAGAAGCAACAGAGGAAACAGAAGACGCAGAAACAACAGAAGATGCAGAAACAACAGAAGACGCAGAAACAACAGAAGACGCAGAAACAACAGAAGACGCAGAAACAACAGAAGACGCAGAAACAACAGAAGATACAGAAGCAACAGAAACTGCCGAATAGAGTAAAGAGAGTTGAAAACCTTGCCTAGTGCAAGGTTTTTTTGGGAATAAAGTACTTAAAAAATTAAAATAAAATATGGAAAATGTAAAATATGGATTTTCTGTGATTTTTTTGTGAAATAAATATAGACAAATATTAAATTTCAGTTTAGAATAACTTTGAAACAAAAATAAATGTTATTAAAAACAGGGAGGAAAAGATCAAACGATGAAAAAGTTTAGTTTCACAAAAAAAGTTTCATTATTGTTAGCAGCAATTGCTGTATGTGTTATGGCTTCTTGCTTTAGTATGCCGGTTCAGGCGGCTGCAGGTCCATTAACATTATCTACAGTAGCATCAGAAAAGTACTCTACAGAAAACTATGTTTATTTAGAGTCAGCAAGTTATTTAGGAGACACAATTACAACTGATAATTTAAAATATTCTCTGACTGATGCAACTGTTACAACCGGTTCAAGTGTATCAGCTGCTTTAATTGGAACAAGTAATGGAAAATACGTATATTTAGTTAATCAGAGATTTAGTCCGGCACAGACTATTTATATCAAGTATCAGAATACAGATGTTTTAGTAGCTGTAACTGCCCCAAATGCTATTACTTCTCTTACACAGACAGGTGCAACAAAGAATTCTGTAACAGTATCATGGCCGGCATCTGCGGGAGCAAGCGGATATTATGTATACGTGGGAACAAGTGCAGCTAACGTTACTGTAAAAGGAACAACATCCGCTACATCTTATACAGTTGGCGGTTTAAGTGCTGATACAGGATATGTAGTAGGTATCGCACCTTATAAGACAAATGGTAAAGGATTTAATCAATACTGGTCACCAAAGGGAAAAGCAGTATATTCCGCACCTGGCAAAATTACAGGCGTAAGCGTATACGGAAACAATGAAAAGACAAAACAGTATGCGGTTAAGTGGAGCGAAAAAGGTGCTTATAATGCAACCGGATTTGAAATCATGGTTGTAAATAAAAAAGGTAAAAAGATTACAAGTGCAATAGAAACTCAGTATGTTTCTACTACATTCAGTCATTCTAAAATGAGAACACAGCCTTGGAAAGTAAAGGTTAGAGCTTATAGAACATTAGACAACGGTAGTAAGGCTTACGGAGAGTGGTCTGCTACAAAACAGGTAGTACCAAATGCTTATATTAAGAGCATTAGTCTTACAAGCAGATATTCAACAAATGTTAAGATTAAATGGTCAAAAGTAAGTGGTGCTAAGAGCTATACTGTTTACTACAGAAATAAAGCAACAGGTAAGTTCAAAAAACTTGCAACAGTAAAAGGAACAAGCTATACTATAAAGAATGCTAAAAAATACAAAAATTACTACATTATGGTAAAAGCAAACAAAGTAAAAATTGGTAAGAAGTCTTACAGTTCTACATCAATTAAAAATACAACATATAATGGATTTGTAATTAGAAGTTATTATTAAAATGCAGAAAAGGAAAACAGGCAACTGTTTTCCTTTTTTTAAAAAGAGAGGTATTTAAAATGGAAGCAATGAAACAATTAAAACAGTGGGTAAAAGAAAGTCATAATATTGTATTTTTTGGCGGGGCGGGAGTGTCTACGGAAAGTGGAATTCCAGATTTTCGTAGTGTGGATGGCCTTTACAATCAGAAATATGATTATCCACCGGAGACAATTTTAAGCCACAGCTTTTACAGACAGAAAACAAAGGAATTTTATGATTTTTACCGGGATAAAATGCTATGTTTAGATGCAAAGCCTAACAAAGCACATTTAAAGCTGGCAGAATTAGAAAAGGCGGGAAAAATAAAGGCGGTTATTACTCAGAATATTGATGGACTACATCAGGCTGCAGGAAGCAAAACAGTATATGAGCTTCATGGTAGTGTTTTACGAAATTACTGTACAGAATGTGGAAAGTTTTATGATGTGAAAAAGATTGTGGATAGCAGTAATGTGCCGGTTTGTGGTTGTGGAGGAGTGATAAAACCGGACGTTGTTCTATATGAAGAAGGACTGGATAATGATACGATACAAAATTCTGTAGATGCTATAAAAAATGCTGATATGCTCATTATTGGGGGAACCTCCCTGGCAGTTTATCCGGCAGCTTCTTTAATTGATTATTACAGAGGAAACAAGCTGGTACTTATCAATAAATCTACTACACCCAGGGATTCTGCGGCTGATTTAGTTATCCACGATAGCCTTGGAAAGGTGTTTGAACAAATAGAAGTATAAAATATGGAGGCAGGGACATGAATTACCAGGTTGGCGATATTATAACCTTAAAAAAACCCCATCCTTGTGGAAGTAAAGAGTGGGAAGTATTACGAGTTGGCGCGGATTTTCGGTTAAAGTGCCTAGGTTGTGGACATCAGGTTATGATGGCAAGAAAGCTTGTGGAAAAAAGCACAAAGGCAATAAATAAGTAGAAAAATCCTAAAAAATCCAAAATCCCCTATTGAAAGTTTAATATCTTTATGCTATTATAAGATTCTGTGATATATTCCTTGCTTCTTAAATAATTAAGAGGCCAGAGACCAAAAGGAGGTAACGAAGCATGAACAAATATGAATTAGCCGTTGTTGTTAGTGCAAAAATCGAAGATGATGAAAGAGCTGCTACAATTGAAAAAGTAAAAGCTTATATCGAAAGATTCGGTGGAACAATCACAAATGTTGATGAATGGGGTAAGAAAAGATTAGCTTACGAAGTTCAGAAAATGAAAGAAGCGTTCTACTATTTCATCCAATTCGATGCTGAGTCAACAGTTCCTGCAGAAGTGGAAAGCCACGTTCGTATTATGGAAAATGTTGTCAGATATTTATGCGTAAGACAAGACGAGGCATAGAAAAAGGTAGGATATATATATGAATAAAGTAATTCTAATGGGTCGTTTAACAAGAGATCCTGAAGTAAGATACTCTCAGGGTGAGAACCCAATGGCAATCGCTAGATACACACTGGCAGTAGATCGCAGATTTAACCGCAATAATGGAGATGACCAGAGCGCTGACTTTATTGGGTGCGTGGCATTTGGCAGAAGCGGTGAGTTTGCTGAAAAATATTTCCGTAAGGGTACAAAAATATTAGTCACAGGCCGTATCCAGACAGGAAGCTACACTAATAAAGATGGTGTAAAAGTGTATACAACAGATGTTGTTGTAGAAGATCAGGAATTTGCTGAAAGCAAAAACAATTCAAGCGGAGAAGGTGGTTTCTCCGGTGGAAGTGCTCCGGCACCTATGGCTGCAGGAGATGGCTTTATGAATATTCCTGACGGTATTGACGAAGAATTGCCATTTAATTAGAAGTCGATTAAAATAGGAGGCAATATCATGGCTTATAATAAAGCAGAAAAATCCGATTCTCCAATGAAGAGAAGAGGCGGAATTCGTAGAAGAAAAAAAGTTTGCGTATTTTGTGGCAAAGATAATGTAATTGATTACAAAGATGTAAATAAATTAAAAAGATACGTATCTGAAAGAGGCAAAATTCTTCCTAGAAGAATTACAGGCAACTGTGCAAAACATCAGAGAGCACTTACTGTTGCTATTAAAAGAGCACGTCACGTTGCACTTATGCCATATACAGTAGAATAAAATATGATTTGTTATTGGTCACGTGTGGGCAGTAACATGTTTTTTAAGGCACTCACTTTTGAATAGTGGGTGCTTTTTATTGTAAAACATTTTAAATAATGCTATAATTACGTCTGAGGGTTAAAATTGGACAAACATTACTGTTGGTTTTATGAACAGTAATAGCAAATATTTATGAGGTAATTTTGTGAAGACGAAAATGAAACTAAAAGGTAGGCTTCGACTCTACCTGCAAATATCTTTAATATTAGGGATTTTGCTGGCTATTGTGGACGGGTTTATTTATACATTGGATACAAAATCAGGCGCTGTTTTATCCGTATTTGTAATCATTTATCTGACTAGCTGTTTAATACTTCTAAATTATAATAAGCCTATTATTATGAATGAGCTTATTAGCTTTGCTACTCAGTATGGGCAGATTCAAAGGCAACTTTTAAGAGACTTGGAGTTACCCCATGCTCTGTTAGATGAAAATGGCAAGATTATCTGGACTAATAAAGCTTTTGAGACTACTGTTCATAGGGAAAAGGGATACAACAATGGAATTCATACCCTTTTTCCGGAAATTACAAGGGATAAGCTTCCAGGTGAGTTAGAGGAAACACAGGTCTCTGTTATTTTTGAAGAAAGAGATTTTGATGCAAAGCTTCGTAAGATTTCCTTAAAGGAAATGGTGGAAGAAAGTGATATTGTTCAAGCTTCTCCTGATTATGACGGCTATCTGATTGCGCTTTACTTATTTGATGAAACAGCATTAAATATTGCTTTAAGGGAAAATGACAATCAGAGTCTTGTAGTAGGTCTTTTGTATTTGGACAATTACGAAGAGGCTTTAGACAGTGTAGAAGAAGTAAGACGTTCCTTATTAACGGCGTTAATAGAGAGAAAAATTAATAAGTATTTTGCTTCATTAGATGGTATTGTTAAAAAACTGGAAAAGGATAAATTTTTTGTTATTCTTAGAAAAGAGTCGTTGCGCACTTTGAAAGAAAATCGCTTTGACTTGTTAGAAGAAGTAAAAACAGTAAACATTGGAAATGAGATGAGTGTTACCATCAGTATTGGAATTGGTGCAGACGGATTATCTTATGGACAAAATTATGAGTTTTCCAGAACTGCCATTGATTTGGCATTAGGACGTGGCGGTGATCAGGCGGTTGTAAAAACTCCTGAGGGCGTAACCTATTTTGGTGGAAAAAGTCAGCAGGTAGAGAAGAATACAAGAGTAAAGGCAAGGGTTAAGGCTCATGCTTTAAGAGAAATTATTTCTTCAAAAGATAAGGTCATTGTTATGGGACATCGAATTACTGATGTGGATAGCTTTGGTGCGGCAGTAGGTATTTATCGGATTTCCAAAACACTTGGAAGAAATGCTTATATTGTTGTGAATGAGATTAATTCTTCCATTAAGCCATTAGTAGATGCTTTCATGGCTCATGTGGATAGTGAAGAGCCGGTTATTTTGGATAGTTCAGACGCTTTAGAAATTGCCAATAGCAATACGGTATTGGTAGTAGTAGATGTGAACCGTCCAAGTATTACTGAATGTCCGGAACTTTTGAAGATGTGTCGTTCTATTGTAGTGCTAGACCATCATAGAAAAGGGGATGAGGTCATTGAGAATGCTACATTATCTTATGTAGAGCCATATGCATCCAGTGCTTGCGAGCTTGTTTCAGAAATTTTACAATATATTGATGAGGGCGTGAAGGTGAAACATGGGGAGGCCGATTGTCTCTATGCCGGAATTGTAGTGGATACCAATAATTTTATTGCGAAAACCGGTGTCCGTACTTTTGAAGCAGCAGCATTCCTTCGTAGAAATGGTGCGGATGTAACAAGAGTAAGAAAGATGTTTAGGGAAGACGCCAATGATTATAAAGCAAAGGCAGATACAGTAAGTCAGGCTAAGATATTTATGGACGTATTTGCAATTAGTATATGTGATGGTAAGGATTTAGACAGTCCTACTGTAATTGGAGCACAGGCTGCAAATGAGCTTCTTAATATTAATGGAATTAAGGCAAGCTTTGTGCTAACTGATTATAACCAGACTATTCATATTAGTGGACGTTCTATTGATGAGGTAAATGTGCAGGTTATTATGGAAAAATTAGGTGGAGGCGGTCATATGAATATGGCAGCAACCCAGCTAAAAGGAAGTACGGTAGAAGAGGCCATTGAGCTTCTAAAATCAACTTTAAGTAAAATGATAGAAGAGGGTGAAATTTAATGAAAGTTATTTTATTGCAGGATGATAAGAAATTAGGAAAGAAAGGCGATATCGTTAATGTAAATGATGGTTTCGCAAGAAATTATGTATTGCCACAGAAAATCGGTGTGGAAGCGACCAGTAAAAATTTAAATGATTTAAAACTCCAGAAGGCAAATGCAGAGAAAATTGCAGCAGAAAATTTAGCAGCTGCCCAGGCACTTGCAAAGGAAATGGAAGAGGAAACAGTGATTGTTGCTATGAAAGCCGGAGAAGGCGGTAAGGCATTTGGTTCTGTTTCCAGCAAGGAAATTGCCACAGAGTACACGAAACAGTACAAAAAAGAGTTAGATAAAAAGAAACTGGTTTTACCGGAGCCGATTAAGAGTTTTGGTACCTTTGAAGTAAAAGTAAAGCTTCATCCTAAGGTTACAGCTACACTGAAAGTGAAGGTTCAGGAACAGTAAAAGAGTTTTAAATAATAGAATTACATGTACTATAGAGAAGGGAGCTATTTTATGGCAGTGGAAGAAGCCTTATTAAAGAGGGTATTACCTCACAGTATAGAGGCAGAACAATCAGTCATTGGCTCTATGATAATTGATAAAGAGGCTATCGTGGTAGCCTCTGAAATTATTCATGGGGATGATTTTTATGGAAAACAATATGGCATTGTATTTGATACAATGGTAGAGTTAAATGATGAAGGAAAGCCGGTAGATTTAATAACCTTGCAAAACCGTTTAAAAGAGAAGGATGTGCCACCAGAGGTTGCAAGTCTGGAATTTATCGGAGATTTGGTAACAGTTGTGCCTACCTCTGCTAATATTAAACATTATGCGGAAATCGTTGCAGAAAAGTCTACACTTCGTAAGTTGATTCGCTTAAACGAAGAGATTGCCAACACTTGCTATGTTGGGAAGGAATCTTTGGAATTTATTTTAGAAGATACGGAGAAGCGCATATTTGAGCTGGTACAAAAGCGAAATACAGGTGACTTTGTACCGATTCGTCAGGTTGTTATGAATGCCATGGATAAAATTGAAAGTGCATCAAAAACTAAAGGAACAGTTACCGGTATTCCTACAGGATTTTTAGATTTGGATTATCGCACAGCGGGTATGCAGCCTTCTGACCTTGTTTTAATCGCGGCCAGACCATCTATGGGAAAAACCGCGTTTGTTTTAAATATTGCTCAGCATGTGGCATTTAAGGAAAATGACTGCGTAGCTATTTTTAGTCTGGAAATGTCCAAGGAGCAGCTGGTAAACCGTTTGTTTTCATTAGAATCCCATGTAGATTCCCAACATCTTCGTACAGGTAATTTACAGGATGATGAATGGGAGAAATTAATTGAAAGCGCCGGAGTTATTGGCAGTTCCAAATTGATTATTGATGATACCCCTGGTATTAGTATTTCAGAGCTTCGCAGCAAGTGTCGAAAGTATAAATTAGAACATGATTTAAAAATGATTATTATCGACTATTTACAGCTTATGTCAGGCAGTGGAAGAAGCGATTCCAGACAGCAGGAAATTTCAGATATTTCCCGTTCCTTGAAGTCCCTGGCGAGAGAGTTACAGGTGCCTGTACTGGCATTGTCCCAGCTTAGCCGTGCGGTTGAGCAAAGACCTGACCACCGGCCGATGCTTTCGGATTTGCGTGAATCCGGGGCTATTGAACAGGATGCAGACGTGGTTATGTTTATATACCGCGATGATTATTACAATAAGGATACCGATAAAAAAGGAATTGCAGAAATTATTATAGCCAAGCAAAGAAATGGTCCTATCGGAACCGTAGAGCTTGTATGGCTTCCGGATTATACCAAGTTTGCAAATATGCAACATTAAAAATATTACGGTTCGTTTCGCTCCAAGTAACATTTTAGTGTTACTAATGTGGAAATGCAATAAAAAAGCTGTCGTACTAAGTACGGCAGCTTTCTTTTGCGTTAAATTAACCCTGAGAAATAGATCCTGTTGGGCAAGTACCTGCGCAAGAACCGCAATCGATACATGTATTTGGATCAATTTCAAACTGAGCATCTCCCTGAGAGATAGCTCCTACTGGACACTGAGCTTCGCAAGCACCACAGCTTACGCAAGCATCGCTGATTACATATGCCATAATTTTATCCTCCTTAAGTCTATTGGTAAAGTATTTGTATTTGATAATAATTTATCAAATTCTATGCTTATTTTAATACAAATCATACATTTATACAAGTAAAAAATGCGAGTTTATAGAACTTTTATGAGTCCGCTAATTCAGCTCTTTTTTTCTTAATGCCGTTTAAAATAACTTGTTTCTTTTCAATGACCTTATTCTTATCCATAGGTTCAATGCCCTCCAAAGGATAAGGGATTCCAAGTTTTTCGTATTTTGGCTTTCCCATAACGTGGTAGGGAAGTACATCTAATGCCTTTAAAGTCTTTAATCCGCCAATAAAGTAGCCTAGCTTAAATAAGTAATCATCATTGTCTGTAATAGTAGGCACTACAACGTGACGAATCCAAATATCCACACCACGGTCAGATAAATATTCTGCAAAGGCTAAAATACCCTCATTTGGCTGTTTCGTAAGCTTTTTATGTTCCTCCGGGTCAATGTGCTTAATATCCAGCATAACCAGATCTGTAAGCTCCATAAGCTTATCCAGCTTTTCAATTAAAACAGTATTTTCAGGTTTAAAAACAATACCTGAGGTATCAATACAAGTATGAATATCATGTTTCTTTGCCTGTGTAAACAGTTCAATTAAAAAGTCTACCTGTAATAATGGTTCACCGCCTGTAACGGTAATGCCGCCACCTCTGTAAAAACTTCTGTTTCTTTCAAAATCGCTAATAATTTCAGAGGCTTCCATCATCTTGCCACCTTCTGTGCTCCATGTGTCCGGATTATGGCAGTAAGCACAGCGCATAGGACAACCTTGTACAAATACTACATAACGTACGCCAGGGCCATCAACGGTGCCGAAGCTCTCTAAAGAATGTATTCTTCCGCTCATTTATAATTCCTCATTTCTATTTTGGTTAGTTTTAATTCAATTTGCTTTTACTTTTCCAGTGTAACATATTATTGCCCGGAAAGCCAGTTGAGAAAGTAAATCTTGTTTGAAATTTATGTACATTTTTAAAAACAAAAAACCCGGCAGGATTTTCCTACCGGGTAATATTTGTTTTAATGGTACAGGTTACTTCTACCTGTGGGGTTATTCCTTTGTCTCTAATTGAAATTAGATAGCTTCGTGGAATGTACGAGAGATAACGTCTGCCTGCTGTTCTGGAGTTAATTTGATAAAGTTAACAGCATATCCGGATACACGAATTGTTAACTGTGGATAATTTTCCGGATGTTTCTGAGCATCTAATAATGTATCTCTGTTTAATACGTTTACGTTAAGGTGATGTCCGCCTTTTGTTGCGTAACCATCTAATAAGTTTACAAGGTTATCTACCTGAGCTGTACTTATTTCTGACATTGTATTTACCTCCTGATAATTGTGTAGAGCTTACGCTCCGGTTAAAAGTTTATTAATGATAGTCGTCCAAGCCCTGATGTAGAGTTGGAACACTACAGGCTAATGGGGTTCTGGAGCAATCCGTGCACCCCATAGTCTGTACATCTTTTTGAGCTTTTGTTGTCTCATCGATTTCTACATTCATATGACCTACCCCACGGGTAATGCCGGAATCTAGCATTTTGATGAGATCTTCAATCATTTCATTATCATCCATATTGGGCCTCCTAAAGTTTAAGCCAATACTTCACATAACACAGATTATTTGCTTAAATCGATTTCGATATCGCCAGCGAATACCTGATCTTCTTTTCCAAGAGCACCCGGAATAATAGAGAAGGTATTAGAAATACCATCCTGTGCATCCTTGAATGGAAGTTTGGATACGGAAGATAAGGATGCGATAGCACCGTGTGTATCACGTCCGTGCATTGGGTTAGCACCTGGAGCGAAAGGTTGTCCTTTCTTACGTCCGTCCGGTGTATTACCGGTAGCCTTTCCGTATGTTACGTTAGAAGTAATTGTTAAGATTGATGTTGTTGGAACACCATTTCTGTAAGTATGATGTCTTCTAACTGCTGTCATGAATTTGTGTACGATATCCTGTGCAATAGTATCAACACGGTCATCATCGTTACCATATTTAGGGAAGTCACCTGTTGTTTTGAAGTCAACAATAATGCCGTCTTCATCACGGATAACTTCTACTTTGGCATATTTGATAGCTGATAAAGAGTCAGCTACGATAGAGAGACCTGCAACACCTGTTGCGAAGTAACGCTTAACATCTCTGTCATGTAAAGCCATCTGAGCTCTTTCATAGCAGTATTTATCATGCATGTAGTGGATGATATTTAATGTATTTACATATACATCTGCCTGCCATTCAATCATGTCAACGAATTTGTCCATAACATCATCATAATCAAGCACATCACCTTCAACTGCACGATATTTTGGTCCAACCTGTTTCTTGCTTACTTCATCAATACCACCGTTTAAAGCGTAAAGTAAACATTTAGCTAAGTTAGCACGAGCACCGAAGAACTGCATTTCTTTACCAACAACCATAGAAGATACACAGCAAGCGATAGCATAGTCATCACCATGTGTTACTCTCATTAAGTCATCGTTTTCGTACTGGATTGAAGAAGTCTTAATAGACATCTTAGCACAGAATTTCTTCCAAGCTTCCGGTAATCTTGTAGACCAGAGAACTGTTAAGTTTGGTTCTGGAGCTGCACCTAAGTTATTTAATGTATTTAAGTAACGGAAAGAAGTCTTTGTTACTAATGGACGTCCGTCAACACCTACACCACCAAGAGATTCTGTAACCCATACTGGATCACCAGCGAAGATCTGGTTGTATTCAGGTGTACGAGCAAATTTAATACATCTTAATTTCATGATGAAGTGGTCAACAAATTCCTGAATCTGTTCTTCTGTGAAAGTACCATTAGCTAAATCTCTTTCAGCGTAGCAGTCGATGAATGTAGAAGTACGTCCAAGAGACATAGCAGCACCATTCTGTTCTTTAACTGCGCTTAAGTATCCGAAGTAAGTAGCCTGAATAGCTTCTTTTACGTTAGATGCTGGTTTAGAAATATCGCATCCGTAAGAAGCAGCCATTTCTTTCATCATCTTAAGAGCCACGATCTGTTCAGAAATTTCTTCGCGAAGACGGATAACATCGTCTGTCATAACACGTCCTGTAGAATCTTTCTGCTCTAACTTGTCTTCGATTAATCTGTCGATACCGTATAAAGCGATACGTCTGTAGTCACCGATGATACGTCCACGTCCGTAAGCATCAGGAAGACCTGTAATAATATGAGCTGAACGGCATGTTCTCATTTCCTGATTGTAAGCATCGAATACACCTGCGTTGTGTGTTTTTCTGTGTGTTGAGAAAAATTCACTGATTTCAGGATCAACTTCATATCCATTGTCAGAGCAAGCTTTCTCTGCCATACGGATACCACCATAAGGCTGTAAAGAACGTTTGAAAGGTTTGTCTGTCTGGAAACCAACGATTGTTTCTTTGTCCTTGTCTAAGTATCCCGGTCCGTGAGAAGTAATTGTAGAAATTACTTTTGTGTCCATGTCAAGAACACCGCCTGCTTCACGTTCCTGTTTCTGTAAGTCAAGTACCTGTGCCCATAAGTCCTTTGTGTTCTGTGTAGGTCCAGCTAAGAAAGAATCATCCCCGTCATATGGATGATAGTTTTTCTGGATGAAATCACGTACGTTGATTTCAGTCTGCCATTTGCCACCTACAAAATCTGTCCATTCTGGTTTCATTTTGAAATAGCCTCCTATTAAATTAATTTTTTTAAACGACTATTAAAGTCGTCAGTAACTAAAAATTTTGTAGCCCCCAAAAGCCATAAAAAGTATTTAGAATTAAGGGAACTTCTTACCTCACATTATATGTCAATCTTTGTATACAGTCAAGAAAAGTGATGTACTTTTTTCTGTACAAGAAGTGAAAATGTTACTGTTTACCAGGTACGAGTGAACAGTAACGTGAAAATTTAGTTAATAGATTTTGAATATCTATAAATTTTGTGAATAAAAATAGAAAAACAGAAAAATGTCCGGTTGATAAAAAAATCAGATAGAGGTATACTATCCATTGAAACTTGAAATATTTAAATAATTTTAATAATTTAGGAGGAAAAAGAAGTGGCAGACATAACAAAAGAAATGACAATTGGTGAAATCTTAAGAATAAATCCAAATGTAGCACCTATTTTAATGGAAATGGGTATGCATTGCCTTGGATGCCCATCTGCACAGGGCGAGTCCTTAGAGATGGCAGCCATGGTTCATGGAATGGATATTGAGGCTCTGATGGCGAAAATTCAATCGGCTTCCTAATTGGAGCTTGATAGGAAGAAAGTTGATGCTTGCCAAGCTGTGGTCACGCATAAAAAGGCACCGTGCCGGCCTTTTCAACGGGTGTTGTAGGTCTGCACGGTGCCTTTCTGTGTGGGGCCACAACTCTGTGACCACAATCTTCCATACTCATACACTTATATATCTATATCTGCGTCAATTCCTGAAGCGCATTATTTTCACAGAGGGTTTCCATATGTTCCTCTAAAAAAGCCTTATTTATCTCGGTACATTTTTCAATTTTGCCGTATTCGGACAATGTGTTGCAGATACGATTAAAGTCCTCGGCGGTGTGAGGGCCCTGATTTAGTAAAAGTTTGTAAATACCTTTGGAAGGGTCTTTATATAAAGTGTTTTCCCCTTCGTAAAAGCCGTTTAATACATGAGCCGCTCTTGTTACAATTCCGAAGCTTTTGAAAGAATACAATCTTAAAGCAGGTTCTTTTGTTTCGGGTGTGGAAGGCTTGCTATTCTCAGATTTTGAGGCTCCTCCGGGGAGTTTTGATGTTCCGGCACTTTCCAGTATATCGCCAAGTTTGGAATCGTGAAGCTTTCTAAATAAGTCTAATACCTCGTCTGCCTCAGATTTGGAAGAACGGAAGGAATTGTCGGTATCATCCCAATCATCCTCATCCTGTTCGCTGTGAAGGGATGGAGCAAATTTGGCAAAACGTGTGTCCAATTCCTCAGGGTCTTCTACCTTTGTAATAATCAGAACAATACATTCTGAATTTAGTGGTATGGCTTCTATCATGAGAGGAATATCCTCAGCTTCAAATCCAAATTCATAAGATGCCTGCTGCATCATGTCACGAAACAAATTTTTTGCTTTTTCTGTACCGTAGGCAAGTTCACTGATCTTAAGCTGCCTGTCAATTAAGTCGGCTTTTGTCAATGTGCATCGTATTTGATTATCGTTTACTTTTTCGATTTTCATATTATCACATCCTTTTTGAAAACTTAGAAAAGTCCCAAATTTCGCTATAATTGCGTTAAAAACATATTATACTTTATGGTTTGTCAAGTCAATAGCAGTTGGTGCCAGTTTAAGAAAATTTTAGAAAATTTAACAAAAAGCTTGCAAAATCGACAGAAATCATTTATTCTGCTATTAGAGATGCTTCCAGACCTATATTGTCCATGGAAAGCGGGACAGAAAAAGGAAGGAGGCAAGTGTGTTATTACTTATATAAATAAGTATCTAAATGCAAAATTGCGGGACGCCGCATCTTGGTCCGGGTTATCCGGATATATCTGAAGCTTAGTGCTTTAAGTCTTATTATATTCCTAAATAATTCCAATTATAATTCAAATTTAAGACGAAAAACTTTGTATATTTATGTTACGTGTTTGGAACATCTCTATTTTCTATAATGTTTAGTATCGGCACATATTAGAATCTTATAAAATTTTTTTAAAATTTGCAAAAATATATCACAGACCCTTTTTTTGGAAATGCAAATAAAAACAAAAGCCGGTACCTGCTTATGATAAGCCGGGTGCTTTCGGGAATTTTACAACAGAAACAGGAAAAATAAAAGGTCCCTCTTTGACAATGTTTCTAAGGAGCTGCTTTAAAAGTGGCAAAAGTGTTATCTGAAAGAATCTGAACAGTAACGCGGGAGTGGGGTACAAAGCACTTAAATGTAAATTTATAATGACTATAGTCGAATTTTCTGTTATAATCTAAAAAATAATTGGAGGGCATATCATGAAGCAGATAAAACAAAAAATGATTCCGGTAATTATAGCAGTGGCTTTAATTATTATAATTATAATAATCGGTTTATTTTCAGGCATTATGGAAAAGTATTCTTATTCCAGGGAAAGAATGGACCTGAATGAATACTTTCAAGTATACACAGAAGCGGAAGTTTCTATTCTTTTGAAAGATGACGTTTTAGAGGAAAAGGGCATTTTTCAAAATGGCGTTTGTTATCTTTCTTTAGAGACGGTACAGGTACATTTAAATGACAGATTCTATTTTGATAAGGGAGAGAACCTTCTTTTATATACTACTCCAACAGAGATAATTCGTGCCTGTGTAGGTGAAAATGCATACACAGTCAGTGCCAATAGTTTAACTATGGATTATCCGGTTGTGATTTTGGAAAATGAGATTCCTTACGTTGCAGTGGATTTTGTGCGCAAGTACACAAACTTTTCTTATGAGGTTTTTGAAGCTCCAAAGCGAATCCAGCTTTATGTGGAAAGTGACAGTGTAACGGCTGCTGATATTAAGAAGAAAACAAAGGTACGTTATCAGGGCGGTGTGAAAAGTCCTATTTTGACTGATGTAAATAAGGGTGATACGGTTGTTGTTTTAGAGGAAATGGAGAAATGGTCCAAGGTAAAAACAGCAGACTCAATCATCGGATATGTGGAAAATAAATTTTTAAAGGATGAACGTCCTTTAGAAAGAATTGTGGAGAATACAGTGGAGGAGCCGGTGTATACTTCTATTCACAAGGATTATAAAATCAATCTTGTGTGGCATTTAGTAACCAATACTACAGCCAATGGCAATGTGGATGGACTTCTTGCAAGTACAAAGGCGGTGAATACTATTTCGCCTACCTGGTTTGCATTAAGTGACAATGAAGGGAATTTCACTTCTTTAGCGGACAAAGCTTATGTAGACAAAATGCATGCAAGAGGTATTGAGGTATGGGCATTGGTGGATAACTTCACCGGACGGATTAATGATCAGGCTATTGACACTCAGGCAGTGTTATCCAGTACAACAAAACGTACCTATTTAATTCAGAATTTAATGAGTCAGGTGCTTGCTAATGGCATTGATGGTATTAATGTGGATTTTGAACAGGTGCCAAGAGAAGCAGGAGAGGATTACGTGCAGTTTTTAAGAGAGTTATCCGTTGCCTGCCGCTTAAATAACATTGTACTTTCTATTGATAATTATGTCCCAACCGAATATACAGCTTATTATGACAGAGAAGAACAGGGAATTATTGCAGATTATGTAATTATTATGGGGTATGATGAGCATTATTCCGGTTCGGACATTGGTTCAGTTGCTTCTATTAATTATGTAGAAAATGGCATTAAGGACACGATTGCAGCAGTGCCAAAGGAAAAGGTTATTAATGCACTTCCTTTTTACACGGCTATCTGGGCAACTACAGATGGTAATACGACTGTAGATAAGGTTGGTATGTCCTATGCAGAAAACTTTATGACAGAGCGCGGTGGTGTGGCAGCGTGGGATGAGGTTACCTGCCAGAATTATACTAACTTCCAGGTAGATAATACCACATATCAAATCTGGTTAGAGGATTCTGCATCTATTCAGACAAAGTTAAATGTCATGAAAAATTATGACCTGGCAGGAGTAGCAGGCTGGAGACTGGGATTGGAAAAACCGGAGATATGGGATTTAATAGCGGCTTATCTGCAATAAGCTGGCATGAACTGCTTTTTTCTAACATAGAATATTAAAAAGTCTATGGAAAGATAAAAGCATGAAAAACAGAGCAATATCTCTAGTAATGACGATACTTTTTATTGTTGCCATGTGTGTGCTGGCAAGAACAGCCGCAATCTATACAACCTCCAATAAGGTAAAAGAGGGAGAAAAGCTTGTGGTAATTGATCCGGGGCATGGTGGCAAAGATCCGGGAAAAGTTGGTGTAAATCAGGCACTTGAAAAAGATATTAATTTGGAGATTGCCCTTCTTGTAAAGGAATTTTTGGAGCAGGATGACATAAAGGTTGTTTTGACAAGAGATGGTGATTATGGTTTATATGAAGAAAGCGACACCAACAAGAAGGTTGTAGATATAAAAAAAAGAGTTGAAATAATTGAAACTTCTGATACGGACCTGGCTGTAAGTATTCATCAGAATAGTTATGGGTCAGGGGATATAACCGGAGCACAGGTTTTTTACTATACCCACTCAGAAGAAGGAAAAAAAGCAGCTGAGGTTATGCAGACGCAACTGAAAGAAGGAATAGACAGCTCCAATCACAGGCAGGCAAAAGCTAATTCAAGTTATTATTTGTTAAAAAAGACTACAACTCCAACTGTTATTGTGGAGTGCGGTTTTTTATCATCTGAAACTGAGGCGGCACTTTTGTGTGATAATGCTTATCAGGAAAAGCTGGCATGGAATATTCATTTGGCGATTATAAAGTATTTAAATCAGAAGTAATTTGTGCTATACTTGGGGGAATGAACGTTACTGTCCGAATGTGACCGGTAACGGATAAACACATAAAATCCAAAAAGGAGCCGATTTTAGTGGAAACAAAGTGGATTAAAATGTTAGAAGAAGAACCGGATTTGGAAGCAATAAAGGAAGCAGGCCGTATTATTAAAAACGGTGGACTTGTAGCATTTCCTACCGAAACGGTGTATGGTCTTGGAGGAGATGGACTAAATAAAGAAGCCTCTCGGAAAATTTATGCAGCAAAAGGAAGGCCTTCTGACAATCCGCTGATTATTCATATAGCAGATTTGGCAGATTTGGAAAAGCTGGTAAAAGAAATCCCGCCAAAGGCCAAAAAGTTAGCAGATGCTTTCTGGCCGGGTCCTCTTACTATGATTTTTGAAAAAAGTGAGCAGGTACCTTTTGAAACAACAGGAGGATTGGCCACGGTTGCAGTCAGATACCCGAACCATCCGGTAGCTCTTGTATTTATTAAAGAAAGTGGCGGATTTGTAGCAGCTCCAAGTGCCAATACATCAGGCAGACCCAGTCCTACTTTAGGAACCCATGTATATGAGGATTTAAAAGGCAGAATTGAAATGCTTTTAGACAGCGGTGAAGTGGGAATTGGTATTGAGTCTACTATTGTGGATATGACGGTGGAGCCCCCCATGATACTAAGACCGGGCTTTATTACAGAGGAAATGCTAAAAGAGGTACTTGGTCATATAGATGTGGACAAGACCACGAAAGAGCGGTTAGAAGGAGTGGCACCCAAGGCACCGGGTATGAAATACAGACATTATGCTCCAAAAGGTGAGCTTACTATTATTTCAGGAAAAAGTGAGCATGTGAGGGAAGCCATTAACAAACTGTTAATAGAGGCAAAAGAAAAAGGCTTACGCACAGGGGTAATTGGTACTGAGGAAAATATAGAAGCATACGAAGCTCATGTGAAAATGAATGCCGGAAAAAAACAGGACGAGCTTACCGTTGCCAGAAGATTATATAGCATGTTAAGAGAATTTGACGAAGAAAAGGTGGATGTAATTTATTCAGAGGCTTTTTCAGAAAACGGTATGGGACAGGCTGTTATGAACCGGCTTTTAAAGGCAGCAGGCCACAAAGTAATTCAAGTATAAAATTCCCTAATTCAGGGATTTGGGAAAATAGAAAAAGAAGAGGAGAAACGTTATGATAGCAATCGGAAGTGATCATGGTGGATTTGATTTAAAGGAAATAATCATTGCTCATTTAAAAGAGCAAGGGATTGAATGTAAGGACATGGGATGTTACGATAAAAATTCCTGTGATTACCCTGTCTATGGAAGAGCTGTTGCCAAGGCGGTAGCTTCTAATGAAGCAGAAAAAGGAATTGTAATTTGTACAACCGGAATTGGTATTTCCATCAGTGCCAATAAAATAAAAGGAGTTCGTGCAGCACTTTGTGCAGATACCCTTTCTGCGAAACTTACAAGAGAACATAATAATGCCAACGTGTTGGCACTTGGCGCAGGTATTGTGGGTACAAACCTTGCTTTAGAAATTGTAGATACTTTTTTAAATACAGAGTTTTCCAATGGAGAAAGACATATGCGCAGAGTTGGCATGATTGAAGAAGAATGCTAATAACGGAGGTTTTATGAGCGGTAAAAGAGAAGATTATATTTCCTGGGATGAATATTTTATGGGGGTTTCCATACTTTCCAGCATGCGGTCAAAAGACCCAAATACACAGGTGGGGGCCTGTATAGTAGGGATGGATAACCGGATTTTATCCATGGGCTATAATGGATTTCCCAATGGCTGCTCGGACGAGCTGTTTCCCTGGGAAAGAGAGGGAGAAGGCTTAAAAATCAAATATCCTTTTGTGGCGCACAGTGAATTAAATGCTATTTTGAATTACAAAGGAGGAAGCTTGGAAGGCACAAAGCTTTATGTGTCTTTGTTTCCATGTAATGAATGTGCAAAAGCTATTATACAGGCCGGCATAAAAACGGTTGTGTATGATTGTGATAAATATAAAGAATCGGATTCTTCCATTGCTGCCAGGAAAATGTTTGATGCAGCAGGAGTTGTGTATTATCAGTATAAGCATACAGGAAGAAAGGTTACACTTGATTTATAAGCGGAGTTGGGGAAAGAAAGCAGGTGAGTAAGTGAAAAAGAGAATAAAGGCAGTGGCTTTTATGTTTGCTGCTGCAATTGCGTTAAGCAGCATGTTTGTAATGTCCGCTCAGGCAACCTCCACATCGGATAAGCTTCAGCAAATACAGCAACAGAAAAAGGCGACGGAGCAAAAGAAAAACAACGCAGAAGATAATTTGTCGGATTTAAAAGAAGAAAAAACAGGACTACAATCTTATTTAAATAATTTAAATGAAGATTTAACTGCTGCTACTAATGAGTTGGAACGAATTGAAAAGCTTATTGCTGAAAAAAATCAGGCTATCGAAGAAACCCGAAAGTCTTTACAGGAAGCAAAAAAGAAAGAAGCTGAAGAAGCTGTTAATATGAAGTTACGTATACAGTTTATGTATGAAAAGAGCTCTACAGCTTATTTGGACATGCTCTTTTCCACAGACAATTTTGCTGAATTTCTTACTATGAATAAATATATAGAGAAAGTTACAGAATATGACAGGGAAAGTTTAAAGGCTTATACAGAATTAAAAGAACAGATTCAAAAGCAGGAAGAGGAACTTAAGGAAGACCAGGCTAGTCTTGAGGTGTTATTGGAGCAAGCCACTGCTAAAAAGGAAAGTGTAGAAAGTCTGGTTGCTGAAACCCATGAAAATGTTCAGGATTATATGTCACAGATTTCAGCAGAAGAAAAAAGGCTTTACGATTATGAACAGCAGTTATTGGCACAGGAAAATGATGAAGCTGTTTTGAAAAAGAAGTTAGAAGAGGAAAAAGCATTATCGGCTCTTGTATCTCAGACAACCATGCGTGATTTGTCCAATATTAATTTCACGGCAGGAGATCTTGATATGATGGCAGCTATTATTGAATGTGAAGCCGGAGGTGAGTCTTATACCGGTAAAGTGGCGGTGGGTGCTGTCGTTATGAACCGTGTAAAAAGTCCGCTGTTTCCGGATACAGTGGCAGGGGTTATTTACCAAAAGAAACAATTCTCCCCTGTAGGAAGTGGACGTTTTGCAATTGTTTTAGCAAGAGGTGCTAATCAGTCCTGCTACCAGGCGGCTCAGGAAGCAATGGCAGGTGCCTCCCCTGTAGGTAATTGCGTATTCTTCCGAACCCCAATTCCCGGTCTGACCGGCATTCAGATTGGTGGACATATTTTCTACTAAATAAAATTGGGAGACTACTGTCTCCCAATTTTTCTTATAACTTTACTATTTATCAAATTTATCCATATATGTGGTAAGCGTATCCAATTTATCATCATAAATGATAGAAAGCAACTTATCCAGACTATAAAGGGCTTTTTTTACTTGCTCTAAGGAGATACTACTGCTATTTAGCGCTTCCACAATCTCATCAATATCCACTACCTTCACATAGCCATCCGGATAAACAATCACATCTGCCAGCAAATCTGTAACCACGATAGTATTCTCTGCCTTATTTATTTTTGCATCAATAATATCGCAATAATAATAAAGCAAATTATGCTCCCTGTCATAAAATTTACTTATCTTATATCCGAAATCAAAGAAATAACAGGAAAAACCGTGATCTAAATCTTTTTTTGGCTTTAATGTTTTCCATCTGGTTACCAGAATATTATTTTCATAGGATAATATTTCATCGTCCTTTAATAGCACGCATTCGTCAGGAATAATCCGCTTTCTGTACAAAGTAGGATGGTTCATAAATTCCGCTCTCCTTTACATCTAAAATTTTTCGTTATTTTATGAAGATATTAGCATTTGAAAGTATAAAAATCAAGAAAGAAAAAACATGTATTTATCTAGACATAATTGCTAAAAATATGTATAATAAAAAAGTGGGATTTTTTTGAGCGTTTGTCACTTTTTACCAATAAACGAGTTATCTCACTATAGCAGGATGAGGCAAAGAACGGGTTATTGTTCAGCTATGACCGATAACTGGAAAGGTCTTTAGAAATGAAGTATAAAAAAAGTGTATATCAGTCCATTACTATGATAACACAATTTGGCATAAATATGCTGGTGCCTATCTTTTTATGTTCTTATGCCGGATTGTATTTAGATAAAAAGCTTGGTACCAACTTTTTGATGGTCATTTTTTTCTTCGTAGGTGCCCTTAGCGGCTTTCGTAATATTTATATTGTGGCAAAGCGCATTTACGAAAAGAAAGAAAAGGAAGATGTTCATGATAAAAAAAATAAGACAGTTAAATAGCGCATTGCCCGGTATGCTTTTTGTGATTTTTGTGGCAGGTGTTATACTGGAAATGATTTTTATCTGGTTTGTAAAAGATAAAGCCGGATTTACACTTGGACTTTTTATAGGAGTTATTCTGGCAGTTGTTATGGCACTGCATATGGCATATACGTTAGATGCCGCCATAAATCTTGGGGAAGGCGGTGCAATAAAGGTTATGCAAAAGCATAATTTGTTACGTTATGGAGTAGTAGTACTTGTGTGCGGAGTGGTAATGGTTACAAAGATTGCTAATCCATTAGCTGTTTTTTTAGGCATTATGACATTGAAAGTAGCGGCGTATTTTGAGCCGTTTACTCATAAATTATTTAGGAGGTGAATGTATGGGGCAAGGAATATTGTTATCTGCCGGAGCTGATGTGGATTTTATGGTCCATGGGGTGTTTTCCTATGAACTATTCGGACAAACTGTGTGGATAACAACAACTCATGTTTGTCTGCTGATTGTTATGCTTGTACTAATCGGATTTTTCTGTGTGGCAGGCCGGGTTATGAAGCGGGCAACTGAGGTACCGGGAACATTCCAGAATATCGTGGAATTGATTGTAGAGATGCTTCAGAACATGGTAAAAGGTACTATGGGCAAAAATGCAGGTAAATTTGTCAATTATATTGGCACAATCTTTATTTTCATATTAATCTGCAATATTTCGGGATTGTTTGGACTAAGACCACCTACAGCAGACTATGGCGTAACGCTTCCGCTTGGACTTATGACTTTCTGTATTATTCATTTTAATAAGTTTAAGCACCAGAAGGTTAGCGGAGTGTTAAAGGGTCTGTGTGATCCATGGCCCATTTGGGCGCCTATTAATATTATTGGCGATGTAGCAGTACCTATTTCCTTATCATTGCGTTTGTTTGCAAACGTACTTTCAGGAACTGTTATGATGGCACTTGTATATGGACTGTTATCCAAATTTGCCGTTGCATGGCCGGGAGTATTGCATGTGTATTTTGACTTGTTCTCAGGAGCAATTCAGACATATGTATTCTGTATGCTGACTATGACTTATGTGTCAGATGCAATTGGAGATAATTAGTTACTGGCCAGTCGTGAACAGTAATGATAATTAAAAACAAAAAACAGAAAATAATAAATCATAAGAGCCTCATTTAACATGAGGTAAAGGAGGAAAAAACATGGAATTTAATGAAAACTTTGTATTAGGATGTTCAGCAATTGGTGCAGGTCTTGCAGTTATCGCAGGTATCGGACCTGGTGTAGGACAGGGTATTGCAGCAGGTCATGCGGCAGCAGCAGTAGGTAGAAACCCAGGGGCAAAATCTGAAATTACTTCTACTATGTTACTTGGTCAGGCCGTAGCGGAAACAACAGGTCTTTACGGTTTGTTAATTGCAATGCTTTTATTATTTGTAAAACCGTTAGTATAAAAGCCTCTTGGAAAATAAAAGAGAAAGGAGGCTTATAACTTATGGCACGTCTATTTGACTTAGACTTCCAGCTTCTTCATGATGCTGTGCTGACAGCCATTGCCGTGTTTACCTTGTTCTTAGTAGCATCTAATAAGCTTTTCAATCCTGTCAAGAAATTTTTAGAGGATAGAAAAAACAGAATTGCGGAAGATTTAAATTATGCAGCAAGTGAAAAAGAGCATGCTAATGAGCTAAAAGCCCAGTATGAGGATAAGTTAAAAAACATTGAAAAAGAAGCAGAAGAAATATTAAGCGAAGCTCGCAAAAAAGCATTGGCAAATGAGAATAAAATTATAGCAGATGCCAAAGCAGAAGCGGCGAGAATTATCGAAAGGGCAAATACGGAAGCGCAGCTGGAAAAACAAAAGGCAGCAGACGAGGTAAAAAGAGAAATGGTTTCTCTTGCCTCTCTTATGGCTGGAAAAGTTGTTTCAGCAGCAATTGATACTACAGTGTCCGAAAGCTTAATCGACGAAACATTGAAAGAAATAGGTGAGAGCACATGGCTAAGCTAATTTCAAAAACATATGGTGAGGCTTTGTTTGAACTGGCAGTAGAAGAAAATAAGGTTTCCGTATTAGTAGATGAAATCCAGAATATTTTACAGGTTCTTAAGGATAATCCGGAATTTCTTTCTTTAATGACTCATCCAAAGATTTTGAAAGAAGAAAAAGTAAAAGTTATGGAAGAGGTATTTAAAGGAAGAATTCAGAAAGAGCTGGTTGGCTTTTTCAGACTGATTATCACAAAAGACCGATATGGTGAAATTGATTCCATTTTAAATTACTTCTTAGATGAGGTAAAGAAATTACAGGGAATCGGGGTTGTTTATGTAACTACAGCGGAATCACTTGATCCTTTGCAGAAACAGAAGGTTGAAAAGAGAATTCTTCAGACTACCGGTTATAAAAGACTGGAAATGCACTACAAGACAGACAAGGAACTGATAGGTGGAATGGTTATCAGAATTGGTGACAGAGTAGTGGACAGTAGTGTAAAAACCAAATTAAACGAGCTTACAAAGCAGCTGTTAAAAGTTCAGCTTGTTCAGTAGATTTAAAAAAATCAGAGAAAGGTGCGTAAAGATCCATGAATTTAAAACCAGAAGAAATAAGTTCAGTGATTAAGGATCAGATTAAGAGATATGCCGCAGAACTGGAAGTATCTGACGTAGGTACTGTTATTCAGGTTGCAGACGGTATTGCGCGTGTGCACGGATTAGATAACGCAATGCAGGGCGAGTTACTGGAATTCCCTGGTGATGTATATGGTATGGTATTAAACTTAGAAGAAGACAACGTAGGTGTTGTACTTTTAGGCAGCCAGAAAAACATCAACGAAGGGGATACCGTGAAAACTACCGGAAGGGTAGTAGAAGTTCCTGTAGGTGATGCAATGATTGGCCGTGTAGTAAATGCTCTTGGTCAGCCGATTGATGGCAAAGGTCCGATTCAGACAAGCAAATATAGACAAATCGAAAGAGTTGCTTCCGGTGTTATCACAAGAAAATCAGTAGATACACCGTTGCAGACAGGTATTAAAGCTATTGACTCCATGGTTCCTATCGGTAGAGGACAGCGTGAGTTAATTATTGGTGACAGACAGACAGGTAAAACCGCCATTGCCTTAGATACAATCATTAACCAAAAAGGTCAGAATGTGAAATGTATCTATGTTGCAATCGGTCAGAAAGCCTCTACTGTTGCTAGTATTGTAAAAACATTAGAAGAATTTGGCGCAATGAGCTATACTACAGTAGTTGCTTCTACTGCCAGTGAGCTTGCACCACTTCAATATATTGCCCCATATTCAGGCTGTGCAATCGGTGAAGAATGGATGGAAAACGGAGAGGACGTATTAGTTATTTATGACGATTTAAGTAAACATGCTACTGCATACCGTACACTTTCCTTGCTTCTTAGAAGACCACCGGGACGTGAAGCTTATCCGGGTGACGTATTCTACTTACATTCCAGATTGTTGGAAAGAGCAGCCAGAATGAGTGATGAATACGGTGGAGGTTCTTTAACTGCACTTCCAATTATTGAAACTCAGGCAGGTGACGTTTCTGCATACATTCCGACAAATGTAATCTCTATCACAGATGGTCAGATTTATCTGGAAACAGAAATGTTTAACGCTGGTTTCAGACCGGCGGTAAATGCAGGTCTTTCCGTATCCCGTGTAGGTGGTGCGGCACAGATTAAGGCTATGAAGAAAATTGCAGCTCCCATTCGTGTGGAGTTAGCACAGTATAGAGAATTGGCAGCGTTTGCTCAGTTTGGTTCAGAACTGGATGCGGATACAAAAGAAAAGCTGGCACAAGGTGAACGTATTAAAGAAATTCTGAAACAGCCTCAATATAAGCCTATGGCTGTAGAATATCAGATTTTGATTATTTACGTAGCAACCAACAAATATTTATTGGATGTTCCGGTAGATGCAATTACAAAATTTGAAGAAGAGTTCTTTGAATTTATTGATACTAAATATCCGGAAATTCCCGCTTCCATTGCAGAAACAAAGGTGATTTCAGAGGAAATCGAAGAAACACTGAAAAAAGCAATTGGAGAGTTTAAATCAACTTTCAAGTAGGCAGAAAGAAATAGGTGATAACACATGGCATCCATGAGAAATATTAAAAGGCGTAAGGAAAGTATTCAAAGTACTCAGCAAATTACAAAAGCCATGAAACTAGTTTCCACCGTAAAGCTGCAAAGAGCAAAAACAAGAGCCGAACGATCCAAAGCTTATTTCAATTGTATGTACGAAACAGTTACTTCTTTACTGGCAAAAACCGGGAATATCAAGCATCCTTATTTAACCCGGAACGGTTCCGAAAAGAAGGCAGTCATTATCATTACCTCAAATCGTGGACTGGCTGGTGGTTACAACTCCAATGTAGTAAAGCTTATTACAAAGGGAGATTTTAATAAAGAAGATGTAAAAGTTTATGCAATTGGTAAAAAGGGCAGAGATACTTTGGCGAAGAGTGGCTATGAAATTGCAGCGGATTATTCGGAAGTAGTGGAAGAACCGGCATATGTAGATGCTATGGCTATTTGTAAGGAAGTATTAGAAGATTATGCGAAAGGCGAAATCGGCGAGATTTATTTAGCATATACAGCTTTTAAAAACACAGTAAGTCATATTCCAACCTTAATGAAAGTGCTTCCTGTTGAAGTAGAAGAAAAAGAAGATAATCAGAAAGAAAAGAAAGCTGAAGCTTTAATGAATTTTGAAACAGATGAAGAAGAAGCTTTAAACATGATTATTCCAAAGTATGTTACAAGTCTTATTTATGGTGGTATGGTGGAAGCTGTTGCCAGTGAAAACGGAGCCAGAATGCAGGCAATGGATTCGGCAACAAGCAATGCTGAGGATATTATTAGCACCTTGTCCTTACAGTACAATAGAGCACGTCAGGGTTCTATTACACAGGAATTAACCGAAATTATAGCTGGTGCGGAAGCAATCAGTTAGAAAAGGAGTGAAAGAGAAAAAATGGCAAAAAAAGCAATAGGAAAAATCACTCAGATTATCGGCGCTGTACTGGATATTAAATTTACAGAAGGTAATCTTCCAGAGATTAATGAAGCGATCCATATTCAGACAAAGGATGGCGGAAAACTGGTTGTGGAAGTTGCGCAGCATTTGGGCGATGATACAGTTAGATGTATTGCCATGGGACCAACAGATGGTCTGGTAAGAGGTATGGATGCAACTGCGACAGGTGCAGCAATCTCTGTTCCGGTTGGTGAAAATACATTAGGTCGTATTTTTAACGTACTTGGTGATCCCATTGATAATAAACCGGCTCCGGAAAATGTAAATTATGAGCCGATTCACAGACCTGCTCCGGAATTTTCCGAGCAGTCTACTGCTACAGAATTATTAGAAACCGGTATTAAGGTAGTTGATTTACTTTGCCCATATCAGAAAGGTGGTAAAATCGGTCTGTTTGGTGGTGCAGGTGTAGGTAAAACCGTACTTATTCAGGAGCTTATCCGTAACATTGCTACTGAGCATGGTGGATATTCCGTATTTACCGGTGTTGGTGAAAGAACAAGAGAAGGAAATGACTTATACCATGAAATGACAGAATCAGGCGTTATTGATAAAACAACCATGGTATTTGGTCAGATGAACGAGCCACCGGGAGCCAGAATGAGAGTTGGTTTAACAGGTCTTACTATGGCAGAATATTTCCGTGATAAAGGTGGTAAGGACGTACTTTTATTCATTGATAATATTTTCCGTTTTACACAGGCAGGTTCTGAAGTATCCGCATTACTTGGACGTATGCCTTCTGCTGTAGGTTACCAGCCTACACTTCAGACTGAAATGGGTGCCTTACAGGAACGTATTACTTCTACAAAAAATGGTTCCATTACATCTGTTCAGGCTGTATATGTACCGGCGGACGACTTAACTGACCCGGCTCCGGCAACTACCTTTGCTCACTTAGATGCAACAACGGTACTTTCCCGTTCCATCGTAGAGCTTGGTATTTATCCGGCAGTAGATCCTCTTGAGTCATCTTCAAGAATTCTTGATCCACGTATTGTTGGTGAAGAACATTATAAGGTTGCAAGAGGAGTTCAGGAAATTCTTCAGAAGTATAAAGAACTTCAGGATATTATTGCTA
>JAFSDJ010000027.1 GCA_017436305.1 Lachnospiraceae bacterium
TGAGGTGACCCCCAAAAGTTGGACTTTATCGGAGAGGAATTAATTTTCCTCTCCGTTTTTTAATTTTTTGATTAGGCAGCACAGTTCATAAGGCGATATTGGACAGGGCTGCGCCATCCCAGTTTTGCCTTGATTCTTTTTTCGTTGTAATATCTAATGTATTTTTCTATTGCAGTTTTTAGTTCTTCAAAGCTGCAATATGTTTCTCCATAGTACATTTCTTGCTTTAGAATTCCGAAGAAGTTTTCCATTGGAGAATTGTCAAAACAATTTCCTTTCCTGGACATACTCTGAAATATCTGGTTGCTTTTCAATTCTCGTACATATGCTTTCATCTGGTACGCCCAACCCTGATCAGAGTGGAAAGTTCTTCTGTATTTACAATCATTTGTTTTATCGATCGCTTCTTTCAAACCAGACATGATAACTTCAGCATTTGGTTGTTTTGATATCCTATAACTTATGATTTCAAGATTGTACATATCCATAAACGGATCCAAGTAAAGCTTCTTGATTACAATTCTGCCTTTGTCATCCTTTTCATAGTACTTAAATTCAGAAGTATCTGTAGTGATTTTTTGATGTGGAATACAGGTATTAAATCTTCTATGAATTCTGTTAGGAGCCACTGTACCAACCTTGCCTTTGTAAGTACTGTATTTACGGCTTTTTCTGGTAAATGAAGTTACTTGAATACCAAGCTTTTTAGTGAGACGATGGACTTTCTTACGATTGATTGCAACGCCATAATTTAATAACTCCTTATGTATCCTGCGATATCCATAATCTTTGTTTTCTTCCCTGATTTGAAGGATTTTACTTTCTAGCACAGCATCAGGATTTTCTCTATCGAAACGCTTTTGCCAGTACATATATGTGGATTTAGGGAAACCTGTAACCGCAAGAATATCTTTTAATCTGTATTCTCTTCGGAGACTGCAGATAATTCTTGCGATTTTTTCATTGCTTCCTCTTCCAGACGCAGTCTCCTCAACTCTTTTAAAAATGCATTCTCTATTTCTAAGTGTAAAACCTTTTCTTCCAGCTCTTTGATTCTCTTTGCATCAGAGGATTCATGTTCTATGGAATTTGCTACTGGTAACTCTTTTTTCTTTGGCATTGCAGATGGTCTTCCTTTCGGTTTATCAGAGATACCATCAATTCCATACTTACGAAAATTTGAAACCCACTGACAAAGAAGAGATGGGTTAGAAACATCTAGTTGTTGTGCGAGTTCGTCATATGATATCTCTGTTGTTAAGTACCATTGTACTGCATCGAGTTTGAACTGCAAGTCATATTTCTTGTTCTTCCGGCTTCGAAGAAGTCCCTGTGCACCATGTTTCTTGTAAGTGGCCACCCATCTTTTTAAAAGTGTATGAGACGTTAATGAATATTTTGCTGACAGGTATTCTAGTCCGCCTTTTCCAGACAAATATTCTTCTACCACTTTTAGTTTGAATTCAAAATCATATTTTTTAGACATAAAAAACTGACCTCCCTTAAGTTGGATTTTAGGTCCAACTTTTGGGGGTCAGTATAAA
>JAFSDJ010000028.1 GCA_017436305.1 Lachnospiraceae bacterium
GGGACTAAGCCCGTGTTTGAAGTTTGTTATTGGTCGTACTTTAACAATACTATCTTGGGACAATCCTGTCACTGCCTTTTTTAGAAAAAGTAGAAAACTGCGCCACAGCCTTGGCAGGCCATCGCGCAGCGATTTTGTTCACTTTGAAGTATATGCAGAACCAGTGCTTAAACTAAATCATATAACAGATGGTGACCTTGTTTCTATGATAGGAAATCTGGTGGATAATGCTCTTGAGGCAACAATTCAGTGTGAAAGTGAAAAAAAGAAAATATCACTACGAATCTTTATGGAGCAGGAAGGAAGAGTTTGTGTAGTGAAGCTTATGAATTATTTTGTTACGCCTCCTGTTTTTGAAAAAAGTGGATTTATTACAAACAAAAAGAATAAAGAAATGCATGGGATTGGAATTAAAAGTGTAAAGAAAACAGCCGGCAAATATGGAGGCTATTTACAGTGTCTTGTAGATAATGATAAATTTTCTGCCATTTTAATACTACCTGTAAAAGGATAGAAAACATTGTCTGTTTACAAAAAACAACACCATACATACAAAAACTGCATCCTCTATTGTTGTGCAAAATTTGTCATTGTAAAATGACAGTGTAGCAAAACAATAGGAGGGTGTTTTTTATGGAATTAAATGTATTAAAGAACGAAGAAAAGCTAATGAACATGATTATGTTTTTGTTTAATCTGTGTATACCGGTTGTGGCATTTACTTACGTAATGTTATTTAATGGTGGAACATGGAAAGATGCAATTGTGCTAATTATGCCCGTACTTAGCTTATTGGTTAAAATTTTTGAAAAAGTATTAGGTGGATATGCAAAATATTTTTACATTAGTATTATTCCGATTATTGGAGCAGTGACAATTGCATATGGAAATGATGGCGTATTTGGTGCAATGACCAATGCTTACTTTTTGGTAACGGTTTTGGCAGTGCCCTATTATAATTTAAATGTGATAAAAGTAAATGCTATTGCAACAATTGTTCCAAATGCAATTTTGATGATTTGCTTTCCTGATGCATTTATTACTATGCATACTGCGTCCATTTGGGTATTTATTTTAATGGTATATGCATTGTTATTAGTGGCATGTGTGTTTATTACTATTCGTGCAAGAAATTTGTTCTATCATGTAGAAGAACAGGAGAAGGAAGTAGAGCATCTGTTGGAAACGGTTCGTACAACCTTTGACAGCTTACAGCAATCTGCGGACAGTATATTTCAGACGATTTCCGGAGTGGAGGAGTTGTCTCAGGAGATTGTTGCATCCACAGAGGAAATTGCTGCCAGTGCAGATACACAGATTGAAGAGGTAACCGGAACAGTGGAAATTTTCCATGATCTAAATGAGGGAATCTATCAGTCCCAAAGCAGTATCAAGGAAACCGTGGAAAACATGAGTCATTTGAGGGAAAAGAATGAGGAAGGAATTAGTTCTATTAAAGAACTTTCCAAACTTTTTGACAAAAATATTGCATCTACAGAAGAAGCTTCAGATGAAATTGGAGTTTTGCTGAAAAAGTCAGAATTAATTGGTGAAATTATTGGCAGTATTAGCCAGATAGCAAATCAGACAAACTTACTTGCGTTAAATGCAGCAATTGAAGCAGCAAGAGCAGGGGAAGCAGGAAAAGGTTTTGCAGTGGTGGCAGATGAAATTAACAACTTGTCCGCAGAATCCTCAAGAGCAACCCAAAAGATTGACGAAATTCTAAAAGATATTACAGAAAATATCAGGCATACAAGTGAGATTATGAATGAAAATCGCGTTATTGTAAAGGAATCTCACGAGCAGTTAAACTGTACAGTGGGTGTTTTTGATAACATTCTAAAGTCATCAGAAACTGTTATTCATGTGACAGATGTGCTTAAGAAAAATCTTACAACCATATTCACAGTAAAAGATCAATTAAAAATATCCATGGATAAAGTGGAGAATATGTCTAAACAGGTAGCAGGAAGTACAGCCGAAATCAGCAATTCCACAGTAGAGCAGGTGGCAGGCGTGGAAGATATTTTAGAATCCATGAAGAATGTTCAAAAAGGAATGGAGGAATTAGCTACCATTTTAAACGAAAAAAAGGAAATGAAAGTATAAAAGACCGATGTTGACAGGGAGAATCAAATCTCCCTGTTATGTTACTGTACAGACCCTAACTTGCATTAAACAAACCGATGGTATAGACTTGAAGAAATCAAATATAAACCATCGGTTTTTCTTTATCCAAATATCTTGGACACGCTGTCAAATAAATTTACATCATCTTTTTTGCGCATCATTAATAGCATGCTCATGCTTTGACAGAGATATTCGATGCTTTCAAAACTCCTAAATGACATAGCCTGCTTTTGTTTCCGCTTGTATGATCTTAGATCTCTTTCTGCTTCATTATTAGTAGTTGGTACCCTTGTGTCTTGCAGAAACAAAAGGTGATTTTCCATATATTCGTACATTCGTTTATACAGATTAAAACCATCTCTATAATAATCACTTGGTGGTTCGTATTCGTATTCATTTTTTGCAGTATTTAAGATTTCAAGGTATTTTTCTTCATATTTCTTTACTTTTTCTTTACTGCATTTTTCTTCCGGAAGTAATTCGTTTCTGTAATGAATCATTTCCTTTAACAGTGATCGCATTTTGCCACTCCAGGTTTTATCCTTCTCATTTTCAGTGGCATCTTTCAGATATCGCTCCACATGAGCTAAACATTCCTGGTGTGCTGAACCATATTTATAGAATGTTTTTTCATGGTCATGAACAATTATGCCATTATAATCTTCTGCAGGAGTCCCTTTTACACCTTCGTGACCTTTTTTGTGTCTCGCAGAATATAGAACTTCTCCGTTAGGGGTAGCAGTTACAAAAACATATGCATTTTGGCCGTTTACCCTTGCATTTGTACAATCTATATGCATAACCGGAGCTGCCATAATTGTTTCAAACAATTCTTTCTGGTCTGATGCTGTTTTTTGGGAGAATTCTTTACTGAGACCGTTAATCATGCCTCTTGAGATTTTGAGTTCCCCGTTTGTAAGATCTTCTAAAAACTTTTGGCATTTATCAATTGATACACAACATTCATTGTTCAACAAAAAAAGGAAGGCTTTAATACTTCCATTATAATTAACATCATTTACCACTCCGTCCGGAAATGGAGCATGGATTCTTTCACCTGTCTTTGAATTGTAATAAACATCTGCCTGATATTCAGTTACATCAAGTACCAAACGAATTCCAACCACCTGTTTTACAATGGTCTTTTTGGTTTTCTTAAATTCAGAATTATTTAATACTTCTTCCGGTGCAGGTAAATGTATTGTTTCTGTAGGGGTATGTTTCTTTCTTCCGTATCCTTTATGTCCCGGTTGTGCACCCTGTTTTCTTCCGGATTTTTCTCTGCTGTTTGCTATTTTTTTCTTTTTTAATGTCATGGACGAAGGTATTGAAGAATTCTCATAATTATGATTTAACCGGGCAGTAAGTTTATGGTTCTTACCTTTTTCTTCTTCAAGCTCAGTTCCTAAGCGATAAATTTCCTGTCTTTGTTCAGTTATCTTATCCAAAGCATCATCTCTTTGCTTTTCAGCAGTTAATGCACGTTTTTCCATATTTTTTAGTGCTTTTCTGACCTTATTCATTTCCTTCCGGTTTTCATGATCCATATCATTTACAACTTCAAACCAGTAATTACGTACAGTGACTGTTTCAGCATGGGCTTTTGCCAGTTCATCCTCTAAATCTCTTATTTTTGCTTCAAGTTTTCTAATAATACCCCAGTAATACTTTTCCATCTGAATATATTTTTCACCACTTTTAAAAGCAGCTACCTCATGAGAAAGTGCTTTTAGTCTGTATTCAAGAGTTGTGATATATTCAAATGAATTGTTCATATTTTTTATTCCTTTTCGGTGATATCCAGTAAACTGATCATTTCGCTGATTTTATGTGCATATTTTTCGTGTTGTTCATTCTGAAGCTTAAGATTATCAATAATTTCTTTTTGAGCATCAATCAGCTCATTTTGAACATTAATCTGATGTTCTAAGCTTTTAATATATTCCTGTGTTTCCTTATCAAGATTATTAAAATGCATTTATTTCACCCCGCTTGTCAGAATTTATTATAACTGAAAATAAACAGAAAAGCGAATTGACCGGAAATCGCCTTTCGGCATTTTGACGTGTGGATAACTATAAAAGAGAAACTAAAAA
>JAFSDJ010000029.1 GCA_017436305.1 Lachnospiraceae bacterium
ATTATTTCAAAGACAAAAAAGATAACTAGCACAAAAGCAAAAATATAGCACATATCGATGCAAACGAACAAACAGCCACATAGCCCATAAATACAGGCTTTGTGGCTGTTTTGTCTTTTATTAACTGTCAAAGATGGGATTATACCGTACTCTTTAAGGCTCTGTCAAGGTATATCACAGGGGATATATAAGTTGCTCCTGCCACTGTTCTCCGAATCCGTCGTTCCTTTTCCTTACTGGAAGAAGCATCAAAATAAACACAGCCTGCTGCCAGATTTTTCTCAGATACAAAAAAATCCTTTCGCAGATCTATGATAATGTGATACTTTTCTGCTAATTCCGGCTGATTTTCCTTCTTTTTTTCTTTATTCCCTACCATATCTCCAACTTCTAATAACTTCAATCCCTCTCCTTTAGCTTCCTCTGGTCCCTTATCTCCCCATTCTGTAAAGGCCACTGCCAGCCCGCTTTCCTCATACAGTTCTTCCGCCAAATACTCATAATCCTCTTTATTATCCACCAAAAGCTCCACATAATTCAAATTATTGCAATATGGCATCAACATTTCCTTCATATCTATAGGACTCTTATCCACAATCAACACCTTGGTAACTCTTCGAAATGCACATTCTTTTTTCAAAAACTCCTTAAGACATGCCTCTACTACTAAAAAAGGAATTTCCCGGTTAGCAGTAGCTAACAATTTCTCCATTTTTTTATCTAAAATAAATCTATAAACCTTATTTCTTACTTTTAAAAAAAATCCCTTTTTTTCTATCGTCTCAAATTCCGGCAAAAACAAAACTTCTAATGGCTCTCCACAAACCTCTATTTCTTCCGGCTGTATTTTTTCCAATAAAAAAGAAAAGAGCTTCTTTCCGGTCAACATTCTCTTTTCTTTTTGTATCAAATAATAATCCTGCTTTTTTTCCATATTCTCATAGAGCTCCTGTTTCTGCCAGGCTTTCTAAAGTATATGCACTTATTTTACCAAAAACAACTGTTCAATACTATCTTCTAACTGTTCCATTGTTTCCATTTCATTTACTTTCCTGCGAAGCTCTGCGGAATGTGGAAGTCCGGTTGTGTACCATGCCACATGTTTTCTCATTTCCCGGATAGCCGTATATTCGCCCTTATACTGCATCTGCAGCTTGCTATGGCGCAAAATAGTGGCTTTGATTTCCTCCATGGAGGGCTTACATGGCTCTGTGCCATTTTCCAGATATTCATTAATCTGCTTAAAAATAAACGGATTTCCTCTTGCTGCCCGTCCAATCATCACACCGTCGCATCCGGTTTCTTCCATGATTTTCACTGCACTTTTGCCATCTACAATATCACCATTTCCTATGACCGGTATGGAAACCGCCTCTTTCACTTGACGGATAATGTCCCAGTCTGCTTTTCCGGCATAGTACTGTTCTCTCGTTCTCCCGTGAACCGCAATGGCTGCTGCCCCTGCCTGTTCCAAACGTTTTGCCAGTTCCACCGCATTTACGTTAGTTTCATCAAAGCCCTTTCGTATCTTCACAGTAACAGGCTTCTTAATGGCTTTTACGGTTTTTTCCACAATTTCTGCTGCCAGCTTTTCATTTTTCATAAGAGCTGATCCTTCTCCATTGTTTACCACCTTTGGAACCGGACAGCCCATGTTAATGTCCAGTATGGAAAAAGGCTTCTCCTCTATTCTTTTTGCCATTTCACTGACAATATCCGGGTCAGAGCCAAAAAGCTGCAGGGACGCCGGACATTCCTCCGGATGTATCTCCATTAGGCTTTCTGTGTTTTTATTTTTGTAAAAAATAGCTTTTGCACTGACCATTTCCATGCACACAAGTCCCGCACCCTGTTCCCTGCAAAGCAAACGAAATGGCAGGTCTGTTACCCCTGCCATAGGTGCTAAAATAACCGGATTGTCCAGTGTTACATTGCCAATCGTTAGTTTTTTCATGTTTTTCCTCATTCCGCCGTCTTTATCCGGCACCACTTCCGGACTTCAAGTCCCGCTTTCTCTTACTTTATTTCCCCGCATTTTTCTGGTAAATAATGCGAAGTCCGTCTAAAGTTAGTGTCTTATCATAAATATCAATAGCATCTGTTTCATCTGCTATAATTCTTCCAAGACCACCGGTTGCCACAACTTTTAAGTTGGAAAGACCGCTTTCTTTTTTCACCTGACCAACAATATACTCGGTCTGTCCGATTTGACCATAAACCAGACCTGCCTGCATACTGCTTACTGTTTCTTTTGCCAGAATACTTTTCGGTTTCTTTATCTCGATTTCAGGAAGCTTTGCAGTATCTTCCCAAAGTGCCTTTGCAGAAATTCCAATACCCGGTGCCGTAATTCCCACACCGAAGCAACCGTCCTCTGTTACTAAATCATAAGTAGTGGCTGTTCCAAAATCCATTACAAGCACAGGACCACCATATTTTTCATAAGCAGCCACCACATCTACGATTCTGTCTGCGCCGATTTCTCTTGGGTTGTCTGTAGTAATTTTAATTCCGGTTTTCGTTCCCGGCCCCACAACAAGAGGATTGCACTCAATATAACGAATACAGGCGCTGTTTAACGCATGCATTACCTTTGGTACTACACTGGCAATAATGCAGCCTTCTATCTGCTTTTTATCAATTCCGTTCATTTTCAACAAATCAGTCAGCATCATTCCGTACTCATCTGAGGTTCTTGGAATTTTGGTTGTAATACGAAAGGTTGTTTTTAATGTTTCCCCTTCATATACACCACATGTAATATTTGTATTTCCCACATCAATTACTAAAATCATGTTTCTGCCTCCGTTACTCTTTTACATCCTGGTCTTTTAACAACTCTGCAGCATTTTCCTTTAAAATAAACACTTTATAGTATAAACTTAATGATTCAAACAATTCCTGTCTTTTCCTCTTAATTTCTCCAATTAAAAGGCCACTGCTGATTTCGTCATATAAAATATCCTCTTCTGCCGCATCCGTTTCCAAAGAAACACTTCCATCCGGTTCAAATACAATCGTAAACACACCGCCTACTTCTTCTGTAAATAAAACGGCAATAATGTGCAATTCTTCTTTTATGGATTCCGGCAGACTTTTGAAAGCCTCATTAAAATAATATTTTTTTTCGTAAGCATTGGCTCCACACAGCACGACTCTGTTTTCTTCCATATTCTGCTCCTTTATACATAGCCGAAAAGGCCCCTGACGGAAACCTCCCCTGCGTATACTTCTACGATCTGTCCTAAGCTGGTCTCTACTAACAGCTCGCCCTTTTCATTAATCCCTCTGGCTATGCCTTCCCATTCTTCTTTTGGATCTAATACTTTTACCTTTTTATCCCTGTTAATCAAAAAGCTGTTATATTCTTCCAAAAGTTCACTTAAATCTTCTTTTGCAACAAACTTTTCATACTCTTTTTCAAACTGCTCCATAATATCTGCAATTAATTGAGCCCTTGAAAACTTCTGCCCTGTTTCTAAAAAAAGGGAAGTGGCTGTCTCTTTAATCTCCTGTGGAAAATCCTTTCCGTTTACATTAATTCCAACACCAATTACAAGAGATGAAATCCCGTTTTTCTCTAAATTAAGCTCTGTTAAAATACCGCAGACTTTCTTTCCGTTTACCACAATATCATTGGGCCACTTTATCATAGCCTCCACAGGGATTATACTGCTATTGGCTATACTGCTATTGGCTTTATTGGTATCGGCTTTATTGGTATCGGCTATACTGCTATCTGCCATATTCGTATTTGCTCTATTTAACCCGGTCCTGACAGTTTTTGCAATGGCAAGTGCCATAACTAACGTAACCATAGAGGCCTTATCCGGGCTAAAAACAGGCTTGAACCCCAGGGACATATAAATGGAATCGCCCTTTGGCGAACTCCAGGAACGTCCTCTCCTGCCTCTTCCTTCAGTCTGCATATCTGCCACTACCAAAGTCCCCTCCGGGTTACCTTCCGCTAACTTCTCTTTTGCATCTGCATTGGTAGAGCCGGTTGTGTCAAAATAGTAAAGGCTTCTGCCTGCCCATTTACCCGTAAGTTCTTTTGAAATTTCACCGGCTGATAACTTATCCGGCTCTTTCAACGCATCCGGTGTTTTCATATCCATAATCGCTTTCCTTTATGCTCCTAAAGTAGCCGCCATAATAGCTTTAATAGTATGCATTCTGTTTTCTGCCTCGTCAAACACTACTGACTGGGCGGATTCAAATACTTCATCTGTTACTTCCATTTCGGTAATACCAAATTTCTCACCCATTTCCTTGCCGATTTTAGTATTTAAATCGTGGAATGCAGGGAGACAGTGTAGGAAAATAGCGGTTTCCTTGGCATTATCCATGATGGTCTTATTTACCTGATATGGTTTTAACTCTCTGATTCTTTCTTCCCATACTTCATCCGGCTCACCCATGGAAACCCATACATCCGTACAGATAACGTCTGCGCCCTTTGTACCTGCCATGGCATCTTCCGTAAGGGTAATGGTAGCCCCTGTTTCTTTTGCAATTTCCTTGCACTGTGCTACTAATTCTTCATTTGGGAAGTATGCCTTTGGTGCGCATGCAACAAAATTCATTCCAAGCTTTGCACATACTACCATATAAGAGTTGCCCATGTTATATCTTGCATCTCCCATGTATGCCAATGTAATTCCTTTTAACTTGCCTAAATGTTCTTTGATTGTAAGCATGTCAGCCAACATCTGGGTAGGATGAAATTCATTGGTAAGACCGTTCCATACCGGAACACCTGCATTCTTTGCAAGTTCCTCAACGATTTCCTGTTCAAAACCGCGATACTCAATTCCTTCAAACATTCTACCAAGTACTCTGGCTGTATCTTCAATACTTTCCTTTTTGCCAATTTGGGAACTTGCCGGCTCTAAGTATGTAGTGCCCATTCCCAAATCGTGAGCTGCCACCTCAAAAGAGCAACGGGTTCTTGTACTTGTTTTTTCAAAAATAAGGGCAACATTTTTCCCCTTTAATGTATCTACTAAAATACCTTTTTTCTTCTTGTCCTTTAATTCTGCTGCTAAATCAATTAAATATAAAATTTCCTCTGGTGTAAAATCCAAGAGTTTCAAAAAATGTCTGCCTTTTAAATTAATTTCTGCCATGATATTTCTCCTCTGCTATTTAAATAAAAACGGGCAATCCCTAAGAAGGAATTGCCCCATTGTTACTATTATTTATCTGACATTACTTCTTTCATACTGGTTGCAAGTCCTGCAAGAGACTGAATCTCTGAAGGAATAATAATTTTGGTTGCAGTTCCGTTAGCTGCTTTTTCAAAAGCTTCCAGACTCTTTAAGTGAAGTACTGCTTCATCAGCACCTGCTTCTTTTAACATACGAAGACCGTCTGCGCTAGCCTGCTGTACTTTTAAGATAGCCTCAGCTTCACCTTCTGCTTCACGAATCATTTTCTCTTTCTGAGCTTCTGCACGTAAGATTGCAGACTGTTTCTCAGCTTCTGCTTCAAGGATTGCGGATTCTTTATTACCTTCTGCTACAAGGATGGTAGATTTCTTTTCACCTTCTGCACGAAGAATTGATTCACGACGTTCACGTTCTGCTTTCGCCTGTTTCTCCATAGCACCCTGAATATCTGCCGGAAGAATAATATTTTTAATTTCTACACGGTTTACTTTAATACCCCATGGGTCAGTAGCAATATCCAAAGAGCTACTCATTCTGCCATTAATCATTTCTCTTGATGTTAATGTTTCGTCTAACTCGATTTCACCGATTACGTTACGGAGTGTAGTCGCTGTCAGGTTTTCAATAGCCATAATTGGATTTTCAACACCGTAAGCATAAAGCTTAGGGTCAGTAATCTGATAGAATACTACTGTATCGATTCTCATTGTTACGTTGTCTTTTGTGATAACCGGCTGTGGTGCAAAATCCACTACCTGCTCTTTTAAAATAACTCTTTTTGCCACCTTATCGATTAAAGGCATCTTAAAGTGAAGTCCTACAGACCAGGTTCCCTGATAAGCGCCTAATCTTTCTACTACATACGCATGCGCCTGTGGTACGATTTTAATACAAGATGCTGCAATACCGATAATAATAAGTAATAAAATAACTGCTGAGACAAGTCCTCCCATTTTTTATCCCTCTCTTCTTTCTTCTACTATAAGTTTTGCGCCGTCAATTGCTCTGATAATAACTACAGCGCCTACCGGAATGGTTTTGGACTGTTCTGTACTTCTACCCATCCACTCAACACCATTAATGGTAACTCTTCCGATTCCCTGTAAGTTATCAATCTCACTAACGACAATTGCCTGCATTCCTACAAGACTTTCTGCATTTGTTTTAATTCTGTCTTTATTAAAATACTTAACCGCAACGGGTCTTGTAAAAATCAGCAGTACGCATGAAATAAGGACAAACAGTATAATCTGCACATAACCCGGAACTCCAAACATAGCAGCGATTGCCGCAACTAATGCTCCTCCTGCAAACCAGATGGTAGTAAGTCCCATTGTAGCAATTTCAATTATAATAAATGCTACTAACAACACTAACCAGATTAGTACCGGTTCTCCTAAAGATACCGCATTTGATAAAATCATCATCTGCCACTCCCTTTTCTTTTGTTACTGACTATCATACTATATATTTTCCCAATATTCAAGAAATTTTCGAGATTAGCACAAAAAGCCATTAATAACAAAGGGCCGCCTTTTTATAGACTGCCCTTTATCTTTTATTCTTTGTTAAATTGTATTTTACCAGAATACATGAGCTCCAATTACAACTCCCGGTCTGGAACCTGCACGTCCAAAATGTGTTGCACCGCCAACGTTTGTAGCACCATCAACTGCTGCCTGTGCTGCCTGCATACAGGAAGCCTTAGGTCCTCTTGCTACTACAGCTGCTACTTTTCCGTTTGTAGCCGGTGGGAACTGTCCCGGCGCTGTAATAACTCCTAAAATACTATTTGGATAACCACCGCTTCTTACACGGTTCATAACTACTGCACCTACAGCTAACTGTCCATCATAAGACTGGGAACCTGCTTCACACTGGATTAAAGCAGCAAGTAATGTAACATCCGATACGCTTGTTGGAACTGCTCCCTGATTTTTAGAAAGCTTTTTCAGTTCTTTTGCACGTTCTTCATCTTCAATTTCCTGTTTTGTCTTTCCTGTTGCCACAGAAAATTCTACAGAAGCAAACTCTTTGGAAACATAACCTACTGTATCATCATCGTACTGAACAGCTACCCATCCTTCTGTTTCTTCTACAACCGCTAATGTTTCACCATTTTTTACAAGGCCATAAACACCTGCTTCTTCTGAAGCTTCTTTTCTCACTCTTAAAGCATCTGTTGTAATGGTAGCCTTTAAGCTTCCCACTTCTTCTCTAAGTGCTGCTGCGTCTTCACCAAATAATAAATATTCGTTTTTGGCCCAACCTACTAAGTTACCGCTTTGAATTTTGGTCCATTCACCACTTTGCTCTAAAATCACGCCGCCACAGTTTTTGTAAAGCTTACCAACTGCTGCTGATTCTTCATTAGCTTCTTCTCTGACATTTACAGAGTCAGATACGTTTGCCATTACTAAATTTTGTAATTCTTCCTGTTCTTCTACATCTGTGTCAGATACAACCTCTGCAACGCCGGCTGCTAAAGTAACAGTGGAAATGTCTTCCTTTGTTCCTACTTCAGCTTCTGTTTCCTGTTCTGCCAGCTCTGTCTGAGAAACCTGATTCTTTTCTTCTGTTTCACCCTGCTCCATGTAAATATCCACACCGGCAGTTAAAGTTTCTAAATGTTCATGTTCTTCAGCAAGAACGGTTATACTGTTGCTGCCAAACAATAAAGTAGCTGTTAAAACACATGCCCATATTTTGTTTGACAAATTTGTTTTCCTTTTCATAAAATCCTCCAACCGGTTTGTTTAAACTCTGTTACATTCTATTTCAATTTTATTTCAAATATTACAAAAATGTTAAATATCCGGCTTGAGGGTTATCATATCAGAAATATTTATATTTGTCAAATATCTTCTTAATTTTTTCTTAATAATTCAAAAAAGCCCGTACTTTCGGGCTTTTCTTTAATATTTTTTCATTATTACAGGCTTCGTGATTTTTCTACACAGGCACATTGCGCCTCAATAACTGCTGAGCGGAAACCTTTTTCTTCTAATACTTTTACCGCAGCAATAGTGGTTCCACCCGGAGAGCAAACCATGTCTTTTAATTCTCCCGGATGTTTTCCTGTTTCCAATACCATTTTGGCACTTCCAAGCACCGCCTGAGCAGCAAATTCATATGCCTGTTTTCTTGGCATGCCATCTGCTACTGCTGCATCTGCCATAGCCTCAATAAACATAAAAACATAGGCTGGTGAACTGCCGCTAACTCCTACCACTACGTCCATTAAATACTCAGCCACTTCAATTGCTTTACTAAAGCTTCCGATTAATTCCAAAGCTTTGCTTTTTTCTTCTTCTGAAACTGCCGGGTTAAAACACACTCCGGTACATCCTTCTCCTACCAATGCAGGAGTATTTGGCATACATCTTACCAGCTTTATTTTTCCTTCAAACAAGCCTTCAATCCACTCCATTGTTTTACCCGGTGCAATGCTTATAATCACAGTATTTTCTTTAACGGAATTTTTAATTTCTGTAATTACTTTTTCATATACCTGGGGTTTAATGGAAAGAAATAAAACATCACTTTCTCCTGCCACTTTCACATTAGAATCCATACCAGTAATTCCAAAGTTTTTTACTGCTTTCCCGGTTGCTTCACTGCTGCCGTCTGAGCCTAAAATATCCTGTGGTTTTACCAGCTCCTTTTTAATAATTCCTCCAATCATGGCCGTTGCCATATTTCCAAGACCAATAAATCCTATTTTCATATATGTATCCTCCTATCTAAATATTTCTCTGCCTTTTCGCCTCGTACATAAGAATTGCTGCTGCAACTCCTGCATTTAAAGATTCTACTTGTCCTTCCATTGGAATTTTTAAGTAAGCCGTTGCTAACTTTGCAGTTTCTTCTTTTAATCCATTACCTTCATTACCTATTAAAAATGCTGTTTTTTCCTTAAAATCGAAGCTGTCATAAGGGCTGCTTTCTTCTAAATGCGCCGCATAGGTTTTTATACCTAATTCTCTCATGTAAGCCATTGCTAACTGAACATTTTCTACATATATAAAGGGTACCCTGTAAACAGAACCCATAGTTGCCCGAATGGTTTTGGGATTATAAATATCCACAGTACCTCTTGTCATAACTACACCATGAATCCCGGCTCCTTCACCTGTTCTTAAAATAGTTCCTAAGTTCCCCGGGTCCTGTATATCTTCTAATACTAACCAAAGCCCATTAGCCTCTGCTAACACCTCCGGCAAAGTATAGGAAAACTGTTCCACAACGCATAAGATTCCCTGGGGAGTTTTTGTATCACTCATTTTTACAAAAACATCATCTGTTACCACTTCATATTCTATCTGCTGAAGTCGTTCAAAAAGACTTCCTTTTTCCAACAAAATTCTTTTTAATAATGTATCAGACACGTATACTTCTTTGATCCGTTCTATAGGTGCTTCCAAAAACATTTTAATGCCTTCTACTACGAAAGAATGTTGTTCTTTTCTGGCTTTTGCTTTGCTTGTAAGTTGCATTACATTTTTGATTCTGCTGTTTGAGCTGGATGTTATCATTTTTTCGCCTCTGTTTCTTTTTATTTCCTATACAGATTAAAGGGGGAAATAGTCCTTTTACACGTCATTATATAGTCAATTTGTGCAGTCCATTCTTTCAAGTTCCGCTATGCTATACATTCCAGTAAGCCTCTAAACATTGATTATGGAAACATGGGCTTCCATAATCAATAGAGTCTTACTTCCATAGCATAAAGTCACTTTCAAGAACAGATTGCACAAATTGACTATTTTAAATTAAAAAAGGGCTATTTGACCTTGGAATCAACCTGTACATCAAAAAATGAGTGTATTCACAACCTACAACACTCGCCCATAAGGTGTGTGAATACACTGCTTTTTCAATATTACATAGACAAAGTACGGCTGACTTCGTATTGATATTCTGAAATAGTTTTTTTCATGGCAAGGGCTTCGTCAATATCGAAATCCAAAAATTCTCCGTGTTGGTATCCTACTACCCGGTTGGTTTTACCCTGGCAAAGGATGTCAGCTGCGTAAGCACCCATAATGGATGCATAGAAACGATCCTTACAGGTTGGGTTACCACCACGCTGCATGTACCCTAAAATGGTTGCTCTCGTTTCAATACCGGTTGCTGCCTCGATTCTTCTTGCCATAGAGGTGGAATGTCCGATTCCTTCCGCATTAATAATAATGTGGTGTGTTTTTCCTCTCTTTCTGTTATTAATAATATTGTTAATAATGGTCTGCTCGTTATAATCGTATTTTTCCGGAAGAAGAATGTCCTCTGCACCGTTTGCAACACCACACCATAACGCAATGTAGCCTGCATCTCTTCCCATTACTTCAATAATACTGCATCTTTCGTGAGAAGATGAGGTATCTCTTACTTTATCGATGGCATCCATTGCTGTATTAATGGCTGTGTCAAATCCAATGGTATATTCTGTGCAGGCAATGTCTAAGTCAATCGTTCCCGGAATACCGATAGTATTAATGCCTTGTTTTGAAAGTGCCTGAGCTCCCTTGTAAGAACCGTCACCACCGATAACCACAATACCGTCAATGCCATGCTTTCTGCAAATCTCAGCTCCAAGCTGTTGTCCCTCTAATGTACGGAACTCTGCACAGCGGGCAGTTCCTAAAATAGTACCGCCTCTTTGGATAATGTCTGAAACGTTTTTTTTCTGCAAATCTATAATCTCTTCATTTAACAAACCCTGGTAACCTTTTTTAATACCTTTTACCTGTACACCGTTTGCAATTCCTTTTCTTACCACTGCACGAATGGCTGCATTCATTCCCGGTGCATCACCGCCGCTTGTTAAAACACCAATTGTCTTAATTTCTTTTGCCATGGTTGTTTCCTCCTCTTAATTTCTACCTCATTTTAATTCATTTTCCCTTTGTTTTCAATGATTTCCTTGTAAAATATTGTTGCCTGACTGAACAATAACCGACCTTAGTTACTATTCTGTCCGTCAAACCAGTACAACATTCTTTTCTCCAAATTTCTCCTTAAGTATTTTAAGGAGCTCTGCATCCCCATTTACATTCTGGTTTTTGGGAAGTTCTTTTCTGCCTTTTTCCTTTTCTGCGTAAATAATGACCGAATCTCTTCCTTCGGACTGGGAAAGAATTTCAAACAATTCCCCCTGCTTTTCCTCAAAAGTAGCTTTATCCGGGAATTTTATCCACAATTTTCTGCCGATTTCATCAAATCCAACAATCCTTTGACAAATAAGCTTACCATCCTTGTCTTCCTCCAGACTTGCTTTACCGGTAATGAAAACTTTTTTGTCCTCCACCAAAAGCCTGCTGTTTCGCTCATAGCTTGTTGGAAAAACAATTACTTCAATTGTGCCAATCAAATCCTCTAAAGTGATAAATGCCATTGCCTTATCATTTTTTGTGTATTTGATTTTTTTATCCGTAATAAGACCGCCAACAGTCACTTCTTTTCCATCCTGAATTTTTACAATACCGGTTTCATCCTCCATTAAAAACTCTCCTGTTGTAGCAGTAATATGCTTTCTCCAGAAATCCTCGTATTCCTCCAAAGGATGGCCGCTTACATAAACTCCAATTACTTCCTTTTCAAAGGCAAGCATTACTTCCTTTTCATATTCTCCCACATTAGGCAATTTGATGGAAAATGTCTCTTTTTCTTCTTCACTTGCTAAGTCAAATAACGTCATCTGACCTGCCAGGGAATTTTTCTTGTCTTTAACAATATGGTCATAAACCTGATTGTAAACAGCCATAAGCTGCTTTCTTGTACCATCAAAGCAGTCAAAAGCACCTGCTTTAATGAAGTTTTCAAGTACTCTTTTATTTAACTGGGCATCAGACATACGGGTAATAAAATCGTTTAAGTCCGTAAATCTGCCTCTGTCATTTCGCTCTTTTACCAAAGATTCAATAATAGGCCGTCCAACTCCTTTTAATGCTGTCAGGGCAAAACAGATGGCACCATCTTTAACAGAGAAATTCTTTTCTCCTTCGTTTACGTCAGGAGGCAGTATTTTTATCCCCATATTTCTGCATGTTAGAATATATTCTGCCACTTTTCCCGAATTATCAATGACAGAAGTTAAAAGAGCCGCCATAAATTCTACCGGATAATAATATTTTAACCAGGCTGTCTGATAAGAAACTACCGCATAAGCCGCTGCGTGGGATTTATTAAAAGCATATTTTGCAAAATCCATCATATCATCATAAATCTGTCCGGCAATCTGTTCCGAGATACCATTGGCAACACACCCCGGAACTTTCTCTTCTTCATTACCGAAAATAAAATTGGCACGCTCTTTTTCCATAACCGCTTGTTTTTTCTTACTCATGGCACGGCGTACCAGGTCGCTTCGTCCTAATGTATAACCGCCTAAATCCCGTACAATCTGCATAACCTGTTCCTGGTAAACAATACAACCATAGGTAGGATTTAAAATAGGCTCAAGCTGCGGACAGGAGTAAACTACTTCATCGGGATGATTTTTTCCATAAATGTACTTTGGAATAAAATCCATTGGACCCGGACGATACAAGGAAATTCCCGCAATAATATCCTCCAGGGACTGAGGTTTTAATTCCTTCATAAACACCTTCATGCCGGCACTTTCAATCTGAAACACCCCTTCCGTTTTACCTGTTCCAATATAATCAAGTACCTTTTTATCATCATAGTCGATTTTACTCATATCAATAAACTGCCCGGTGCTTTTTTCAATAAGTTTCTGGGCATTCTGAATTACAGTCAGTGTTCTAAGACCTAAAAAGTCCATTTTTAAAAGTCCCAGTTCTTCCAGAGTAGTCATAGTAAACTGGGTTGTAATGGAACCGTCGGAACCACGGGAAAGTGGAACAAATTCATCTGCCGCCTCCGGACAGATTACAACACCGGCTGCATGCATGGAAGTATGGCGTGGAAGTCCTTCCAGCCTTTTACTCATATCTATCAAATAATGAACCTGCTCATCATTTTCATAAAGGGCACGGAATTCCGGATTCATATCCAATGCTTTTGCAATGGTAATGTTTAATTCATTAGGAATCATTTTAGCAATGGAATCTACAAATGCATAGGGCAGATCCATCACGCGTCCCACATCCCGGATAACACCCTTTGCCGCCATGGTACCAAAGGTAACAATCTGCACTACTTTTTCATGTCCGTATTTTTCTCCAACATAATCAATTACTTCCTGTCTTCTTTCAAAGCAGAAGTCAATATCAATATCCGGCATGGAAACACGTTCCGGGTTTAGGAAACGTTCAAATAACAGTTGATATTTAATAGGATCTATATCCGTAATCTTTAAACAGTAGGAGACAATGCTTCCTGCTGCGGAACCACGTCCCGGTCCCACAATAATATCATGTTCTTTGGAATAATTAATAAAATCCCATACAATAAGAAAATAGTCTACATAGCCCATTTTCTCTATAGTTGCCAGCTCGTACTCCAGACGCTCTACTAAAGGCTTTAAAGTTAAATCTGTTTTTAACTTTTCTTTGTTTTTCTCATTACTCCAGTCAATTTTCGCATCTGTGAGCGTAGGATTTCCAAGAAAATCTGTTGCGTTTTTTATCTCTTGGGAACCATAACGAAATACTAGTCCATCATAACAAAGCTTTTCCAAATAAGTATAGGAAGTATATCCCTGTGGCACTTCATAATGTGGTAACTTTGTTTTTCCAAATTCAATTTCCACTTCACAACGTTCTGCAATTTTGTGGGTGTTTTCAATTGCCTCCAGCGCATAAGGAAAAAGCTTTTTCATTTCCTCTTCACTTTTTATATAATATTGTCCACCCTCATAGCGCATTCTGTCCTCATCGGCCAGCTTCTTACCTGTCTGAATGCAGAGAAGAATATCGTGGGGCTTTTCATCTTCTGCATAAGTATAATGCACGTCATTAGTTGCTACCAGTGGAATCTGAAGCTCCTTGCTCATTTTTAAAAGTTCTGTATTTACCATTCTCTGTTCCGGTATGCCATGGTCCTGAAGCTCCAAAAAGTAATTGCCTTTTCCAAAGCAGGCTTCGTATTTTAGGGCTGCTTTCTTTGCTTCTTCTATCAGGCCTTTGGAAATATATCTTTGTACTTCTCCTGCTAAGCAGGCAGAAAGGGCAATAATTCCTTCGTGATACTGATTTAAAACTTCCATGTCCACACGAGGTTTGTAATAGTAGCCTTCCGTAAAACCCTTGCTGACAATATGCATCAGGTTAGCATAACCAGTGTTATTTTCTGCCAAAAGTACAAGGTGGTAATATCTGTCCTCTCCACCTGTAGTCTCTTTATCAAATCTGGAGTTGGGTGCCACGTATACTTCACAGCCAATAATTGGTCGAATCCCCTGTTCTTTTGCTGCTCTGTAAAAATCAATGACTCCAAACATAACACCATGGTCTGTAATTGCTACGCTATCCATGCCCAATTCTTTCACGCGTTTTACACATTCTTTTATTTTATTGGAACCATCTAACAGAGAGTATTCTGTATGGACGTGGAGGTGAGTAAATGCCATGATGTTTTCTTTCCTTTCTTCTTATGTGAATATCTATTTTTGTTTTAATTCGCTAGTGTTCCTTCCCATGCATCGAATAACACTTGTTATCTATATTGTGATTTGATCACTTTGAAGCTGTTTCTTCTATATATAATGTGTTTTACTTTCAACCTAGGCTCAAGATTTAGTATACCACAAAACAAAGGAGTGTCCAAGATGAACACTCCTTTTACTTTTATTTCCTATGTGGATTTTGTTACAGGCAAATCTTACTTTATTTTAACACTCTTTACAGTACTATACTTACCCTCATACTGTTTGCCGTTGTTCTTTTTAAAAGCAACCACTTTGAAGTAATTTTTCTTTTTACTTGTAAGTCCTTTCTTTGTAAAGGTAAGAACACCTGCTTTTGTTGTTCCGATTTTCTTATAGGTTCCTTTTTTAGAAGTAGACATGTAAATATTGTATCCGCTTGCATCTTTTACTTCATTCCAGGAAAGTGTTACTGTTTTCTTGGAATCTGAAGTTACCTTTAAACCTTTTACCTTACCTAATTCTTTTACTGTAATGGTACACTTAGATGATTTTTTAGAACCATCCTTGGTTGTTACGGTAATAGTTACTTTTCCGGCTTTTTTGGCTGTTACTACACCTTTCTGACTAACAGTTGCTATATTATCATTTGAACTATTCCATTTTATCTTTTTGTTAGTAGTATTTACTGGTGTAAATTCCGGTGTAAGCTTTAATTTATCTCCTTCCATCATTGTTTCCTTAGAAGGAATTTTCACTTTCTTTGCCTTCACATTGGATTTCTGAACTGTTACTTTAACAGTATCTTTTTTACCATTGCTGCTCTTAACGGTAATAATCGCTTCACCTGTAGTTTTTGCTTTAATCTTACCATCACTTGTAACAGTTGCTACCTTTGTATTGGAAGATTTCCATGTAAGCTTTTTGTCTGTAGTATTCTTTGGTGTAAAGGTTACTTCTAACCACTTATATGTGGTTCCTTTTTTCATAGTAAGCTTAGATTCATTTAATGAAATCTTTTTCGCCTCTACATTTTTAACAGTAATTGTGTAGTCCGCTTTTGCTTTTCCATCCATAGATGTTGCTGTAATCACTGCTGTTCCGGCTTTCACACCTGTAACAACACCTTTTGCATCTACGGTTGCAACAGAAGTATTGTTAGAAGACCAGCTCACTCCGTCTCTGCTAGGTTTTCCTTTTCCATTTGTATCAATGGTAGCTGTCAGTGTAATGGTTTCTCCTACATTTACAGTATTGGAACCACTAATCACTACTTTGGCCGCATATACTACTGTTTCTGTTTCTGTTACTGTTACTTTAAGAGATGCACTCTTATGAAGTTCATCATTAGCTGTACAGGTAATCGTTGCAGTTCCGGCTTTTATACCCTTCATATTACCTTGGTTATCCACTGTTACCACACTGTTATCCGAGCTTGTCCATGTAAGTGTGGAATCTGTAGGTGCATATTTGTTTCCTGTGCTGATATTTGCTTTTAATGTAGCTGTTTCGCCAGTTTTTAATGCATTTACCCCTTGTAATGTAATATTTTGAATGTAAACATATTCCGGTGCGTAGTTGACAAATACAATATGTTCATTATAAAGGGCTGCATCTGCTGTAATTGGATTTCCATTTTCATCACAGAGGTTTTTAAATATATATGGCTCAGTTAAGAATTCATTCCAATAATTTACATACTTATTTTCCATTAATTTATCATATACTTGTTGGTAATTATTTACAGGCTTGTATGCCTCTACCCAGTCTGAACAATATAACATCCATTTATTAGAAGCATCATGGAAGTCTGCAGTACTAGTTACAATTACCTTATCCGAATCTATATAATCATAACTATAATCAGTTCCATCCCATAAGTCTTCCCACAATTCCTCTGAAATATCGCTAACATTCATAAGGTTAATGGTGCCACCTGATGCAATAAATGCCTGATAACTATCATAATCATAAACATTAAAGTTTTGCATCTGTTTCATACATAGACTATATGGCTTCTTCTCTACATTTTTTACATAGAATATATAATTATCGCCTGCGTTTAAACTTACCGACTCTTCCGTACTGCATCTGTCAAAATCTATCCCTTCATCCTCATCACCCATTGTAGCGCTTTCATTATAGTAATAGAATTCGTCAATTCCCTCTGCCATAAACTTATAATATCCATTTTCCACCGGCTTAAAGCTATAGCTGTCTAAGGTTGAACTTCCCTCTACCTGTATTGTTTGGTTTAAAGTAATTTCCTGTGCTTGCGGCTCTGCCTTCGCTATGGTAACTTTGATATTTTTAGCAGAAGGAGCACCAAACTTAACAACCATTAAAGAAACCGGTTGTTTTTTCTTCCGTGCACGGTTAATTATGCTATCACTTATATACACATCACACTCTGTCTGCTTCTCTGTATCAATCATAATACCGTTGTCACTTACATCATCTGCAAATCCTATCCAGTAATCTTCTCCACTTGTATTTTTCAAAGAAACATGTAAGAATCCGGACGTCATACTTGCATAATCAAAGTCGAATCTGGCCGTTTTGGTTATAGAAACATCTTTTTCACTTCCCAGACTGCCCTGCATTATTACATCTGAATTTACATAAATATCAAACGTATTTGGTACTGTGTCGCTTCGAAGGAGAATATAGTAAATCCCTTCTTCCAAAGAATAAGAACCTCTAAAATCAGTTCCTTCCTCTTCTGAAAACTCTTCCAAGTACTCTAATTCATTTTCCTCATTCTGTACATACAGCATTGCTCTAAGCCATCCATCTTCTACGGCCCCATTAGAACCAAATGTATACTTTCCAGCTTCACTAACTGTATACTTAAGCCAGATTTCACTTTCTGTCATAGTAACTTCCTTTGACAGTTCCTCAGATGTAGCCTTAGAAATTTCTACAGAAATATTATCCTCTCCAAAATCATTATCATTTTGGAAAATATAAAATTCATTTACTCCACTTGTGCAATAAAAATAAATGCTTTCATCAGTCCATGCGTAATTTATTTCATTCCCTCTTCCAAATGAATAGTTACTTTTTTCTCCCGTAAAACTCACTTGATAAATTCCTGCTTCCGAAGCCTCATAGCTTACATTTACTCCAAAACAGGTTTCCTTAGATGCTGTACCACTTTCACCGACAGCTACATCCTCAAGTTTCACAAGACGCACTGTTTCAGTATAATTTTCTTCCCAATCCTGATAAAAGCTAAAATAATAAGTTTCATCTTTTTCAAGAGTAACCACATTGTTATTATAGCCATTCTCCAAACAATATCCACTGCTTATAGGATCCAGGAGATTTTCCTCAGTATTTTCTTTATATAAACCCACTGTAGTCCACCAGGATACTATAATTGCATAACGGCCATCCTCTTGGGGCGTAAATGTTGCCCATTTCTTCTCTCCGTAAGCTAATTCTACATCCATAAAATTGGATTTTTCCGGGCTTTCAAACTGTTCCAAAGTAATAGCAGGTTGTGTTGTTACAGCTATACTCTCCATAGTGGGAGAAACTGCTTCCGACTCTCCTGCTTCACCGTTTTCCGGTGTCATATCATCTGCCATCGCCTCCCGGGTATCATCATTCAGTGAAATATACTCCTTTGGTACCGGCACTGTTTGTTCCACTTTTTCTGTTTCAGTTGTTTCCGCTGTCGCACCGGTTGCCTGTACAGTTAGTGCTGCTCCGGAAACTTCCCCAGCCAGTAAAGCTGCTGCTAACAGAAACGTTACTCTCTTTTTCCAAAATGTGTTTCTTTTTTTCATTTCCTTTTCCTCCTTCTACCTGGAATGCTTTTTATCCTTCAAAACGGTGTCACTTCCTGACTGTCTGCAAACAATTCCTGCTAAAATTCCAAGCAACATCCAGAATCCCGGGGCCGTTACTAAAGAAGAATCGTTTGCAATTCCCGTTATCAGATACGCTGTAATGCCACAAAGAAGTCCAATAGTCCAAATTCTTTCTTCTTTGTCCTCTTCTTTGCTTTTACAACTTATATATTTTATGGCTTTATATAAAATCCAACCTATAAATACTAATAAACAGATTAAGGAAAGCACACCTGTCTGCAAAGCAATTTGTAAATAGAAATTGTGTGGTCTTGTGAGAATTTCCGTAAAAAATCCCTTTTTAGCTGCTGCCCTTGCCAGATAATCATTTTGTGGAAAAGTCACAAGAAAGGTATCCGGTCCGCTTCCTATGAAAATATATTTCTTTAATAAAGGAAGTGTTCTGTTCCAAATGTAACCCCGATAAGTAAATAAACCATCCAGTTTTCCTGAAAATGTCGTTTCTGCCTTTTTTATTTCATCACTTTTTCCATAAACAGTAATATATGTATAAGTTCCATCTTCTGTTTTATCACTAAAAAGCCACTTTAGATCTCTATATTGAAGAAATACATATGGAACCTGGTCTTTTTCATAACATCCAAGCAGCAATTCCTTCAAAACAGGGCTGTTAATCTGGTACAACTCTCTTTCCACATCATACTCACAATCCAATTTATTTCCTGTGGCATCCTGAAAGAAAATTACAATACCATTTTCCGTTCTTTCATAACCGGTGTAAAAAATTTCCCCATCAAACTGCACCTGTATCTTATCTTCTAACGCCTGAATATCCTGCAACTTATAATCCATCTCACTTGTAGTAAAGGCAGTAAAAAAACGACTGATTGTATGATTACCCAAAAGGAAATCATAGCCTGTCCATACTATTACAAATGCTACAATACAAGGCAGTATAATCTTCAGCATATTTCTGTTTTTTACACATAACACTATCGCCGTCATAGCACCTACTACCAATAATGCCGCCATACCACTTTTAGAGCCCGAACCTAACAAACAGACAATCTGGAAACAAAATACAATACCGGAAATGATTTTTACCCATTTCTTTTTAGCAGATAAAGCAAAAGCCAGCAATACCGGACACCACAATGCCATATAAACTCCCACGTAATTCGGATTGTATAAGGTCAGGTATACTCTGTTTACCTCTTCATTAGAAAAGTTGAACAAAACGTGCTCTCTATATTCAGCCAGTTTCTCCGGTATGATTAGCGAAAGTATCCACTGGCTGTTTAACAAATCCTTTTGCATCAACTGGCTTAATCCCAATATTCCAAAGAAAACACCTGCTATGACCACCACACCAAAAAGTGCTCTAATATTATTTTTATTTTTCGCCAGATAAAATCCATAAACACATATGAAACCATAGCCTAGCAAAACCCATAAACCTTCAAACTGTTCGATGGAACCTTGAAAGCTAATTTCCTTATTGGCAGAAAATACTGCTGACAGGACGCAAAAGGCTTCATATGCCAGTAACCAAAACCACTCTTTTGTAAATTTAAGTTTTTCTCCTTTAATCAACCACGCATCTATCAAAACAAGAAGCGCCACCACAGCAATTACAAGAAACAGCTGCATTTTCCCATACAGAAAAAAATCGCCCCATTCTTTCTGATTGGGAAACCAGGGGTACTGCCACAAATCGATTTTTAATATATTAAGCCTTACTATAAAAGGCAAAATCCCGCACAGAACAAGTGCAGGAACCAAACCGAAGGATATTCTTTTTTTCATAATTAATTCCCGTACAAAATCATTAATTTATTATTCATAATTATAAACCTATTTCCATTCTTCTGCAACGAAATAATCGTTTTTTTGTTACCCTTTTGTTACTGTTTTCTCCGTTACCGGTAAAAAAACAGGCATAGATTTTAAATCTACACCTGCTCTTATATATTACATGATATATTCTCATGAAATTATAAATATTTCTTCAAATCCTCTACCTTATTTAATTTCTCCCAAGGAAGGTCTAAATCATTTCTTCCAAAATGTCCGTAAGCAGCTGTCTGCTTGTAAATCGGACGTCTTAAGTCAAGCATTTTAATAATGCCTGCCGGGCGAAGGTCAAAGTTTTCTCTTACAATATCAACTAATTTTTCTTCGGAAAGCCTTCCTGTTCCAAAAGTATCCACCATAATAGACATTGGATGTGCAACACCGATAGCATATGCTAACTGAATTTCACATTTGTCTGCAAGACCTGCAGCTACAAGATTCTTTGCTACATATCTTGCAGCATAAGCAGCACTTCTGTCTACTTTTGTGCAGTCCTTACCGGAGAAAGCACCGCCGCCATGACGGGCATATCCGCCGTAAGTATCTACAATAATCTTACGTCCTGTTAAACCGCTGTCTCCATTAGGTCCGCCGATTACAAAACGTCCTGTTGGATTAATGAAATATTTTGTATCTGCATCTAACAATTCCTTTGGAAGTACCGGCTCAAATACATATTTTTTAATGTCATCATGAATCTGCTTCTGTGTTACATCAGGGTCGTGCTGTGTAGATAATACAACAGCCTCTAAGCGTTTTGGCTTTCCTGCTTCATCATATTCTACGGAAACCTGGCTCTTTCCGTCCGGTCTTAAATAAGATAAAGTTCCATCTTTACGAACCTTTGTAAGCTGCAATGCCAACTTATGTGCAAGGCTGATTGGATAAGGCATATATTCTTCTGTTTCGTTAGTTGCATAACCAAACATCATACCCTGGTCTCCGGCACCAATGGCATCTAATTCTGTTTCAGTCATAGTATTTTCTTTTGCTTCTAAAGCCTTATCTACACCCATGGCAATGTCAGCAGACTGCTCATCAAGAGTAACCATAACACCACATGTATTGCCATCAAAGCCGTATTCAGACTTTGTATAACCGATTTCCTTTACAGTATCTCTTACGATTTTTGGAATATCTACATATGCATTTGTAGTAACCTCACCCATTACCATAACAAGACCTGTTGTAGTACATGTTTCACAAGCCACACGGCTCATTGGGTCCTGTTCCATTAAAGCGTCTAAAATAGCGTCAGAAATAGCATCACACATTTTGTCCGGATGGCCTTCTGTTACTGACTCTGAGGTAAATAATAATTTCTCCATGTTCTTTCTTCCTTTCTCTTTTTGAATGTTTCGCTTTTATTCCGCGCGGATAACTGCGCATTTCGGCACGTAGTGCTTTTCATGTATAGGAACAGGGGGCATTTTGAAAATCTACAATTCCTAAAAAGGCTTCCTCACCCTGACTATACAATTAAAACAGGCCCGCTTAAACTAAGCGGACCTTAAAATTTTCGTCAGAAGATCCTCTTATTGTTCGATGACTCGCTCAGGTTGGCACCTTCCTAAGTAAGCATGTCCTTTTCTTCCTGAAAATAAACAAAACTTTCTTCCGGGGTTGCCGTGGCTTCACAGATCCTTTGTATCTCCACCACTCTGAATAAGAGACTTTTTCAATATGGAATTTTCTCACTGATGATACTATACCCTTTTTCTATGGATACGTCAATATATTTCCATAAAAAAACAGTGGCAACATATTTTTGTTTGTGCCACTGTTTTCATTCATTTTCTTACCAGGACTGTTTTTTATTCATAGTATATAAAGAAGTAGCATATTCACCGGTTTCACCTGTCTTTTTATTTTTATACATAATTTTAATATATGTGGTAGGGAACAGCTCATCATATGTATGAGTTGAAGAACCGTTTGTATACTTGGTTGTGCTCTTGCTTACTTTTTTGGTAGCCAGTGTAATCTTTCTGTTATTCTTTATCTTTTTGTATACTAATTTTCCCTTATCATATTTTCCAATCTGAATAGAAACCAGTTTATATCCTTTTTTCAAGGTTACTTTTAATTTACCTGATTTTTTTTCAGTATATGGATAATGAGTATAAAGGTCTTTTCCTGCATATTTAACACTCTTAACAGGATTTATACCGGGTGCTGTATAAGAATAAGTCTTTACAGTTATTGTTTTTGTACATCTTAATGTTCCATCTGCTTTAATTACATCAAATGTTACTTTGTATGTACCTGCTTTTTTTGCAAAAAAACCGATATATGTTATACCATAATCTACCTCGGTCTTGTACTTTCCCGTACTATAATCTTTTTCGGTAGTACGATAATATCTTTCTCTTGTTTTTTGTGCAAGTAAATTCTTACTGTTTGATTTAACGTTCATAACTCTATCGCCATCATTTTTAAGACTAACATATACATAATTTGCACTACCGTAATACCAATCTGCAGCATATCCAACACTGATGGTTTCTTCATCATAGTAAGATACACCATTTACTTCATCATCTATATACTCAGCCTGAACATTCATTTCCATCTGTATAGCACAGAATAATACTAAAGCAAACACGAAAATTCCCTGCATTATTGTTTTCACATAATTCTTCATCCCGCTGCCTCCTTACTATTTATTTTGATAAAATAATTCATACTCTGTGGTTTGCAATGTTCCAAGTTTGGTATCCTTATAGGTAATTCTTATTATTGTAATAGGATATAGATACTCCACATCATAACCACTTTCATAAGAATAATCGCCATCATCGTAACTATACTCATAAACATCACTTGCATACTTTGTGCTTGTTGCTAAAGAAATCTTAGAATTGTTCTTTACTTTTTTAAATACCGGTTCCGGACTGTCTTCTTTTGTCTTGGCGGCTGCATAAGTACCAACTTCAATTTTCTGAAGCTTAAAGCCTTTATTCAATTTTACATTAATTTTACCGCTTTTCTTATTTGTCAAAGTATATGATGAACACAATTTCCCTGCATACTTAAAAGTATTGATTGGAGCAGAATATTCTTCTGCATAAACTTTAATTTTCTTTTTACATGTAGTTTTCTTTTTTGCATTTTTCACTGTAACTGTTAAGGTATATGTACCTTTCTTTTTTGCAAAACATGTGATATCATAGTTTGCTTTGCATTTAACATTAGTACCGTCACTCAAAGTTCCCATGGTATACTGACTACCTGTATATACTGCTTTCCGAGTCAATTTTGCAACCAGATTAGTGCTACTTGATTTCACACTTGCTATGTAATCACCTTCATTTACCAAATATACATCTACAGTATCAAATTTTTGCATAAGCCCAACTCTTGCCTTGGTCGGATAACAAACTCCCTTTTTACTATCCAACACATAAGTGTTCTGTTTTGGTGCTGCTGCCTCTGTGTTCATGGGTGCTACTGCAAAAGTACTAATTGCAACTGCCACTGCCAGCGCACATGCCATGATTCTTCTTGCTAATTTCATATTTTTTCCTCCTTTTCATTAAGGGTAGTGTCAAGTTTACTACCTCATTTTTTATTAAAAACCTTTATTTTAGGGAGTTTGCAAATAAAAAGAGCATTGACCTCCCTTTTGTGGTATAATATCCGCGACCAAACATCAACTATACAAAGGAGACAATGCTCG
>JAFSDJ010000030.1 GCA_017436305.1 Lachnospiraceae bacterium
AAAACAAACAGAGCAGCAGCAAAACGTTTCAAAGTAACAGGAACAGGTAAATTAAAAAGAAGTAAAGCTTATAAGAGACATATCTTAACAAAGAAAACAACAAAGACTAAGAGAAATCTTAGAAAAGCAGCTATCGTAGATGCTACAAACGTTAAGAATATGAAGAAGATTTTACCATACATGTAATAGAATGAAGTAGGAGGAAGATAACATGGCAAGAATTAAAGGCGGCTTAAACGCTAGAAAAAAACATAACAGAGTATTAAAGTTAGCAAAAGGTTATAGAGGCGCTCGTTCTAAACAGTACAGAGTAGCAAAACAGTCAGTTATGAGAGCTCTTACAAGTTCTTATGCTGGACGTAAAGAAAGAAAGAGACAGTTCCGTCAGTTATGGATCGCTCGTATCAACGCAGCAGCTAGATTAAACGGACTTTCATACAGCCAGTTCATGCACGGCCTTAAATTAGCAGAAGTTGATTTAAACCGTAAAGTATTAGCTGATATGGCAGTAACAGATCCAGCTGGATTTGCTTCATTAGTTGAAGTTGCTAAATCTAAATTAGCTTAATGATTTTAAAGGACACCAGTAGGTGTCCTTTTTTATGTTATTTTGTGTTTGTTTGTTATATTTTTGTGCTATACAAATACACTAATTTGATATAAACTATAAAAAAAAGATGATTATTCTAGGAGGGGTATTTATGTCGATTTTAGTTACAGGTGGCGCTGGTTATATCGGAAGTCATACATGTGTAGAATTATTGAATGAAGGATATGATGTTGTAGTATTAGACAATTTATCAAATTCTTCTGAAAAGTCCTTGGAAAGAGTAGAGGAATTAACGGGGAAAAAGGTAACTTTCTATAAAGGGGATATTTTAGACAGAGATATTTTAAATGAAATCTTCCAGAAAGAAAAAATTGAAAGCTGTATTCATTTTGCAGGCTTAAAAGCCGTTGGTGAATCAGTTGCAAAACCATGGGAATATTATAACAACAATATTACCGGGACATTGACTTTGGTAGATGTTATGAGACAGTATAATTGTAAAAATATTATTTTCTCATCATCTGCGACAATATATGGGGATCCAGCACAGATTCCAATTACGGAAGAATGTCCTAAAGGACAGTGCACAAATCCATATGGTTGGACAAAATCTATGTTAGAACAGATGCTGATTGACATTCAAAAAGCAGATAATGAGTGGAATGTTATCATCCTTCGTTACTTTAACCCAATTGGTGCACACAAGAGTGGACGAATTGGTGAAAATCCAAATGGAATTCCAAACAACTTGATGCCATATGTAACACAGGTTGCTGTTGGTAAATTGGAAAGCCTTGGTGTATTTGGTAATGATTATGATACTCCAGATGGTACAGGTGTACGTGACTATATCCATGTGGTAGACTTAGCGAGAGGTCATGTAAAAGCACTTAAAAAGATTGATGAAAATGCAGAATTATGTATTTATAACTTAGGTACTGGCCATGGTTATAGCGTGTTGGATATCGTGAAGAATTTTGAAGAAGCAAATAATATTAAGATTCCATACGTGATTAAAAATAGAAGACCTGGAGATATTGCAACATGTTACTGTGACCCAAGCAAAGCAAAAAATGAGATGGGCTGGGTAGCAGAATATGGTATCAAAGAAATGTGTGAAGATGCATGGAGATGGCAGAGTAATAATCCAAACGGTTATGATGAATAAGAAAAGATAAAAAAATCCCTCGTCGTTTGACGAGGGATTTTTTCGGGTTGGGCTGTTATAAAAAAACAGTCAACAGTTCGTACGGGAATCGAACCCGTGTTTTCGCCGTGAGAGGGCGACGTCTTGACCGCTTGACCAACGAACCATACTATAAATATATACCATGGAAAAAGGTAAATTGCAAGTAAAAATAGTAAGAAAAATTTTTGCACAATTCAAGGAAAATCTTGCAAATTGTCGCAAAATGTTATAAAATTTATGCATAAGTGTATGTTATGGGGGAAAACACTATGGGAAAACAGAAAACAAAAGAAAAAATCGACATGACAAATAAGAAAAGTCAGAAAGTACAGTTGGAGCTTATACGCAAGAAAAACTTTCGAATTCTTGTCATTGGTACTGTTGTAATGGCAATTAT
>JAFSDJ010000031.1 GCA_017436305.1 Lachnospiraceae bacterium
TAAAAACAGTAGCAATGATTGGTGAAAAAGCTGCAAAAAGTGCCGTATGTGCATCATCGCCATGGTGCTGTTATCAGCCAAAAGAACCGGAAGCTGCGAGAAGAAAGTTTTTAGGTAACAAAGAACAAGATGATGCAAAGAAATAGGAATTTTTTGGAATGAGGAAGAAATTCCTGAGAGGGGGGGAAAGAAAAGACAGAAAAACAAGATAAAATGTGTTATGGAAGCATTGTATTCAGAAAAAATATTATTATGAAAAATAATGAAAGGATTGATTCTTATGAAGAAAAGAAGATTATTACGTAGTTTATTGTGTGGAATTGTACTTTTGGGAAGTATTGGAGGTTTTATTTCAACTGCTTATGCAGGTAGTGCTAGCTTTGAATTTACTTTGTCAAATGTGGCAGGAGTAGAGTCAGGAAACCAGTATACTGCAATAGCAAAAAAAACAAATACGAATCAATATTTTCAAGTTACACTGTCTATGATGACTAATGCTACTGCATCATATTATATAGCATATAATAGTGAAGGTGAATCGGTATCTCCTGCACTGATGTTTCGAAGCACTCAATTAACTTACACACAAAATCAAGACTGTAAGTAGTAGTGATGAAGGGTGGTGTCGGATATGAAACGAAATATAATAGTAGTTTTGATGATTTTATGTTTCTTATTAACAGGATGTCAAAGTGGGAAGGAAAAGGAACAAAAAACTGCAAATGTAGAAACGGCACAAAGAACTTCCTTTCCGGAATCTTATCAATATACTGGAGAACGTGTGGTAATGAACATCGAAACCATAGAGCCGGGGGAGGCTTATTTTATCAATGGCACCGCAATGTCTTTCAAACTGGATGGTAAAAGTATAGGAAGGATGTTTATGCCGGAGGATGGCACGAATGTTCTGGATGAAGAACGAAGATGGATTTTAAGCGAAGAGATGGTGGATGATGCTCATAATGAAATATTTATGTGGGGAGATATTTCATTTTCATACACTACATATCAAACGAATAAATTAGCGGACAGCATTCGTGAAACGAAAGATGGATGGGATTATAATCTCCCGGTATATAAAGAAAAAAAGGAATTTTCTTTTGGAACTGCGGAGGAAGCCTTAGAAGAAATTATAATTTTTTTGGAAAAGGCAGGTATTCAGTTAGGAGAAAATTATAAAGCAGATATTTTTTATTTGGATTATGAAACTCTTAGGGAACAGGAAAGGTACTATGATGCATTTGGAAATGTGGTGGAAGCAGAACAACCTCATGAATGGTCGGAAGCAGATAACGCATATCTCTTTTATATTCACCAAACTTATTGCGAACTTGAGGATTATCATCATAATCGTACCGCAGGCAGTGGAGTAGCAGAAGATTTTAATTCACAAATTACAGTGATTTATAATGCAGAGGGAATCGTAAACATACATGTTGGTCATTTGAGTACTTATACCATGGGTTCCACGCAGGAAGAACTTCTTGATTTTGAAACCATTGCGGATAAGGTTTCGGAATATTTTGATTATATGCTGGGAGATTCAACCTATGAAATCGACTCAGCCCAATTGGTTTGTAAATTTGAAGAACAAGATTCTAACGAGATACAAAAAATTATTCCGGTCTGGTCTTTTCATGTTACAGAAACAATGGAAGATGGCAGCGAGTGGCATTATGAAAAATGGTTTCACGCAGTTACCGGTGAATGTATCAATTAACAGGGAGGAATTATGAAGGCGAAATTAAAGGATTATATATGTATAGACCTCCAAAGGGCATTTAGAAACTGGAAAATGCCGGTTGGGATTTTTGGGGTATGTGTCGCATTTTTATACAATAGTTATGAACCGTCAGATGTAGTGTCTTGGATTAGTCTTATGATAATAGGAACAACATTAATTATGGCAGCGTTTATTTTTTCAATTTATCCTTACGCTACCGCTTTTTGTGAGGATATGGAGCATCGGAGTAATATGCAGTTTATTTTAAGGGGCAGTTCTTTTTCCTATGCCTGTTCAAAACTGCTGGTGGTATTTTTTAGTTCTGTTTTTACTATGTTAAGTGGTTTTCTTTTGACAGTATTCATTATATATCTAAGATATGGACTGCCCGCTAAGAATGCAATCAATAATATAGTTGACGCACAAGGACATTATTATCAGTTGCTTGAACAGGGGAATTATATGTTGTATTTTCTTTTTGCCGGACTACAGATTGCTAGTTTGGCTGGAACTTTGGCAGTGCTGGGACTTGTGTGTTCCTTGTTTGTCAGAAACCGAATGCTGGTGTATATTCTTCCTGTGGCTTTTTTTTATGTACAGGATATTATGGCAGCCCGTTTTTTAGGGGTAATAAAGGGAAGTGTATTTTCTTTAAATGGAATTGGAATTCAGAGTCTTAGTCTGACAGTGGAGGGACAGAGCTGGCAGATGTTTTATTTACAAATCTTTGCAATACTATTATGTTCCGGTGCCATTATGTGTTGGAAAATGGGAAGGCGGTGATGAAAATGAAAGAAATGCATGGAAAAAGAGTGGTTCGGGGTTGTTTTCAGGAATATATAAGTAAAATAAAGTCTGTCCGTTTTTTATGTGCTGTACTGCTGATGGTTGCACTGATATGTTCCGTAGCTAAGGGTATGGACAAGCTGATGATAGATACCAAGGAGTGGGTTACACCATGGATGGCACCACATTTTTTTGATAATCTGTATTTTGTTACGTTTTACGGGTTCATTATATGTTATATGTATTCTGATGTTCCCTTTATGAATCACTCTGAACTTTATAAGATTTTAAGAGAGGGGCGGATGACATGGTGCGTGGAGAAAATGGTATCCATTGTACTGCAGGCATTTACCATGGTGGGGCTTACCATTCTTGCATCCATATTGGTTTTTATACCAAGGCTGAAATTTGAATGGGAATGGGGAAGAATCATATATACCATGACATATTCCGAAAGCCTTTATGAATACAACGTATTTGGATGCTTATCGTCTATAATTTATACGAAATATACCCCGGTTCAGGCAATGTTGCTCTGCTTTTTTATGGTGGGACTGATTTCCTCTTTTATGGGACTTCTTATGTTTGCAGTCAGCCTGTATGCAAACCGGATGCCAGCGGTTTCCATTGCTGCGATATTGACAGGACTAAATCTGTCCGGACCTAAATTTATATCTGTATCATGGTTGCCCTATGTAATTCCATTTTACTGGTGTCGCATTTCCATATATGGACAGCCGGTATCGCATTTAAGGAATTATCCATCTCTTACGTTTTACATCATGCTAAGTTGTATAGTGACAGGTGTGTCTGTGGGAGTTATTTTATTACGGGCAAGGCGGATAGAGTATGTATGGAATAAAGAAGAGTAAGATGTGAGCGTAAATGATAATAGTGAACAGGAAACAGTCACGAAGGAATCAGAATGGAGGATGATTATGGAAAAGATAGAGAAAGATGAAAAAGAAAAAAAGGCTTCCGAGACCGTAATCCGAGTGGAACATGCCTGTAAAAGTTTTAAGAAGCAGCAGGTGCTAAAGGATGTTTCCATATCCTGCAGGCAGGGGGAAATCTGTGGAATCGTAGGGCATAACGGTTCCGGGAAGACAGTATTGTTTAAATGCATCTGCGGGCTTTTATATCTGGATAGTGGCAGTATTTATATCCGGGATAAAAAAATGCATAAGGAGATAGATATGCTGAATGAAGCCGGTGTAATTATTGAGGAACCGGCATTTTTGGGAAACACCAGCGGGTATAAAAATCTGGATTACCTGTACCAGCTTCGGAATAAGAAAAATAAGGAACATTTATATATCATACTAGAAAAAGTGGGACTGGACCCGAAATCAAAGAAAAAGGTGAAAAACTATTCCATGGGAATGAGGCAGAGACTCGCCATCGCCCAGGCAATTATGGAAGATCAGAACATTCTGATTCTTGATGAGCCAATGAATGGGCTGGATAAAAGTGGTGTGGTAGATATGCGGAAACTGTTTCTTGAGTTAAAGGAAATGGGAAAAACTATAGTGCTTGCCAGTCATAATAAAGAAGATATTGATGTGCTTTGTGACAGTGTGTATGAGATGGAAATGGGGGTATTGAATCAGATAAGATAAAGAAGATTTTGTTTTTCAGTTTGCCTTTTTCCGGCATCTGTGATATCTTTAAATCGAAGCATATTTCTACACATCAGATATGAATTCCAGAAAATTCATATTCTACATTCTAATACAGATGCTATTCTTTTTATCTGTTCTTTGCAGAAAATTCATGCTTTTCATTACATTTTTAGCAGGAGTTTTCTGAAGGGTGAGCTCCTGACAATTACATAAGGAGGTCACATGGAAGAACAAGCGACGAAAGAAAAGGAAACAGCAAAGAAGCTGTTACAATGGCACCCGGCATTTTATGCCAGTATCCAAATTGAACTTTCGGAGGAGGCAGATAAGCTGATCTTCGAAAGGGAGCATAATCTGGGAACGAAACCAATGCTCATCGATGTACTGGTGATTAAGAAGAATTCTGAAGACAGGATTTTAAAGAACATCGGACGAATTTTCCGGAAATTCAATATCGTAGAGTATAAAAGCCCGGAGGATTATTTAAGTATTGATGATTTTTACAAGGTATATGGGTATTGCTGTTTCTATAAATCCCAGGCGGAAAAACAGAATGGGATAAAGGTGGATGAACTTACCATAACTTTTATATGCAGTCATTATCCGAGGAAATTTTTAAAACATTTAAAATCGAAACGACAAATACGGATAGAAAAGTGCGATCATGGGATATATTATCTGATAGGAGATAGCATTCCCATGCAACTTATCGTTACACCAAAACTGTCAAAGGAAGAAAATCTTTGGTTAAAACATTTAACCAATAAGTTAAAAAGTAATGAGGTAGAACACCTAATAAAAGAATTCAAAAAACATGAAAATGAAAGATTGCATAAGTCTGTGATGGATCTTATTATTCATGCAAATAATGAAGCATTTAAGGAGGCGAAGAATATGTGTGATGCGTTGATGGAACTAATGAAAGAGGAATTAGA
>JAFSDJ010000032.1 GCA_017436305.1 Lachnospiraceae bacterium
TGTAAAGTATTTTTTTTCGATTCCAATTGAATTTTTTTCTTTTTCCCTCACAGTAAAGTTTTTTAACCATAAATTTTTCCCTGAAATACTGGGTTTTATGCGCCTAACCAAAAAATTTTTGAAAAAAAGTCTTGACATCTCAAAATTTTGGAGTAAACTACAGTCATAAGCAAAGGCGCTTTGGAGAAATCCAGAGTGCCTTTTTTCGTTTCATGGAAAATTTTAAGATTTTTCGTGAAATAAAACTGAAAGGAGAATTACATTATGGAAAAAAACATACCAGAATTATACGGAAGTCTTGTTTTTAGTGACAAGATTATGAGAGAAAAACTTCCAAAGGACATTTATAAGGCCCTTCGTAAAACCATTGAAAATAATACACATTTGGAACTTGATGTAGCAAACTCTGTTGCTGTAGCAATGAAGGAATGGGCAATCGAAAATGGTGCAACCCACTTTACTCATTGGTTCCAGCCAATGACCGGTTTTACTGCTGAAAAGCATGACAGTTTCATTTCTCCTATTGAAAATGGTGAAATTATCATGGATTTCTCCGGTAAGGAATTAGTAAAGGGTGAACCGGATGCATCTAGTTTCCCTTCCGGCGGACTTCGTGCTACTTTCGAAGCCAGAGGTTACACTGCCTGGGACCCTACCTCACCAGCATTCATCAAAGACGGAACACTTTACATCCCTACTGCTTTTTGTTCCTACAATGGAGAAGCATTAGATAAGAAGACTCCTCTTCTTCGTTCTATGGAAACATTAAGTAAAGAAGCAACTAAGATTTTAAATCTTCTTGGACAGAAGGATGTAAGCAGCGTTTCCACTACAGTTGGACCAGAACAGGAATACTTCCTTGTAGATAAGGATTTATATAAGAAACGTACCGACCTTGTTTTCACAGGAAGAACCTTACTTGGTGCAAAACCTCCAAAGGGTCAGGAAATGGAAGACCATTATTTCGGAGCTTTAAAGCCTCGTGTTTCTGCTTATATGCATGACTTGGATGAGGAATTATGGAAATTAGGAATTCCGGCAAAGACAAAACATAACGAAGTTGCTCCTGCCCAGCATGAATTGGCACCAATCTTCGATACTGCTAACATTGCGGTAGACCACAATCAGCTGACTATGGAAATTATGAAGAAAGTAGCTGAAAAACATAATTTGGTTTGTCTTCTACATGAAAAGCCATTCGATGGCATCAATGGTTCCGGTAAACATAACAACTGGTCCATGACTACTAATACTGGCGTGAATTTATTAGATCCAGGTCGTACTCCTGCTGAAAATACACAGTTCTTAATTTTCTTAATGGCTGTTATTAAAGCGGTAGATGAATATTCTGATTTAATGCGTATTTCTGTTGCAAGTGCAGGAAATGACCATCGTCTTGGTGCTAACGAAGCTCCACCGGCTATCGTATCTATTTTCTTAGGTGATGAATTAACTGCAGTATTGGATTCCATTGAAAATGGTACTTTCTTTAAGGAACAAAAAAGAATCCAGATGGAAACCGGTGCTTCTGTTCTTCCACACTTTACAAAGGATACCACAGACCGTAACAGAACTTCACCTTTCGCATTTACCGGTAATAAGTTTGAATTCCGTATGTTAGGTTCTTCTGCTTCTGTTGCAGGACCAAACATCGTAATCAATACAGCGGTAGCGGAAGCATTGGCACAGTTCTATAATGAATTAAAGGATACAAAACCGGAAGATATGGAAACTGCGGTTCACGAGTTAGTAAAACGTGCAATTGTAAAGCATAAGAAGGTTATCTTCAATGGAAACGGTTATACTGATGAATGGGTAAAAGAAGCTGAAAGTCGTGGACTTTTGAACTTAACTTCTACTCCGGATGCCCTTCCTTGCTTTATTGCAAAGAAAAACATCGATTTATTTACCAGCCATGGTATTTATACAGAAAGTGAAATTTACTCTCGTTATGAAATCTTATTAGAAAACTACTGTAAGACTCTTCATATTGAAGCTAAGACCTTGAAGGACATGGTTACTACTGATTTCCTTCCTGCTCTTATGAAGTATAGTGATGATTTGGCTCAGTCTATCCAGCTTAAGAAGAGCATTGGAGACTTTGCTTGTACCGCTCAGACAAAACTTCTTAAGACACTTACTGACAGCTATGAATCTATCTATGCCTTAGAGGAAAAATTAGAAGCAGATACTACTACTGCTGAAGGCATGGAAAAAATGCTGGATGCTGCTAAATTCTATCAAAGCACCATTCTTTCTGATATGGAAGAATTACGAGCAGTTGCAGATAAGGCAGAAGAATTTTTACCTTCTTCTTACCTGCCATATCCAAACTACAAAGAATTGTTATTTTCAATCTAAATAGAAAAAGTTTATATGTTTTTTCGCAAAGGCGCGTTTCTAAAATTAGAAACGTGCCTTTTCTATTATAAAAAAAGGAGTTGATACATATGGAATTTTCATCCGTAAACACAATCTGGGTACTTCTAGGTGCCGCTTTAGTATTTTTCATGCAGGCAGGTTTTGCCATGGTAGAAACAGGTTTTACCCGGGCAAAGAATGCCGGTAACATTATTATGAAGAACTTAATGGATTTTTGTATCGGAACTCCAATCTTCTGGTTGGTTGGTTTTGGTCTGATGTTTGGTGGTTCCGGTGACTTTATCGGAAGCATTAAAGGTATCGCAAGTGAAGCAAATTATGGTACTTCCATGGTACCGGATGGCGTTCCTTTCTGGGCATTTTTGATTTTCCAGACGGTATTCTGCGCAACTGCAGCTACCATCGTATCCGGAGCAATGGCAGAAAGAACAAAATTCTCTTCTTATTGTCTTTATAGTTTAATTATCAGTTTAGTGATTTATCCTATTTCCGGACACTGGATTTGGGGCGGTGGCTGGCTTGCCCAATTAGGATTCCATGATTTTGCCGGTTCTACCGCTGTTCACATGGTTGGTGGTGTTGCTGCATTGATTGGTGCCATCATTGTTGGACCTCGTATCGGTAAGTATGATAAAGATGGAAAGTCTCACGCAATTCCAGGACACAGTTTAACTTTAGGCGCCCTTGGTGTATTCATCCTTTGGTTCTGTTGGTTCGGTTTCAATGGTGCTTCTACCGTTTCTATGGAAGGCGATGCCATTGTTTCTGCAGGTAAAATCTTCGTAACTACAAACCTTGCTGCCGCAGTTGCAACTTGTACCGTTATGATTATCACCTGGATTCGTTACAAAAAACCAGACGTTTCTATGTCATTAAACGGAAGTTTGGCAGGTCTTGTTGCTATCACAGCAGGTTGTGATACTGTATCTCCAACCTCAGCTGCTATTATTGGTATTTTAGCAGGTTTCGCAGTTGTATTTGGTATTGAATTTATTGATAAAGTATTAAAAATCGATGACCCTGTTGGTGCTGTTGGTGTTCACTGTTTGAATGGTGCTTTAGGTACTATTTGTGTAGGTCTTTTCTCAGATGGTGCCGGAACTGATGGAAAGCTTGGTCTTTTCACAGGTGGAGGAGCAGAACTTTTAGGAACTCAATGTCTTGGTGTTGTGGCTGTTATTGCATGGGTTGTTGTTACTATGACCATTGTCTTCCAAGTTATTAAACATACCATTGGTCTTCGTGTATCAGAAGAAGAAGAAATCGCAGGTTTGGATATTATGGAACATGGTTTGGAAAGTTCTTATGCAGACTTTATGACCTTTGACAGCACAGAAGCTTCTCAATCTCCTGTTGCCAATGTTCCAAAGGCTCCAACAAATACTCCTTCCGCTTCAAAGGCCGGAAATGAAGATTCTTCCGAAACTCCGGTATTAAGTAAGATTACTATCGTTACCCGTCAAAATAAATTAACCAAGTTGATGCACGCATTAAATGAAATTGGTGTTACCGGTGTTACCATTACCAATGTATTAGGCTGTGGTACACAAAAGGGTGCAACCAACTACTATCGTGGTGTTGAATTGGAAATGAACCTATTACCAAAGGTAAAGGTGGAAATCGTTGTAAGTAAAGTGCCGGTAGATTTGGTTATCGAAACTGCAAGAAAGGTTCTTTACACTGGAAACATCGGAGATGGAAAGGTATTTGTTTACAATATCGAAGATGTTGTAAAGGTTAGAACCGGTGAAACTGGTTACGCTGCTCTTCAAGACAGTTCAGAGGAATAATATGATACCAGAGTCAAAAGGTCATACTTTTCATGCTTGCATGAAAAAGTATGGCTTTGGGACCCGCAAAACATGAGAAAGCAGCCCGAATAGGGCGGATTTCGAATGTTTTTAGAATTGCGAGAGCACAAAGTGCGTAGCAATTCGTAAGTATCATAATATAACATTCCCACACTTTCGGGAAGTTCTACGGGATTTCCCGAAAATAAAAAATCCTCTGACTGGATTGTTTAAGCAAACAGAGGTTATTCTCCCTCTGTAACAAGAACGCTGTGGCATTCTTGAAACATATACAAAAGTACTCTACAAAGGAGGCTATTGCGGATGCAATAGCCTTTTTTGGTCATATTCTTTAAAACTTGCTTTATAATTCTAAGTAGTAGTTTTGTTTTAGGGTGTATTTTTCACACATTTTTCATTTCAATTACTCTTGTAGCTATCTTCTCCTGAAACCTGATATCGTGGTCTACCAGTATCATGGTAGGCTGATAATTCAGCAACAACGTTTCTATCTGCATTCTTGAAAACACATCAATATAATTTAATGGCTCATCCCATATATAAATGTGGGCCGGTGTCATCAGACTTGCTGCAATCAATACCTTTTTCTTCTGACCTTCCGAATACTCTTCCATTGGTTTTACAAATTGTACCCGTTCCATATCAAGCTGTCTTAAAATCGCACAAAATAAGCTTTCCTCCAGATTTCTATTCTGACAGAATTCTTTAATACTGCCTTTTAGGAAACTGGTATCCTGATTAATATAGGAGATTTTTACCCCTGCTCCTACAGATAATGTTCCTTCTTCCACTACATTTTTAAATTCCGTCTGTCCTGCTTTAGAAAGAATTGCTTTGATAAAACTGGACTTTCCACACCCATTCTTTCCATGAAGAAAAACTCTCTCCCCTTGCCGTAGTTCAAAGTTAAAATTCTGAATAACCGGATGTTCTGCATCTTCATATTTCAAACTATATTCTCTGGCAGTAAGCAGAATCTCCTTATGGTAAGAAAGTGGCATTACCTTTAAATCCACTGGATTTTCAATATCTTGCAATAATCCTTCTTTCTCCTCCATTTCCTGCTCGATTCTACGTTCATATTGTTTTACCCTGCTTTGCATTTTCTTGGTTTTCGTCCCAATATAGGCTCTTGTCGCTATGGAGCGGTCATGTTCTTTCACAGGGTCAAAACCTATCTTGGAATTCTCACTTTTTTGCGCCCATTGCCGGCTGCGTTCTGCGGATTTTTTTAATTGATGGATTTCCCTTAAATGCTTTTCATTTTCCATTCTCGAAAAATTATCTTTTCTGGTCTTATTTTCCCACCAGCTCGAAAAATTACCACTTTGAATTTCAATGGATTTTCGATTTAGCACTAATACATGGTCCACGCAGGCATCCAGTAAATCTCTATCATGGGATACCAGAATAAATCCCTTCTTCCCCTTTAGATATTCCTTTACCGTATCCCTTGCTTCCTGGTCTAAATGGTTGGTAGGTTCGTCAATTAATAAAAAGTCATTGTCCCCTGCAAATAAAATAGCAAGCATTACCTTCGTTCTCTCCCCATGACTAAGGGTAGAGAATGGACGATACAATACCTCCACAGACACCTTCAGTTTTTCCAGCTCGCAAATGACCCTCCATTGCTCACAACCGTTTTTCAATTCCTCCATAAAATCTGCAATACAAAGCTCCATCTGATGTTTCTGAATCTGATAAGGAAAATAATCAAAAATGGTAGAAGTGCTGATACTTCCTTCATATTCATATTTTCCAAGCAATATATTAAGAAATGTGGACTTTCCTTTTCCGTTTCTTCCTATAAAACCTAAGCGCCAATTTGTGTCAATGGAAAAGGATACATCCTCAAAAATATTGTCAAAACTTCCTTCGTAACAAAATGTAAGATTTGATACATTAATTTGTGCCATATACATTCCTCCCAACAAAAAAAAGAATCCTCTGTTGCCAAAGAATCCTGATTCTAGTCATACCTCATGTATTTGCTTTCCATCTTTAGAAACGTCGATTGCTCTATACTCTACACTCGTACAATCGCAACTGCCTAAATTTTCATAATAAAAAAAGAGAGGTTATGAGAATCATAATCCACTTTTGGCAACATGAAAAACAGTATCTTCCCCAAGGGACTCTACTGTACAAAATCATATCATGCTTCAAAAGTCGATTACATTCTCATCTTTTCACCTCTCTCTAACGTCTTTAAAAATAAGTTATGCCCTAAACAGACATTCCTATGTAAGAAGTAACCGGAACATTTCTTAACACTTTACCCGGAAACTTTTATTCATTATAACACTAAAAATTCCATGTGGCAATAGTCTACATCCACAAAAATCCTTTGCGTTAATGTCTGCTGGTAATGATACACATCATATCATTTGCCATTCTTCTAAATATATATATAAATGTTCATTGATTTTAATAAATTCAATACCCGTATGATATTTCCTTGTAATTAAATATTCTTCCTTTTTCTCTTCGTCCACATTTATATATAAAATTTCCAA
>JAFSDJ010000002.1 GCA_017436305.1 Lachnospiraceae bacterium
ACTGTTCAGTCAGCAACAAAACACTTGCTGTTTTGTTGCGTATGAACGTGATTTGGGTGTGAGCAGGCTCCTTTTGCGTAGCAAAACTTTAAATGAGCCTGCGAATTGTTACTGTTTACGAGGTACGAGTGAACAGTAACGGTAATTGTATTTACCATTTCCCAGCAACATGAATGGACAAATAAGGGCCGTCACACTAATTACTTAGTGCGACAGCCCCCTGTTTCTATTTCCTATCTTTTATTTATCATGAATCTCGCTATGCAATTCCTGCAATGACTTCAGTTCCCCATTTTCATGTGTTTTCACATAACGAATACCTTCTGCTGTAGCTTTTGCTGCCGCAAGAGTAGTAAGGTATGGAACTTTGTGCTTAATTGCTGCTTTTCTTAAGTAACTGTCGTCAGTAACTGCTTCTTTTCCTGCCGGAGAGTTAACGATTAACTGGATATCTCCGTTAGTAATCATATCTGCAATGTTTGGACGTCCTTCGTAAAGCTTGTTAACTTTTGTTGCTGGGATGCCGGCTTTACTTATTAAATCATAGGTTCCACCTGTTGCTACAATCTTAAATCCGTCTTCATGAAGACTTCTTGCAACGGCTTCTACCTCACTCTTATCTCTATTACTTACAGAAATCAGTACTGTTCCTTCTAATGGAAGCTTTGACTGGCATGCTTCCTGTGCTTTGTAGAATGCTTCACCATAGGAACCTGATAATCCAAGTACTTCACCTGTGGAACGCATTTCAGGTCCTAAAACAGGGTCTACTTCCTGGAACATATTGAATGGGAATACTGCCTCTTTTACACCATAATTTGGAATTTCCTGTTCTTTTAATTCAGCAATTGGTGATGGGCGGCCTGTAAGCTCAGATGTAATAATATCTGTTGCAAGTGGTACCATGCGGATGTTACATATTTTTGATACCAAAGGTACTGTACGGGAAGCTCTTGGGTTTGCTTCTAATACATATACTTTACCATTTTCAATTGCATACTGCATATTCATAAGACCTTTAACATGCATTTCTTCTGCAATTTTTCTTGTGTATTCTTTGATGGTTGCCACATTTTCTTCCGTAATGTGTACAGAAGGAATGATACATGCAGAGTCACCGGAGTGAATACCTGCTAACTCAATGTGTTCCATAACTGCCGGTACAAATGCATGTGTTCCATCGCTGATAGCATCTGCTTCACACTCTAATGCATTATTTAAGAAACGGTCAATTAAAATTGGACGGTCCGGTGTTACGCCAACTGCCGCTTTCATGTAGCCTGTCATGCTTTCATCATCATAAACAACTTCCATGCCACGGCCACCAAGTACATAAGAAGGACGAACCATAACCGGATAACCGATTTTATTAGCAATTTCTACTGCTTCTTCTACAGTAGTTGCCATTCCTGATTCCGGCATTGGAATTTCTAATTTTTCCATCATTTCACGGAATAAGTCTCTATCTTCTGCCAGGTCAATAACAGATGGAGAAGTTCCTAAAATCTTCACACCGTTTTTCTCTAATTCTGCTGCCAAGTTAAGTGGAGTCTGTCCACCAAACTGTGCGATAACACCAAGTGGTTTTTCTTTCTTATAAATGCTTAATACATCTTCTAATGTTAATGGCTCGAAATAGAGCTTATCGGAAGTATCGTAGTCTGTAGATACGGTTTCCGGATTACAGTTTACGATAATGGTTTCAAAGCCTAATTTTTTCAGTGCCATAGATGCATGTACACAACAATAGTCAAATTCGATACCCTGACCGATACGGTTTGGACCACCGCCTAAAATCATAATCTTTGGTTTGTCTGTGCTAACCGGATTCTTGTCCTCTGCATTGTATGTGGAGTAGTAATAAGCACTATTTTCTGTTCCGCTTACGTGAACACCTTCCCATGCTTCTTCTACACCAAGCTCAATACGGCGGTTGCGAATTTCATCTTCAGAAATTTCTAACAACTGGCTTAAATATTTATCAGAGAAGCCGTCTTTTTTGGCTGTAATTAACACCTCATCAGCCGGTAAGCTTCCTTTATTTGCCAATAAAGCTTCTTCTTCTTCCACTAACTCTTTCATCTGCTCGATAAAGTAGTGTTTTACCTTAGTAATATCATGGATTTCTTCAACAGTTGCACCTTTACGAATTGCTTCATACATTTGGAAATGACGCTCGCTGGAAGGTGTTTTTAATCTTCGTAATAATTCATCTTTGCTTAAGGAATCAAAATCTTTGGCATGACCTAAGCCGTAACGTCCTGTTTCTAAGGAACGGATTGCTTTCTGGAAAGCTTCCTTGTAGGTCTTACCAATACTCATAACTTCACCTACGGCGCGCATCTGAGTACCTAATTTATCTTCTACACCTTTGAATTTCTCAAATGCCCAACGGGCAAATTTAATTACAACATAATCTCCATCCGGTACATATTTGTCTAAAGTTCCATATTTTCCACATGGAATATCTTTTAATGTAAGTCCTGTTGCAAGCATTGCAGATACAAGGGCGATTGGGAAACCTGTAGCCTTGGATGCAAGTGCTGAAGAACGGGAAGTACGTGGATTAATCTCGATAACAATAATTCGGTCAGATACCGGATCATGTGCGAACTGTACGTTAGTTCCACCGATAACCTGTACGGAATCTACAATTTTATATGCCTGTTCCTGTAATCTTTTCTGACATTCTTCGGAAATAGTAAGCATTGGTGCTGAACAGAAAGAATCTCCTGTGTGTACACCAAGTGGGTCGATATTTTCGATAAAACATACGGTAATCATATTACCTTCTGCATCACGAACAACCTCTAACTCTAACTCTTCCCATCCGAGAATGGACTCTTCTACTAAAACCTGTCCAACAAGACTTGCCTGTAAACCTCTTGCGCAGACTGTTTTTAACTCTTCTTTATTATATACTAGGCCGCCGCCGGCACCGCCCATAGTATAAGCCGGACGAAGTACAACCGGATAGCTTAATCTATCAGCGATTTCAAGAGCTTCCTCTACTGTGTAAGCAACTTCGCTTCTGGCCATCTCAATACCAAGGCTGTCCATGGTTTTCTTAAATTCAATACGATCCTCGCCTCGTTCAATGGCATCTACCTGAACACCGATAACCTGTACACCATATTTATCTAATACTCCTGCCTGGTTTAACTCAGCACATAAATTAAGACCGGACTGTCCTCCTAAGTTTGGAAGTAATGCATCCGGGCGTTCTTTTGCAATAATCTGCTCTAAACGCTCTACATTTAACGGCTCGATGTAAGTTACATCTGCTGTCTCCGGGTCTGTCATAATAGTTGCCGGATTGGAGTTTACAAGTACGATCTCATATCCTAATTTCTTTAATGCTTTACAAGCCTGTGTTCCTGAATAATCGAACTCACAAGCCTGTCCAATAATAATTGGGCCTGAACCAATAATTAATACTTTGTGAATATCTGTTCTCTTTGGCACAAGAATACCTCCCTTATCGTATTTATACTATTTCTTTTCACTGTATGTTATTTTACTATTATATGTGGATTGCTGTCAATTTTTTCGTAGCAAGAATTGATATTTCTTAAAACTTTTTGCTAAAAAACCTCAAAAGCTATATGTCCAAAGCTTTTGAGGTTTTCTAATAGTCGAAGCGACAGGATTCGAACCTGCGACCTCTGCGTCCCGAACGCAGCGCTCTACCAAACTGAGCCACGCTTCGATAACAACTAATTTGCTAACGAAGACTATTTTATCAAAAAAAACTCAATTTGGCTATCCCTTTTTTTTATTTTTTCATACTTTTTGTAATAGTTCGTTACTGTTCACTCGTACCTCATAAACAGTAACAATAGTTCAGCAACTTTATTCCTACACCGTCAATAAATAAACAAGCACAATAAACAACCCGGTACAGAACATCATAAGTCCAAAGGACAGACTTCTTGTAATAATTTTGTTATTTTCATGAATCATAGCATAATACATAGCTAATTTATGCCTATAATTTTTATTCTCCTTTGGATTACTCTTATAAACCGTCTTATTTAAAACCTTTACAGTACTATCCATAAATCCACCTACTGCATAAGTAAATTCGTTACCCTCTGCTAACTCATGAGGTAAAGGCTTATCACGGTAAATCGTTTTTCTTAAAAGAACAACCAGCCCGTCTGTTAAACCTTCTAAAACTCTACATATGAACTTACACACACCGCAGACAGCCGTAATCAGTGGACGGTAAAATTTGTTTTCCATATCCAGCCACTTTGGTAAAAAGCTTCCATAACATTTTTGCTTTTTATATAAAAGCTTTACTACAGCAAAGTAAATAACAACTCCAATTCCTATGGAAATCAGGCCACCCTTTAAATTTTCCAAAGAAAAATAATGTGGCACCTCTTTCATAGGTTCAAGGCCAAAAAATTCCATACCGTAGTTTCCGATTTTATCTATTGTGTACTCTGGCAGTATACCAAAAACAGGCAGTAAGCAGGCACTAACTGTCAGTGCAATGGCAGTTTTTTTATTCATATAAGTTTTCGCCATATTATCATACTTTTTCTGCACTGTTTCGTCTTTATTTTTTTCCAGAAATAAAAGCACATAAATCTTTATCATATAGCAGACTGTAAGTCCACCGCTTAGTAAAAACAGCCATTCTGCCGTCACAAGTCCGGCTTCCACAAGCCCTTCATGGAGAAGGGTTTTACTAATATAACCGCTAAAAAGTGGAATACCTCCAATGCCCAGGGCACCCATCAAATAAATAAACTGAAGTAGGGGCTTTTTCCTTCCAAAACCCTGAATCTCATTTAAATCAAGCTTATGAAGATTCATAAATACTACACCGGCTACTATAAACAGTACCAGCTTAAACAAAGAATGATTTACCATATGGAGAATAGTACCTTTTGCTGCCAGGACACTTTCTTCTCCCAGAATACAAACAGTTGATATTCCCGTTAAAATAAATCCAATCTGGGAAACGGAAGAACAGGCTAACACTTCTTTTAAATTATGAGAATTTAATGCCAGTATACCGCCTAATACCATGGTAATAACAGCTAACACCAAAAGCCCGTTTCCAAAAGCTTTATTTTCCCAAAAAATCGTCACACTAATCCAGATAACACCAAAAATACCGGTTTTTGTTAATATACCGGAAAGCAATGCACTGGCCGGTGCCGGAGCAACCGGATGAGCTTTAGGTAACCAGATGTGCAGTGGAAAAGCACCTGCTTTTGCCAAAAAACCAAATAACAGACAAAAACCTGCAATATATAAAAGTAAGCGGTTGCTAACTTCCATCTGACCGGCTCCTGCTGCCCGCATTAAAAACAGTCCCATTAACATTACCATACCACCAATAATGGCAATGGCAAGATAAGTTTCTCCGGCTCTTAAAGACTCCTTCTTTTCATCAAATGCAACCCACACATAGGAGGTCAGCGACATAATTTCAAAAAATACATAAAGAGTAAATAAGTCAGCCGACAAAAACACCCCTACAGTAGCAAGAAAGGTTAGAAAAAAGGATACATAGTACCGTTTTTTGTTTTCATAATGCTTCATATATTCCAGCGAAAAAATCCCTGTTACAGTCCACATAATAAGGGCAATAACAAAATATATAGTACGCAGTCCTCCAAAGGAAAAGGAAAGCCCATAGCCGCATAGTTCAGATATGGAAAATGTCTGATTTGTTAAAATACAACTCATGTTCTAACCTCCCTTCTAAAAATTCCCTGTGGCAATACTTATAAATAAGTCCACAAGCTGCCCGGAATTTAATCCAAAATAAAACATGGCGATGACAAATAAGCACAGTGGCAAAAGCATAAGCCAGTTTGGATCTTTTGCATCCTTTATTTTGCCATAGTCAAAATCCGCCACCGGGAAAAATGCCCTGATAATAATGGAAAACATATAAGTTGCTGTTAAAAGAGCTGAAATCAAAAGAGCCCCTATTCCAAAATAAGCAATCACATTTCCACTTTCTCTTGCAGCTGCTGCCAGATTGTATTTACTAATAAATCCGCAAAGCCCCGGCACACCCATTAAAGCAAGAGCGGAAATTGTAAAAATCCCAAATACCTTGGGCATTTTTTTACCAAGCCCCTCTAATTCGTACACATAATTTTTTCCTGTTTTATAAATAACCGCACCTGCACAAAAGAAAGAACAGATTTTCATAACGCCGTGAAAAATCATATGACTTAATGCTCCTACTAATCCAAGAGGAGTCATAATGGTTACACCAAATAAAATATAGCTTAAATTGCTGATAGTAGAATAAGCCAGTCTTCTCTTTAAATGTCGTTCCTTCACTGCCATACTACAACCGTACACAATAGTAATCATGGCTGCCAGCATTACCACATTCTGGGCCCAGGTACCCTTTAAAAATTCTGTACCGAAGCAATAATAAGTCAGACGCATAATAGCAAAAGCACCGGATTTTACCACAGCTACCGCATGAAGCAGTGCTGTTACCGGCGTTGGTGCCACGCCTGCCTGGGGAAGCCAGGAGTTAAAGGGACAAAGAGCTGCTTTTACACCAAATCCAAAAAAAGCAAACACATAAATCAAAAGTAAAATATTTCCCTGGTCTCCCACTTTAGAAGGGTCCAAAGTTCCGCCTAATACAAATCCCTCTCCCGAGCCATACACAATCATAAAGATTACACTAATAAAGGCAAATGCCGCCCCACCAAGGGAATAATACAAATATTTTCTGGCAGCTAACACCGCTTCCCTTGTAAGAGTATGAATAACTAAAGGCACTGTTACTAACGTTAAAAGCTCATAAAAGAAATACATGGTAATCAGGTTGCTGCTTAAAGAAATTCCTAAAGTAACTCCATAGGTAACTGTGTAAAATAAGAAAAATATTTTCTCATGGTTTTCATGCTTCATATACTCAAAAGCATACAAAGTAGCCAATGGCCAAAGAGAAGAAATCAGTCCTGCAAAAACACTTCCAAGCCCATCCAGTTTAAAACGGATTGTTAAATCACCTGTAATCTTCATTAAAGTAAATCCGTTTTCCGGTCTGTTAAATAAAAGCATCCACACCAAAAAGGTGTTAATAATAACAACCAACTCTGTGTAAATCAACATATGATTTCTTTTTTTGAAAGGAATAAAGGGTATTAAAATGCCACCTAAAACAGGAATCAATATAACAAGAAACATAAATACTTCATTCATTCTGACTCCTCCCTTCTACATTAACCCGCTTATCAGATTTGTAAAATACTGAATTAGGAAATTTGGAAATAAACCAATCAGTACTGACAAAACAGTAAGCACAATTAACGGAATTAACATATATTTATCCGGCTCGCATTTTTTCACATTTTTACTATCAAAATCCTCTCCCGGTAAAAACGCGTTTATAGAAACCGGAAGCAAATAACCTGCTGTTAATAAAGCACTGATTAAAAGCACAATAGGTCCTAAGAAGTTGAATATTTTTATACCACTATCCAATGCTCCTGTTGCCAGATACCATTTACTAATAAAGCCTCCTGTTGGGGGAATACCAATTAATCCAAGACTGGCAAAGGTGTAACACCACATAGTAATAGGCATTTTCTTTCCTATTCCACGAAATTCATCTACCCTTGTACAGCCGGTTTTGAAAATAATGGCACCTGCCACAAGGAACAATGTACATTTAATAAAAGCATGTGCTAATACATGGAGCAGGGAACCGGTCATGGCAATGGGATTTAAAAGAGCCAGTCCAAGCACAATATAAGAAACCTGACTTACCGTAGAATAAGCAAGCCGTTTTTTAAACACCTTTTCACCATAAGCTAACATAGACCCCATAAACACGGTAATTAAGGCAAGACTCAGCCATACTGTCTGTACCCAGGTGCCACGGATAAACTCCGGACCAACTACATAATAAGCAACTCTTATCATGGCAAAAACGCCGGATTTTACAATAATAGCCGAAAGTGCCGCACTAGCCGGAGCCGGAGCTACCGGATGGGCAGTTGGAAGCCATCCGTGAACCGGAAACATTCCTGCTTTTACCCCAAATCCTAAAATCATAAGGAAAACTACAATTAATAGGAAAGCCTGATTTTCTACTGTACCAAAGGCCCCACCCGGCACAAATACAGAGGAATCCGCGTACTTTATCATAAAATAAATACCGAATAATGCCATATAGGCACCAAAAAAGGAATACAGCAAATATTTAAGTGCCGCCATAATGGCCTCTTTTGACTGATTGTGTATAACAAGTGGAAAAGAACACAAGGTCATAAATTCATAAAAGGCATACATAGTAATTAAATTGCCCGAAAAATCAAGACCAATTAACACACCAAAAACAATTAAATAAAATGCATAGTACCGCTTTTCATTTTTTTCATGGCTCATATAAGAAAAAGCGAAAAATCCGGCTAGGATCCATACAATAGTAACTGCTACAGCAAATATTTTTCCAAGTTCATCTGCTTTAAACACAATGGAAAGCTGATCGTGCAAAGAAAACAATGTAAAAGTCTCTACACTGGAAAAAACTGCCCGTAACACTAATATTCCATTAAAAATCAGTATAATTCCTGTATAAAGCAAAAGATTTTTTCTATTTTTGGGCTCCGGCAGGATAAACAAAAGTATACCCATCATAATTGGAACCAAAATTGGTAATAACAATGTATACATTTTTTACCCCCTAACTAAACATTTCAAGTCCTATTTGAATCATATTTACAATTGGTGTGGAAAACATACCTAACACCACATTAATAACCATGAAACAAACAAGTGCCCCTGCATATCCAACACTTTTCTTTACTAAAATACTGTCATTCGAACCTTTTACCGGAGTATAAATACGAATCACTGTTTTCATAAAATAAATGGCATTTAAAATCGTACTAATACCTAAACAAATTAAAGTTGGAAGCATTTTGTACGGCGTATTCTGAACACAGGAGGTTGCAAATAACAGCTTACTGATAAAGCCGGAAAATGCCGGCATACCTACCATAGAAAGAGAACCTACCGTAAAAGCAACACCTGCTAACTTATTCCGATAACCGGCTCCTGTTAAATCAGAAAATTTCTTGCTTCTTCCGGAAGCATCGGTAAGTCCTACAGCTGCAACAAATAAAAGACTTTTTGTTGCTGCGTGGGATAACACATGGTAAACACTTGCTACCATTCCTTCTGTTGTTCCAAGACCTACTCCCATATAAATATATCCAATCTGTGCTACAGAAGAAAAGGCTATCATTCTACGGATATCATTTTCCTGAATGGCGCTTAAAGAGCCAATTATCATACCGCACAGACCAAATACAAACAAAATATTTATAATCTTACTGTCTAAAATCACTTCCCAGCCAATTACCCGGTAGCAGATTTTAAAAAGTAAAAAGATATATCCTTTTGACACAAGGCTTGATAAAATAGCCGCACTGGATACGGTGGAATATCCGTAAGCATTGGGTAACCAGGAATGGAATGGAAACAGTGCGCTTTTAATAGCCAGTCCCACACAAATAAATCCAATAGCTACCACTAGAGGAATGTGATATCCTCCTGCTGACCACAAAGTAACAACCGATTCCTTAATATGACTCATTAACAAATGTCCGGTGCAGTCATACAAAATACAAATACCAAGTAAAAGCAAACCGGAGCCAAGAAGACTCATAATCATATATCTTGTAGCCGCTTCAAAGGTATGACCGTTTTGTCTGATCATAATTAGTCCACAAGCTGAAATCGTATTGATTTCCACAAAAACATATGCAGTAAATAAATCATTTGTATAAATCAGTGCAAGCAGTGAACTTAATAAAAGATTTACTAAAATGTAGTATAAATTCTGCTTACTTTCTGCAATTTCTTCCTTTAAGTGAGCACGTCCGCCTATTAAGGACAAAAGCATAATAACGCAGAAAAATAATGCCATGAAAGCCTCTAACACACCCACCCTGATTTCATTACCCCAGGGTGCCGGAAAATGTCCCATCATAAAAGTGTAGCTTTCTCCTGTTTTTAAAACAAAGAAAAGCACTGCTGCCGACATAACCATAACAGCAGAAATAACAAACCCATTCACTCTCTTTGCCCATTTTCCATTTAACATGGAAGTAACAGTACCTGAAAATAGAGATAACAAAATAGAGAAAAAGGGAAAATTTTGTACAAACTCCATACTATTTTTCCTCCTTTTTCAATAATGTGGAAATTTCATCTAAATCCAGTGTGTGGTACCTTCTGTATAAACGAATTGTTAAAGAAAGCATCAGGGCAGATACCGATACGGAAACTACAATACCTGTAAGCACCAAACCTCCCGGAATAGGATTAATATAAGCCTCCACATCCTGAACGCCATTTACTACAATAGGTGCAACTCTTCCTCTAATATATCCTTTTAACGCTAAAAATAAATAAGTAGCTGTATCCATAATATTTAAGCCAATAATTTTCTTGATGAGATTTTTCTGAAGCAGCAAATTGGTAAATCCTATGGCAAATAAAATCATGGAAACAGCCTCTCCATAGTTTGCCAATAAATTCGGTCCAAACATATTTAAAAACCTCCTTTACGAAACAGTGCATAAAAAGCATACATGGTACATGCAACAACCAGTCCTACACAAATGTTTAATGGCAAAATCAATCCACTGCTTAAAATAGCCCCCGGTGTTCCAAGAGGAATACCACTTTCTAAATGGTTTGCACCCATATAAAAAGAGTAGCTTTTTGCAAGACAATAAAAGGATAAAGAGAAAAAGCATATAATTTTATAAGTTTTTTCTGTGAAAAACCGCTCTGTTTTAGCGAATCCAAAAGCATTTAAATAAAGAATCAGACCAGCTCCAATAATGGCGCCACCTGAAAATCCACCACCGGGAGAAATATGTCCGTTTAAAATCACATAAATACCAAATATTATAATAAGAGGCACCAGTACGGTAGCTGCCATCTGCAAAATCGCATCATTTTTTGGCTCATAATTTCTGTCATTTGCTTCTTCCCTGTCTTTTTCCTTCCCCTTTTCATCCTTGTCAATCCGAAGAAGGATAAACACAGTAATAGTAGCTATAAAAAGTACATGGGATTCCCCTAATGTATCAAAAGCACGATAATCTAAAATCATTCCGGTCACAATATTGACTGCCCCTGTTTCCTGAAGTCCACTTTCAATATATCTGGCCGATACTTCGTTTTCGTTGGGATTACCCGGTTTCCCTGTTTTTGGAGAATAGGAAACCATTAAAAGAAGCACAAAAGTCAGTGCCAGACAAAAAAGAACCGATAACACTCCATAAAACTTTTTAAAAACCTTAATTTCTTTATTATGTTCTATATCATAAGCCTTTTCGATTAAATCCCTTTTTTCTCTGGCAATTTCCTCCATGGGAACATTTTCTTCTAATGATTCCCCCTGTTTCATTTCCACTTCCCCAAGAAACGGGTCTTTTTCTCCCCTATACCAGCGGAAGAATTTATAAGCCCATGTTTTTTCGTAGATTTTTTTATCTTTTAATTTACTCATTTTTCTTCTCCCCTATGATGTTGTGAATAATTATTTTTGCACTCCATTATCATGTTCTTACAATCTCAGCAGTAAATAATTCGACCTGTCCTGAATAATTACTTCTCTTCATCAATGGCGTGAATTTTCTTTAATGTGACAAAGAAAAGTACGGAAGTAACTCCGGCTCCAACTGCTGCTTCCGTAATAGCAAGATCCGGAGATTCTAATAAAATCCAGATAATGGACATAACCAGACTATAAGACATAAAAATTAAAAGGGAATTTAGAAGATTTTTGGAAAAGCTGACGGCAATGGCGCATATTACCAAAAATCCCAATAAAATATACATAAGCCATTCCATTATTTTGAAACCCTCCCATATTTATCTTCTGATTCATTGGTAGTAACCTCCAAACGGGCAATTAAATGTGACGAAGCCGGAGAAGCACACCAGAAAAAAATAATAATCAGTGCCATTTTACAGGTTGTAAAATTCAGCCCATTCATAATCATAAGTCCAATTAAAGACAATAATATTCCAAGGGTATCACCTGTAGCTGCTGCATGCATTCTGTCTAACACATATTTAAGCTTATAAATACTAATAATCTCCATAAAAAAGGTAAAAAGGCCGAAAAGTAAAAAAAACGTACCAACAATAAAGCGAATCCACTCAAGAATTTCCATAGCTTTCTTCCTCCTTTTCCTTTTTCTCCTTCTTTTTTTTCTCTTTCTTTTCCAAATATACACCCATGTAAACCTTGGTTAAAACAATAACTGCCAGAAAACTTATCATGGCATAAATAAGACAAATATCTACCAGATAACCTTCCTTCATTAAAACCGAAAGCACTGCAATCATAACCATAACCAGCGTTCCCATCATATTAATGGCTACGATTCTGTCTGCTACCCTTGGTCCTAAGCAGGCCCTAAGCAAACAAAGCAAAAGCATTACCGCCAGTATTAAAATAATTGCTGTTAATAACATTTCATAGCATTGTTCCAGTAATGGAATTCCACTATTCATGCTTCTCACCTGCCTTTTCTATTTTTTGCAAAATCTGAACAAAAACAGAGTCCTCTATGCCTTCACTGAAATCCACATCCAGACAGTGAACCAGATACCGATTATCCTCTAAAGACACAGTAATTGTGCCTGGGGTAATCGTAATGGAATTGGCTAAAAGAACTCTTAAAGCTTTTGATTTTATGTTTGTTTCAAAGGAAACAAGTACCGGTTCCCTTTCATATTTTTCTGAAAATATCATTTTAATAGTAGCAACATTTGCTTTGAAAATCTCTTTTAAAAGTACAAAGGCATACTGAATTAAAAAACCGGATATTTTTATAATGTATAGATCCCTTTTTGGGCTCCAATCCATGAATTTGCAAATAAAGGCATAAACTGCTAATGAGATTACAATGCCAAATAATGCAATTTCTAAAGTGAACTTGCCGTTAAAAATAACCCACAATAAGAAAAAAACAAACAGCATAGAATTTACCCTTCCCTTTTTTTATATTTATTAATACTATTCACTCGGTGTGCGGTAACATTTAATTTCTGCATGCTAACTCGCTTCACGGGACAGAAACTAACACTTGAATGATGTTATTATACAGCCCGACAGCAAGTGTCCGGTTGCTGTGTGAAACGTAACTTATTATCTATAGATAATATATTTATAAATAGGATTCCCCTTTGATGAAAATTTCTCCTCATATTCCGTCATAATATTTCCCTGACACATTTTTTCATCATTGTGTAAGTCGTAGCTAACTGCTTCTGCTTTCCAGTTAGCAACCGGTAACTCCTCTAATGCAAAATCAAACAATCCTTTATTGTCTGTTTTAAACTCCAGTTTTCCATCTTTTTTTAGAATCTTATCATATCTTAATAAAAATTCTTTGGAAGGAAGACGTCTTTTTGCATGTCTGTCCTTTGGCCATGGATCGGAAAAATTCAGATATATCTTGTCCACCTCTTCTGTGTCAAATACATCTGTTATTTCCTTTGCATCAATACACATAAACTTTAAATTCTCCAATGGTTCTTCTTCCATTTTCTGAATAGCTCTTAAAAGTACACTGGAATATCTCTCTATACCAATATAATTAATCTCCGGGTTGCGCTTTGCTAACTCATGAATAAATTTTCCTTTCCCCATACCAATTTCAATATGAATAGGCTGGTTTTTTGGAAAATTCTCTTTTTGATTTCCTTTTTTATCTATTGGTTCCTGTATTACATAGGGGCTTGATGCAATAACATCATTAGCACCCGGTATATTGCGAAGTCTCATTTCTTTTTACTCCTGTATTCTCTATTTATTAATGTTCAAACGTTATCAGAAATAATGGATTTCTGTGTAATTTGTTTAAAAATTATAGAAAAATCAATTATATTATATACTATTTGTCTAAATTTGAAAAGATTTAGATAACTCTGTTCACTTAAATCAATCTATTCTATTACCTGGTCTGATAGCAAGTGTCTTTAAATTTTTTCTTCTAACATAGATGTACAATGTGCGCATCTTACTGCTTCTATGGAAATCTCACTTTTGCAATAAGGACAAATTTTGGTTGTTTTCTTTTCTTCTTCTTTTTTTGGTGCAAATTTGGAGGCTGCTTTGTTTACAGTTTTTACAATTAAAAAAACCACTAATGCCATAATTAGAAAATTCATAACAGCAGTAAGGAATTTTCCATAATTTAATGTTACTTCTCCTAAAAGATTTAATTGTAGTTTATCAAAATTCATCCCACCAAATAATCCTAAAATAGGATTAATAATATCCTCAACTAAAGAAGAAACAATACTGGTAAATGCCCCACCAATAATAATACCCACTGCCATATCCATTACATTTCCACGACTAATAAACTCTTTAAATTCTTTCATAAATTTTTTCATAATAATCTCCTTCTCTTTTGACTTATTATATGGTGAATTTCATTCACAACTTTTATTTATCGCCGGCTGTAAAAAGACTTCTTTTGCTCCAGCTTGCTAGCACCTATTATATCATGACTTAATGTTTTATAAAATATAGTAGGGATTTTTTCTTAATTCTCTTTGGTTTTATTTGAAAATAGTGTATTATATTATGTAAAGATTAAATAAAAGGATTTGAAATCGTATGAATTTTACAAAATTAAAGAGATATTTACATAAAGGTGCTTCTTTTCTTTTAGCAGGCACCCTTTTTTTAGGAAATTGTTTTACCACCTATGCCACTGTTGATAGAGAGGCAGAGGCAGTAGCCAGACAAAATATTCCTGTGGAAACTAATGATATTGAAAACTGGCCTGACGGACCGGTTACTTCTGCTGAAGCGGCTATTTTAATGGAGGCTAACACCGGTACTATTTTATATGGGAAAAATATTCACCAGAAATCTTACCCGGCCAGCACTACTAAAATTTTAACTACCTTAATTGCAGCTGAAACTGCAGATATGAATGATGTTGTTTCTTTTTCCAATGAAGCGGTTTTCAGTATTGAAAGAAGTTCCTCTAATATGGGTATGGATGTTGGAGAAACTCTTACTATGGAGCAGTGTCTTTACGGTATTTTAGTTTATTCTGCAAATGAAACAGCTAATGCAGTTGCGGAGCACATTGGCGGCACTATTGACGATTTCATTGTTATGATGAATCAAAAAGCGGCTGAAATTGGCTGTACGGAATCTCATTTTATGAATCCTCACGGACTTCATGACGAGAACCACTATACAACCCCTTATGATTTTGCTTTAATTGCAAAGGAATTTTTTAACAATGAAATGCTTTGTAAAATGTCCAGCACGATAAATTATGTAATTGAACCTACCGCTACCCAGCCGGATCATATGGATTTATGGTCTAAAAATAAGTTACTCCCCGGAAAAACTTATGCTTACGATTATTTAGTAGGAAGTAAAACCGGTTATACCACAGATGCTCATTCTACCTTAGTCTCTTGCGCCCAGAAAGATGGCATGAAATTAATTTGTGTTGTTATGAAAGAAGATTCTCCTGCACAGTTTGAAGATACTGTTGCGCTATTCGACTATGGCTTTGCCAATTTCCAATGCCTAAAGGTAGCTGACTATGAAACTGCTTATACACCAAACGGCAACGACTTTTTCACTACAAGCAGTGATATTTTTGGAAGCTCAAAGCCTATTATGACTTTGAATGAAAGTGATTATATCGTACTTCCTAATACAGCCGTTTTTTCTGATACAGAGTCAACTTTAACTTATGACGAAACAGAAAATTCCTCTATTGCTACTGTAAATTATACTTACAAGGGAGTAAATGTAGGAAGTGCTACCATTGAGTTAGAGTCTGCTGCAGAAACTACTTATGATTTTGACGGACCTGTTGTATCAAATAAACCTGCGGAGGAAGAAACAGAAAATACGGGAAAAATTATTTTCCTGAATGTTGTTAAAATTATTTTAATCATTTGTGGACTGGCTGCTTTGTTTATATTTGGAGTATTTTTAAGAGCCTTTTTACACAATTACTACTTTGGAAGAAAACGTCGCAGAAGACGAATCAGATTAACTCCAAGTCAGGAACTTACAAGACGTAGAAAACAGATAAAACAAAATAATAAAAGAAGACGCCGTTCTAAAAGAAGATTAAGAGAACGACGCCGGAATAATTGGGATATTTAATTATTTCTTTTTCTTTTCCTTTTAATTGAAGCTCTTTCCTTTTTTAACAGGATCTCTTCCATCTCCTGTTGGGAAATGAGCTTTAATGTTTTTATTGCATAAACATTATCTTTTTCCGTTTTACGAACGCGGATTTTTCCTTTCATATAACCATGAATAGGGCATTTGCAAATACAATAATAATGCTTTCCGTTTGGTGTAAACCATTTTTGAATTTTCGGAAGATTTTTACCACATTTATAGCATCTGGTACTTACGATTTCCTTGTCATTCATAATACTTAATTTACTTGAAAACTCTCTTGTAATGTATTTAGTATAATCATCAAATACTACTTGTATTTCATGTTTTTTATTTTTAGGAGTATTGAAAACATCAAAAGAAATATGCTTTTCGGTTTCTTTTGATATTTTATTTAAAACCTTTACGGTGTAATAAGCATCACTGTAAGCTCTATGGAATGGAATATCCTTTTCAATATGCAAAAAATCCACTGCATATTCCAAGGTTCTTCTGGACACTTTATCCTCGTACTGTCTGCTAAAAAGCTTTTGTACGTCTAAAAAAGCAATTGGTCCCTGGGACAGTGGTTTCATTTTATAATATTTCATATTTCTTTGAAGTTCAAGCAAATCTAGAGAACCCCAGGTACAGAAAATGTAATCATCTCCGCACCATTTTAAAAATTTATTCATTGCTTCTACAAAGGAAATACCTTTTTGCAATTCTTCCATTTTAATATGAATAAGAGATCTTGTTACGCGATTAATATAGGAATAGACTTTTGGTTTTATCAACTCATTAAATTTACCTATTACTCTTTTTTCACTGTCTAACTTAATTGCCCCTATTTCAATAATCTCAAAAGCTAATCTCTTATGTGATTTTCCTTCTGCTTGGTTCCATTCAAGATCCAGTACAATATAATTCATTTGTTTACCTTAAATTCTAATGAATCATGCTATTACGCAACTTGACAGCAAGTGTCTGGTTGCGATGTGAATAGTAACAATAATTCTAATAAAACTAAAAAATTACATGTAATGCTCTCAGTAGGAATCGAACCTACAACTAACCCTTAGGAGGGGTTTATTATATCCATTTAACTATGAGAGCTATTTATCAGGATGGGAAATTAATAAATCCCTGCATCCATATAAACCCTTTAAATCTTCTGCCTATAGCAGGTTCACCTAATAAATCCTTTCTATTAATGGCCACATCAAAAATAAGATCATTGGCATTAACAGTAAGGGAAATTACTTCTTCTTTTGTAAGATTATTTCTTGTCATACTAATATCAATAATCTCACCTAATACCGAATAGTGGTCACACTCTACACCATATGGCATAAAATATGTATCAACAAGACTAAACACATCTTCTTTCAAAATTTTTCTTGAAATAATTGTGTAAGTGTCCATATCTTCTAAAGTTAAGCTTTCAATAGCTTCTTCATCACCCATTCTTGCTGCTGCAATTAGTTTATTTCTGTTAAAAGAAGCTTTTTCTACTTTCTTTTTATCTGATTCATTTTTATTAAGAGGCATAACAATCATACCCTTAACAGAAAGTGCAGACAAGCTTAAAGTAGTTCCCTTAATCGGAAGCCGGCCCGCATTCTTTAATTTTATATAATTTACAATGTTTTGTAAATAGAAAATTAAAGAAACTCCTACTTTTATATCGTCACATACTCCTGCATAGGATTCTTTTTCTGCATGTCTCTCAATGGATACATCTTCTGTGGAACTAACCTGAGTACCTTTACAGTAAGGAAAATAGTAATCTAAACTAAAACAATTTTCCTCATCATATTCACCTCTGACAGTTAATCCAATATTTTCACCAAAGCTTTTATTATACTCTGCAAAAAGGGTATCATCACTATTTGAAGTATAGGATTTTTCCTCTGCACCTTTTACGCTATAACCTAACAGCTGCATCAACTGTTTTCTGTTTTGAATATTGCTAAAACCAACAGCTCTTAAATATTTATGCAAAGAAATCACCTCCCAAACTTCATGTTATTACGGTCTTTACAGCAAGTGCTTGAACCTGTTCCAAATACTTACTCTTAAGTCTATTATACTTTAATATATAACAAATTCCAATATGATTTTGGCTGACAAATTTTACTATCCGTACGTTACTGTTCACTCGTACCTGGTAAACAGCAACAATTTGCAGGCTCATTTAAAGTTTTGCTACACAAAATGAGCCTGCTCGCACCCAAATCACGTTCATACGCAACAAAACAGCAAGTGTTTTGTTGCTGACTGAACAGTAACTATTTAATATTTAATTTATATGGCAAGAACTTTGTAATTATTTATTTGGTTTAATTTCTGTTTTTCCACCCATATATGGTCTTAAAGGTTCAGGAATTGCAACAGAACCATCTGCTTTTAAGTTATTTTCTAAAAATGCAATTAACATTCTTGGTGGAGCAACTACTGTATTATTTAATGTATGGGCAAAATACTTGCCATTTTCCCCATTTACACGAATTTTTAATCTTCTTGCCTGTGCATCTCCTAAATTAGAGCAGCTTCCAACTTCAAAATATTTTTTCTGTCTTGGAGACCATGCTTCTACATCAAAAGATTTAACTTTTAAGTCAGCAAGGTCACCTGAGCAACATTCTAAAGTACGAACCGGAATATCTAAAGAACGGAATAAATCTACAGTGTTTTGCCATAATTTATCAAACCACATTGGACTTTCTTCAGGTTTACAAACCACAATCATTTCCTGTTTTTCAAACTGGTGAATTCTATATACACCTCTTTCTTCCAAACCGTGAGCACCTTTTTCTTTACGGAAACATGGTGAATAGCTTGTAAGTGTTTTTGGGAGTGTTTCTTCCGGAATAATAGTATCGATAAATTTACCAATCATGGAATGCTCACTTGTGCCAATTAAGTAAAGGTCTTCCCCTTCAATTTTGTACATCATGGCATCCATTTCTGCGAAACTCATAACACCTGTAACTACGTTACTGCGAATCATAAAAGGTGGTACACAATAAGTAAATCCTCTTTCGATCATAAAATCTCTTGCATAGGAAATTACTGCGGAATGAAGTCTTGCAATGTCTCCCATTAAATAATAAAATCCGTTTCCGGCTACTTTTCTGGCACTGTCTAAATCAATACCGTCAAAGCTTTCCATAATTTCTGAATGATATGGTATTTCAAAATCAGGAACTACCGGTTCACCATATTTTGTAACTTCCACATTTTCTGAGTCATCTTTTCCAATTGGAACAGATGGATCAATAATGTTTGGAATAGTCATCATTATTTTTAAGATTTTTTCATCTAATTCTTTTTCTTTTTCTTCCAGTTCTGCAAGATGGGAAGCAAACTCAGCTACTTTTTTCTTTGTTTCTTCTGCTTCTTCTTTCTTACCCTGTGCCATTAAAGCACCAATCTGTTTTGAAATTTTGTTACGATTTGCACGAAGATCGTCTGCTTCTTTTTGTGCATCTCTCTTCTCTACATCGAGCTTAATAACCTCATCTACTAAAGGAAGCTTTTCATCCTGAAATTTATTCTGAATATTTTTCTTTACTACATCTGGATTCTCTCTTAAAAATTTAATATCTAACATATTTTTATTCCTCTTTCTTATTTTTTATCATTTTTACAAGATACATTCAATTACTACATTATGGACCTTTACCAAATCCACAATTGTTTCTGTATTACAAGTATTACCGGAACTGTCTTTTGTAAGTTTTATAACCGGTCGTTCCGGAAAACCTTTATTTTGTTTTATAACAATTCCTTCTGAACCATCACTTAATTTAATTAATGTATTAAATGGATAAGCGGCAATAAATTGAAAAAATGCATTTGTTACTTCTTCATCAAATAAATTACCCTTAGTTGCTTTTATAAATTCTATAGCTTCCGGAACTTTATGTGCAACATAACCAATACCACAAATTAACTCATCAAAAGTTTCACAAATTCCTAAAACCTGACATTCAACAGGTATATCTGTTGCATGTAGAGGATAACCCAGGCCACCTTTTTTCTCATGGTGAAATAAAAGAATTCTTTTTGCTCTTTCCGAGATCCACTGCTCATGAAGCACTGCAGTATATCCATAAACAGTGTGTTTTCTATATTCTTCCTGTTCTTTTTCATTTAAACTGGATATATCAGTATTGATGTAATTTACTGTAATATATCGAAGTCCCAAATCATGTAAAAGACTGGCTGTTCCTATATCATTAATAACATCTCTCGAAAGCCCCAATCTTAATCCCGTTAAAATTGCCATAGAACATACAGTTAAAGAATGTTCATAAATATCCGGTGTTCTTTCTTTGATTTCATATACTGCTTCTACTGCTTGTTCATCCTCTAAAATATTTTGAATAACATCTTCTGCTGCAGAATTAATTTCCATTAATTCACTGTTATTGTTATAGGTATGTCTTCCTAATACATCTTTTACTTTATTAAGACATGTTTCTTTTACCTCTTCTTTTAATATAGCACACTCTTCTGAATTTTCTGTTTGAATTCTTACCTGGTCGATATCCAGTTCTTTTAATTTTTCAACATAATCCAATTTTAAGATTGTACCAACCGATAGTAAAACCTGGTAATCATTTGTAATTACATCAGCTGCTAATACTTCTCCACCTTCTAATTCATTTATACTCACAAGTTTTGACATATTTTTTTCGTCCTTCGTTTTATTTTTCCTTTTTCCTAAGAATAGGCTTTCCGTTGATAGCAATTTCTAAAGCATTTTTTTCTTCTTCACCTAAAGAAATTTCACATTCACCTGCAGTTATTTCTTTTGTATATGAATAACAACCATCACTACTATGAACTGAATTTAAAATAAAACCATCATCATTTTCATTCAATAATGCTAAACTAAAACTTAATTTTCCACCCATCTGATTAAAGGCATCATATTTTACAATACCAATTTTCTGATAAGCGGATTCATGCTTTTTATATATACGGGAAATTTCTTTACTATTTTTATTTGTTGTTTCTTTTAAATAAGTAATATCTTCAAATAAGTTTACTATTTCTTCTTCTAAGCTTTCTGCTTCTTTTCCCTTCATGAATTTTTCATATCTCTTCTTAAGTTTATTAAGTTTCCACATTTGAACAAATACTATTATAAATAGGATTAGTATAATTACTAATATTCCTATGAATAAATATGCAATATCTAAGTTACCTAAACCCATGCCGTCGAATAAATTGCTGGTCATTTTTATCCTCCTGTATTTTTATTAAATTCTAAATTGCGTAATTAGATAATATATAAATTAATATATAAATTAATGTTTAAATTAATGTTTAAATTAATGTTTAAATTAATGTTTAAATTAATGTTTAGAATAATATTTAGAATAATATTTAAAATAACATCTAAAATAACATTTAGAATGATATTTAAATAATATTTAAAATAATATTTAAATTTTAATTATCTAATTTTTTAAAATATCTACCAATCTGTCTAATTCTTCACTGGAATAAAATTCGATTTCTATTTTTCCACTTCCATTTTCCTTAGATGCAATTGATACTTTTGTTCCAAGAGATGTTTTTAATTGTTCTTCAATATCCTGATAAATAAATTCCAGACTTTTTGTTTTTTCTTTTTTTGGCTTAGCCGGTTTATCCATATTTTTAACAAGTTTTTCTGTTTCTCTTACACTAAGCTTTTCATCAAATATTTTTTGAGCATATAAGTATTGCTTTTCATGATCTTCAATTGCCAGTAATGCTCTGGCATGTCCTGTAGAAATCATTTCATCAATTACCATTTGCTGTACTTCTTCTGATAATTTTAAAAGACGCATAGAATTAGTAACAGCCGTTCTACTTTTAGAAACTCTTTCCGCTACTTCATCCTGTTTCAAGTTAAATTCATTTAATAATCTTTTATATGCTAAAGCTTCTTCAATAGGATTTAAATTTTCTCTTTGGATATTTTCAATTAAAGAAATTTCAACAATTTCCTGTTCTGTTAAATTTTTAATAATAACCGGAACTTCTTTTAAACCAGCTAATTTAGCTGCTCTCCATCTACGTTCACCGGCAATAATTTCATAATGGTCCTTTTTATCTTGTACTAAAATTGGCTGCAATAATCCAAATTGTTTAATAGATTCCGAAAGTTCTAATAAAGCATCCTCATCAAAATTTTTACGTGGTTGTTCTCTATTAGGTTCTACCGTAGTAATTTTCACTAAGGTTTCCTGTGCTTTTTCTGAAGATTCTTCTTTTCCTTTTGCTCCATTTTTAGCTACCCCTGCCGATACAGGAATCAATGTATCAAGTCCTTTTCCTAAACCCCTTGCCGCCATATTTATACGTCCTTTCTATTTATAATTTCATCTGCTAGCTGTCTATAACTTTCTGCTCCAGCAGATTTTGGTTCATACATTGTAATTGGCATTCCATGACTTGGTGCCTCTGCTAAACGTATATTTCTTGGAATAACAGTTTCACATACATTTTGTTTTAAATTGCTTTTTACATTTTCTACTACTTGATTGGATAAGTTGGTGCGGGAGTCAAACATGGTAAATACTACTCCTTCCATTTCCAATTCAGGATTTAATCTTTCTTTAATCAGATTTACTGTATGTATTAACTGACTTAAACCTTCCAAAGCGTAATACTCACACTGAATTGGTACTAATACAGAATTTGCGGTAGTCATAGCATTAATTGTTAACATACTAAGTGATGGAGGACAATCAATAATAATAAAATCGTAATTATCTTTAATAAAGTCCACTTCATTTTTTAAAATAAATTCTTTTTTATCTACACCAATTAATTCAATCTCAGCTGCGGCTAAATTAACATTTGACGGAACAACTGAAACATTTGGAATAGCATTTTTAATAATACAATCTTGAATAGAACATTCTCCTAAGATTAATTCATAAATAGTATTTTCTAAAAAATTCTTATCAATTCCAAAACCACTTGTTGTATTTCCCTGTGGATCAGTATCAATCACTAATACTGAATTTCCTTTCTCTGCTAAACAAGCTGATAAATTAATAGCAGTGGTAGTCTTTCCAACTCCGCCTTTTTGATTTGCAATAGCAATTATTCTTCCCATTTCATTTTCCTTCCTACTCATTCTCATACATGTCCTTATTGATTATATCACTAAACCATTACTTTATCTATAATCATTTTTAATTTTTAAAATACAATTTTTTCATATTCTCTATTGATTTTTAAACTAATTTATAATGTTTCACAGGGTTTTTTATATGTTTTTTAAATGTTTCACGGACTATTTTACTATATCTAGGGATTATATGTTTCACGTGAAACATTATCTTGTGTTTTGGATTTTGTATTTTAAAAATGTTTCACGTGAAACATTAATATTTTATTGATTACTTCTTTTTAAACAGAATGCGGGATAAGGGTTTTAGAGGAGGACGTAAGGTTTTGGTGGAGGACGTAGGGTTTTGGTGGAGGACGTAAGATTTTGGTGGAGGACGTAAGGTTTTGAAGGAGGACGTAAGGTTTTGGAGGAGGACGTAAGGTTTTGGAGGAGGACGTAAGGTTTTGAAGGAGGACGTAAGGTTTTGAAGGAGGACGTAAGGTTTTGAAGGAGGACGTAAGGTTTTGAAGGAGGACGTAAGGTTTTGAAGGAGGACGTAGGAGAAAGGTGGGTGTGTTTCTATGGACACGCTTTCGCTCGGATTCAGACGCAGCGGCTACTAACGTGTTAAAATACAACACGTAAGTACCAGCGTCTTCATACGGTCCTAAGAAACACACCCACCTTTCTCCTACTGACTTTCTTTCTTATTTTATTCTTCTTTTATGATTGGTTGATTATTCATTTATATAATTATCTCTTTATAAATATACTAAGTAAAATATGTCCGCAAAAAAAATATTCTGTATTACTTCTGCGTCCTGATCGCAAACAATAAAAGCTTCTAATTCATTTATCTGTAAAATTTACTATATGCTTACCTTCCACTTTGCCAACACACAGCAGAAGTAATACTGTGTATGTTTTTTTAGGACCGTACGAAGACGTCGGTACTTACATGCTGTTCTTTAGCATGTTATGTACCCGCTACGTCTGAGTCCGAGCGAAAGCGTGTCCGTAAAAAATATATTCTGTATTACTTCTGCGTCCTGATC
>JAFSDJ010000033.1 GCA_017436305.1 Lachnospiraceae bacterium
TAAAGTTCATGTAGCAGCCTGACACATGCTGTCTGGCTGCGTAATAGAATGAGACAAGTGTTGATTTCTGCTTCGCGAAGCGAATTTTAATGCAGAAATCAAGCATTGCTGGGAACGAAGTGACCAGTAATGCATAATTTGCAGACAGGTGTGGAATAGATATGAATAGTCTTAGCAAAGATGAAGTTGCGGCGATTTTAAGAGAAAAAGGGCTAAAGGTGACAGTACAGCGTGTACTTGTATTAAAGACTTTATCTGACTGTCCGGATAAACATTTGACTGCGGAAGAAATTTATGAGCTCGTAAAAGTAGAGTACCCGGAAATCGGGCTGGCTACTGTTTATAGAACAATACAGCTCCTGTTAGAACTAAACCTTATTGATCGGATTAATTTAGATGATGGATTTGCACGTTATGAAATCGGCACGTTAAACCAAAAGGAAGCGAAGCATCATCATCATCATTTAATATGCTTAAAGTGCGGGAAAGTAATGTCTTTTGAGGACGACCTTTTAGAAGGGTTGGAGAAAAAGATTCTGGAAAGCACTGGCTTTGTTGTGTCTGATCATGAAGTAAAGCTCTACGGCTGCTGTAAAGAATGTGGAGGAAATTTACTTGAAAAATGTAGAAAAACATAAAAGTTCCAAGCTGAAAATTATACCTTTAGGAGGTTTGGAACAGATTGGTATGAACATTACAGCCTTTGAATATGAGGACTGTATTATTGTGGTGGACTGTGGTTTGTCCTTCCCGGATGATGGTATGTTAGGAATTGATTTAGTTATTCCGGATATTACCTATTTAAAGGATAATGCAGAAAAGGTAAAAGGCTTTATGATTACTCACGGTCATGAAGACCATATTGGGGCATTGCCCTATGTGCTAAAAGACCTTCCGGTACCGGTTTATGCCACAAAGCTTACGATGGGTATTATTGAAAATAAGTTAAAAGAGCATGGACTGGAACGTGCTACCAAGAGAAAAGTAGTAAAATTTGGTCAGCATATTAACCTGGGTAAATTCAGAATTGAGTTTATTAAAACCAATCATAGTATTGCAGATGCGGCAGCGCTGGCTATTTATTCGCCGGCTGGTATAGTGGTACACACAGGAGACTTTAAAGTAGACTACACACCGGTATTTGGTGATGCTATAGATTTACAACGTTTTGGTGAAATAGGTAAAAAAGGTGTACTGGCTCTTATGTGCGACAGTACTAACGCTGAGCGCCCCGGCTTCACCCAGTCAGAAAAAACAGTAGGTGCAACCTTTGATCATATTTTTATGGACCATAAAAATACAAGAATTATTATTGCAACCTTTGCATCTAATGTTGACAGAGTGCAGCAGATTATTAATTCTGCATACAAATATGGAAGAAAAGTAGTGGTAGAAGGAAGAAGTATGGTAAACATTATTGAAACTGCTTCTAACTTGGGCTATTTAAAAATTCCTGACAACACATTAATTGATATAGAACAGCTAAAAGACTATCCGGATGAAAAAACAGTTCTAATTACTACCGGAAGTCAGGGTGAAAGTATGGCAGCGCTTAGTCGTATGGCAAGCGGTCTGCACAAAAAAGTTACCATCGGCCCATTGGATACGGTTATTTTTTCATCCAACCCGATCCCTGGGAATGAAAAAGCTGTATCGAAGGTAATTAACGAACTTTATGCCAAGGGCGCAGATGTTATTTTCCAGGATGCCCATGTATCAGGTCATGCCTGCAGAGAAGAAATTAAATTAATCTACAATTTAGTTCAGCCTAAATATGCGATTCCGGTTCACGGCGAGTATCGTCACTTAAAAGCTCAGGCATCTTTAGCAAGAGAGCTTGGTATGGAGAAAGAAAATATTTTTATTCTGGCATCAGGAGATGTACTGGAGTTAGATGAAGATGGAGCAGAAGTAACAGGAAGTGTACCGGTGGGAGACGTTTATGTAGACGGTCTTGGAGTAGGTGATGTTGGAAACGTTGTAATTAGGGATAGACAACATTTAGCTGAAGATGGTATCTTAATTGTAGTAATTGCGCTGGACTCTTATAATAGTGTTGTAGTTTCAGGACCTGAAATTGTGTCCAGAGGTTTTGTTTATGTAAGAGAAGCTGACGAGCTTTTAGATGAAGCCAGATGTATTATTTCAGAAGCTTTGGACGATTGCATGGATAGAAAGATTACTGACTGGGGTAAGATTAAGTCGGTGATAAAAGATGAGGCGGGAGAATTCCTTTGGAAAAAAACAAAGAGAAGACCAATGATTCTGCCTATTATTATTGAGGTGTAAAATAATGGAACAAGTGGATAAGGCTTTAGAGGATTTTATTAAAGCTATAAAGTACACAAAGATTTATACAGAGTACGAAGAACAAAAGGAACATATTAAAAACTATCCGGACTTAAAGCAGAGAATTGATGAATTTAGAGAGCGTAATTATTTACTGCATAATTCAGGTGATACCTCCAATCTGTTTGAAGAAATGGATCGGTTTCGTGAAGAGTATGAGCAGTTTCAGGAAATTCCAATGGTTCATGATTTTCTGGAGAAAGAGCTTGCTTATTGCAGGATGCTTCAGTATATTAATGAAAAAATAGTGTGGGCTTTTGAAGCTGATTTTGAGTAGCAGGTATATTTGCTAAAGAGGTGATTAAATGGATGCAAAGCAGGTGTTTGGTGCTTTCTTAAGTATGATTTTCAAAGTATCTTTGTGGATTATTATAATAGTTGTAGTGTATAAATGTGCTATTTATGGTTATAGCTTTGGCTATGATATTTTCTCTGATGTGCCGGTTGCAACAGAAACCACAGCAGTGACTGTTAGTGTTGCTGTTGTAGATGGAAAATCAGACATGGAAATTGGCGAACTGTTAGAGGAAAAAGGGCTTATAAAAGATGCCAGGGTTTTTTGGGCAAGAGTATTGCTTTCTGATTATAAGAATAAATTAAGACCTGGCATTTACGATCTTAGCACAAGCATGACTACGGAAGAGATGTTGAAAATTATGTCCAGCGACCCGGAAGAAACAGAGGAAGAAGAAAGTGATAGTTGACGAACGTTTTGCAACTTATATTAATTCCTTAGAAAATGGGAATAAAGAATATTTAGACGAGCTTGAGGTTTATGCAAAGAAAACGGATGTACCGATTATCAGAAAAGAAATGCAAAGCCTTTTAAAGACTTTATTAGTGATGAGTAAACCGAGGCAGATCCTGGAAGTGGGAACTGCTATCGGTTTTTCTGCGTTACTGATGGCAGAAGCAGCGCCCCTGGCTCAGATTACCACAATTGAAAAGTATGAAAAGAGAATTCCGTTAGCAAAGGCTAACTTTGAAAAATATGGAAAGAGTGAACAAATTACTTTGTTAGAGGGAGATGCAACAGAAATTCTGGCAAGGCTTACGGGTACCTATGACTTTATTTTCATGGACGCGGCAAAAGGACAGTATATTAACTTTTTGCCGGATGTACTCAGGCTTTTATCGGAAGGTGGTGTGTTAGTGTCCGATAATATTTTGCAGGATGGAGATATCATTGAATCACGGTTTGCCATAACTAAAAGAAACCGTACTATTCATGCAAGAATGAGAGAATATTTGTACACACTAAAACATCATGAGCAACTGGAAACCTCTATTTTGCCATTAGGTGATGGAGTGGCATTATCTGTAAAAAAGTAAAGTGAATCAGGAGAACAGTATGAAAAAACCAGAATTACTTATTCCGGCAAGCAGCCTGGAAGTGTTAAAAACCGCAGTTATTTTTGGGGCAGATGCAGTATACATTGGCGGAGAAGCTTTTGGGCTTCGAGCGAAAGCAAAGAATTTTTCCATGGAGGAAATGAAAGAGGGAATTGCCTTTGCTCACGAGCATAATGTAAAGGTCTATGTAACTGCAAATATTTTAGCACATAATAACGATTTAGACGGGGCAAGAGAATATTTTAAAGAATTAAAAGAAATAAAGCCTGATGGGTTAATCATTGCAGATCCGGGTATGGTAACTTTAGCCAAAGAAGAATGCGGTGATATTGAAATTCACATTAGCACCCAGGCAAACAATACCAACTATCTTACCTATTTGTTCTGGTACAATCAGGGAATTAAGAGAGTGGTATCCGCAAGAGAACTGTCCCTTGCAGAAATAAAGGAAATAAGACAGCACATCCCGGATGATATGGAAATTGAAAGCTTTGTACACGGAGCTATGTGTATTTCTTATTCGGGAAGATGCCTGCTTAGTAATTACTTTACCGGCAGAGATGCCAATCAGGGAGCCTGTACTCACCCGTGCCGTTGGAAATATGCCATTATGGAGGAACAAAGACCCGGTGAATATTTACCTGTTTATGAAAATGAAAGAGGTACTTATATTTTCAATTCAAAGGATCTTTGCATGATTGAGCATATTCCGGAAATGGTAGATGCGGGAATCGACAGTTTGAAAATTGAAGGACGTATGAAAACAGCCCTGTATGTGGCAACAGTAGCAAGAACCTATCGGAAGGCAATTGATGATTTCTTCCAAAGCAGGGAACTTTACGAAAGCCATATGGACTGGTACAAAGAAGAAATTTCAAAGTGTACCTATCGCCAGTTTACTACCGGTTTTTATTTTGGTAAACCGGATGAAAACACTCAGATTTATGATAATAATACTTATGTAAATGAATACATTTATTTAGGTATTGTAGAAGAACCGGTCAAAGAGAACTTATCCTTTGAACTTCCGGAAAATACAGTGAAAATTAATCAGCGCAATAAATTTTCAGTAGGGGATGTAATTGAAATTATGAAGCCGGACGGAACCAATGTTTCGGTACAGGTTCTTTCCATGAGAAATGAAGATGGCGCAGAAATAGAAAGCTGTCCGCATCCTAAAGAGACCATTTATGTGACACTGTCAGAAAAGGCAGATACCTATGATATTCTGCGTATTTCCAATTCGCAATAAACAAAAGATTACAAAATCTACTAATTGTTACTGGTGGTTGGTGAACAGTGATGTATAAAAAGGAGATATCAAATGTTTGTAGATTTACTCTCAAAAAAAACAAAAAAAGAATACAGGGTATTTGATTTTGTTGTGTTGACATTCATTATTGTGCTGGCACTGGGAGTTCGTCTCGTATTTATTGATGCGAAATTCCCGGATTACATTGTATGCTTAAAGCCATGGGTAGAATCTTTTAAGGAATATGGTGGTTTCAAAGGACTTGCCTATGAAATTGGAAACTATACCCCTGCATACATGCATTTTCTTATGATATTTTCCTATTTTCACATAGAGCCTCTTTATCTCATTAAGGGGCTGGCTATTTTTATGGATTTTATTCTTGCCTTTGTAACAGCTTCTTTTCTTACAAAAGAAAGAAGCAAACAGGCTTTTATTACAGTATTTGCCATTGTGCTTATGATTCCCACCGTTATTACAAACTCAGGCGTGTGGGGGCAATGCGATAATTTTTACACAACTTTTATTATCATGGCTCTTTTCTTTTCTCAAAAGGATATAGAAAAAACTATCTGGAAAAATAGCAAATTTTCCATTGCCATAAAAACTGAAGATGTTGTAATGTTTTTTATAGGTATTGCATTTTCCTTCAAGCTTCAGACGGTGTTTGTACTTCCGGTGCTTGTAATTTTGTTCTTGAAAAAAAGGTGGAGAATTATTTCTTTATTATGGGTTCCTTTTGTGTACATTGTATTTATGATTCCTTCTGTTATTGCAGGAAGAGGTGTGAAGGATCTTTTGACCATTTATTTCCGACAGACCGGTGACTTTGCGGAAATGACGTTAGCTTATCCTAACATTTATGATTTGTGGCAGAATGATACGTTTGCCACACAGTTTTCCTGGTTGTGTATGCTGTTTTGTGGCATGGGGTTAGTGCTGGTTGTTTACTATTTGTACAACCATCGTTTTTCAATAGGGGTAGAATTTTTAAGTCTTTTTACCTGCTTTAGTGTGATGTTTATTACTTATTTCCTGCCTCATATGCATGACCGTTACGGTTACATTGCAGATATTTTATCCGTATACGTACTTTTATATAATAAGAAAAAAGCACCGATTCCGTTCTTGCTTATAATTATTTCTATGATGACATATGCCAGAAGTTTGTTGTGGTTTTCTTATGATAATATGTATCTTGTAGGTTCCCTGGTGCGGGCAGTACTAATTTTATATATGGGAAAAATGCTTACGGATTATGTGAAAAAAGATACATATTGACCTGTATAATGTATATATTGTACAATATGTGGTAATGACCGGTTGGAATTCAATTTTTTAACAATTTAGTAAAAAATAAAAAATATTGAAAAAATTTTAAATTTTTACTTGCAATTTTTAAAAATGTAGGGTATCTTATAGAAAATGAAGGGCAACCTTCCAAGGTTAAATAAGGTATCTTGAACGATGATGTTCCAAACAGTGTTTTGGGACATTTTTTGTTTTTAACTAAGGATACAAAATGAAGGGCAACAAACAAAGATACCGGCATCTAATATAAAATAAAATTGAAAGGAAGTATAGAAAATGAGTGAAGTATTAAATGTTGAAGAAATTTTTGGGAAAAACGTATTCACACTTGGAAAAATGAAAGAGCGTCTTCCTAAAAATGTATATAAGGAAGTAAAAAATGTTATGGATCACGGCGGAGAGCTTTCTTTAGGAACTGCTGACGTAGTAGCAAAAGCAATGAAAGACTGGGCTGTTGAAAACGGGGCTACTCACTATACACACTGGTTCCAGCCACTTACCGGTATTACTGCTGAAAAACATGATTCTTTCGTATCTCATCCGGACGAAAGTGGAAAAATGTTAATGGAATTTTCAGGAAAAGAGCTTATTAAAGGTGAACCGGATGCTTCTTCCTTCCCATCAGGTGGTCTTCGTGCTACATTCGAGGCAAGAGGATATACAGCATGGGATATTACATCACCGGCTTTCTTAAAAGAATCAGCAACAGGTGTCACACTCTGCATTCCTACAGCATTTTGTTCCTATACAGGTGAAGCGCTTGATAAAAAGACACCGCTTCTTCGATCCATGGAAGCAATTAGCGAACAGGCACTTCGTATTGTAAGATTATTCGGTAACACAGGGGCTACTAAAGTTGTGGCATCTGTAGGACCGGAACAAGAGTATTTTTTAGTAGATAGAGAAAAATCCTTACAGAGAAAAGACCTAATTTTCTCCGGACGTACTTTATTTGGCGCACCGGCTCCAAAAGGTCAGGAAATGGAAGATCATTACTTTGGTGTTATCAGAGAGCGTATCGGTGCATTCATGAAAGATTTAAATGAAGAACTTTGGAAATTAGGTGTTACTGCAAAAACACAGCACAACGAAGTTGCTCCTGCCCAGCATGAGTTAGCACCAATTTACGAAACAGCAAATATCGCAGTAGATCATAATCAGATAATTATGGAAACAATGAAGAGAGTTGCAGAACATCACGGTTTAAGATGTCTCCTTCACGAAAAACCATTTGCCGGTGTAAATGGTTCCGGTAAGCATAACAACTGGTCTATTACAACAGATAACGGTGTAAACCTTCTTGATCCGGGTGAAACACCAAATGAAAACATCCAGTTCTTATTAGTGCTTGCGTGTATTTTAAAGGCAGTAGATACTCATGCAGACTTACTTCGCCAGAGTGCCTCTGACGTAGGAAATGACCACAGACTTGGAGCTAATGAAGCGCCACCGGCTATTATTTCCGTATTCTTAGGCGACCAGTTAGAAGACGTTGTAAAACAGTTAGTAGAAACAGGTGAAGCTACAAAATGCTTAGAAGGTGAGAAATTACAGACAGGTGTATCTACACTTCCTGATTTTGTAAAAGATGCTACAGATAGAAACAGAACGTCACCATTTGCTTTCACAGGTAACAAATTCGAATTCCGTATGGTCGGTTCCGCAGACTCTATTGGAAGTCCAAATACTACATTAAATGCTATTGTTGCAGAGGCTTTTTGTGAAGCGGCAGATATTCTTGAAAAAGCAGATGACTTTGAAATGGCAGTACATGATTTGATTAAAGAATACTTAACAAAACATCAGAGAATTATTTTCAACGGAAATGGCTATTCAGATGAATGGGTAGCAGAAGCTGAAAGAAGGGGACTTCCAAACATTAAGTCCATGATTGAAGCAGTTGATACATTAACAACTGACAAGGCTGTTAAATTATTTGAAAAATTCGGTATCTTTACAAAAGTGGAGTTAGAGTCCCGTGAAGAAGTTCTTTATGAGACCTATGCAAAGACTATTAATATCGAAGCTTTAACTATGATTGACATGGCAAGCAAGCAGTTAATTCCTGCTGTAGTAGGTTATTCTAAGTCTTTGGCAGATACAGTTATTGCTGTAAAAGCAGCTGGTGCAGATGCTACTGTTCAGTCTGGCTTACTTGCAGAAGTATCTGCAAACTTAAAGGCTATGAGCGATGCTCTTGCAAAACTTGAAAAAGTTACTCAAGAAGCAGCAGCTATGGAAGATGTAAAGGCTCAGGCATTTTTCTATAAAGATACGGTAACAGTTGCGATGGAAGAGTTAAGAACCCCTGCTGATACATTGGAAATGTTAGTAGATAAAGACGTATGGCCAATTCCTACATACGGCGAGTTAATTTTTGAGGTGTAAGATATCCCTCCCTGGATATACTTATATATACCTAAATAGGGTAGTGCAGAAATTTTCTGCGCTACTCTTTTTGTTGTATAGGATAATAGTTACTGTTTACGAGGTACGAGTGAACAGTAACACGTTTTCATAAAAAATTGTATTTCCTTCCGGTTAAAAATTGATTATTGGAGAAAAGTTGTATATACTAGACAAAGAAGTAACGACGCGAAGGAAATCATTATGTGGAAAAATTTTGTTAAGACAGCAGGCTTTTTAATTGTCTTTGGGCTGTTTTTTGTACAAGTGAATAATGTGCTAAAATTCAAGCATGAAGATGGGATTGTGCAGATGGAGCAGTTTTATGAGCAGGAGGAAAATTCTATAGATGTGCTTTGCATGGGATCTTCTCATGTGTTTGCTAATGTAGACCCGGAGATTTTAGAGAAAGATTATGGGATTTCTGCTTATGATTTAGCTGGCAGTATGCAACCTATGTGGAATACATATTATTATTTAGAGGAGGCACTGAAGTATCAAAAGCCTTCCTTAATTGTGCTTGATGTGTTCCGGCTTACGGAAGGGTTTACCTATTCCAAAGAAAGCAAGGTTGTAAAAAATACTTATGGCATGAAGCTTTCTGTGGAAAAAATCCGTTCTATTAGAGAAAGTGTGGAAAACGAGGATGATACGTTACGGCATGTGTTTGGGTTTGAAACTTACCATAACCGGTATTATGAGCTTACAGAAAATGATTTTAAAGGCGGAATAAAGAAGGATGCTTCTTATAAAGGCTACTATGGCTTGGAAGAAGTTCAAGCCCAGAAAAGACCTGACGTTTCTAATATAGAAGATACATTGCCAATAGAAGAAAAATCCAAAGAATATTTTCTGAAAATTCTTACTCTGGCAGAGAAAGAAAATATTCCGGTGCTTTTAATAAATGCGCCATACTGTGTCACTCAGGATGACAAGCGGGTGTTTAATGAACTGGACAATCTTTTGGAAAAAGGTGTTCCGGGAGATGTGGCATATTTAAATTTCAATAAACTATATGATGAAATGGAACTGGACTTTGCCACAGATTTTGCCGATTCCGAACATCTAAACAAAGAAGGTGCGGGGAAATTTAATGCCTATCTGGGTCAGTATTTGTCTGAGAATTATGGGTATTTATGGAATTAAGAAGTTTAATAAAAAAAATTTTAAAAATTTCAAAAAAACACTTGCATTTCTAAAAAATCTGATGTATACTTAATCACTGTAATGGGCTATCGCCAAACGGTAAGGCAACGGACTCTGACTCCGTCATTTCAAGGTTCGAATCCTTGTAGCCCAGTTTTCTACTTTATATAAATAATCAACTGATGCAGTGGAGAGGATTATCACATGGAATTAGGTAAGAGGCAGAAATTGGTTATTATCAAAGTGGTAGATTTTGGTGTGTATTTAGCATCGGATATGAATAATCAAGAAGACAAAGTATTGTTGCCAAAGAAACAAATACCTGATAACAAAACGGTAGGCGATTCTTTGGACGTTTTTATTTATAGGGATTCTAAAGACCGTCTCATTGCTACTACAAATCAGCCTAAACTCACATTAGGTGATGTGGCAAAGCTTACGGTAGCACAGGTTGGAAAGATTGGAGCATTTCTTGACTGGGGTTTGGAAAAGGACTTATTTCTTCCTTTTAAAGAACAGACCAGAAAGCTTCAGCCTGGCGATGAAGTATTGGCTGCCTTGTATATAGATAAAAGCAATCGATTATGTGCCACTATGAAAGTATATCCATATTTAAACAAAGACAGCGCCTATCAGAAGGATGATAAGGTGTCTGGAATGATATATGAAATAAGCCAACAGTTTGGTGCATTTGTTGCAGTTGATGATATGTATTCTGCACTGATACCAAAGAAAGAGTTATACGGTCCGATTGCTGTGGGAGATTACGTGACAGCCAGAGTTACCAGTGTGAAAGAAGATGGCAAGCTGGATTTAAGTCTTAGAGAAAAAGCCTATATACAGATTGGCGCTGATTCAGAAAAGGTATTAGAAAAGATAAAATCAAATGGTGGCAAGTTAGATTTTAATGATAAAGCAGCACCGGAACTGATTCGTGAGCAGATGAACATGAGCAAAAATGAATTTAAAAGGGCTGTAGGCCATCTGCTTAAAGAAAGGCATATTACCATTGAGGTGGATGGAATTTATCTTAATGCTAATAATAAAGAGAAACAGTAAATTGCCTTTAGAGGAGGAAAACAAATGAAAGTACAGAACATTACAAATATTGACAAATTTTTTGAAGTAATCGATAGTTGTCAGGGAAAGGTAGAATTAGTAACAGGTGAAGGTGACAGATTAAACTTAAAATCAAAGCTTTCCCAGTATGTTTCCATGGCAAACATCTTTTCTGACGGTTCTATTTCCGAATTAGAAATCTTAGCATATGAACCGGAAGATATTACAAAGCTTGTAAATTTTATGATGAATAACTAAGAAACAATATGAACGCAAAAAAAGCAAATTGGACGTTTCTGTCTGTTATTTTATTTAACATGGTTGCTATTGTGGTACTTGCCATGTTTGCAGGAAAATTTTCAATGAATATGATTCAGGCCCTTTTAGTGTCACAGGGAATTGTATTAGCTCCCGTGCTTTTGTCTTTGCTTGTGACAAGGACAAAATTAAAGGGCTTTGTTCCATGCAAAAAAATAAAATTGACCAGCATTCTGTTGATTATAGCGGTTACATATTTAACTTTGCCGCTGATTTCCGTTACAAACCTGATTTCTATGCTATTTGTGGAAAACGAAGCCAATAATATTATGGCTGGTTTTGAAGGAATCTCGCCGCTTATAGCGGTTCTTATTGTAGGGATTTTAGGACCTGCCAATGAAGAGTTTGTGTTTCGTGGTGTCTTATATCATGGTTATCGTTCTAGCGGAAGAATAATTGGGGCAACCGTGCTTTCGGCGGTACTTTTTGGCATGATGCATTTAAATTTTAATCAGATGGTATATGCTATAGTCGTGGGGATTATTGGCGTTTTATTAATTGAGTGTACCGGTAGTATTCTATCAAGCATAATCTTTCATGCAACTATTAATACTACCAGTGTAATAACAGCCTATGCAGGGGGGACAATAGGCCAGACCAGTACAGAGTTACAAAGTACAACAGAGACAATGATGGACTTAAGCTATAAAGAAATGCTCTGCGTTGCTATTTTTATATATATGATAATTGCCGTAGTGACAACAGCTATTGCGGGCTGTCTTATGTATGTAATTGCCCGAAATGAAAAACGGACGGGACATATGCAGGCATTAGGACAAATATGCAAAGTGAAAAATAATAAAAAGTTGTTTTCTATTCCTTTGTGGATAGCAATGACAATTTGCATGGCCTATATGATTTTAAACGAGGTTATTGTGTATATAGCCGGTTAGCAGGTGAAAATCTATGAGAAAAATGCAAGTTTTAGGTATCACACTGATTGACTATACCTTGAGAGAATCCATGAGGAAAGTGGACGAATACTTAAGGGACAGAACAACCAAAGTGATTACCTATGTAACAATTAAAGGCGTGCTTAATGCAAATGAAAATGATCAGGTCAAAGATTTTCTAGAGAAAATGGATATGACCGTTGCAGCAGATACGGACATTTTAAGGGCTGCAGATGTGGCAACCCGTAATCGTGTCAGGGAAGTAGAAGGAAACGAGTTTATGGATGAGTTTTTAAGAAAACTCATGCGTAGCAGGAAAAGTGTCTGTCTGCTTACTGAAACCAATGCACAGCTTTTAATTTTACAGGAGTACGTAAAAAGCTATCAGGAAAAACTGAATATTGTGGGCGGCTTTACGTTAGAGGATTTGCAGACTGATGAGGATTTTTTAGTAAATGAGATTAATATAAAAGAGCCTAATGTGCTTATTTCGCTATTGTCTGATACTAGGAGACTTGACTTTTTTGATGAAAATCAAATGAAGGTTAATGTAAATATATGGCTGATGTTAAAGGAAGAAATGTCTCTATCCAATAAACGACGTGGGATTATTTCGAAACTTTATCAGACAATTATGAAGAAGATATTCTTTAAAAGAGTTAATAAATATAATAATGATTCAGTGGAAAACAAAGATTAAGTAAAAGGGAGGTTACACTTATGAAGAATCCGGTTTTAGTAATTTTAGCAGCAGGAATGGGAAGTCGCTATGGAGGGCTTAAGCAGATTGACCCGGTAGATGCACAGGGGAATAAGATTATTGATTTTTCCATTTATGACGCTATGAAGGCAGGCTTTAAAAAAGTTGTATTTATTATTAAAAAGGAAAATGAGCAGGATTTTAGAAGTTGTATCGGCGATGCGGTAAGCAAGTACATGGAAGTAGAGTATGTATTCCAGGATTTAAAGAAGGTTCCAAACGGATTTGAAATACCGGAAGGCAGAGTAAAACCTTGGGGAACAGCCCATGCAATTTTATGCTGTAAGGATACAGTAAAAGAGCCGTTTGCAGTTATTAACGCAGATGATTATTATGGAAGAAGTGCTTTCCAGACATTATATGATTATCTTACAACTCATGAAGATGATGAATTATACCGTTATGCTATGGTTGGATATGAACTGGGCAATACTTTAACTGAAAACGGTTCTGTAGCAAGAGGATGCTGTGTAACAGATGAAAATGGCTATCTTGTTACTATTGCTGAAAGAACACAGATTGTAAAAACAGAAAATGGTGCTGCTTATTCTGAAGATGGTGGTGAGACCTTTACTGATATTCCATTAGATACACCGGTTTCCATGAATATGTGGGGATTTACCCCAAGTATTATGGCGGAACTGGAAAAGGCAGTAAACCGTTTCTTTAAGGAAGGAGTAGAAAGTAATCCGTTAAAAGCAGAGTGTTTCCTTCCAATTGAGGTAGATAAATTGTTAAAGGATAAGAAAGCCACTGTAGAAGTACTTTCTTCCAAGGATAAATGGTTTGGTGTAACTTACAAAGAAGATAAGCCTTTTGTTATGGAATCTATTCAGAAATTAAAAGATGCAGGAGTATATCCTGATAAGCTTTGGGAGTAATATGATTAATACTATAAAAATCCCGGATGTTAGAAGTTATCTAATATCCGGGATTTTTTAGCTTCTATATAGGAAAATTCTCTGAAATTCTCTATATAAAAAGCACTTCGTGTTAGCAATGCGAAGCACGCTTTTGTTTTTGTAAGTTACCTGCCGGTAAGTAAATTTACATAGCAATCACATACTGATACATAACAATGAAGTGGCAGAAGCTTCCGCCCATAACAAACAAATGGAAAATTTCGTGTGAGCCAAAATTGCTATGCTTTGCATCAAACAAAGGAAGCTTTAAAGCATAAATGATACCGCCTACTGTATAAATAATACCTCCGGCAAGAAGCCAGTTAAATGCAGCCTTTGGCAGGCAATTTAAAATAGGTCCCAGTGCAAATACGCACATCCATCCCATGGCAATATAGATTAGTGATGAGAACCATTTAGGACAAGTAATCCAAAGAGCTTTAACAACAATACCTATAATTGCCAAAACCCATACCGAGGTCAAAAGAGGATATCCCACATTCTTTTCTAATGCTAGCATGCATACAGGTGTGTAAGAGCCTGCTATTAATATAAAAATCATCATATGATCGATTTTGCGAAAGGTTTTTATAATTTTGTCTGATAAATTAATGGAATGATAAATTGTGCTGGCAGCATATAATAAAATCATGCTTACAATAAATATTAGCATAGCCACTACACAGGATGTGCTGTAGTTGGAAGCTTTGGTAAGCAGAGGAAAACCTGCTATAAAAGCCAGGATCATTGCAATAAAATGTGTAATAGCGCTACCGGGTTCGCGAATTGATAATGTCATAATAACTCCTCCTTGAAATAAATATTATTGAAATATTTTCAAATGTAATGTTAGGCATCTAAAGTCCTTGACGTAGTATTAAAAACTACATCAAGGATAAATAAATACTACACCTTATAATATGCAATGTCAATAAAATTATGCAAAAAGGAGAAGGTTGTGTTACTAAGAACAGTAGCAAGGATCTTAATCCTCCTCAATAACATGAATTTCCAGAAAATCAAAATCAATTGCTTCCACAAAGTTATCTTTGTAAAATTGAGCCTTGCTATGGCGTTTAAAATCTTCGATGGTTTTATCAAGCCAGATTGGTTTACCCAAATCAAATTGGTAACAGGCTTCTTCTAAAGATTTAAAAATCTTGTGAGTTCGAGTATCATCTTCGTAGTTTTCGATGACGGTATCTTTTTGTAAACGATTTTCTTTGAATATTTTAAACCAAATGCGCATATAATTCTTTGTTGTTTCCTTTCCTGTATTGATGTAGGTTTTACCAGGGTAAAAACCATGCTGACATTATAGCATTATGAAAAAAGATATACAATCCTGTTCTGCAAACTGTTACAAATAAATATATAGGTTAAAAAAGTTACATAAAGTATTAAAAAAATATGAATAAGTTGTGCATTTTACACATTTATATAAAAAGTGTGTTATAATAAACCTACATGGGGAGCGCAAAAAAGGTGGGATATTATGGAATTTAAACCTGAAATGGGAAATGGTGTGGACAGTTGGAAAGAAGTAAATTTGATTTACAACTCCGCACTAAAAGAAATTGGCACGAAGTTGGAAATATTAAATGATGAGTTTCAACATGTACATCAATACAATCCGATAGAACATATCAAATCAAGAATTAAGACACCGGAAAGTATTGTAAAAAAACTGAGAAAAAACGGTTATGAATCTACTATACCAAACATGGTAAAATATGTAAATGATATAGCCGGTATCAGGGTGATTTGTTCCTTTACTTCTGATATTTACCGGATAGCTGAGATGCTTATTAATCAAAGTGATATAAAGGTAATTTCTGTAAAGGACTATATTAAGAAACCAAAACCTAGTGGATATAAGAGCTACCACTTAATTGTGACGGTTCCTATCTTTCTTTCAGACAGAATTGTGGATGCAAAGGTAGAGATTCAGATTCGTACGGTAGCAATGGATTTTTGGGCAAGCTTAGAACATAAGATTCACTACAAATTTGAAGGAAACGTACCGGAATATATTAAGAAGGAACTGGTAGAGTGTGCCAATATTGTTTCTGCTTTAGATGGCAGGATGCTTTTATTGAATGAAGAAGTGCAGAAAAAATGTGCGTCTGTGGCAGATACATAAATATTAACCGACAAATAAGAACAAGTCTCTGTTTATTTTAAGAGACTTGTTCTTTCAATGTTTAGCGAATATTTCAAATAAATTACCTATAAAATGAGGAGTGCCCCGGCAGTTTCCCGCCGAGGCTATTATGAAAAAATTTATCTAATTTGTAATGTTAAACATTACATCGCCTTCTTTATTTGTACTTAGTATAGCAATTGAATATGAACAAAATATGAACAAGCAGTAAAAAATAAGTTAATTCGAACAAACAAAAAATAAAATGAGAAGAAAAAATGTACAAAATATACAAAAACGTAATTTCATTTGAAAAATAAAAGTATATTTGATATGATGAGATGACAAGAAAGAGAAATGCAACGATGGTTGCACCCGTGGCGGATGAAGCATGCTCTATAAAAGGTTTTGCGGGTAATGGGAGCATGTTCAGTCTAGTGTGATAAGCTACGCTTTATCACTTCAAAGCATTTTCTCTTTCTTTTTATATTTAATAAAAAGAGAAAATCTACTGTTGAAAAATGTACAAAAATAGGTAAGGGTTAGAGAAATGTCTATTTTGGATAATATACAATATAGAGAAAAATGGAAAGAATTTTTACAGTACAAACAGGAAAACAGGCATCTTTCAAAAGGGGAAGAGGAAAGCATAAACAAGTTTATCGAAAAAAAAAGATTTATATATTATTATGAACAAATTTGTAAAGAAGAATTTCCCTCATCTTATCCTATAAAAAAGATCGTTAATAAAGAAGGAACAAACAAAAAACGGGTTGTATATTCATTTGAAGAAGAAGAAAACCTGGTATTAAAGTTTATTGCTCATGAACTTTGGCGGTTTGATGATGTGCTTTGTAAAAATTGTTATTCTTTCAGGAGAGGTTATGGCGTAAAGGATGCAATCAGACAATTTAGATATAATCCCAAATTTTCTAATTTATATTGTTTCAAAGCTGACATAAGTAATTATTTTAATTCTATTTCTATAGAGTTGCTTTTGAAAAAATTGGACTTTTTAAAGCATAGAGATGAAAAACTTTATCGTTTGTTTGAACGGATTTTAAAACTGGAACAGGTATGGGAAAATGGTGTACTTATAAAGGATTGTCACGGTGCCATGGCAGGAACGCCTATTTCACCTTTTTTTGCCAATGTGTTTTTAAAAGATGTAGACAGTTGGTTTTTTAAAAAGAACATTCCCTATTATAGGTACTCGGATGATATTTTAATTTTTGCAGAGAATGAGAAACAATTAGAAGAGCACATGAAGTATTTTTATGAATTAATAGAGAATCATAAGCTTACCATAAATCCTGCTAAAGTGACTTTGTCAAAACCCGGGGAACCTTGGGAATTTTTAGGTTTTTCTTACGAACATGGCAAGCTGGATCTGTCAGAAAATACAAAAAGAAAGACGAAAGCCAAAATAAAAAGGAAAGCAGAAGCCTTAAGACGGTGGCAACGCAAGAAAGGACTTGCAACTGACAAAGCAGCCATAGGATTTATTCGTGCCATGAACAGAAAATTTTATGGCAGTGAAGATACAGACGATTTTACCTGGAACAGATGGTTTTTTCCCAACATTACAGAGGATTCCGGTTTAAAGGAAATAGATGCGTATATGCAGCAGTATATCAGATATACAGTAACAGGGCGTCATTACAAGGGCAATTACCGGATTTCCTATGAGCAATTAAAAAAGTGGGGCTATCGGAGTCTGGTGCATGAATATTACAAATTTCTGACGGAAAAGAAAAAACCAATGTCTCTTTTTTAAAAATCAGGGAAGAATAGTGAGGAACGCTGGATTGTGTTGTAAAAGTTGGAATTTGATGATAAAATAACTGGTAGCAATCCGTAGGTATCATGGGGACGAAATACCTTTTAAACCCTACATTATTATAATAGAAATAAAGAGGAATGTTTATGGATAATTTTATGGACAAGCTGACAAAGCGGTTTAGTGCCGGTGAATTGATTAAAGCCAACGGGGCTGCAGAGGAAAGAGAGTTAAAAATAGCCAGAGAACAGGCTTTGGAAAATGAAAAGCTTCTTCAGGAAATTCGTCGCTTAAATTTAAAGAATGTGGAGCTGTCAGAGCAGGTAGGACAGCTTATTCAGTGTGGAATCGAACAATTTGAAGAATACGATAAGGCAGCAGAGAAAGCTATCGAAAATACAGAAAGCTCCTATGAAGCATATGTAAATAGTGTAAAAGAACAGTTAAAGAAGACTGAAGAAGAGCAAAAAGCAAGACTGGCATCTATTGAAAATGCCATGAAAACTCTTTCAGACAAGATTTCCGGTGGAGAAAACAGCGAAGCATTAACAGAAGAAATGAAGAAATTGACGGTTGCCATTTCGGATGATCTTAAAGTAATTACAAAGTCTGTAACAGATGAAAATAAAAAAATCATAGCATCTGTAACAGAGGAAAATAAAAAAATAACAGAATCTATAGTAGAGGAAAATAAGAAAGTTTCAGATTCTATAGTAGAGGAAAATAAAAAGATTTCAGAGGCAGTAGCAGAAGAAGTGAAAAAACTTTCAGAAGCTACAAAGGCGTTAGAAGACTATGTACACAAAGAAAGTGTTAAAGTTTATAGAAATGTTCAGGCAGTTGTGGTAGATCAGGCTTCTCAGAAAGCAAGAGAGTTAGGCGACAGACTGGATAAGCTGGAGCGAAATTCTAAAAAGGGTAGCGGATTACTACCGTTGGTTGTGATGACCTTCCTTGTGGCAGCAATTTCATTAGTGTTACAGTTGGCACAGATACTTCATATTTTCTAAACAATATATTGTTAGAAGAGTTTAACTGGTAAGTAAATTGTTTTTAAGTAAAAAATGTGGAAACAAAAAAGATGCCTGCAAAATTTACAGGCAGGATCATAAAAGATAACATCAGGAGGAAAATTATGGCAAAGCAAAGCTTTAAGCCGGGAAATATGTTATATCCTGTACCGGCCGTTATGATTAGTGTTAGAGGAAAAGACGGAAAAGATAATATTATTACAGTAGCATGGGCAGGTACTATCTGTAGCGATCCGCCAATGGTTTCTATTTCTGTTCGTCCGGAAAGACATTCCTATCAGATGATAAAGGAAACCGGAGAATTTGTTATTAATTTAACAACAAGAGATTTGGTATTTGCTACAGATTATTGTGGAGTAAAAAGTGGCAGGGATGTTGACAAATTCAAAGAGATGAATTTAACTAAAGAAGATGCTCAGGTAGTAAACGTACCTCTTATTAAAGAAAGTCCTGTGAATATCGAATGTAAAGTAACAGAAGTAAAAGAGCTTGGTACACATCATATGTTTTTGGCAGAAGTAGTAGCGGTAAGCGTAGATGACAAATATATGGATGAGACCAACAAATTCCATTTAGAACAGGCTGATTTAGTAGCATATTCACATGGATCCTATTATTCTCTGGGAGAATTGTTAGGTTCCTTTGGGTACAGCGTAAGAAAAAAATAACAATGGGGATAAAATGAAAAAAGTTACAAAATTTCATAGACAAATAGCAATTTCATATTTAAAGACCGCTGCTTTTGTAATGATTGCCAGCTTTTTACTGTTGCCCAATTATATAAAAGTGGTTCGGGATGGTAATACTATTTTTAACGTATATTTAAATGGAAAACAGGTGGGATGCGTTTCGGATATTAACAAATTGGATGCATATTTATTGCAGGCAAGAACCAGACTGGCAAAAGAATCCAATGGAATGTTATTTGTAGATACAGATTTAGAAGTGGTTGGAGAAGAAAAGTATTTTGGTAGAACGGATTCAAAGTCATATATTGTGGATCAGATGTACCAGGTACTTAGTGAGAGCAGAAAGGAAACCAGAAAGCGCTCCTATACAGTTAAAATTAATGAATTTACAGTAAATCTGTCTTCTTCACAGGAAGTACAAAAGCTGTTACAGGCAGCTCTTGCCCAGTATGATACAGAAAATAAATATAAAGTAGAACTTGTATTAGACCCTACCAGAGAGTTAAATGTACTTACAACCTCTATTAAAACTACAGAAGAGGTAGCAGAAGAAAAACAGGCAGAAGAATCCTTTTCCTATGAAGCCGGAATTGGACAGGCTCTTACGGAAATGTTAGCAGATGTAGAACCTGCGGTAGAAAAGAATTTTTCTGATTATGAGTTAGGTCTTATGGATATTTCCTATGGAGATGAAGTAGAAATAGTAGAAAGCTACCTTACAGCAAAAGATTTGACTCCTTTAGAGGAAGCCGTTGACCTTGTTACCAAAAATCAGGAAACACAGGCAATTTATGAAGTGGTGGAAGGTGATACTCTTTCGGAAATTGCTATCAAAACTAACATTCCTATGGATTCCATTATTGAAATGAATGAAAATCTAGAGGATGAAAATTCTACTATTCGAGTGGGTGATGAACTGGTTATCACAGTGCCGGAGCCGGAATTATCCATAGAGCGGGAAGAAGAAGTTTATTACGAAGAATATTACGAAGCAGAAACGGAATATGTATACAATGACGCTTGGTATACAACAGAATCGCAGGTGCTTCAACAACCTTCAGCAGGTCATAGAAAGGTAGTGTCCATCGTTTCTTATAGAAATGAGGACGTAACCGGAACAGAGATTCTAAAAGAAGAAGTAACTATTGCGGCTGTTCCAAAGGTAGTTGAAATCGGAACAAAAGTACCTCCTACTTATATTAAACCTATCTCAGGTGGAAGATTTACTTCCGGTTTCAAAAAAAGATGGGGCAGATGGCATAAGGGTGTAGACTGGGCAACACCGGTAGGCACAGCAGTTATGGCATCGTCAGGTGGAACCGTAGCTAAGGCCGGATGGGGAAGTGGATATGGTTATGTAGTTTATATTAACCATGCGGATGGCAGACAAACCCGTTATGGACATTTGAGTAAGGTGTTGGTAAAACCGGGGCAGGTTGTAAAGCAGGGTGAGAAAATTGCTTTAAGTGGTAATACCGGAAGAAGTACAGGTCCTCACGTTCATTTTGAAATATTAATTAACGGAACACAGGTAAATCCTTTAGAGTATATGAATTAAAGGAGAAAAAAGGTAGTTTACAAATTCCATAGTTGTGGTATATACTAGTTGGTATGAGAATAAAAATTGAGGTGTCTTATGGAGCAATATATCATTAAGGGTGGTAACCCTTTAGTTGGTGAAGTGGAAATTGGTGGTGCAAAAAATGCGGCACTTGCTATTTTAGCTGCTTCTATTATGACAGACGAGACAGTAGTGATAGAAAATTTACCGGATGTTAGAGATATAAATGTTTTGATTCAGGCAATGCAGAGTGTAGGTGCCATGGTAGAGAGAATAGACAGACACACTGTAAAGGTAAATGGTTCTACCATTCAGGATATGACAATTGAGGATGATTATATTAAAAAAATTCGTGCTTCTTATTACTTATTAGGGGCATTACTTGGAAAATACAAAAAAGGTGCAGTGTCTTTACCGGGCGGATGCAATATAGGAAGCCGTCCTATCGACCAGCATATTAAGGGCTTTAAAGCTTTAGGAGCAGATGTTCATATTGCTCATGGTATGATTGTAACAGAAGCGGAAAAACTGAAGGGAAGTCATATTTACTTAGACGTTGTTTCTGTAGGAGCTACTATTAATATTATGATGGCAGCTACTATGGCAGAAGGACAAACTATTATTGAAAATGCGGCAAAAGAGCCCCATGTAGTAGATCTTGCTAACTTTTTAAACAGTATGGGAGCTAATATTAAAGGAGCCGGTACAGACGTTATCCGTATTAAAGGTGTAGAAAAGCTTCACAAAACAGAGTATTCGGTTATTCCGGATCAGATCGAAGCCGGTACATTTATGTTTGCGGCAGCTGCTACAAAAGGCGATGTTACTGTGAAAAGTGTTATTCCAAAGCATTTAGAGTCTATTAGTGCAAAGCTTATAGAAATTGGCTGTGAAATTGAAGAGTCAGATGATGCAGTAAGAGTAGTTTCTTCCAAACCTCTTACCCATACTCACGTAAAAACATTACCATATCCGGGTTTTCCAACGGATATGCAACCGCAGATAGCAGTTACCTTAGCTTTATCAGAAGGCACTAGTATTGTAACAGAAAGCATCTTTGAAAACAGATTCAAATATGTGGATGAGTTAACAAGAATGGGAGCTTCTATTAAAGTAGAAGGTAATACAGCCATTATCGATGGTGTTAAAAAATATACAGGAGCTCATATTAGTGCACCGGATTTAAGAGCAGGAGCAGCCTTAGTAATTGCCGGACTGGCAGCAGAGGGCTTTACAACTGTTGATGATATTATGTACATCCAGAGAGGATATGAAGATTTTGAATTGAAACTTCAGGGGCTGGGAGCTCATATCGAGAAGGTTTCCAGTGAAAAGGAAGTGCAGAAGTTTAAATTAAAAGTTGGCTAAATGATGATATTTATAAAGAAAAGGCTTGTGGGTTGTCCACAAGCCTTTATGCTGTCTTGTCTATAAAATTGATTCAATAAATAACTCCGGATGTTCGGATAAATCAATAAATCTATCACGGAAACGTACCAGCGGTTTTGATAAATGATGTTTGTTAATAAAAACAACATCGCCCTCAACACCATTATTTAAACGAACCCGGTTATTCATATATGTAAGTACTACATTTTCTAAGAAGCTTAAAACATAACGGGGGTTATATTTTTGGAAGCCTTCTTTTTCAAAAATCTCAATAACTTTAAAAGGACATAAAGGACCCCGATAAACTCTTGTAGCAGTCATAGCCTCATAAACATCAGCAATCGCTACTAACTGGGCATATTTATCGATTTTGTCGCCGGTAAAACCATAAGGATAGCCACTGCCGTCAAAACGCTCGTGGTGCATAAGTGCTGCATTTTTAATATGCTCGTCCAAATCCTGTTCTTTTAAAATATTGTAGCCCTCTAAAGTATGAGTTTTTATAATTCGAAATTCCTCATCAGTAAGTTTTGCGGGTTTTTTGATAATATCATCCGGAATTCTAAGTTTTCCCATGTCATGAAAAAGTCCACATAAAGTTGCCAAATCTGTTTCCTCAGGAGAAAAGTCCAACCAGGTTGCAAGAATATTACAAAGCAGTGCCACGTTAATACTGTGGGCAAAGGTTGTATCATCATACTCTCGCATATTGTGAAGCATATGAAAAAAATTTACATGTCCACTGCTGGTATCTAAAATTCCAACAGTCCGCTTTAATACTTCGTGAGGCTTAATTGGAATATTCTTAGATAAAATGTCGTTGAAATATCCGGAAAAATCAGATACTAATTCATCAAAACTTTCTTTGTATTCTTTAAATTCAGGGGTTGCCTGAATCAGTTTGGAATAAGGCCAATGCTCATCAACCGCGATTTTTTGCAGGGAGCTTTTGGAAACAGTGGGTTCGTCTTCGATCTTAATGGTAATAATAGAATAAAACTCCAAGCGGGTAATGGTTTTATCTGTAAGCTCCATACCTTTTTGAACAATTAATTGATTGTTATATGTATAAACGTCTTCGGCAGTTATCATTCCAGGTATTAAATTAGCTACATTTACCTTTTTCATGGTTACTCCCTCCTGTAAGTGTTTCCATACGAAAAAAACCACTTTTCTATGAATAAAATGGTCTATTTAAAATTATAGGATTTTTACAGCTTGTTGTCAATGAAATTGTGGCAGTGTATGAAAAAATGGTCTTTTTAAACGATTAATACAAAAGCAAAAAATAACATGTAAAATGTTTTAAATTGCTATACTTTAATAATTTAATCTGGTACAATATTTTTATTATACATTCTTAATGAGGTAGTGTCAAGTGACTTATGAAAAAACAGAGCCAAAGAAAAAGGCTCAATTGAACCATGAAAATTGCAGATATTTAATCTTTCGATGAGTGACGCCACCCTTGACAGCACAACAAAAACTGCTGTAAGGCGGTTGCCGA
>JAFSDJ010000034.1 GCA_017436305.1 Lachnospiraceae bacterium
CGTATAAGTTTTTACCCGGTTTAACTCATCATAGGTTCTGGTAATGGTGCCGTTTTTGTCCTTTACTGTTTCTACGTTTCCGTTGGCGTCATAAGTATAGGTAATGGTTCCTTCCTCATCCTTTACTTTCTGAATCCTTCCAAGGCTGTCGTAACTATAGGTTCTCTTTTGGTTTCTTCCGTTCTTTTCTTCCTCTAACAGTCCGTCTGCATTGTAGACATAAGATGCCATGGTCTGATTTAAGGCATCCGTTACCAAAGTTACCCGGTGCATGCTGTCGTAGGCGTAGGTGGTAGTTCCTCCGTTAGGGTCTTTTACAGTCTGAATATTTCCATTTTCATCATAGCCATACGCGCTGTCTTTTCCTGCCTTGTCGGTTACGGTTGTTAATCTGCCATTTCTATAGTAATACTGGGTTGTTACTGTTTCCTTACCATAAATACCATTAGCTGCTTCTGCTATGCTTTCTATCTGGTCAGCTGCATTGTAGGTATAAGTAGTAATTCCTCCCATGGCATCCGTTGCATTGGTAAGTCTGTTTAAGCTGTCATAGTTGTTGTTGGCTATAACCTTTCCATTTTTATGCGGGTACGCACTATTGGGCGTTTACAATTATCCAAGCAGATTTTTCTCATAAGATGTTATGGACAATAACTTGGAATATTTAAAAAAACTTACGACTCCAGCACACTATATGATACTGAAGTCGCTTTAGATACATTATATTAATTTATGCTTACGTCATTTACCTTTCTAAAAGAACATAATTTACAATAATATTTCTATTCTTTTTACTTCTTCGGGCAATAGCCTTTCAACGGCAAACCACTTGGATTTTTTATATTTATCTATCCAATCTGTCTGTCCTTTTAAAACATTTTCCCATTTATTCATTAACCCATTAGCAATAATGATTAAATTATTTCGAATAATATTTTCACACTCTCCTTCCTCTAAAAGATTGATTCTGTCATTACTATCATACTTTTCTGCAAAATAATTGTCGCACAAAAATACTTTTTCTTCATTATTTTCCTTATAAAAATATATTACCTTTGCATCAAATCTGTCTATTGCAATAATTAAAGCGAAACCTTTACCAATTAACGCAGTCTTCAGTGGTGAAATTTTTGTACAGACTAATTCATATTTATCACATATATATTTCATATATAAAGGTAAATCATCATTAATTTTAGTCCATATATTTTCCATTACATCAACTCCTATTTACTCATTGTTTTCTTTATCGGATCATATTTATACCCATGCTTTTTCAGATATGTATATTCTCTACCAAATCCAGATAATTCTAGTTTTCCTGTTGTTTTATTGACCCTTGTAAGGTTACTCCATGTTGGTTCTGTTGCAATCTGAATTATATCATCTCTTGCTATAACATTGTCCAACCATGGTTTATTATACTCATTCCAAAATTGATTTGGTGAAATGTATAATTCATCCGGTGTATTTAATAAATTAAATCCGCCATTTCTAGGACCAAAATCCAACGATTTAACATTGCCCAATTCTTCTAGTATAGCACCAGTATCACTGCTGTATGTTCCCAAAATAGTTGTTGTTTTACCGGATGTTGCTTTAAACGTTGAGCCATTTGACGACACATAGTTCAGTTTTGTTTTTGAAGTCTTCGCCACCTTCGGCCCTGTCGCACTGGACAACGCCTTCGCCGAAACTGCTACTCCTGCTGCGCTGGCGGCTACATTTAGCATGGTGCCTGCCGAAACTTTTCCTGTGGACTTATATTCCTTGATTGCCACATTGGTGGCGGCTCCTAAGGCTACTGTATTGGCGGCCACGTTTCCTGCTGCGCCGATTGTCCTGCATATGTCTGCGGCTTTTTCGGCGGTTTGGGCTATCTTGACACTTTTCACTACTTTAGAGCCAAGCTTTAGGGCTGAGCCTGCCAGATTTCCTATTCCCGGAAAGGCTGACAAGGCACTGATTAGGGCTGCTGTATAATTCTTTTCCTGTATATAGGATACTGCATTAGCCAGGTCGAACATCCAGCCGATTACAGGAATACAGCCTGCGATGTCTAATAAAGTATGCTTGGAAAGCTGTAATTCCTCGTTAGTTCCTCCGCCTTCCGGACATAAGCCGAACGGGTCGGTGAGCGTTACCGGGTTGCCCTGTACATAGCAGTATTTATTTAAGCTTTGGCTGTTTTCGATGCTTCCGTTTATAATGTCACGGTTCATGAAACGCTTGATATCTGTATTATAATATCTTGCACGCATGTAATACAAGCCATTTTCATCGGTTTCTACGCCAAACTGACCGTTGTACAGGAAACGTATCGGGGTATCGTCTGAAATTCGTGTTCCTGCTCCGTCATAGGTTCCCATTCTTTCCCCGTAAGGGCTGTAGGCATAGGTGTAGACAACTTTTCCATTTTCATCCGTTATCTGGCTTGTGCTTCCTAC
>JAFSDJ010000035.1 GCA_017436305.1 Lachnospiraceae bacterium
AATAAAAAGCTAAAAAAAGAAATAGCTAATCTGATGGCACTGCTATACAAAAAGTAGTCGTTCGTGTATATATACACGAACAAGAAATATAGTGTTTCTGGGGCGTTGAGCCCTGGGTACACGAGTTTTTTTATGGAGGTGGATTTTTATGATAGATGAAATAACAAAACAACAAGCAAAAGATGTCGATATAAAAAAGGTAATTGATTACTTTCAGTGGGAACAATGTGGAAATGATATTTATAAAATGCACTGTCCATCAACATATCATAGAGATAGCACACCAAGCTGTTTCTATAACAGAAGAAATAACACAGTACATTGTTTTGGATGTGGTAAAACATTTGACACCATCAATTTGTATCAAGCACTTTCTTTGAAATTGAATGGTACACAGGTTTCTTTTCCAAAGGCAGTAAATGAGGTATTGAAACTAGATGGAATAACAATCAGTAATACAGTGAATGCAAAAACTATAGCTACTGGTAACAATCAAAACGGCAGTAGCAATAATTCTTATGATATTGTTATTAACAACAGCAGACCTCTTACAGGATATGAACTCAATTACTTACACCGAAGAGGAATTATGATTTTTGAATCCTATGTATATAAAGGTCAGGTATATACTAAGAAGAACATTGAAAAGGCATTTCAAACAGAAACAGACCAACAGAAATTACAGGAATTAGAGGACATACAAAGTAATGGAAAATTCTTTTATGGTATTGCACCAATTCTAAAGAAAAACAAAATCCAGATTAAACATAATTACTGGCAGGGGGTGAACAGTATCATATATCAGATTGATTATGATTTCTATGAGGATGAGGAATTACAGCAATATGCTCTGTTTCTAACAGATACAGAAAGACAAATGGCTGTGCAGAAAACTTTGGATGAAACTCATAGTAAGAGAGCTTTAGGCAGTTCTGATTTCTGTTGGATTGCTGAGGGGATAGGAACTTCTAAAGTAGGTGATGTATATATTACAGAAGGACTAGAAGATGCCCTTACATATACTATGAATGGAAAAAGAAGCATTTCCTTAAACAGTGTAGCAAATCTGAACTCATTTATTGGATATTTGGAAAAGAATTATTGTAGTCTGAGAAAATTAAACTTTATCATTTCTTTTGACCATGATGAAGCAGGAAAACAGGCAACACAGGAATTGATACAATTTTTTGAGGCCTATAATAAGCAGAATCCCCAAAGAACATATTCCTATGCCGTATGCAATTATCCATCCCAATTTCATGATGTAAATGATTATTGGAAGGATAAAATCTTCAAGCAGGACTGAAAAAATGTCTTTTAATATTTAAAGAGTAAAAGTGATGGAACTATTGATTTTACTGGGGTTGCAGCACTTTTGTATAAATGGAAATATATTCATGAAAAGTAGAAATAATTATTTAACAAGATAGTAGGTTAAAGCCTATTATCTTTTTTTTATTATTAAGTTATAAAAAATCAATTTCTATCTATAATATAACATCCAATGCGAAGACATAAAGAATTATGTCTTATAAACAGGTTGAAATAGCAAAGTTACAGGTTGCCTATTTTTACAGATTAGCATTGACAGGTTACTAAGGCAGTGGCAGAGCCACTTAAAACACAGAAAGGAGATTTTTTATGCAGAAAACAAATTTGTGCAAAGGAGAAAGAGATGTAATGAGTTTGGAGGGTTTTTCTATCTATATGAGAATAAGTCTTCAAAACAGGCTTGGAGTTGATTTTAAGGTAACAGTGCAAAAGGTTACAAAGAACAATGGTGTGCAGCTTATAGGTCTTCAGATTCAAGAGGAAAGAGCAAATATAGCTCCAGTCTTTTATCTGGAAGAGTATTATTGTAAGTACATCAAAAATCCAGCCTGCTTAGAACAACTGGAAGTTGAACTTCTGAAAACATATGTTACAGATAGAAAACCAGTTCATTTCAATTCTAAGGATTTTTTAGAATGGGAAAGTGCAAGTAAGAAAATTGCCTATAAGCTCATAAATTATGAGCAGAATATGCAACTGTTAGAAGAAGTACCCCACATTCAGTTTCTGGATTTGGCAATTGTATTCTTTTATGTAGTGGAAGAAATTGAGTCAGCAACAGTATTGATTCATAATAAACATCTTGATTTCTGGAAAACGGATACATTAGACCTTTATCGGGTAGCAAAAAGAAATACACCAAGAATATTTCCACATATTATAAAAAGTATTAGGGGAGTGATGGAGGAAATTATGCCAGGTTGTAGTGAAAAAATGGAAGTGGAACAGGAAAGTCTAATGTTTGTTTTGTATAACAACATCAGAGTAAATGGAGCTGTTTGTATGCTCTATCCAAATGTACTGAAGGATTTTGCAAATGCAACAGGTGGTGATGTTTATATCCTCCCAAGCAGTACCCATGAGGTTATACTGATTCCTGCTTATGGGTGGAATTATGGGGAAAAAGAACTTGCTGAAATGGTAGGAGAGGTAAATGTTACAGAAGTTTCTCCTGAGGAAATTTTATCAAATCATGCATATAAATATGTGAGAAACCTAGACAAGGTTATGATAATTGGAGAACGATGACAAGGGTAGTGTCAAGTGACTTATGAAAAAACAGAGCCAAAGAAAAAGGCTCAATTGAACCATGAAAATTGCAGATATTTAATCTTTCGATGAGTGACGCCACCCTTGACAGCACAACAAAAACTGCTGTAAGGCGGTTGCCGA
>JAFSDJ010000036.1 GCA_017436305.1 Lachnospiraceae bacterium
CCGGGATGGACGGACCACTGGTGTATCTGTTGGCAACCGATGCCATGGCAGAGTAGCCAAGTCCGGCAGGGATAAACGCTGAAGGCATCTAAGCGTGAAGCCCCCCTCAAGATGAGATATCCCAATTAGTAAGACCCCTTGCAGACTACAAGGTAGATAGGGCCAAGGTGTAAGTGCAGTAATGCATTCAGCTGATGGTTACTAATAGGTCGAGGGCTTATCCAAAGGAAGATAGGGTAAAGAGATGTTGGAAGATAGGAAGATGAAAGCATTGTTCGGTTTTGAAGATATAACTGTAAGAATACGATTAGAGAAAGTACTTTTCATAGAAAAGTACTTTTTTTGCATAAAAGGAAAAGGGATGAGATTATGGAGTATATTATTTTAGCTTTTCTGTTTATTGTTATATGTTTTATTATTGTTACATGTGATACAAACCGTTTTGTATTAAAAAAATACGAATTTACAAATGAAAAGGTAACAGATACCTTTCATTTTATACTTTTATCAGATCTTCATAATAAATCGTTCGGAAAAGAAAACAAGAAACTTTTAAAAGCAATTGATGAAAGGAAGCCAGATGCAATTCTATGCGCTGGAGATATATTGACTGCTAAACCAGGAAATGATTTTCAGGTTGCAGCAAGGCTTATAAACAGCCTTTCTGAAAAATATCCGGTGTATTATGGGAATGGCAATCATGAATATCGTTTAAAAGTTTATCCGGAAACATATGGAAATATGGCAGAAGAATATGAAAATGCATTAAATAATAATAATATGTTTCGTCTAATTAACGAAAGTAAGAGCATTAAAGAAAAAAATATTATTATTTATGGATTAGAAATTGAGAAAGATTACTATAAAAGATTTCACAAGGAAACTATGGAAAAAGAGTATATTTCATCCTTGTTGGGTCCTATCAGAAAAGAAGCATGTACTATATTAATTGGTCATAATCCGGAATATTTTGAACAATATGCACAGTATGGAGTAGATTTTGTTTTGGCTGGACATGTACATGGGGGTGTTGCTAGAATTCCGTTTCTTGGTGGGGTGATATCTCCATCTCTTAGAATATTTCCAAAGTACGATGGGGGAATTTTTAAAATAAAGAAACAGGATGGTGGAATTTCCACTATGATATTAAGTAGAGGATTAGGGTGTCATACTATTCCGGTACGATTTTTAAATCCTGGAGAATTAATAGAAATTACTATAAGAAGTGAAAAAAGATAAAATGCAGGAAATATTGCAAAATACTATAAAATGTGTCTGCTGTAAAATGGAACACAAAATATTGTGCTGAATTTTCATAAATTACTTGAAAAGCATTTGGTTTTATTATAAAATGGTTAACGGACGCGATTTTTGCAGAAACAGGAGAAACATATGGCATTGGAAATAAAACTGCAGGTATTTGAGGGGCCCCTTGATTTACTCCTGCATTTAATCGAAAAGAATAAAATTGATATTTATGATATTCCGATTGTGGAAATTACAGAGCAATATTTAGAATATATTCGTCAGATGCAAAGAGAGGATATGAATATCATGAGTGAGTTTCTGGTTATGGCAGCCACTTTAATTGATATTAAGTGTAAAATGCTCCTTCCAAAAGAAGTGAATGAAGAAGGAGAAGAGGAAGATCCCAGAGCTGAGCTTGTACAAAAATTGTTGGAATATAAAATGTATAAATACATGTCTTATGAATTAAAGGACAGGCAGGTAGATGCTCAAAGAGTACTGTTTAAGGAACCTTCCTTGCCAAAGGAAGTGGAAGAATACAGACAGCCTGTGAATTATGAACAATTAATTGGGGATATGAATTTGTCAAAGCTTCATGAAATTTTCAAGTCTATTGTGAAAAAACAGACAGATAAAATCGATCCGATTCGTAGCACCTTTGGAAAGATTGAAAAAGATGAAGTTGATATGGATGCAAAAATGATTTACGTAGAAAAATTTGTAAGGGCTCAAAGAAAGTGTAGCTTTGAAAAGCTTTTTGATGGACAAGTATCAAAAATGGAAATGATTGTAACCTTTTTAGTTATTTTAGAGCTGATGAAGGTTGGTAAAATCAATATTGAGCAGGAACAGATTTTTGATGATATTATAATTACTGCAAAAGAAGCAGCATAAAGGCAGGAACTTAAGTGGAAAAGAAAAAAGCAATTTTAGAATCCATTCTGTTTTCAATGGGAACTTCCGTAGATATTACCCAATTAGCAGAAGTAATTGAAGAAAACAAAAAAACAACTAGAAAATTGTTAGATCAGTTAAAGGAAGAGTACGATAGAGAAGATAGAGGAATCACACTTATGAAGTTAGAAGATTCTTATCAGATGTGTACAAAGCCGGATATGTATGAATATCTTATTAAAATAGCAAAAACACCGAAGAAATTTGTATTGACTGACACAGTTCTTGAGACCCTTTCTATTGTGGCATATAAGCAGCCGGTAACAAGAATTGAAATTGAAAAAATCCGTGGAGTCAGTTGTGATCATGCCATTAATAAGCTTATTGAGTATGATTTAATTACAGAAGTTGGAAGACTGGATGCGCCGGGAAGACCTCTTTTATTTGGTACTACAGAACAGTTTTTAAGAAGCTTTGGTGTAAAGAGTTTAGAGGAGCTTCCAGAATTAAACCCTGACAGAATGGCAGAGTTCAAAGAACAGGCAGAACAGGAAGTGCAGTTGAAACTGGATATTTAGAGTTTTAGATTATTTTAGAGAATATTGGTTAATAAAGGAAAATGAAAGGCAGACAAAGTATATTTTGTCTGCTTTTTTCATATATTGAGGTGAATGTTTTTGCTTTTGAGGTTGAAAATTTGAAAAAAATTAGAAGGGGTAAGGTATCAGCTATTGTACTGGCTTTATTGATTGAAATAAGTTGTACAGCTGGTATGTTTGAACAGCCATTAATTTACGTATGTGCGGAAAATATTAAGGAACAAAATTCAGATGACCAGACAACAGAGAGCCATAACATTGAAAGTCAGATAGCGGACAGTCAGTTGGCGGACAGTCAAACAACCGACAGCATACCTGAATTACCGCTTTATGCCCGGTCAGCACTTTTGTTGGATGCAAATAATAACCGTGTTTTGTATGAGGAAAACGGCTATCAGATTATGGCAATGGCATCTACGACTAAGATTATGACCTGCATCCTGGCAATTGAGTCAGGGAGGCTTGAAGAGGAAGTTGCAATTAGTAAAAATGCCCAGAAAATGCCCAAAGTACACTTAGGTATGCGCGAAGGAGAAAAATATAAATTGGAGGACTTGTTATATTCTCTTATGTTGGAATCCCATAATGATTCAGCAGTTGCCATTGCGGAGCATTTAGGAGGAAGCGTGGAAGGATTTGCAAATATAATGAATGAAAAAGCGAAGGAACTTGGTTGTAATAATACATATTTTATTACACCAAATGGTCTTGATGCGAAAAAAAATGGGAAATTTCATTCCACCACTGCAAGAGACCTGGCAGTAATTGCCGCATATGCAATTCAAAATGATGAGTTTTTAAAAATCATCGGTACAAGAAACTATTCCTTTTCGGAACTTTCCGGGAAAAGAAGCTATCAGATAAGTAATAAAAACCGTTTTTTAGACTTGATGGATGGAGCAATCGGTGTTAAAACCGGGTTTACATGTGAGGCAGGCTATTGCTTTGTAGGGGCTTTAAAAAAAGATGGGAAAACTTTTATATCAGTGGTATTAGGTGCCGGATGGCCACCAAACAAAAACTGGAAGTGGAGTGATACCAAGCAACTGATGAGTTTTGGAGTGGAGAATTATTTTTCGAAGAATATTTACCAAAAAAACAACTATTCAAGAGTGGATGTGTTAAATGGAGTGAAAAAACAGGTGGAAATAGGAGTAGAACAGAAGGAAATATCTTTACTTTTGTCTCAGTATGATAAGGTAGAAATAAAGAAGGAACTGCCCGAAATACTGGAAGCACCAATAGAGAAGGGAGCGATTATTGGATATGAAAAATATTATGTAAACGACCAACTTTATACCCAGATTCCTATTAAAATAAAAGAATCTACGGAAGCCTATACTTGGTCGTATTGTATAAAGAAATTGATACAACTTTTTTGCGTTCATTTATAAAAAATTCCAAGATAATTTTCTTTAAAAAAGCTTTAAAAAATCCATTTTTTATCTAGTCTAAGAATAAAAATTATGTTATACTTGCTAAGGATGCTTGCAGACAAACAAGCGAGCAAATATTGTTCTTATTTAAATTAATATAAAATGGAGGTCCAAAAAATGAGTAATTCTTCACAAGCGAGTCAAAGAATTGCAGCTTTACTCGACGACAACAGTTTCGTTGAAATTGGTGCTATGGTTACAGCAAGAGCAACTGATTTTAACATGAAACCAACAGAAACTCCTTCTGATGGTGTTATTACCGGATATGGAGTAATTGATGGCAATCTTGTGTATGTTTACAGCCAAGACGCTTCTGTATTAAACGGAACAATTGGTGAAATGCATGCAAAGAAAATTGCCAACCTCTATGACCTGGCTATGAAAACAGGTGCACCTGTTATCGGTTTAATCGATTCTGCCGGTCTTAGATTGCAGGAAGCAACAGATGCTTTAAATGCTTTTGGTGAAATTTATATGAAGCAGACATTAGCATCAGGTGTTATTCCACAGATTACAGCGTTATTTGGTACATGTGGCGGTGGTCTTGCAATTGTACCTACATTAACTGATTTTACATTCATGGAAGAAAAATCAGCTAAATTATTCGTAAACTCTCCAAATGCATTAGATGGAAACAATGCTTCTAAACTTGATACTGCAGCAGCAGATTTCCAGAGCAAGGATAGTGGAGTAGTTGATGTAGTTGGTGATGAGGCAACTATCTTAGGTCAGATCAGACAACTTGTTTCACTTTTACCTGCAAACAATGAAGACGATATGTCTTACATAGACTGTATGGATGATTTAAATCGTGCATGTGAAAACCTTGAAGCATGTGCTGGCGATACTGCGTTAGCATTATCAAGCATTGCAGATAACGGTGTATTCTTTGAAATTAAAGAAAACTATGCAAAAGATATGGTGACCGGATTTATTCAGTTAAATGGTGTTACTGTAGGTGCGGTAGCAAATCGTTGCGAAGTTTACAATGCAGAAGGCAAAGTAGAAGAGAAATTTGACAGCACACTTTCTATTAAAGGATGCTACAAAGCAGCAGACTTTATTAACTTCTGTGATGCATTTAACATTCCGGTATTATCCTTAACAAATGTAAAAGGATATGAAGCTACTGTTGGTTCTGAAAAAGGTATTGCACAGGCAGTTGCAAAATTGACTTATGCTTTTGCAAACGCAACAGTTCCAAAGGTAAACGTAATTATTGGAAAAGCTTACGGAAGTGCTTATATTGCAATGAACTCCAAAGCAATTGGTGCAGATATTACTATGGCATGGCCAAATGCTGAAATCGGCACTATGGAAGCAAAATTTGCAGCACAGATTATGTATCAGGGTGAAGGCTCAGAGGTAATCGCAGAAAAAGAAAAAGAATATGCAGCACTTCAGACAAGTGCTCAGAGTGCAGCAAAACGTGGTTATGTAGACCAAATCGTAGAAGCAGTAGATACAAGAAAATATGTAATCGGTGCTTTTGAGATGCTGTTTACAAAAAGAGACGACCGCCCATCTAAAAAACATGGAACAGTCTAGAAAGGATGATACTTCATATGAAAAAAATATTGATAGTATTATGTATGGTTACCTGTCTTTTTAGTCTGACAGCATGTGGTAGTGAAGAGACTCAGGATCAGGAAGTTGCAACTGCACTTATGACAGAAGATGAAGCAAAAGATATGGCTTCACAGTTAATTGGTGAGATTGCAGATGTGGTAGATCAGGGTCTGGCATCACAATTTGAAAGTGATCCAACACTTTCTTCCGTATTTGAAAGCTGGACTGAAACAATAGAAGACGTTGGAACTTACAAAGAAATTACAGGTTATAAAGAAATCAACATTGATGATGAACAGGTTCAGGTTGTTGCTATTATTGCCTGTGAAAATGGAGAAGCTACAGTAGATATCATTTTAGATGAAACTCTGCAGATTTCCAGTGTAACAACATCTGAGGTGAAAAGCTTCGGAGAATTAATGAAAGGTGCTGCGTTAAATACTGTTCTTGGTATGGGAACTGTATTCGTAGTATTGATTTTAATTATTTTCATTATTAGTGCTTTTTCTTTCATTCCTAAAATCGAAGCAGCTTTGGCTAAAAAGGGAACAAAAGAAGAAGAGACAACAAAAGCAGTTGAAAAAGCAGTTGCACAAATTGTCGAAAATGAAGAACTTTCTGATGATACTGAATTAGTTGCAGTTATTGCAGCAGCAATTGCAGCTAGCGAAGGCGCAACTTCCACAGATGGATTTGTTGTAAGAAGTATTAAGAGAAGAAGTACAAACAAATGGCAGAGAGCCTAATATATAGGAGGATTATGTAAGATGAAAAATTATACAATTACCGTTAATGGCAACGTATATGATGTAGTAGTAGAAGAAGGCGCAAGCACAGGTGCTCCTGTTGCAGCTCCAAAAGCAGCACCAGCAGCTCCAAAGGCAGCTCCAAAGGCAGCTCCTAAGGCAGCACCGGCAGCTCCTAAAGCAAGCGGTGCAGCCGGCAGTGTTAAAATCGAAGCCGGTGCAGCTGGCAAAGTATTTAAGATTGAAGCAAGTGTTGGTCTGGCAGTAAAAGCAGGCGACCCGGTTGTTGTATTAGAAGCAATGAAGATGGAAATTCCGGTTGTTGCTCCTCAGGACGGAACTGTAGCTAGCATTGATGTAGCTGTAGGTGACCCGGTTGAAGCTGGTGCAGTACTTGCAACATTAAACTAGGAGTAAATTCCTAAGCTAGAAAAACAGGAGGTCAACAAAATGCAATACATAATGGAAACATTAAACAATCTGGTGCATCAGACAGCATTTTTCAACTTATCTGTTGGAAATTACATCATGATTGCAGTAGCTTGTGTATTTCTGTATTTGGCGATTGCAAAAGGATTTGAACCACTTCTTTTAGTACCAATCGCATTTGGTATGCTGTTAGTTAATATCTATCCGGATATTATGGCTCCTATTGGTGAAAATGGAGAGGCTGGCGGTTTACTGTATTATTTCTATCTGTTGGATGAATGGGCAATTTTACCTTCCCTGATTTTCATGGGGGTAGGTGCTATGACTGACTTTGGTCCGTTAATTGCTAATCCAAAGAGCTTTTTACTTGGTGCGGCAGCACAGTTTGGTATTTTTTCAGCATATTTTGGTGCTATTGCACTTGGATTTAATGATAAAGCTGCAGCTGCTATTTCTATCATTGGTGGTGCTGACGGTCCTACATCTATTTTCCTTGCAGGAAAATTGGGACAAACAGCACTTATGGGACCAATTGCTGTAGCGGCATATTCTTATATGTCACTTGTTCCAATTATTCAGCCACCGATTATGAAACTGTTAACAACTGAAAAGGAAAGAAAGATAAAGATGGATCAGCTTCGTCCTGTATCCAAGTTAGAAAAAATCTTATTCCCAGTAATTATTACTATTGTTGTATCTATGATTCTTCCTACAACAGCACCACTTATTGGTATGCTTATGTTAGGTAACTTATTTAGAGAATCAGGTGTTGTTAGGCAGCTTACTGATACAGCTTCAAATGCACTTATGTACATCGTAGTTATTTTGCTGGGTACTTCTGTAGGAGCTACTACAAGCGCAGAAGCATTCTTGAACTGGGATACAATCAAAATCGTTATTCTTGGTTTGATTGCATTTGCTTTCGGTACTGCTGCAGGTGTATTATTCGGTAAGTTGATGTGTGTTGCAACCGGTGGAAAAGTAAATCCACTGATTGGTTCAGCTGGTGTTTCTGCAGTTCCTATGGCTGCCAGAGTATCGCAGAAGGTTGGTGCGGAAGCAGATCCTACAAACTTCTTACTGATGCACGCAATGGGACCAAACGTAGCAGGTGTTATCGGTACAGCAGTAGCAGCCGGAACCTTTATGGCAATTTTTGGTATTGTATAAAAGGTGTGAAGATTTAGAATTTAAATGAAAAGCAGTTGGGGAAACCCACATAAATATTTCAGGAGGAAATAAAAATGGCAGAGAAAAAACCGATTAAAATTACGGAAACAATATTACGTGATGCACACCAGTCTTTAATCGCAACAAGAATGCCAACCGAACTGATGCTTCCTATCTTAGATAAGATGGATAAAGTAGGTTATCATTCCATTGAATGCTGGGGCGGTGCAACATTTGATGCTTCCCTTCGTTTCTTAAAAGAAGATCCATGGGAAAGACTTAGAAAAATCAAAGATGGTGTTAAAAATACAAAGCTTCAGATGTTATTCAGAGGTCAGAATATTTTAGGATACCGTCATTATGCTGATGATGTGGTAGAATACTTTGTACAGAAATCTATCGCAAATGGTATTGATATTATTCGTATTTTTGACTGCTTAAATGATATTCGTAATTTAGAAACAGCAGTTAAAGCTACAAATAAAGAAGGTGGTCATGCTCAAATCGCTCTTTCTTATACATTAGGTGATGCTTATACATTAGATTACTGGAAAGATATGGCTAAGAGAGTAGAAGATATGGGAGCTAACTCTTTATGTATTAAGGATATGGCAGGTTTATTAGTACCTTACAAAGCAACCGAATTAGTAACTGCTTTAAAGAGTGCTACAAAACTTCCGGTTCAGTTACATACACACTATACTTCCGGTGTAGCTGGTATGACATACTTAAAAGCTGTAGAAGCTGGTGTTGATGTTATTGACTGTGCAATGAGTCCATTAGCTATGGGTACTTCACAGCCTGCAACAGAAGTTATGGTTGAAACTTTCAAAGGAACTCCTTATGATACCGGTTTTGATCAGAACTTACTTGCAGAAATCGCAGATTACTTCAGACCATACAGAGACGAATGTCTTGCTAACGGATTATTGAATCCAAAGGTTATGGGTGTTGATATTAAGACATTATTATATCAGGTACCAGGCGGTATGTTATCTAACATGGTTTCACAGTTAAAAGAACAGAACGCAGAAGATAAGTACTATGATGTATTACAGGAAATCCCAAGAGTTCGTAAAGACCTTGGTGAACCGCCACTTGTAACACCTTCTTCACAGATCGTTGGTACACAGGCTGTATTTAACGTACTTATGGGAGAACGTTACAAAATGGCTACAAAAGAAACAAAAGCTGTACTCCGTGGCGAATATGGTCAGACAGTTAAGCCGTTTAATAAAGAGGTTCAGGATAAAGTTATTCCAGGCGAAAAGGTTATTACCTGTCGTCCGGCTGATTTATTAGAGAATGAACTTGATAAGATTGAAGGCGAAATGAAAGAATGGAAGCAACAAGATGAAGATGTATTATCATATGCATTATTCCCACAGGTTGCTACTGACTTCTTCAAATACCGTCAGGCACAACAGGAAAAGGTTGATGTCTCTGTAGCTGATACAAAGAATGGAGCTTATCCGGTGTAAGTTCAAGTTAAAGAGATAGTAAATATCCCCGACTATGAGTTTTCTTAGTTGGGGATGTTTTGTTCTATAGGATTAGGGTTTAAAAGTGTAGTGTAAGAATACATAATAAAACAGCAGGATAGGAGAGTAAATCATGACCGAAATAGTCAAAAAGGAAATCAAACCATATGAAAGAGGCGTCCATTATTACGAAACAGATCAGATGGGAATTGTACATCATTCTAATTATATTCGCTGGTTTGAGGAGGCCAGAACAGACTTTTTATGTCAGATTGGTTTACCTTATGACGAGATAGAACGCAAGGGAATTATGGTTCCGGTGTTGGGAGCGTCCTGTAAATATAAAAAGGCTATTTGCTTTGGAGATAATTTTTTAATTCATCTGAAGATTACCTTTTTTAACGGCGTCCGTTTTAAAGTGACTTACGCGGTCAATGACAAAGAAACAGGCGAACTTCATGCCACAGGCGAAACAGAACACGGATTTGTCAACAGCAACATGGTTCCAATAAGAATGAGAAAGGAATACCCGGATATGTACGAAACGATGGCAGCTTATGTTGAGACAGAGTAAACAAAACTTCTTATAAAAAGTACCAATACAGTAACGCCCCCAAAAAGGCTCCTCCCCAAATAACAAACAAGCCCTCCAAACAGGAAAAGCTTACCAATAACCAGCCCAAGCCCTGCTTTGGCTGTCTCTGAGCAAACCTTGACAACGGGTGTTGTAGGTTGCGAAGAGACAGTCTAAGCAGGGCTTGGGCGTTCTAATAACAGTATCCTAACAAACATTTTTGAGTTGACATAATATTTATTTTATATTAAAATAACATGTGTGTGATAACGCATGTTATTTTTTATATTTTTTTACTTACAAAATAAAACCACCAAAAGAACTAAGAGAAAGGGCAGAACATATATGGCAAGGAAAGAAACAACAACAAGAGCAGATATTGTGAGAGCAGCTTTTGAAATTACAAAAGAAGAAGGTCATGGAATGCTGACAGCAAGAAGACTGGCGGCGAAAATTGGATGTTCTACCCAGCCTATTTTTCGTGTATATAAAAATATGGACGAGCTTTATGCACAGGTTTATGATGAAGTTATCGAATATTTTTCCGTATTTTGTGAGGAATTTCCGCAAGTGGACAGTACTCCATTTATAAATTTAGGAATGGCTTATATTAAATTTGCCGAAGTACAGCCTAATTTATTTGAAGTGTTGTTTCTGTCAAAAAGCAGATATGGGAAAAGCTTATATGAATTGTTAAATGGTAAAAATGGCTCTTTAGTGAAAGAGATTAATAAAGCAAAGCTGGCTGGAGCAAAAAGTCCGAGCCAGTTATTTATGCAAATGTGGATTTTTATTCATGGAGCAGCCTGTATGGTTATTACCGGAGATTATGATCTGGATGAAGCAGAAACATTGAATTTGTTAAAAGCATCATACAAGGCATACTATCAGGCATAGTGGAGGTAATTTATGGAAAATCAAAATGATATTATTACCAGAATAAATGAAAAGTTCGGAACCATGAGTAAAAGTCATAAGGCAATTGCAGCATTTATTACAGATCATTATGACCAGGCGGTTTTTATGACTGCTGCAAAGCTTGGAAAAACATTGGGAATCAGCGAATCCACAGTAGTACGTTTTGCATCAGGACTTGGTTATGACGGATATCCTGAATTTCAGAAAGCGTTGGAAAACTGGGTAAAGAATAAATTAAATTCTGTACAAAAAATAGATGCAAAATACGGAAAAAGTACCCAATCAGAAATTTTAACCTCGGTACTGACTTCTGATATGAATAAAATTGCAGATACAATCGAAAATTTAGATCCCGTTGCTTTTGAAACAGCAGTAGATACTATACTGGCAGCAAAGCATGTTTATATTGTGGGAATCAGAAGCTGTGAACCTTTGGCAGATTTCTTAAGCTTTTATCTTACAATGATACGTGGGGATGTTATCTTAGTTAGAACAACCTCGGTAAGTGAAACTTTTGAACAGATGATCAGAGTCAATGAAGAAGACGTAGTAATCGGTATTAGTTTTCCAAGATATTCCATGAGAACCTTAAAAGCCATGGAATTTGCAAAAGACAGAAATGCCAGGGTAATTACTATTACTGATACGGTACATTCTCCCATGAATATGTATTCTTCCTGTAATTTATTGGCAAGAAGTGATATGGTTTCCATTGTAGACTCCCTTGTAGCCCCGCTTAGTGTTATTAATGCGCTTGTAGTGGCACTTTGCTTAAAATGTCCTAATGATGTGAAAGCAAATCTGGAAGAACTGGAACGTGCATGGGGCAATTATCAGGTTTATTTAAATGATGAAATTGACTTTATCGACGAGGAAACAATGTTAAAAAATCCTCTCACAAAGGAAGAAATAAAACATGAGTAAAATTTGTATTGTAGGTGGCGGACCAGCCGGAATGATAGCGGGAGTTTTTGCTGCAAGAGAAGGCGGTAAAGTTACTTTAATTGAGCAAAATGAGAAGCTTGGAAAAAAACTTTTTATTACAGGAAAAGGCAGATGTAATGTAACAAATGCCTGTGAAGTGGAAGAGTTATTTTCCGGCATGATAACAAATGAAAAGTTTATGTACAGCGGTTTTTATGGGTTTGATAATCAGAGTGTCATGAACTTTTTTGAAGAACTGGGAGTTCCTTTGAAAATAGAAAGAGGTAATCGGGTATTCCCTGTTTCAGATCATTCATCGGATATTATTAAGGCTTTACAATATGAGCTTAGAAGACTTGGAGTAGAGGTTTTACTAAATACCAAAGTAAAGGATTTACAAATATATAATGCTTTAGGTTTAAACGGAGAAGCAAACAGTAAGCCAAGGGTAACCGGTGTAGTACTTGATGATGGAACTATTATAAAAGCCGATAAAGTACTTCTTGCCACAGGTGGAATTTCATACCCAACAACGGGTGCTACCGGAGATGGACATAAAATGGCAAAGAACGCAGGACATAAAGTAACAGAACTTTATCCGGCCTTGGTGCCTTTAGAGATAAAGGAAAAATGGTGTCATCAGTTACAGGGGTTGTCTTTAAAAAATGTATCAGCCAGAGTAAAACAAGGGAAAAAAGTGCTTTATGAAGGTTTTGGTGAAATGCTTTTTACCCACTACGGAGTCAGTGGTCCTTTAATGTTAACAGCCAGTAGTTTTCTAACCAAAAAGCTAGACCAGCCGGCAGAACTGATTTTAGATTTAAAGCCGGCACTTTCTGAAAAACAGTTGGACGACAGACTGATTCGAGAATTTGAAGCAAATTATAATAAACAGTTTAAAAATATTTTGGGAAGCCTTTTTCCCGCTAAATTGATACCAGTTATGATAGATTTATCACCAATTTCGGCTGAAAAAAGATGCAATGAAATTTCCAAGGAAGAAAGAAAAAAATTCTTGGAGCTTATTAAGCATTTTACTATGACTATTATGGGAACAAGAGATTTTAAGGAAGCTATTATTACCCAGGGTGGATTACATGTAAAAGAAATAAATCCATCTACTATGGAATCAAAAAAAGTTAGCGGCCTATACGCTGCGGGAGAGTTGCTTGATTTAGATGCCGTAACGGGCGGATTTAATTTGCAGATTGCCTGGTCCACCGGATATCTGGCAGGCTTGGCAATGAGTGAAGGATAAAAGGAACTGTTCGATAGAAAGAAATACCGGAAACCAGTGGTCAGGAAGAAAAAAAGAAAGGTTGGAGCATAAAATGAGTTATAGTATTGCAATTGATGGGCCTGCCGGAGCAGGTAAGAGTACTATTGCAAAGAAGATTGCAAAGAAAAAAGGATTTATATATGTAGATACAGGTGCAATGTACCGCGCAATGGCACTTTATTTAATCAGAAAAGGAATTAAACCTTCTGAATCAGAAAAGATAAGTAAGGCATGCAAAGATGCCGATATTACAATCAGCTATGAAAATGACGAGCAGATTGTGTGGCTTAACGGAGAAAATGTAAATCCATATCTTAGAACTGAAGAAGTTGGAAATATGGCTTCTGCAAGTTCTGTTAATAAAGATGTACGGATAAAACTTGTTGAGCTTCAGCAAAAGTTAGCCGCTACTAACCAGGTTGTAATGGATGGAAGAGATATTGGCACCTGTGTACTTCCTGATGCAGATGTAAAGGTATACTTAACAGCCAGCTCCAAAGTCAGGGCAAAACGTAGATATGATGAACTAACGGCAAAGGGAGAAGCTTGTGATATTGACGCTATTGAGAAGGATATTATTGAGCGTGATGAAAGAGATATGACAAGGGAAATGTCTCCATTAAAGCAGGCTGAGGATGCTACTTTAGTGGATAGTTCAGACATGGATATTGAACAGGTTGTGGAAGCAATTCTTGGTTTGTGTAAGTAGAACTGGATTAAATTGAAAAGTGCGAATTTGAAGTAAAGTATTTTGAGAAAATAGAAGATCAGAAAGGAAAAAAGCATGGAAGTAAAAACCGCAAAAACAGCAGGGTTCTGCTTTGGAGTAAAAAGAGCAGTAGAACAGGTTTACGAACAGATTGCAAAAGGCGGGAAAATTTATACACTAGGCCCGATTATCCATAACGATGAAGTTGTAAAGGATCTTGAAAAAAAGGGCGTTACAGTATGTGGAGGCTTAGAAGATTTAAAAACAAAAGAAGAAGGAACTGTTATTATCCGTTCTCATGGTGTGGAAAAGAGGGTTTATGATGAAATCGAAAGACTGGGATTTACCCTAATTGATGCAACCTGTCCTTTTGTAAAAAAGATTCATAGAATTGTGGAAGAAGAAAGTAAGAAGGGAAACCATATTATTATTATAGGAAGTGCAAACCACCCGGAAGTAGAAGGAATTATGGGCTGGGCAAAAGGTGATGTTACCGTAATTGGAACCAAAGAAGAAATGGAAAATTTCACGATGGAACAGGGAAAAAAAGCCTGTATTGTTTCCCAGACGACATTTAATTACAATAAATTTCAAGAATTGGTTGAAATTTTTCAAAAAAAAGGTTATGATGATATTGTTGTGAATACCATATGTAACGCAACAGAGGAGAGACAAACTCAGGCAAGGGAGATTGCCAGAGAAGTAGATGTTATGATAGTGATAGGCGGTACTCATAGTTCCAATACGCGCAAACTTTACGAGATTTGCAAGGAAGAATGTGAGAACACTTATTTTATACAAACACTGAGCGATTTAGAGAAGGAACAGATCGGGTCCGCAAGTTCGGTGGGAATTACCGCAGGGGCATCCACCCCAAATAATATTATTGAGGAGGTTCAAAATTATGTCAGAATTAACTTTTGAACAAATGTTGGAAGGATCATTAAAAACAATTAAGAATGGAGATGTAATCGAAGGTACAGTCATAGATGTAAAGTCAGACGAAGCTATCCTGAATATTGGATATAAATCAGACGGTATTCTTACAAGAAATGAATATACAAACGAACCGAATGCTGATTTGACAACTATCCTGACACCAGGTGATACATTAGAAGTAAAAGTTGTAAAAGTAAACGATGGAGAAGGACAGGTTCTTCTTTCATACAAACGTCTTGCAGCTGAAAAAGGAAACAAGAGAATTCAGGAAGCATTTGAAAACAAAGAAGTATTAACAGCAAAAGTTGCTCAGGTTTTAGAAGGCGGCTTAAGTGTTGTTGTTGATGAAGTTCGTATTTTTATTCCGGCTAGCTTAGTATCTAACGTATATGAAAAAGATTTATCAGGCTATGCAGGAAAAGAAATTGAATTTGTTGTAACAGAGTACAATCCAAAGAGAAGAAGATACATTGGCGACCGCAAGCAGCTTTTAGTTGCTAAGAAAGCAGAAATGCAGAAAGAATTATTAGAAAGAATCAAAGAGGGCGATGTAGTAGAAGGTACTGTTAAGAATGTAACAGACTTTGGTGCATTCATTGATTTAGGTGGTGTTGACGGATTACTCCACATTTCAGAGATGTCATGGGGCCGTGTTGAAAATCCAAAGAAAAATTTCAAGGTAGGACAAGTTTTAAATGTTCTTATTAAAGAAATTGAAGGCACAAAGATTGCGCTTAGCTTAAAATTTGACGAATTAAATCCTTGGAAGGACGCGGAAAAGAAATATGCAGTTGGCGATACAGTAACAGGTACTGTAGCAAGAATGACTGATTTTGGTGCTTTTGTTGAATTAGAAGCAGGTGTAGATGCACTTTTACATGTATCTCAGATTTCTAAAGAACACATTGAAAAACCAGCTGATGTTTTAACAATTGGACAGGAAGTAACAGCTAAAATTGTTGACTTCAACGAAGCTGACAAGAAAATCAGCTTAAGTGTAAAAGCTTTATTTGCTCCTGAACCAGTTGAAGCAAAAGAAGAAGTAGAAGATGACGCAGATGTTGTATCTGTTGATATTGATGCAGTAATCGCAGCAGAGGCAGAGGCTTCAGAAGAATAAAAAAAGGCGGGTGTTTTAATGCCGGTTTATGATTATGAATATTTTAAGGATGCGGTGTTTGGGCTTACTAAAATAGATTTGAATGCATACAAAGAAAAGCAGATGAAACGCCGTATTGATACATTAATTGCAAAAAATGGAGTTGTAGGATACGATAAGTATATTCAGCTTTTAAAAACTGATAAAACTAAGTTTGATGAATTTGTAAATTATCTTACGATTAATGTATCAGAATTTTATCGAAATCCGGAACAGTGGAAAGTGTTAAATGAAGAAATTTTCCCGGATTTAATCAAAAAGTTTGGAAGGAATTTGAAGATATGGAGTGCTGCCTGTTCTACAGGTGATGAGCCATATTCTTTGGTAATGGCATTATCTAAGCATTTACCACTTTCTCAAATAAAGATTATTGCGACAGACATTGATAAGCAGGTAATTGCCAAGGCAAAAGTAGGCTTATACAATGAAAAAAGTATTGCCTCTGTTCCAGCGGAGTTTAAAACGAAGTATTTTACCAAGATTGGTCCTTCTTATCAGATTTCTGATGAGATTAAATCAAGAGTGGAGTTTCGGGAGCATAACCTGTTAAAGGATTCCTATGAAAACAACTGTGATTTGATAGTATGCAGAAATGTACTGATTTATTTTACAGAGGAAGCAAAAGAAGAGATTTTTATCAAATTCAATAAGTCCTTGAAAAAAGGTGGATGTCTTTTTATTGGAAGTACAGAACAGATTATTAACTATAAGGATTTGGATTATAAGAGAAGAAATTCTTTCTTTTATGAGAGAAATGAAAGTTAAATATAAAAGCTGTATTGGTGAAATAACCGATACAGCTTTTTATAATGCTATCTTTTATTTTCGTGAATCAGCATATCCAGTACATGAAGAGCATACTGAGTAAAGGTTTGGGGACTTTTTTTCATTTCATCTGTTAGTTCAAAGAATAAATTAAAATCTTTATAATCCTTCTTAAAAATAGGAGTAAAGACAGTGTCCCATTCAGGCAGATAAGTGCCTTCTTTTTTTGTATAACAAGTAGCGGCAGTAGCCTGCTTTCTATAATCTTTATCTACATAAGTAGCTACAGATTTATGTAATGCCATATCTTCTAAAGGAAGATAGTAATATTCCTTATAATCAGAGTAAAAATATTTCAGCTCTCCAATGTGACAAGGAACTTTTAAAAAACCTTCATTTCCCTCACCACTAAAGTGACAGCCATTTCCATGAAGAACAATGGGTTTTGGAAATGGGGTATGGAATTTGATTTTCATAATGATTTCGTGGCATAGGTTATTGGATAAATCTTCATAGTGGTTCGCTTGTACTTTTACTACTTTAAAAGGCACTAATAGGATATCCATATATGATAAAAGAGGAAGGAGTCGGAACATTCCCTGCATATCGTCGCTGTTATGAAGAAGTAAAAGCTCTCTAAGCTCAGGATTTTTCGTTTCTACAAATTCCTTATAAATCGCAATTAATTCACCACCATTGTATTTATCCTCTCTGGAAATATCTAAAAACTGTTCCAGTGTTTTTTGCTTGCAGTTTTCCAAGTGAAGAATGGACTTAAAACCGGCAATACGCTTGTAAATATCAATGCCTGTCATTTCATGAGATGAGCCATCTCCACCAAAAGGATGAGGAATCTCAAATTCCTGACACTTTTGCTTTAAATATGGCAGGTCAAAATTGTTTCCGTTGTAATGGATTAAGGTATGATAAGATTTACAAAGAGTTAAAAATTCCTGCAAAATAAGTGGTTCCTCAATATAGTCCTCTGCAAGATATTGAATTAACTGCCAGTTTCCTTCTTCATAGCACAAACAGCCAATCAAGTAAAGATAAGAAGAATTTGCTGAAAAACCGGTGGTCTCAATATCTACAAATAATATTTTGTTTAGTTCGTCTATATGTTCTAAAGAATAGGTTTGTTCATTAAAACTAATAGGTTTTTTTATAATTTTCATATTGCCTCTCCTAGGTGCAGGATGTAATCTGTGTTGCTGTTTAAGAATTTTGGTATCTAATCAGTCAGATGGAACATACTGCATATTTTGTATAAATGAAATACATGTCTTATCATAGCATATTTTGATTTATTTTCCAATGTGCCCTAGTAAAGTGAATGAAAATTTTTATCATTTTATGTAGTATTTTCCATTAAATAATAGTAAAATAGTCTTATGAATTTTTATATAGAAGCTAGAAGAAAGAAGGGCAGAATATGGGAGGAAGATTGACTTTTCGTGGAGGAATTCATCCATATGACGGGAAGGATTTAAGCAAGGATAAACCGATTAAAGATGTAAATCCAAAAGGTGATTTGGTATATCCTTTATCACAGCATATAGGGGCACCGGCAGTGCCTATTGTAGCTAAGGGAGATAAAGTTTTAGCAGGACAAAAAATTGCAGAGGCAAAAGGCTTTGTTTCTGCGCCTGTTTATGCTACCGTGTCAGGTACTGTAAAAGCCATTGAACCCCGCAGAGTTGTAGTTGGGGACAATGTGATGTCTATTGTAATAGAAAATGATGGGGAATATAGGGAAGTCAAATATTCGAGGGTATTGCCTCTTGAGAAAATGACAAGAGAGGAAATAATAGAGAAAATTAGAGAGGCAGGTATTGTAGGTATGGGCGGAGCAGGTTTCCCTACTCATGTAAAGCTGTCTCCAAAGGAACCGGACAAAATCGACTATGTAATTGTAAACTGTGCCGAGTGTGAGCCATATTTAACCTCTGATTATAGAAGAATGATAGAAGAACCGGAAAAAATTGTGGAAGGCTTAAAGGTTTCTCTTTCTCTTTTTAAAAATGCAAAAGGAATTTTAGCAGTAGAAGATAATAAAAAAGACTGCATTGAAATTTTAAAGAAGCTTACAAAGGATGAGGACAAGATTTTTGTAAAAGCTTTAAAGACAAAATACCCTCAGGGAGCGGAGCGACAGCTTATTTATGCTACAACCGGCAGGGCAATTGATTCCACAAAGCTTCCGGCAGATGCAGGTTGTATTGTGAATAATGTAGATACAGTAGTTGCTATTAATCGGGCAGTCAGAGAAGGAAAACCGTTAATGCATCGAATTGTAACGGTAACGGGAGATGCTATAAAGGACCCGAGAAATTTCAGAGTGCGTATTGGTACAAACTATCATGAGCTTATTGAGGAAGCGGGCGGCTTCGTTACAGAACCAGAGAAAATTATTTCCGGTGGACCTATGATGGGATTTGGTATTTTTGATTTGGACGTACCTACTACCAAAACCGCATCTGCACTATTATGTCTTACAAAGGATCAGGTATCTGCCATGGAGCCGGGACCTTGTATTAATTGCGGAAAATGCGTTGAGGCCTGCCCGGGAAGGGTTGTACCAAGCCGTCTGGCGGATTTTGCAAACCATTATGATGAAGAAGCCTTTTTGAAATGGAACGGCATGGAGTGTTGTGAATGTGGCTGTTGCAGTTATATTTGCCCTGCAAAACGACCTTTGACACAATCTATAAAATCTATGAGAAAAATCATATTAGGCAAAAAGAAAAAATAGGAGGACAAAAACGTGAGTGAACTTAGAAAAGTTTCATCAAATCCCCATATCCGGTCTAGTGTAACCACTAGCAAGATTATGTTATATGTGATTTTAGCGTTAGCACCGGCTACCTTTTTTGGAATTTACAATTTTGGTATACACGCACTGGTTCTAGTTTTAGTAACAGTTGCATCCACTGTATTATCAGAAACCATTTTCAATAAAATATGTAAAAAGAAAAATACAATTGGAGACTTATCAGCCGTAGTAACAGGGCTTTTACTGGCGCTTAATTTACCGCCTATGGCACCCTGGTGGATCGGTGTAATTGGTGGTGCATTTGCCATTGTTGTAGTAAAGATGTTATTTGGAGGACTTGGACAAAACTTCATGAATCCGGCTTTAGGAGCAAGATGTTTTCTTGTTATCTCCTTTACTTCCATTATGACAAACTTTGAATGTGACGGTTATACGGGAGCAACGCCTCTTTCGGCATTAAAGGCTGGAGAAGAAGTGGATGTGTTATCCATGATAATCGGTAAAACAGCCGGAACTATTGGAGAAACTTCCATGATTGCCATTTTAATCGGGGCATGTATTTTAGTGGCTTTGGATGTAATTGATTTAAAGGTCCCGTTTAGCTATATTATTTCTTTTGTGTTTTTTATTGTATTATTTTCAGGTCACGGATTTAATTTATCTTACATAGGTGCCCAGCTTGCAGGCGGCGGTCTGATGCTTGGTGCATTCTTTATGGCAACCGATTATGTAACAAGACCGATTACAAAAAAGGGACAGTATGTGTATGGCGTTATCCTTGGTATTTTAACCGGAATTTTCCGAATTTTCGGTGCCAGTGCAGAAGGTGTTTCCTATGCCATTATTTTAGGAAACCTGTTAGTACCTTTGATAGAAAAAGTTACTCTTCCCAAAGGATTTGGTAAAGGAGGAGAAAAAGCATGAAAAACATGATGAAAGATACATTGATTCTTTTTATTATTACGCTGATAGCAGGATGTGCCCTTGGCGTTGTTTATGAGATAACAAAGGAGCCTATTAATAATCAGGAAATAAAGGCGCAAAATCAGGCATGTCAGGAAGTATTTCCGGATGCTGTGGAATTTGAAGAAGTACAGGATGAAAATTTAGATGAAACAGTAAAAGCGCTTGGATTTGACCAGGTGACTATAGAAAAGGTGCTTCATGCCAAGGATGCAAATGCAGCTGATATTGGAGTGGTACTGACTGTTACCGATCACGAAGGCTATGGGGGAGATATTCAGTTTATGATGGGAATTAGGGCAGATGGTACTTTAAACGGTATCTCCATCTTATCCATTGCGGAAACCCCGGGGCTTGGTATGAAAGCAGAGGAAGTGTTAAAGCCGCAGTTTGAAAATAAGAAAGTAGAGAGATTTACTTATACCAAATCCGGTGCTATGTCTGATGACGAAATTGATGCTATAAGCGGTGCTACTATTACAACCAATGCAGTAACAAATGGAGTAAATGCAGGCCTTGCTTATTTCCAGACAAAATATGCAGATGGAATGAAGGGAGGAAGCGGCAATGAATAGTGGAAAAGAAAGACTAATAAACGGTATTGTAAAAGAAAATCCAACCTTTGTGTTAATGCTCGGTATGTGTCCCACACTGGCGGTTACTACTTCAGCTATGAACGGTCTGGGAATGGGACTTACTACAACAGTTGTTCTTGCTCTAAGTAATGTGTTTATTGCAATTCTTAGAAATATTATTCCGGATAAGGTGAGAATTCCGGCATTTATTGTTATTATTGCTTCTTTTGTAACGATGTTAGAGCTTTTACTGGAGGGCTTTATGCCATCTTTATATGATGCTCTTGGAATTTACATTCCCCTTATTGTAGTAAACTGTATTATTTTAGGAAGAGCAGAGGCTTATGCCTCTAAAAATCCGGCAATTCCATCTTTTTTTGATGGACTTGGAATGGGACTTGGCTTTTCTTTTGCCTTAACCTGTATTGGTGCAGTTAGAGAATTGTTAGGGGCAGGAGATGTTTTCGGATTTCACCTAATGCCTACAGCAGATCATCCTTGGATGATTGGAGGTAATGAAGTAGCATTTTTTACACCGGCCAGCATTTTTGTATTGGCACCGGGGGCGTTTTTCGTGCTTGCATGCTTAGTTGCTATCCAGAATAAGATTAAAATGGATGGCGAGAAGAAAGGCAAGGATATGAGTAAAATCGGTTCCGGTTGTAGTGATGACTGCTTAAACTGTGGTGAAACAGGATGTAGTGGACGGAAATTTTATGATCCAGAGGGCAGCGATGGTCCTGTAGGGAAAGCTTCCGGGAACAGTGAGGATAAAAAGAAAATCAGCGAAGATAAACAAGATGGAAAGAGTGAATCTCAGAATGAAAACACTGAGGCGAAACAGGGAGAAATAGAAGAGACGAAAGAAACTAAGAAGGAGGAAGGCAAAGATGAGTGATCTAATTTTAATAGCAATTGGCTCGGCACTTGTAAGTAATGTTGTACTAAGCCAGTTTTTAGGACTTTGTCCATTCCTTGGAGTTTCCAAAAAGGTGGAAACGGCAGCAGGCATGGGAACCGCGGTTATTTTTGTTATTACACTGTCTTCCTTTGTGTGTAGCGTCATATATAAGTATATATTAACACCTCTTGATATTACTTATTTACAGACCATTGTTTTTATTTTGTTGATTGCAGCACTGGTGCAGTTCGTGGAGATGTTTCTAAAGAAATATATGCCACCTCTTTATGAATCATTAGGTGTTTATCTTCCACTGATTACAACAAACTGTGCGGTATTGGGTGTGGCACTTACCAATGTGCAGAAATCCTATGGTATTTTAGAAAGTGTGGTAAATGGGTTTGCCACCGCTTTTGGATTTACCATTTCCATTATTATTCTTGCTGGAATCAGAGAAAAAATGGAATACAATGATATACCGGCTCCTTTTAAAGGAATGCCTATTGTGTTAGTAACAGCAGGACTTATGGCAATTGCATTTTGCGGCTTTTCAGGCTTGTTATAGGAGGGCGGATAAATGAATATTACAGGAATTTTAATTGCTACTTTGGTAGTAAGTGTTATAGGGTTATTTATCGGTCTGTTTTTAGGTGTGGCCGGAATTAAATTTAAGGTGGAAGTAGATGAAAAGGAGGAAGCAGTATTAGCAGCACTTCCCGGAAATAACTGTGGTGGATGCGGCTTTCCAGGCTGTTCCGGGTTAGCAGCGGCTATCGCAAAGGGCGAGGCAGCAGTCAATGCCTGTCCTGTTGGAGGAGAAACGGTTGGAGCAAAAATCGCTGAAATTATGGGTGTGGAAGCAGAGGCAGGAGAAAAAATGGTTGCCTTTGTAAAATGCGCCGGAGACTGTGATAAGGCAAGAGTGGATTATGATTATACCGGTGTAGAAGACTGCCAGATGTTATCTTTTGTGCCAAATGGCGGACCGAAAAGCTGCAATCAAGGTTGTTTAGGGTATGGCTCCTGTGTGAAGGTATGTCCTTTTGATGCCATTCATGTAGTAAATGGTGTGGCTGTGGTAGATAAAGAAGCTTGTAAGGCTTGTGGAAAGTGTATTGAAGCTTGTCCGAAGCATTTAATTGAGCTGATTCCTTATAAGAGCAAATATGCGGTAGCCTGCTCTTCCACAGAGAAAGGACCTGTTACTATGAAGGAATGTCAGGTGGGCTGTATCGGTTGTGGAATTTGCGTAAAGCAGTGTGAGCATGATGCAGTTTCTGTGTCGGATTTCCATGCAGCTATTGACCAGGAAAAATGTGTTGGTTGTGGTGCTTGTGAGAAAAAATGTCCGAAGAAGAGTATTGTGAGTTTGTAAATGGTGTATGATACTGATGTAAGAACGTCAACTGGTACATACTGCCTTTGCAGGTTCTGATATGCTGAACATTCCAGTAAGCCTCTAAACAATGGATTGTGTCAGCAGTGGCTTTCACAATCTGTAGAGTCTTACTTCCATAGCATATAAGTCACCTGTAAAAGCAGCATGTACCAGTTGACTGGACTATGACTGCTATATGAGGCATTTACAAGCTAAGGGAAAGCCTTGGTGTATGATAGAGTCAGGCAGTAAAAATAGGGATATAATAACGATGTAAAATGATTAAAAAGGAGAGTATAACAAAATGAAAAGAGAAAGTATCTGGAATAAGTATTCTAAGAAGCAGTTAGAGGAATTGGAAGTGCTGAGTAATAATTACAGAAAATTCCTTGATGAAGGAAAAACAGAAAGAGAATGTGTGGCACAGATTGTAAATCGTGTGGAAGAAGAAGGTTATGTTGAGCTTGAAAGACTGCAAAAGGAGAAAAAGCAGTTAAAGGCCGGAGATAAGGTTTATGCAGTGAATATGGATAAAAATGTGATTTTATTTAATATTGGTACTGAAGGCTTTGAAGCCGGTATGAATATTTTAGGGGCTCATATTGATTCTCCAAGACTGGATATTAAACAGAATCCTTTGTATGAAGAAGGAGACTTTGCTTATCTGGATACTCATTATTATGGTGGTATTAAGAAATATCAATGGGTAACTATTCCACTGGCTATTCATGGAGTTGTTGTGAAAAAGGATGGTACTTCCATTCTTATAAATGTTGGTGAGGATGAGGATGATCCGGTATTCTTTATTTCGGATTTACTGGTTCACCTGGCAGCAGAACAGATGGAGAAGAAAGCAAATAAGGTAATCGAGGGCGAGGCACTTGATATTATTGTGGGAAATAAGCCTTTAGAAAAAGAGGAAAAGGAAAAAGTTAAGGCCGGTATTTTAAAAATCTTAAAAGAGGAATATGACATTGAGGAAGAGGATTTTATTTCTGCGGAATTAGAAGTTGTACCGGCAGGAAAAGCAAGAGAAGCGGGTTTTGACACAAGTATGATTTTAGCTTACGGCCAGGATGACAGAGTGTGTGCTTACAGCTCTTTAGAGGCTATGTTAAACGTAGATCAGGTAAAGCGTACAGCGTGCTGTATTTTGGTTGATAAAGAGGAAATTGGAAGTGTTGGCGCAACCGGTATGCAGTCTAAGTTTTTTGAAAACTGTGTGGCAGAATTAATGGATTTAACCGGAGAATTTTCTGAATTATCTTTAAGGAGATGTCTTGCAAATTCCAGAATGTTATCTTCTGATGTGGGAGCAGGATTTGATCCGAGCTTTGCTTCAAGCTTTGACAAAAACAATGTGGCTTACTTAGGACACGGTATGATTTTAAAGAAATTTACCGGTGCCAGAGGAAAGTCCGGTTCTAACGATGCCAACGCAGAATATATTGGATTCCTTAGAAAGATTATGGAGGATGAAGATGTTACTTTCCAGACAGCAGAGCTTGGAAAAGTAGATGCAGGCGGTGGCGGAACGATTGCGTATATTCTTTCCTTATATGGTATGAACGTCATTGACTGTGGTGTGCCTGTGTTAAATATGCATGCCCCATATGAGGCAACCAGTAAGGCGGATCTTTATGAAGTAAAGAGAGGGTATGAGGTCTTTTTAAAAGCTGAATAAGTGATTATTTTCAATTCAAGAGTAGCAAGAAATTATAGTGAGCTTGTTATAGAAAACAGATGACTGTAAAGCAATGTCATGAAGGATAGATGACATGGGCTGTAAGGTTGTCTGTTTTTTTGCATAGTTCATGCAACCTTTTGCCAACAAAACGAGTATTAAGTGTAAGAGAAGCTTTTTACTGTAACTTTTCATGACATTGATGTTAAGTAAAGTTTATTGTAATAGTTTTGTGCAATTTATATAATTTTATATATTAAGGCAGGAGAGTAAGAATGATGATTGGAAAAAGACTAAAGAGACTGAGAAAAGAAAAAAACTTTTCTCTGGAGTACGTGGCAGAAAGATTAGATGTATCACGTCAGACTATAGCAAAATGGGAAGCAGACGAAACACTGCCGGATATATTAAAATGCAAAAAACTAGCAGATTTATATGAAACTTCTTTGGATGAGCTTACATTAAGTGAAAATGAGCTGGAAAGTAAGTTAAAAACAGGAAAGTATGTGTTTGGTATTGTAAGGGTAGGAGAAAATAATCAGGTTACTATACCACAGAAGGCAAGACGGGTACTGCATATTCAACCGGGAGACCAGTTATTGGTGCTTGGCAGCGTTGAGCAGGGAATGACTATTATGAAGGTGAACGAACTGAATTAGGAAGAGTGCATATAAAAGAGTGCATATAGATTGACATTATCACAGAGGGGAAGGTTAAAATGGATAGGAAATAAAAGAGTCATAAACTGGTGAAATGTTGACTAAAAAAGGAGAATACTTAGATGGAGTTGTGGAGAGAAAAAAAGAAAATACGAGTTTTTGTAGTGTTATTAACGATGACTATATTTGTGTCGGGCAATGGAATGACAGTGCTTGCGGAGACAATTAGTGAAAATGATGTATGGAAAAGTAAGAAAGAAGCTGAGGATAGTGTCTCTGTATCAGAAAACAATAATGAAGAGTTTTATACAGAAGAAAATGGAGACATAATAGAAGGCAGTATGATTTCGGTTTCAGATAATCAGGTAGGTGCTGTGGCAGCAGTGCCGGATGGGACACCGAAAAATCCAGTTAATGGTTTAAACGTGCAAGCTCAAAATTTTGATGCAGGATCCATTACGAATCCAAAACATAATTGTACGGGAAGCGAAGATGTAAATGATACCACCAAATGAAGCTATGTGTATTTTGGAAGTTATCCTCAGACAGAGGTAACGAATTCAAATATAAAAATTCTTATTGATTGAGCAATATCCGCAGGGCGAGGAATGGAGGCTTATGCAGGAACTGATGTGTGGGTTAATGGTACTTTTTACAATACGGCATTTTCCGTTAAGGAACAAAATGCTATCGTTGCACAGAATGTAATAAATGAAAAACATCCTGATTATAAAACACCAGGAGGAAACAATACTACGGACAAAGTTTTTTTATTGTCTATAAAGGAAGCTGTGAATAGTGATTATGGTTTTTGCAGTAATTCTCAGAATAAGTGTGTAAGCCGTCAGATTCAGACAACAGGTTATGGAACAGCAAGGGGAGTAAGAGGCAATGGTAGTAATGAGAAATATGTTAATAACGTCGGGTGGTGGTTACGTTCTCCGGGCTACAGAAGTGATTTCGCAGTGCAGTTTCATCCTGGTGGTAGCATCTTAAACGGTGGGATATGGGGGATTATTGGAGTAAAGGAGTAGTTTCGATATTACATGAAAATATCTCATCAGATTTATTATTCTCCACAGATGATGGAACCAGTGGTGAAGCAGGAGAAGAAGGTGCAAAAGTCAGTGTTCCAAAAGCCAGTGTTTTAGGCGGAACCTATCATATACTACAAACATAAAGCTTTCATCCGACACAGTTGGTTCTCAAATATATTACACTACAGATGGAAGCGCTCCGAGTAAGACAAATGGAATGATATACAAAGGAAATATTATAATCAATAGTGCCACAACTTTAAAAGCTGTGGCAATAAAAGAAGGAATGTATGATAGCGATATTATGACGGAACAATATATTATTTCATTGAATGAAAGTGGAGAAGATAGTGGAAACTACACCTTATCTCAAGGTAAAAAAGCAAGCATATATTTATGTGTATGCCCAAAATGGTGTATACAAAAAGGTAAAAGTAACAGTAAAATAAAAGAAGAGGAAAAATGTGAAACAGAGATTGATAAGAGAAAAGCGTAAAAATCAAATTTATGGCTTTTCCGCTACGTGGAAGGAAGCACTACAAGAATGCTAAATGCCAGTCAGTATGCCAATGCAAAAGTAAAATCAGACCACACAAGGAGAGAGAACATGAGGAAAAAAGCAACAAAGCTGCAACAAATAACGCGCCTTTTATCCCTGCTTTTAACAGGTGCAATATTTATTACTACACAGGGATTTACAGTCGTGGCGCAAACCGTTAGTGACAATGAGATAATAGCAATGGAAAATGGAGAAGCCAATGCTTCCAAACCCAGTGAAGATTGTATATCATCAAATTCCATTAGTGCAAATGCGGTACAGGCTGCAACAGAAAGCCTGTGGCTTGACCCGTTGCATCACTGTACAAACTTAGGCGCTGAAACAGACACCACAACATGGAGTTATGTCTGGTTTGGGACCTATCCGCAGACAGAGATAACCGATAGTGAGATTACATCTGCCATTGACAGTGCCATTAAAGACGGTCTTGGTACAGTGGCAGATGCCGGTAGTGATGTATGGGTAAATGGTGTAAAATACAGAAGAATCAGTAAAGCGGATGCTACCTTTGGAGGTCGGTTTGGTGACAATACATATCGCTATTTTAAATGGGAAAAGATAAAATGGCGAGTACTGAAAAATGAGGGTTCCACATTGTTTGTAATGGCAGATATGGGCTTGGATTGTGAACAGTATCATAAATCTGTGGTAAAAGTTACATGGGAAACCTGTGATTTAAGGAAGTGGTTAAATGACAGCTTCTATAATGCAGCTTTTACTGCTGATGAGCAAAAGGCTGTTATTCTTCAAGATGTAGTAAATGACGATAATTGGATGACGTATGCAGACGGTGGAAATGATACGAAGGACAATGTATATTTATTGGCTATTGACGAGGTTAGGAATCTGGATTACGGATTTTGTATTGCAACTGCTAATTTTTCCCCAAGTCGACAACTGCAGATAAGTGATTATACGGTTGCAAAAGGTTCAAGTAGAAGTGAGTGGGAGGCATATCTGGGAACTACTAATTGGTGGTTACGTTCACCCGGTTCTAGAGGTCGTGATTTAGGAGAGGTAGGTTATGCTTCTGATGCTGCTACGTGTAGCTATGTAGGTGAGGTTAATCTGGAGGGTACAGGAGTTACCTTTAATGGTTGGGCAGTTGTTCCGGTTTTACATATCGACATAAAATCGGACCAGTGGTCTGTGTCAGAAGATAACACGGAAAAAAACATTGAAACCGTACAGACACCAACAGCAAGCGTAGCAGGTGGAAGCTATAATGAAGTACAGAATGTAACCTTATCTACTAAGACAAAAGGGGCAACCATCTACTACACCACAGATGGAAGCAAACCAAGTATAGCTAATGGCACAAAGTACAAAACTGCCATTACCATTGACAAATCACAAACATTAAAGGCAATTGCAGTAAAATCCCGCATGAAAGACAGCGAAGTTATGACAGAGCAGTATACAATTTCATTACCGGAGAAGAAAGAGGAAGACAAAAATACAGGTGAAACCGGCAATGTTGACGATAGCGGAAGTGGAAGTGAAACCGGGAAGCAAAATGAAACTGCTACAACAGTAGAGGAAGCAGAAAAGAAAATCACCTCTACCAATACAGACAAAGGAGACGTAACAGGCTCCAAATTTTCTTCCTTACAATTAAAAGCAACAGGAAAAAATAAATCCGTTAAGCTTACATGGAAGAAAGTAAAAGACGCAGACGGCTATATTGTTTATGGAGCAAAATGCGGAAACTCCATGAAGAAAATCAAAACCTTAAAAGGCAATAAAAAAGTAAGCTACACCCAAACGAAATTAAAAAAAGGTAAATTTTATAAATACATGGTTGTAGCATACAAAAACGTAGATGGTAAAAAATGTACCATAGCTACATCCAAATCGGCCCATGCGGTAACAAACGGCGGAAAATACGGAAATCCAACAAAAGTAACCGTAAAATCCTCTAAAATGACTATCAAAAAGGGCAAGAAAAAGACAATCAAAGCTTCTTACACCTTGCCAAAAGGAAAGAAAGCAAGCATACATATTGCAAAATTCCGCTACGAAAGCTCTAATACAAAGGTAGCAACAGTAAGCAAAAAAGGTGTAGTAAAAGCTAAGAAAAAAGGCACTGCCTACATCTATGTATATGCCCAGAATGGTGTTTACAAAAAAGTGAAAGTAACAGTAAAATAACAGATTGTCTGAAATAATTGTTTTAAAACCAAATAACTTTTAACATGAACGGAGAGAGAACATGAGAACAAAAATGGAGACAAAACCAAAAGCAATGTGGTTTTTATCAATGTTTTTAGTATTTGTAATGCTAATTACAACACAGGGATTTATGTCCGTTGCAGGGACAGTTAGTGAGAATGAGATGACAGGAGAAAATGCAGAGCAGATAAATGATGAGCAGACAAATGAAGAACAGATAGATGTTGAGCAAACAGACGCAGAGCAACCGGAAAATCAAAGCGTTGAAACAGAGGAAGAGGGTTCAGATGCTTTACCTCAAGCAATTTCTACCAGCGAAAACAGCATACAGGCAGGCAGCGGCACTCCGGCAGACCCGGTACATAACTGTACAAAGCAAAACGATGGTACAGATACTACCACATGGAGCTATGTGTATTTTGGAAGTTATCCCCAATCAGAGGTAACAGATACAGCCATTATAACAGCCATTGATAGTACAATTTTGGTAGGCAATGGTACTACCGCATATGCAGGCACAGACGTATGGGTAAATGGTACAAAATACCGCAGAATCAGTAAAAGCGATACAAATAATGATGAATATTTTGATGAGGCAACAAACAACGGATATCGCTACTTTAAATGGGAGCGAATCAAGTGGAGAGTACTTGATAATAACGGAAGCACACTGTTTGTAGTAGCAGATAAAGGGCTGGATTGTAAAAACTATAATGATGTGAAAACATATATTACATGGGAAAACAGCACCATAAGAGAATGGCTCAATAATAGCTTTTATAATACAGCTTTTTCAAGTAATGAGCGAAATGCAATTGTTGCACAGAATGTAGTAAATGATGATAATCTTCATTATGATTCAGAAGGCGGAAATAATACTACCGATAAGGTGTATTTGTTATCAATAGATGAAGTAACCAAAGAAAGTTATGGATTTTGCAGTGAGTATGATACATATTCAGCAAGTCGCTGGATGCAGCCAAGTAATTATGCTCGTGCAAGAGGTGCATTGAAAATTGCTAGTGGTATTCAAGAAGGAAATTCTGTGTGGTGGCTGCGCTCGCCCGGCTGGGGTGCGGACGCTGCCGCGAATGTCCTTAGCCTCGGTTTCGTTAGTAGGTCTGGTCAAGGTGTCGTCAAGCGTGATGAAACGGTTTCCCCAGCTTTGCACATAAATCTGTCATCCGATATCTGGTTCATGACTGATGATGGCACCAGTGGGGATGGAGGAGGACGTATACTGACAGCATTTACGGTAGTCAAAGCAAAAACAACCTATAATCAGGGTGAAAGCTTAAACGTAGATGATTTGGAAGTAACAGCCAAGTATGATAAGGGTACAAGCAGGTCAGTTGCTGCAAATGAATACACTACGAATGCGAAGACAATTGACATGAACACCCCGGGAAAAAAAACACTGACTGTTTCTTATACAGAAAATAATATTACCAAAACAGCAGATATTACCATTACAGTAAACAAGACAGAGACTAAGCCAAGTATACCTGGAAATAAAGAAAATCCGGAAACACCGGAAAAACCTGCATCTTCGGAAAATACAGCATCTACTGTAGAAGCAGAGGAAGAAAAAGTCATATCCACCAATACAGACAAAGGTGACGTAGCAGGCTCAAAATTTTACAAACTCCGCTTAAAAGCAACCGGCAAAACCAAATCCGTAAAGCTTACATGGAAGAAAGTAAAAGACGCAGACGGATACATCATTTATGGTGCAAGATGTGGACAGTCCATGAAAAAAATCAAAACCATAATAGGTAACAAAAAAGTAACCTATACCCAGAAGAAGCTTAAAAAAGGGAAATATTACAAATACATGGTTGTGGCATACAAAACCATAGATGGCAAAAAATATACCATCGCCACATCCAAATCAGCCCATGCAGTCACGAAGGGCGGAAAATACGGCAATCCAACAAAGGTTTCCGTAAAATCTTCCAAAATGACAATCAAAGTGGGAAAGAAGAAAACAATCAAAGCTTCCTACACCTTACCAAAGGGCAAAAAAGCAAGTATCCATATCGCCAAATTCCGCTACGAAAGCACTAACACAAAGGTTGCAACCGTAACAAAAAAAGGCGTGGTAAAAGCGAAGAAAAAAGGAAGTGCTTATATTTATGTATACGCACAAAATGGCGTTTACAAAAAAGTGAAAATAACAGTAAAATAAAGAGGATGTCTGAAACAGTTGTTTTAAAGCCATGCAGACACCGAAGAAAGAATGCGTTAATAGGGGAAAAAATTACGCTTCTAGTAATTTTTAACAAGAACGGAGAGAGAACATGAGAACAAAAGTGGAGACAAAACCAAAGGCAATGCGTTTAGTATCTTTGTTTTTAGTATTTGTGATGCTAATTACAACACAGGGATTTACGTCTGTTGCAGGAACAGTCAGTGAGAATGAGTTGACAGGAGAAAATGCAGAGCAGATAAGTGATGAGCAGACAAATGAAAAACAGACAGATGTTGATCAAACAGGCGCAGAGCAATCGAAAGATTCAAATCAACCGGAAAATCAAAGTGCTGAAAAAGAGGAAGAAGCGGATAGTGTCAATGGGGAAAAAGAAGACGCAGATGCTTTGCCTCAAGCAATTTCTATCAGCGAAAATATCGTACAGGCAGGTAACGGCACTCCGGCAAACCCGGTACATAACTGTACAAAACAAGACGATGGTACAGATACCACCACATGGAGCTATGTGTATTTTGGAAGTTATCCCCAAAGTGAAGTGACGGATACGGCTACTATTAATGCTATTGAGGCTGCCATAGCAAAGAATGAATCTGAAAATGAAACGTATATCGGTGAAAAAGCAGACACCGGCACAGATGTATGGGTAAATGGTACAAAATACCGCAGAATCAGTAGATGGCAGACAGAAGAAGATGATTTTTTTGATGAAGTAACAAACAACGGTTATCGCTATTTTAAATGGGAACGAATCAAATGGAGAGTACTTCAAAACAATGGAAGCACACTCTTTGTAGTAGCAGATAAAGGACTGGACCGTAAAGTGTATAATTACTGGGATGAAAGCATTACATGGGAAAACTGCACCATAAGAAAATGGCTCAATAACAGCTTTTACAATACCGCATTTTCAAGTAATGAACAAAATGCAATTGTTACCCAGAATGTAGTAAATGATGATAATCCACAGTATGGTACAGAGGGTGGAAATAATACTACGGATAAGGTGTATTTATTATCAATAGATGAAGCGGCCAATGCAACTTATGGATTTTGCAGTGATTGGAATACAGAATCAGCAAGTCGGTGGATACAACCAAGCAATTATGCTCATGTAAGAGGAGTAGGTACATTTAGTAGTTATCGGGGGAATAAAGATACTTGCTTTTGTTGGCTACGTTCGTCCGGCAAGTATACAAATCATGCCGCGGAAATCTATCACTATGGTTACGTCTATCGATATGGCGTCTATGTCGACAGCATTTACAGTGGCGCCGTTTTGCCGGCTTTACACATAAATCTGTCATCTGCTGCCTGGTCCATGACAGATGACGGCACCAGTGGAGATGGTGGTGAAGAACGTATAATGACAGCATTTACAGCGGTCAAAACAAAAACAACCTATAATCAGGGGGAAAGCTTAAACGTAGATGACTTGAAAGTAGCAGCAGAGTATCACACCGGAACAAGCAGGGTAATTGGTGCAAATGAATACACTACAAATGCAAAGACAATTGACATGAACACTCCGGGAACCAAAACACTGACTGTTTCCTATACGGAAAATAACATTACCAAAACAGCAAACATAACCATTGCCGTAAACAAAACACAAGCTACTCCAAGCACACCGGAAAATACCTATACTACGGTAGAGAAAGAAGAAGAAAAAGTCATATCCACCAACACGGATAAAGGTGATGTTAAAGGCTCAAAATTTTATAAACTTCGTTTAAAAGCAACCGGCAAAACCAAATCCGTAAAGCTTACCTGGCAGAAAGTAAAAGACGCAGACGGTTACATCATTTATGGTGCAAGATGTGGCAAGTCCATGAAAAAAATCAAAACCATAAAAGATAACAAAAAAGTAACCTATACCCAGAAAAAGCTGAAAAAAGGAAAATATTACAAATACATGGTTGTGGCATACAAAAATGTAGATGGAAAAAAATACACTATCGCCACATCTAAATCAGCCCATGC
>JAFSDJ010000003.1 GCA_017436305.1 Lachnospiraceae bacterium
GCTTTACCAGTGTGGATAACTTGGAAAGGATTGAGAAAAAATGTGAAAATAATCCACATCCTCAAAAAGGCAGGCTATAAAATAGGTTTACCTTTTGGAACGTAACAGTTCAGCCATACAATTTTGTCAACGGGCTTTACACCGGCTAAAATATAGCCGGTGTGCCCGTAAATAACTTCTTTAGATTTTTAATTATTTCCATTTTTCTCTTCTTGAGGGTTTCTATGACTGTCATGATGGAACAGTACATCTCACTGCCACTTGCTTTACGAAAGCCTCCTGCCATTTTCTGTCTGTTTTTTGCTTTACGCAAGTCCCTTTCTGAAATGTTGTCATCAAATGGCACAGAAAAATCATGCAGAAACAAAAGATGATTATGACTGTACTTTTCCATTCGGTTAAGTAATGTCTTTTCATCCTGTTTTGCATATTTATGTGAGGTTGTTTCATTTTCTTTCGTACCTTTTTCTAACAGTGAAAAATATTCTTCCTCATACTCTCTTAATGTTTCAGTTGGAAATGAACTTACTCCCAATTCCAGCAACTCTTTTCGTTTTTTTGTTCATTTCACACAAGAGTGTAATCATCTTATTTGACCATGTATTTCCTGTTTCTTCTGTGTTTTTTCGAAGATAACGAATTATGTGAACATTACACTCCGCATGATCCGTTCCAAAATGATACAAAGCGGTTTCATGATCATGAAGAAGCGTCCCAGTATAATATTTTAGAAAATCTATTTTCTTCAATGTTTCTATGGATTTACTATTCATGGCATGATAGACCACAGTATTTTTTATGCTGAAGTTTCGTATGTAATTCTGTTTCCCGTTAACAGTTACAGTTGTCGCATCCGTTGCAACAACCTTTTGATTCAACATTTCTGTTTCGAGATTTGAAATGCTTGTTTCTGAAACTTGTGCTAATTTTTTGCAAAATCCGTAGATACTGCCTTCTGACAGTTCCAATTCTCCGTTACTTGCTGCATTTAAAAAAGATGCTATCCTGTCATTTGACATAACACCTTCACTATACAAGTACACAGCCAGTGCTTTCACATTTGCTCCGTAAGTAACATCACTGTGATATTCTTCCGGAATAACATATTTCCCATTTTCATCTGCATAAATATGAATTTCGGTAATAACTGGTTCTACTGCTAAATCCACAACATATTTTGTAATATATTTCTGTCCGGATGTATCGCCAATTGTTTTGATTTCATGTTTGCATTTGCCTGAGTTGATTTTTTCTTCTATTTCTGCTTTTGTAAGTGTTGTTCCTTTATGTCCTTTTTGCCCACCTTCTTTACGTTCGGTTTTCTTTCTTCCGTTGTAAGTATTGGCAGGTTTTCCGCCTTTCTGATCGGCAGACGGTGGAAGTGATGTGTTGGAACTGTCATTATTGATGATACTTTTCAGACGGGCATTATCCTCTTTCAACAGCTGGTTTTCCTGTTTTAAAACAAGATTTTCATTTTCCAGAACATTAATTCGTTTATTAAGAGTATCAATTTTTTGAGCAGAATCTTTTTCTACCGTTTCTAAACGCCCCATGATTTCCATGAGCTGTTGATACATTCCATTTTCATAATTGCTTTTTCTTCCCATGGGGCATCTCCTTCCGTTCGTTTCTGATAAACATAGTTTATCAGAAACAGACAAAAAAGAAAAATATGCCTAA
>JAFSDJ010000004.1 GCA_017436305.1 Lachnospiraceae bacterium
AATTCGTGTAAAAGACAAAGACAATAACAAATATTTTGCTCACACATTAAACAACACTGTAGTTGCACCACCTCGTATGCTTATCGCATTCTTGGAAAACAACTTAAATGCAGATGGAAGTGTAAACATTCCTGTAGCATTACAGCCTTATATGGGTGGCAAAGAAAAATTAGTTCCATGTAAATAAAAATTTATGATGTAAAAAAGACCTGCTAAATAGCAGGTCTTTTTTGTGTAAAGTATTACCATTTATTTACGGCATGTTCTAAGAATGCAATGACATCTTTGAATTCCTTACGTCCGTCCTCTGTTTCAATCCAGCCGGAGAAGCGGCCAAATACCTGATTACATTCAGTGTCAACAACAACAAATTTATTTTCCGTATGATTGTTGAAGAATGGAACAAAGGTACAGTCGAAGATACCTTCTGTATCATATATGTGCTGGGTTTTCATCAAATCGTTTTGATCCCATTCTGCGATAATTGTTCCAAGCTTATATCCCTTTTTGTTGTAGAAAAAGATATTTTCTGTTGCGTGACTGGTATCACCAAAGCCCCAGCCGATATTAAAGCCAAATGGTACGCCATCAATGTGTGAGGTAAGATTGCCCCAGTACCATTCGTGAGAGTATGGCCACACGCCACGTCCCCAGTCTAATAGGCCGACCCCATCTTTAAAGTAAACTTCCTTTTCATCAAAACAAGCAAAACCAGTTACGTTGTAATAGTTTTCTTTGTAGTTTAGATAGAACTGATTTGGCTTTTCAAATGGTGTAGCGATAACAAGTTTTTCATTATTTACGTCGTTCTTAATAGAAACTGCGACTTTGATGTTCTTGTACTTCTTATTAGAACCTTCAAATTCTAGAATACGTTCCTTTGGAGTGATTTTAAATATAAGGTCACAGTGTTTGCCGTGATACTCACAAAAACTCTGGTTCTCAGGGTTTATATCTAATTCAGGGATAAAGAATGGCTTCATAAGGCCATATTCCCATTTTTCTCCGGTGTTTAAATCAATAAGAGTAATGGCTACCTGGCCGACATAGGACAGATGGCCTAGTGTAAGCTGTAAGACATAGTGGTCAAACTGGAATTGATAAAAATCCCACTCTTTTAATTTAAAAGGAAAACTTTTTGCGCAAATTCTATTATAGATAAAATTCATCTTTTTTGCATAGCCCTTAACATTCAACTGACCAGTTGGACTTAAAAGCTCTGTCTTGGATGTAATTTCATAATCCATGATATTGCCTCCCAATAAATTCCTAGTATTATTTTACCACGTATGATATGATAATAACAGTAAAATTTCGGAGGAAATTGTAATATTATTATGAAAAAATGGATAAATAGACATAAAAAACCACTATATATAGCATTTACACTTGTTTTTTTAGTGTTTTTATGCACTGGCTGCAGTGGAAGAGAAAAAGATCAGCTGTCCTACCGTCAAAAAGGAATTGCTCTGATGGAAAACGGAAAATACCAGGAAGCATTGGTAGAATTCCAGAATGCGTTAGATTGTGCGCTAGGTGAAATTGGAGAAACAGAAGCAGATATTTGTTTTTATAAAGCAGA
>JAFSDJ010000037.1 GCA_017436305.1 Lachnospiraceae bacterium
CATTTACCAAAAAGGGTTAAAGAAAATGGCTAGAGCATGACGTAATGCTGTAGAAAGAAGAATGTCGGAAAGCCGTGTGAGGGAGAACCTCATGCACGGTTTGATGAGGGGCGAATGAAAATTTTCATCCGCCTACTCTACAAAGGAAGAAGAGTAACTGAGTAGAATAGTGGAAAGAACTGCATATACAAATTGGTAAAATACAATCAAATAATAGTATTTTTCTATTCAGTTTGATTTACTTGATTGCTTTTATTTTCTGTTATGCTATTCTAAATGCGAAATGCAAGTGTATATGATTGCAGATAAATTTTGTATTAGTATGAAGTTATAGGGAGAATATGTTATGGAGAATAAGTCTGTTTCCAGTATGACTGAGGGGAGTCCGGTTAAATTAATCTTAATGTTTACTTTTCCAATGCTTGTCGGAAATCTTTTTCAACAGCTTTACAATATGGTAGATTCTATTGTGGTAGGACGTTTTGTAGGAGCGAATGCTTTGGGGGCAGTAGGAGCAACCGGTTCGGTAAATTTCTTGTTCTTTTCTCTTTGTTTTGGTGTTTCTGCGGGAGTTGGAGTTGTTGTTTCGCAGTTTTTTGGTGCAGACAGACCGGAAATGGTAGAGAAAGCGATTGCTAATGGTCTATATATTTTAGCGTTGTCTTCTATCGTTATGAGTGTGTTAGGTGTAGTGCTGGCGAGACCGGTTTTAAGCTTATTGAATACACCAGAAGTTATTTTGGATGATGCAGTAATCTATATGCAAGTATCCTGTGCAGGTATTATCGCAGTAGCTGCTTATAATGGTGTGTCGGCTATTTTGAGAGCTTTGGGAGATTCGAAGACACCGTTGTACTTTATGGTAGTGTCTTGTTTTATAAATATTGGTCTTGATTTGTTATTCGTATTGGAATTTAACTGGTCTGTTTTTGGTGTTGCATTTGCTACGGTTATTGCTCAAATGGTAGCAGGTATAGGAGCGTTTGTTTATGCATATTATAAAATTTCGTTCTTTCGAGTAAAGAAAGAAAATCGTAAATGGAAAACAGATATTGCAGGAAGATGTTTTCAGCTTGGATTACCAATTGCTGTTCAGAATTCTATGATTGCAATTTCATGTATTTTCCTACAAGGTGTTATAAATGGATTTGGTGAGAATCTGGTAGCGGCAAATACGGCACTTGGAAGAATTGAACAGTTAGTGCAACAACCATATAATTCCCTTGGTGCAGCGATTACCACATTTACAGGTCAGAATGTGGGTGCAGGTAAAATTGATCGTGTAAAGAAGGGATATAAGGTCGGATTTATCTCTGTTGTTATTCTTAGTTTGGTTATGTTGATTCCGGGACAGTTATTCGGAGAACAGATTGTAGGAATCTTTGTGCAGGATAAAGAGGTTATTGCAATTGGTGCAAAAGGGCTTGCCATTACAAGTTGGTTTTACTTCTTTCTTGGTATGATATATGTGGCAAGAAGTGTTCTAAATGGTGCAGGAGATGCTGTTTATGCCATGATTAATGGAGTGATGGAGGTAGTAGGACGAGTAGGCTTTGCTATACCACTTACAACGATTCCGGCTATTGGAATGTGGGGTGTATTTTTTACAACTGGGTTAACCTGGACAGTGACAGGAATTGTAAGTATGTTGCGATATAAAAAAGGAAAATGGGCGAGAAAGTTGATGGGGAAATAGTACGGATAAAAGTATTTTAAGCTGATTTAGAAAAAGAAATAAAATATAAAAAAGACTCAGAGAGGTACGCGAAATAGAATTCCTTGTACTTATCTGAGTCTTTTTTATGGAATAGGAAATTGCTGTTACGTAGTGGTAGTTAATAAGGAATTTACGAAGTAAATTCTTTGAGTGTAAGCTGCTGAGCTTGCACTTTTTTACTTTATAGGAAAGTTCTCCTTCGGAGAATTCTTGATATGAAAATAGCCCGCTGAAAAGAGGGCACAACAAGTAAACGATGTGAAATTAGAAGATGTAGAAGCCTTCTACACCAGCTTCATCATCAAATAAA
>JAFSDJ010000038.1 GCA_017436305.1 Lachnospiraceae bacterium
GGAAGCAGGCGGAAGAAAGATACAGTCAGAGTACGGTTATGACCCGTTAAACAGACTCACAAAAGAAGTGACAAGGATAACAGAAGGAGAGGGTGATGTAAAGACAGAAAGCACCGCATATACCTATGATGCGGTGGGAAAACTTTGTAATAACGTTACAAAACCACTGAAAAAATGAATAAAAATTACCAAACTTCCCTAAAAATTACAAAACTTACCAGAAGTCTTGCAAAGTAAAAAAATATATTCTAGTCTCTATTCGTAATACATTGCACATAGCTGAAATGCAGGGGAGAGGACGTTAAGAAATGTATTATAAAAAAATACAAAGTGGAAAAGGAGACTAAGAGACTATGAAAATAAGAATGATGAGGGTAGTGGCAGTGTTGCTGGCACTGGTAGTTTTAGTGCCAACTTTATCAGAGCATTGGATTATGTTTGATGAAGTACAGGCTTACAATGAGCAAACTGTTAAAAAAAGGAAGTCAAGGCTAATGGCAGGAGATACTGCAGCTGGTGTTATTGCGGCTGACGGAAAATTGTATGCATGGGGTTCAAGCTATTATCCGGAAGATGATTATTCTGTGGAAAGCAACATTCCCATGATTCCTTCACAGGCAAAAAGATTAGAAAATATTTATACAGGGACTATGGGGCATGGTTCTGTAGGAATTATTTTAGAGGATAAAACGCTACATACATTTGGTTGGAATGCTTCGGGAATGTGTGGGAATGGTGAAAATGCAGATAACCGTGCATGCCAACAAGTTTTTGAAAATGTTAGAAGTATTAGCATGGGAAATAGTGCTACTATGATTGTAACCTATGACAATGAATTATATGGCTGTGGATCTGACAGATACGGACAAATGGGTGGAACCGGGGACGGATTAGTGACTCTACGCCCGGTAAAAATCATGGATAATATAAAAACTGCTTGCATAGGCGGAAATACTGTGGCTGCCATTACAACTGATGGTGATTTATATATGTGGGGAGATAATGTTTATAGAAAATTAACAACAGAGGATAAGGACTTTAGAGCTGAAGCGAAAAAGATAGAAGGTTTGGAAAATGTAGTATCTGTAAGTGTTGGTAGTCATAATGTGGCAGCAATTACCGAGGATGGAAGCTTGTATACATGGGGCTGCAGTCTGGGGCGTGGTCATGGTGATTATAAGATTCCTACATCTCAACCGGAAAAAATAATGGACAATGTTGTTTCGGTATGTTTAGGAAATAATGTGGGTGCAGCAATTACGGAGGATGGAAGCTTGTTTACATGGGGAGATGGTTCCGACGGGCAAATAGGAAATGGAGATAATACATCTTCGACTACACCGGTAAAAATAATGGATGATGTTGAAGAAGTAGTATGGGGAAGAAATATGGGAATTGCCCTTACAAAAGATGGCGATGTCTGGACGTGGGGAAAGAATAAATATGATCAATTAGGGACAGGAGATAATGAAGATAGTAATGTACCAATAAATGTATTTAATATATATACAGGAATATGTGAAGGCAAGAAGTATATTTATCCCAATAGTAAAGTCTATAGATTTGGATATGATATGAACAATTATAGCCAGAATTTAGCTGAAATATCGGCATTATATTCCATGCTTGCATATGACGAATATCGAGTTTCAAAAAAAGGACAATATTATGTAGCAGAAAATGGAAGAAGTAAACGTCCCAGGTTACTAATTGAACAATTATATAAAGATGGATTTTATGATGTTAGCCCTTCTAAAAGTTATGGGGATAAAGAGCAACATAATTGTAGCTACACATTTGCAAGCAGATTGATAAACTATAATGGGGAAACAAAAAACCAAATTTTAATTACCATACGCGGTACCGATGGAGTAGAATGGGAAGGAAATATGAAACTGACGGGTACCAGGTATGCAGAAAGATATAAAGATACACATTTTAGTTTTGAACAGGCAAAAGAAGAAATCTTAAAAGATTTGGAAGCTTACATTATTACTTTACAAAAGAAAGGAATTGATACGGAAGAATCTGTTATATGGGTAACCGGGCATAGCAGAGGCGGTGCAGTTGCGAACCTATTAGCTGTTGACCTAACTGATTTGAGTAGTGAGAGAATGGATTTAGGAGATGTATTTGGTTATTCGTTTGCTACAGCGAATGCCACAACATTATATACGGAGAAGAAATATAGTAATATATATAATCATTGCTTTGAGGATGATTTCGTTCCAAATGTTCCGTTGGAAAGTTGGGGATATGGAAATTATGGAGAGACGTTAGTCGCAACAGCAGAGACATTATACGATTCGAATCCACTATTTGCTTCTAATATGAAATCTTTTGTGAGTAGTTGTAGTTCTAAACGTAAAGAGGCACAATTTAACATGCTCTCAACCTCAAGCCTAATAAAGCATATGGAGACTTATTGGAAGAGTACAGAGGATTATTATAAAATTTATATAACAGATTCTGAGGTTGATTTTAATACAAGTCTGTACATGCTACTTAATAATGTAATTGCTAAGCTGGCTCAAAATAACATTTCAGATTTTGAGAAGAATAAGGCTTATACATTAGGACTAAAGTGCTATACAAATAATTTATTAAGACCGGTAATAGCATTTTTTATTAAAGGTCAGAAATTTAATAAAAACATTAATGATACTCACCAGGCTTATACTTATTATTTAGCGACAAAACTTGGAGCATTTCAGTTTGTGTTTCAACATCCGGGAGATATTACAAGTGATGATACACTGGAACAAGTAAGTGGAAGTGAAAATTCAGAAACTGAATTTCAAATAAAAGACAGAGCAGAACAGGGTGCAATAGCTCCTGAAAATAATGTATCAGGAAACAACATACAGATGCAAAGTGTTTCGGAAAACGCAGTCCCTTCCATTGAAACAAAAGAAACTACCCTATCGGGAAATTCAATTAGTGGAAATGATATTAATATTAACGTAAATGAAGAAAACACTTCCCAAACAGCTCTGACTAAAGAGGAAGAAAAACAAAGGCTGATTAACTTTGTTAACCAAGAAAATAATAATGAAAATTTAGGATGGGATGTAGAAGACGCTACAACATGGAAGGGTGTTTCTTTTGATGAAGAAGGATATATTTCAAAGCTGGATTTGTCCTACAAGTATCTGACTGGAAAACTTGATTTAAGCGGATTTAGCCATTTAACAACATTGGATTGTTCAGGAAACAATTTAACCTCCATTGATGTTACAAATTGTATAGCATTAGAAAAAATTGATTGCTATTTTAATACATCACTTCAGGAATTACTGGTAAAAGGATGTGTAAGATTAACATATATTAATTGTTATATGGGTGAAATTCAGACGGTGGATTTATCAGATTGTATTTCATTGGAAGAACTGGTATGCAGTAACAATCAATTGGAGATGTTAGATTTAACGTCTTTATCCAAGCTTTCTAAGCTTCATTGCGATTCTAATAAGATAACAGAAATTGTGATACCTGCAAGCAATCAGTTAAAAAATGTAAATTGTGAGTACAATTATTTAACTGATTTTACAGTATGGGAATTATTGGCACAAAATGAAGAAAATAGAATTTTGTATTTAGAACAGAACGTTCCGGATGGTGCAAACTTTAGCGAAACAGACATTTCAATATTAACACAAATGGCTAATACAGGCTCAAATTTAGAGAAATTAGGCTGGAATTTATCAAAACCACAGGAGTGGTATGGTGTTTCCTGGAAATATGATAATGGAATCTATTATGTAGATGAAATTTCTTTAACCTCCGGTAGTCTGGAAGGAAAAATAAAAATATCAGACCTTTCAAAATTGGAAATGCTTAATTTGTCAGAAAATCAGATTGCAGAGCTGACAGTTGAAAATTGTCCAGAGCTTCAACGTATTACGTGTGTAGATACAGGTCTGGAGATGTTAGAAATTAATGATTGTCCAATGTTAAGTGAAATTTATGCATATTATAATTATCTGTCACAGGAAAATGTTGCAAAAATTGAAGTAGATTATAAACAGGGAGAAAATATTCTGGAACTTTCTCCACAGTACTTAAAAGCAAAATCAGATGAATTTGCAAAAGAAGATGTGGAAACCGTTCTGAATTTTGCAAATTTGGAAGAAAACAAAGATAATATCTATTTTGACCAAGAAAACCCGGGAAGTTGGGACGCTGTTACATGGGAAAAGCAAGCGGACGGCCTGTATCATATTGTAAAGCTTGAATTTGAAAAGGAGTGGATAAGCGGAAAATTCGATATGAGTAATTTAAAATATCTGAAAGATTATTGCTTCGCGTCTACAAATATAACAGAGGTTGTATTGCCTAAAACAATGGAAGAAGTACCGGTAAGAGCATTTTTTGAATGTCAATTATTGAAAGAGTTAACAATACCGGAAAATATCAAAAAAATAAATGATTTAGCCTTTGCAAGATGTAATAACTTAAGTCAAATATGTTTTTATTCAAAAAATGCAGAAATTGGCTCAAACAGCTTTTATGATAGTATAGGAATCAAGGAAATAACCTGTTATGCAAATGCTACAGAAAGTGCTTATCCATACGAGGGACAACCTGAATTTACATATTGGCAGACAAAAGAAGACCCTGTTCAAAAAACGGAAGAGAAAAAGAACTCAGATGAAACAAAGAAAGATACAAAAAATCAGGGTAAAACCGGTAATAACAAGACTACACTTAAAGTAGGCGATAAGAAAACAGTGGGAAATGCAGTATATAAAATTACGAAAATGAATTCAAAGGTAAAAAATGTTTCTTATGTGAAATGTACAAACAAAAAAGCGAAAACCATTACAATAAGAAGCACAATCGTTATAGATGGAATGGTCTTTAAAGTAACTGCAATTGAGAAAAATGCTTTTAAAAACATGAAAAAGCTACAAAAAGTCACTATTGGAAAATATGTGAAGACAATAGGCGATAAAGCATTTTACAAATGCAGTAAACTAAAGAAAATCCAGATTAAATCTACTGCGTTGAAAAAGATTGGAAAAAATGCACTGAAAGGCATATACAAAAAAGCCGTAATAAAAGTTCCAAAGTCTAAAAAGAAGATATACAAAAAACTACTAGTAAAGAAAAAAGTTGGTCTGCCTAAAAAAGCTACAATTAAGTAAACAGGTAATAACCGCAAGTCAGTCGTAATAAAGAAATTCCATCACGTACCTTTTCAATGAATGTTGTAAGACGCGATGGGATTTTTTTCTTGCCATTTCCCCCATAAGTTTGTATAATAAAAACAGAGTGTACCGTGAGCCAAACTCACCGCATATATTATAGTAAAATGTTTTTTGGGGGCTTTTCTTGCAAACCTTTCAAAAACCTCTGTCAGAGACAGAAGAAGCTTACTATATTAAGATGTTGAGAGAAGGCAACGAGTTACAGGCAAAAGAAGCAAGGGGAATATTAATCGAACGGAATTTAAGGCTTGTTGCCCACATTGCAAAAAAGTACCAAAATGTAGAGGAAGAACAAGAGGACTTAATATCTATAGGTACTATTGGGCTTATTAAGGCGGTAAGCACTTTTGAACCATCAAAAGGCAGCAGACTTGCAACCTATGCAGCCAGGTGTATTGATAATGAACTGCTCATGCTCCTTCGGGCAAAAAAGAAAGCATCCAAAGAAGTCTCGTTGTATGAACCTTTAGGAACAGACAAAGAGGGCAATGAAATAAAACTTCTCGATATTACTGTTTCAGAGCAGGTAGATGTGGTGGAGCAGCTGAGTACAAGAGAGGATGTTTCAAAGCTTATGGCACTGGTAGATAAAGTGCTTGAGGGCAGAGAAAAAGAGATTATCATTATGCGATATGGTCTTTTAACAGGTGAAGAGATTACCCAAAGGGAAATCGGGAAAAAACTTGGTATTTCCAGAAGCTATGTGTCCAGAATCGAAAAAAAGGCACTTCAAAAATTGCGAAAAGCCTTTGAACAGGTGGGGTAACAACTAAGGGAGAATTACAGGAGAAAAAACATGCAGTTTGTAAAAACAGAAGCCCTAAGAATGGGGATGCGTTTGGCCAAACCTATATACAACAAGGATGGTGTGCTGCTTTATGAAAGGAATTCCAAACTAACATATCAAGGTATTAAAAGTATTAAAAACTTTGGTCTCATAGGAATTTACATTTTAGAGCCGGCAGAACCGGTACCTCCCATGACAGCAGAGGATATTGCATTTGAACGATTTCAGACAATGTCCGTTTTTGCAATAAAAGAGGAGCTTGGCAGAATTTTACAAACCAGGAAAGCACCAAAGATACAAGTCATTGCTTCTAATATTATTAAAAATTATGGTCGCTTGGACCATAAGATCAATTTTCCCCAGAATCTCCGCAGTAAAGAAGATTACATATATAAACATTCCCTGAATGTAGCCATGCTGTGTGCCATGATTACCCGAACCATGAATATGAAGCCTGAAGAACAGTTAGAAACAGTTTTGGCAGCAATTGTTCACGATATTGGGAAATTAACCATTTCTGAAAGTCTTTTAGAAAAAGATCAGTTGACAGAACAGGAAAAGGTTATATGCAGGGCAGCAGAAAGCAAGGGTCATGAACTTTTGGAAATGATATTTTCTTCTAACCCTAATATAAAACGTATTTGTGCACAAAGTCGTAAGGCATTACTCTATTTTAAAGAAGATAAAAAGTGTAGCTTTAATATAGTGCAGGGGGCTAAAGTTTTAATGGTGGCAGAAACCTTTGATTCCATGACTGCTATGGGTGCCAGAAATATTCCTAAATCTGAAATAGCAGTAATCAGACTTCTCAAAGAACGGATGGATATATTTGATAAAGCTGTGGTAGATGCTTTTATACAGTCCGTAAATTTGTTGGAACCAGGCTTAGCAGTTGAACTAAGTACAGCCCAAAAAGCATTGATTATTCAGGCAAATCACAGAGATATATTGTATCCAACCGTGTTAACCTTTTTAGATAATCAGGTTATTGAATTGAGTGACAGGGAGCTTTATGGCGATATAGAAATAAAAGATATTATGAAGACTATGGACAACCGGTATGTAATTGATGTTTCTGTATTAGAAGAAAATGGATTTTTAGTAAAAAAACGGAGCCTGAGTCTGTATCATAATAATTAAGAAGGTAAAATATCCCTAAGATAAGAGAGGGTAAAATAAAAGGGAAAGAAAGGACAAAGAACTATGAGTATATTAATGACAGAAATATTGCAGGTAGCACATGAGGCAAAAGCTTCCGACGTGCATATTACAATTGGACTTCCCCCTGTTATGCGTGTATACGGAAGACTTGTGAAAATGAACTTTCCGGTACTTACAGCAGACGATACCATGAACCTTGCAATGCAGGTTATGACACCAAGCCAGAAAGATACTTTCATGGAGGTTGGGGAGTACGATATGTCCGTAGCAGTACCGGGGCTTGGACGTTACCGTCTTAACACCTTTATGCAAAGAGGTGCAGTAGCTATGGCACTTCGTACTGTAAGTATTGGTATTCCTACTACGGAAAGCCTTAACGTACCACCGGCAGTAGTAGCTCTTCAACACAAAAAGAGAGGATTAGTACTTGTAACAGGACCTACAGGTAGTGGTAAATCTACCACACTGGCATCCTTAATTGATAAGATTAACGAAAACAGGGATGCTCATATTATTACACTGGAAGAGCCTATCGAGTATATGCATCAACATAAAATGTCCATGATTAACCAAAGAGAAGTTGGACAGGATACAGGAAGCTTTGCCAATGCCTTAAGAGCTGCACTTCGTGAAGACCCTGATGTTATCCTGGTAGGAGAAATGCGTGACTTCGAAACAATCAGTATTGCCATTACCGCAGCTGAAACAGGTCACTTGGTTTTCTCTACCTTGCATACCGTAGACGCAGCCAGTACCATTGACCGTATTATCGACGTATTCCCGCCGCATCAGCAGCAGCAGATTCGTACACAGCTTGCGGGCGTATTGGAAGCAGTTATTGCCCAGACTCTTGTGCCTACTATAAATGAGGACGGTCGTGTAGCTGCATTTGAAGTTTTGATTGCAAATCATGCTATTCGAAATCTGATTCGTGAAGGAAAGACACATCAGGTTGGCTCTATTTTGCAGACAAATAAACAGGGCGGTATGCAGACTATGGATGATGCCCTTTTATCACTTTACATGTCAAGGAAAATTTCCAAGGATAACTGCATTAAATATGCAAGAGACCCGGAAGCCATGAAGAAAAAGGTTTTCTAAACCTTACCGCAATCCATTTATAATAAGTAGAAACATTCCTGCACCTTAAAAGGGTGCGGGAATGGATATATAATCTATATAATCTGATTTTTCCCAGAAATAATACAAATCAATCATATCCATTTTCTATCAAAAATCCCAAATATAAAAGAAAAGAGGAAAAATATGTTTTGTAAAGTAATGTCAGGTGCCTTACGTGGCTTGGAATGCTATGCTGTTTCCGTAGAAGTAGACGTTTCTGCCGGACTTCCATGCATGGAACTGGTAGGCTTTCTAAGCTCAGAAGTAAGAGAGGCAAAAGAAAGGGTAAGAGTTGCAATGCAAAATTGTGATGTTCCCATTCCGACAAAAAGAGTAACTATTAATTTGTCTCCTGCAAATGTACGAAAAGCAGGCAGCTCCTTTGATTTACCCATCGCCATAGGGATATTGGCAGATATAAGAAAAATAGAAGCAATCTGGCTTGAAAAAGTATTGTTTTTAGGAGAACTTGGACTTGATGGGAGCGTAAAAGGAGTAAAAGGTGTACTTCCTATTGTGCTTGATGCAAAAAAACGAGGAATAAAAGCATGTGTAATTCCAAAAGAAAACGAAAAAGAGGGAAGACTGGTTCAGGGAATTAGAATATTGGGAGTTGAACATTTTACGGAAGTAATACAACTTTTGAAAATGTCGAAAATACTGGAAATGCCGGATGCATTTCGGGATAATAAGCAGATATTTACCGGTAAAAACCAGGTGGAACCTGATTTTTCGGATGTTGCAGGACAGATAGTTGCAAAGAGAGCAGCACTAATAGCAGCAGCGGGTTTTCATCATTTTCTTATGCTGGGAGTGCCGGGAGCCGGAAAAACCATGATTGCAAAGCGGATTCCGGGAATACTGCCAAAGTTATCCGCAGAAGAATGTCTGGAAGTTTCTAAAGTCTACAGCATATCAGGATTGCTTACAGAAGGAAAACTTATGGACAATCCTCCTTTTGTAAATCCACATCATTCTATTACTATGCAGGCATTGACCGGTGGGGGCAACGTGCCTATGCCCGGTGCTTTAAGCCTTGCTCACAAAGGTGTGCTATTTTTAGATGAAATGACGGAATTTAAAAGAGCTACTTTAGACAGTATGCGTCAGCCGTTAGAAGAAAAAAGAATACAAATTGCGAGAAATTCAGGAACCTATAAATATCCGGCAGATTTTATGCTGGTGGGAGCAATGAATTTATGTCCTTGTGGCTATTTTCCAGATTTGGGCAAATGTCACTGCACTGCTTATGAACGAAAAAGGTACATAAACAGAGTGTCCGGTCCTTTGCTTGACCGAATAGATATTTGTGTTTCGGTAGAAGCTCTTTCTATTGGAGAGTTAGCTGTAAGAGATAGAAAAAATAGTCCTACCAGTGCGGAAATGGCACAACTGGTAAAATGTGCAAGGGAAGTTCAAAAGGAAAGATATAAAAGAGAGGATATACAATATAACAGTCACTTGATGAATCAGATGATAAAGAAATACTGCGCATTAGATAAACAAACAGAGCAATTGTTAGAGGACGTATTCAAGAAACGAAAGCTCAGTGCAAGAGCGTATTATCGAATTTTAAAGCTGGCAAGAACTATTGCGGATTTAGACTTATCCGGTCAAATTAAAGAAGAACATGTAATTGAGGCACTAAATTATACGACTGCACTGGAAGAACTGCAATAGGATATAAAAATAATTTTTACTGGTTTTGTGTGTGCAGTAAACAAAAAAGAAAAGAATTGGAGAAAAAATATGGAAACGAGTATAGATTATAAAAAGGAACTGCCATATGCGTACTGGCTTCATAACATAAAAGGTGTAGGGAATAAAGGAATACGCAAACTTCTTAAAAAAGTAAAACTTCCCAGCAGATTATTTTTTTTGACAAAGGAACAGTTATTTAAGAATTATTTTGAGGAAGAAAAGTGTTTTACAGAGAAAGCTTTAGAGCATATTCAAAAAAGCAAGGAAATGTGGAATGTGGAAAAAGAGTACTTAAAGCTGGAAAAGCAGAAGGTTGGCTTCTTCCCAGAGTTTCATCCATCCTATCCGGAAGCCTTAAGAAAAATACCCGATGCACCATGGGCGATTTATGTAATGGGAAAACTTCCTGATGAAAATAAACCGACGGTTGCTGTTATTGGTGCCAGGGAGTGTTCCGCTTATGGAGCGTATATGGCTAAAGAACTTGGAAAAAAGTTAGCCGCAAACGGAATACAGGTAGTGAGTGGCATGGCAAAGGGAGTTGACAGCCTTAGCCAGAAAGCGGCATTGGAAGAAGATGGAGAAGTTTTTGCAGTGCTTGGAAGCGGTGTGGATGTTTGTTATCCCATAAGCAGCAGGCAAATTTATGAACAGATGAAAAGTAGAGGCGGTATTATTTCGGAATATCCTCTTAAAACAGAACCTAAACCCGGAAATTTTCCTGCCAGAAATCGGATAATAAGCGGTCTGGCAAATGCTGTTGTGGTGGTAGAGGCAAAAGAAAGAAGCGGGACACTTATTACTGTGGATATGGCATTGGAACAGGGAAGAGAAGTATATGCAGTACCGGGGAGAGGGACAGATGCTTTAAGTAAGGGATGCAATCAGTTGATTAGGGATGGAGCCGGAATTCTTTTTGATGTTGAAGAATTTATAACAGAAATACAAAAGAGTTATGTAAACTACGAAGGTGGAGCGGGTATAAAAAACGGAATTATGGAACAAAAGCTTTTTGCCAGTCTGAATCAATTAGAACAAAAGATTTTAGAAATAATTGATTTTTATCCTAAAACACTGCAAAAAATTTACGATGAATTAATTGACAATGTAAAATATAGGGAAGAAATAGAGTTAAACAAATTAATGTATACGTTATTAAAGCTTGAAAAGATGGGAATGATTCAGACAAAAGGCGACAATTATCTGTTAAAATCTTAAATATTTCTTAAAAATTAGTAAAAATATCTAAATATTAAAAATAATTTTGGTTAATATGGATAGCAATAAACCGTTAAACTAGTTTGACATCTGAAATCATAAATGCTAAAATAGGTTACATAAAGTGAAACTGGGTAGAAAAGCTATGTCTGCCCGGATAGTGTATGCGAGGGAGTTACTATGGGATTTTCAAGCAGAAGAAAGCTTCGTATTGGTGATATCCTTATTAATGAAGGACTTCTTACGGAGGAATCGTTAGGAAAAGCATTGGAACTTCAAAAAGAAAAAAAGAAACGTCTTGGTGAGATTCTTGTAGACGAGGGATTTGTTTCTGATGAAGCGATGGCAGATGCGTTATGTAGCCAGCTTCATATGTCTCGTGCTGATTTTACTAATTTTAGAATCACTGATGATGTATTGGCAATTTTTGAAGTTGACATATTAAAAAAATATACAGTTATTCCGGTGGAGTACAGTAGCAACAACATCAACGTAGTTCGTGTTGCTATGGCGGATCCGATGGATATGATGGCAATTGATGATTTGTCTATGATTTCCAGTCGTGTTATTGAGCCGTTAGTTGCTACACCGCGAGAGATTATGCTTGCTATTGATAAATATTACGGCAATGCAGAAGCGTTAAAGGCGGCAAGTGATTACGAACAGGAAAGAAGTGATCTATTCGCTGAAGACGAAATGGAAAAGATGATGAACGAGGACGTAAACAATTCGCCAATCGTTCAGCTGGTAAATGGTATGTTTGAACAGGCTGTTCGCCAGAGAGCATCAGATATTCATATAGAAGCTTTAGAAAAGAAAGTAAGAGTTCGTTACCGTATTGACGGTGCTTTGTATGAGAGGATTACATATAACATAAAATTGCTTCCGGCGATTGTAGCCAGATTGAAGATTACCGGGGGTATGGATATTTCGGAGAAAAGAAAACCACAGGATGGTCGTATTACTATTTTTGTTGATGGTAGAGAGTATGACATCCGTGTATCTATCTTGCCTACAGTATTTGGTGAGAAGGTGGTAATGCGTATTACCAACAAGAATGCACTTACCAAGGATAAGTCGGAGCTTGGTTTCCCGGAAAGGGAGCTTGCCAGATTCGACCGTATACTTAAGAATCCTCACGGCATCATTCTTGTAACGGGATCCACAGGTAGTGGTAAATCTACTACACTATATACGGCGCTAAGCGAATTAAATACTGAATCAGTTAATATTATTACAGTAGAAGATCCGGTGGAAGCGAATGTAGCAGGTATTAATCAGGTACAGACCAATGTGAAAGCAGGTTTAACTTTTGCCAGTGCACTTCGTTCTATTTTACGTCAGGACCCTGACATTATTATGATCGGAGAAATTCGTGATGGTGAGACGGCTCAGATTGCAGTACAGGCTTCCATCACAGGACACTTGGTAGTTAGTACACTGCATACTAACTCGGCAGCCTCTACGGTTACACGTTTGGCTGATATGGGAATTCCGCCATACATGATTGCGGACTCCACAGTGGGTATTATCGCACAGCGTCTTGTAAGAAGGCTTTGTCCTAAGTGTAAACGTCCAAGGCTTGCCAATCAGGAAGAATTGGAACTGCTCATGTTAGAAGGACATGAGGTTACCATTTATGAACCGGCAGGTTGTGCGGTGTGCGATAACAATGGTTATAAAGGACGTATTGGTGTATATGAGATTATGGAAGTTACTCCGGAAGTAAAAAAGATAATTGCAGCCGGAGGAGATGCAGAAGCAATAAAACGTGCAGCACTAATTGATGGCATGCACACTTTGCGTATGGGGGCTACGGATTATGTGTTACAGGGAATCACATCAGTTTCAGAGATGATAAAAGTTTCCTTCGAAATGTAGCAAATAAAGAAATAAGAAAACACAGGAGGGAAACAAATTGGCAACATATTCTTATACTGCTGTTGATAAGGCAGGTAAAAAGACGAAAGGTTCCATTGAAGCGGAGTCTTTAGAAAAAGCAAGGTCCTTGGTTAAGAATGACGGACTTATGGTTACGGAGCTTCGAGAAGCAAGCATGATGGATAAGGAAATTAGCTTGGGTGGAGCATTTAAAAAGAAAGTTTCGGTAAGAGATTTAAGTATTTTCTGTAGACAGTTTGTAAGTATGCACCGTGCAGGTGTAACGATTCTTGAATCATTGAGGATGCTTACAGAACAGTCGGAAAATGAAACTATGAGAGAGGCTATTCAGGAAGCTTATTTGGGAGTTCAGAAAGGTGATTCTTTAGCAGTTTCCATGGCGAGATCACCAAAGGTGTTTCCGAAGTTACTTATCCATATGGTAACAGCAGGTGAGGCATCCGGTAGCTTGGATGTTGCTTTTGAACGTATGTCAGAACAGTTCGAAAAATCAGCCAAGTTACAAGGCATGATTAAAAAAGCAATGATTTATCCGATTGTAGTAGCTATTGTTGCGGTTGTAGTAGTTATTGTAATGTTAACATTCGTAGTACCAAACTTTATTGGGATGTTTGAAGATATGGATATTGAGATGCCGGCCATTACTATGGCGGTTGTGTCGGCCAGTGAATTTATGCAGGCTAAATGGTATATCGTAGTTGCTGTTATTCTGGCATTGGTTGGTTTCATTGTGTGGTTTAAAAGACAGCCTATGGGAGAAGCACTTATTTCCAAAGCGGCTATCAAGATACCATTGTTTGGTAATGTTACTATTAAATCAAGTTCTGCTAAACTGGCGAGAACGTTATCTACCATGTTAGCGGCTGGTATTCCAATGCCGGAAGCAGTAGAGATCACAGCAGGAACTATTAATAATTTGTATTATAAAGAAGCTTTAATGAATGCAAAGACAGACGTTATGCAGGGTGTTCCTTTGTCCCAACCGTTGGAAAGAAGTGGTTTGTTCCCGCCTATGGTATATCACATGACTCGTATCGGTGAGGAAACCGGTAACATTGAGGAAATGCTTGACAGACTGGCTGATTATTATGAAGAAGAAGTAGAAGTGGCAACTCAGTCCTTGATGGCAGCCTTAGAGCCGATGTTGATTATTTTGATGGCTGGTGTCTGTGGTGTTATCCTTGGAGCGGTTATGGCACCTATGGCAGCTATGTACGAAGGACTTGACAATCTGTAAGGGGATTGATATGAAGAAAAAAAATAATAGGGGTTTTTCATTAATTGAATTAATTATTGTTGTTGCTATTATGGCGATTATGTTAGGTGTGTTGGCACCACAGTATTTGAAGTATGTAGAAAAGTCAAGGATAGCTGTGGATGATGATACGGCCAACGAACTGTTGACTGCAGCATGTATAATGCTTGCAGATGAAGATTATGCACCATATATAAATGCTGGTGATAGAATTGAATATGCGTCAACGGGAGTTGTCTTAAATCCTAATAATAACTATATTTCGGCGGGGTTGGACGAATATTCCATTGGTTGGCAGAATAAAAAAGTGAAGTCAAGATTGTACAATACCAAAGTATATATCATTGAATTTCAGTACAATGCAGGCGAGATGTTCGCAATAGGTGACTGGCAGTCATAGTTTCATTAATTGAATTAGACATCCGAAAATAGGGGTAAGGATGTTTAAGATAAAAAACATTAAAAACATTAAAAACATTGTTGAAAAAGGAGAGTTTATCATGAAAAAGACAAATAACAAAGGTTTCTCGTTAGTAGAATTAATTATCGTAGTTGCTATTATGGCAATCTTAATCGGTGTATTAGCACCTCAGTATATCAAATATGTAGAAAAATCAAGAGTATCTGCAGACGAAGATACAATGGATTCTCTTACAAAAGCTGTACAGACAGCTGTAACAGATGATGACTATTATCAGGAAATCGCAACTGGAGACACAATTACTATTAATAAAACAAATACTGTTGTTGGTGGTTCTGCAAATGGTTTACAGGCAGCTATTAGTGAATTCTATGGCAAAGTAGATGATACAAGGTTCAAATCTAAAGAATACAATGGTGCAACATGTACAATTGAAGTTAGTGAACTTAAAAATGCTGACGGTGTAATAACAGGATACACAGCTTTAAGAAAAGTATCTGGTGCTGTTAGTGCTGACAAAAACGGTGAATTCAGATAAGATTCATGTTTGAAACCGTTAGGATTAAAGTATGAATAGTAATATTTGCATTTAAGGAGACATCACCCCTATGACCATCGAGCTATACGTTGTTATATTTTACATATTTATCTTCCTGTTTGGAATTGTAATTGGCAGCTTTTTGAATGTCTGCATATTACGAATTCCAAATGGGGAGAGTATAGCCAAAGAACGGAGCCACTGTATGAAGTGTGGATACCAGCTCAAATGGTATGATTTGGTTCCTTTGTTCAGCTATCTGTTTCTCGGTGGTAGATGTCGTAAATGCAAAGAACCTATTTCGAAGCAGTATCCGATTATAGAGGCAGTAAATGGTTTTTTGTATGTTTTAATTTTTGTGGTAAAGGGATGGAATTTTGACGCAGTTATTTATTGTCTGTTAGCATCTGCGCTTCTTACATTAAGTGTCATAGATTTTCGCACTTATGAAATCCCATTTGGTATTAATGTATTTATATTTATATTAGGTGTAGTACATTTAGTGCTACATATTTCTGATTGGAAGGAATACCTTATCGGTTTCGTACTGGTAAGCGGTATTTTTGAGATAATTTTGCGTCTTTCCAAAGGTAAGGCAATTGGAGGTGGCGATGTAAAGCTTATGGCGGCCGCCGGTTTGTTGATTGGTTGGAAAAATGCATATTTGGCAATGGTTGCAGGTTGTGTAATTGGCTCTGTTATACATCTGATTCGTATGAAAGTAACAAAAGAAGGGCATGTATTAGCAATGGGACCTTATTTAGCAGCAGGTATATTTTTAGCTGTTATGTGGGGCGAACCGTTTTTAAATTGGTATTTTAGCTTGTATTAATACAGGCTTTATATAGAAATAAAAAGAAACGAAAATAAAAAAATGAGGGATATATTCCATATTTTTTTAGGGAGGTAAGTCATGGCAAAAGCACAAAGAGTACTAAGCATTGAGATTGGTTATTCCTTAACACAAGTCTGTGAAATGGACTACCACTCAAAACATCCAAAGGTTTATGGCGTTTTCAGTATGAAAACACCACAGGGAATTTTAAACGATGGTTACATTCAACCAACAGAAGAATTCACTAGAGAATTAAAATCTTATTTGGATGCAAATGGAATGAATGCAAAGAAAGTAATTTTCGTTGTTTCATCTACCAAAATCGCAAACAGGGAGGCTATGCTTCCGGTTGTTAAAGAAAACAAAGTTAGAGAAATGGTGTTAAGTAACATTACCGATTACTTCCCTGTTGATCCACAAATGTATCAGTTTGCTCATAATATTATGAACACGGTTACAGATCCGGCTGGTAATAAACAATATCACTTAATGTTAATGGCAGCACCAAGTGATATGTTTGATGGTTATAGCAGACTTGCAAAAGGTCTTGGTTTAGAACTTGATTCCATTGACTATAATGGTGACTCCATTTTCCAGGCTTTAAAAACAAAGTTTGCTACAGGTGTAAACCTGGTTGTTAAAATTGATGAAAGAAGCTCATTAATCACCGTTACCAATAATGGTGTTATTACTATGCAGCGTGCAGGTATGTATGGTGCTGACCAGATTGTAGAAGTATTAACAGAAACAGATGTATATGGCGATAAACTTACATATGATGCTGCTGTTAAAACTCTTAGAAGAAATAATCTGGTTATGCGTTCTGATGAAGAAGAAATTTTAAGTCAGAGAGAGAAAGAAACTGAAGAGTTATTAAAGGCACAACAGCAGGCAGCTGCTCAGGCAACAGCAAAAGGTGATACAGTAGCAGCAGCAGCGGCAAGTGTTGCATCAAAACAGGCAGATGCCAACTTAAAGATGCTTCGTTTAAGAAAAGATGTTACATATGCATATCAACAGTTAATCAGCTCTATTGTTCGTGTAATTGACTACTACAATTCAAAGAACAGAGATGCGGCTATTGATAAGATTATTATTACTGGTATTGCGGCTGACTTCTGGGGATTTTCACAGGTGCTTGCAGCAGACTTAGGTAGAGATGTAGAAGTATTAAGAGACTTAGCGGGAACTAATATTAACCAGGGTCTCCACTTACAGGATATTTCGATTGGTGATTACATTACAGTTATTGGAGCAGGTCTTAGTACATCAGGGTTCAGACCGGATTTAGCAACTGTTACCACAAAGGGAACAAAGAAAACAAGCACTGCTATCGGTTCAAATGATAAGATTCCGGCAATTTTTGTAGGAGCTTGTGCGGCTATTGCAGTTGGTTTACTTGCATGGGCGGGTATTCCATATCTTACAGCTCAGGCCGAAAATGAGGCGTTGCTTGTAAAGAAACAGCAGTTACAAGAAATTCAGCCTATTTATGAAGCGTATGTCCAAACGGAAGCTGATTATAATTATTTAACAGCTGTATATGCGCAGACAGAGAACTACAACTCAGATTTAATTACTTTATTTACTGATTTGGAAAAATTAATGCCTACTAAAATTAGTATTAATAGCTTAGAGATTACAGAAACGGATGTGTCTATTGGTGCTACATATCCAAATAAACGTTCTTTGGCTAAGGCAATTATTCAGTTAAGATCCCTTGGATATTTCTCTGATATTTCTTGTACCAGTCTTTCAACGGTAACAGACAAGGATAACAAAAATGTCAGCGAGGTAGAAGCGACTATTTTATGTACATATGGAATGAATCCGAAAGTTATTGAAGAAGAAGCCGTTGATGATTCCTCAGAAGATGCAACAGCAGAAACAACAACAGAAGAAACGGTAGAATAGGAGGAATAGACATGAAGTTCAAAATGAAGGATTCGGATAAGAAGATATTATTGTTTGTTTTAGGTGCGGCAATTTTGGCACTGACATATTTTATGGCATTCCTGCCTTTAAAAGAAAAAACTGAAACTTTAAAAGTTGAAAACCAGACTTTATCAGAAGAAGTTGCATATTTACAAAAGTTAATGGATGACAAAGAGTTCTACGTTTCAGAAACAGATAGAATGAATGTGGAAATCGAAGAAATTAAAGCACAGTTTCCATCAGAATTACATCCGGAAGATGAGATTTATTATGCATCCAACAGTGAGACAAAGTATGATGTAGTTGCAACGGAGATGGAAATGCCTCTTGCAGAAGAAGTTAGTGTATCTGTTGCAAGTGTTGCGGATACAACACAAGCAGAGGTTGTGGATGATGGTACTGCAAGTGCAGAAACAGTAGAAGGCGAGAGCACAGATGGAGCATTATCGCAGGTAGAAGAAACTGTATCAGCAAGCAGTTCTATAACTCTTTACAGAGCACCAATTAGCTTTGAATTCCAGATTACTTATAATTCAGTTAAAGATTGGGTTAAAGAGATTTTAGAAGATGATGAAAACAAAAAAGCTATTTCTGAACTTAGCTTAAACTTTGACGAAAAAACAGGAAACCTTAAAGGTGAAATGATTGTTAATATGTATAGTCTCACCGGAACAGAGAGAACATATGAATCACCAAGCATTCCTGGAATTGGTGTAGGTACAGACGATTTATTTAAATCAGCAGACAGATTAAACGCTGCAACAGAAAATAATACATATGATGCAAATGCAGAAAACGGCGATGCTGCAAATGCAGATGATAACGAAGACGCAGATGCAGAAGAAAACAAAGACGACGCAGATAATAAGGAAGACGAAGAATAATTATTAATTTTAACTGTTTTCAATTTTAAGTAATATTTAAATGGAGGAAGTGCAATGAGAGTCCAAAAAAATAATAAAGGTTTTACTTTAGTAGAGGTTTTAATAGCGGTGTCTATTTTGGCGGTTCTTGTTGTACCGTTAGTGGCTAACTTTGTTACTTCCTCCAAAGTTAATCAAAAAACAAAAAGAGTAATGAATAGTACTTCGATTGCACAAAATATTATGGAAGGTATTAGCTCCTATGGTGTGGAGGATACGATTATTCAGTTAGAGGATAGTGGTGCAGAAGATGTAGAATTAAAATTCATACCGGAAAACATGCAACCTAAAAACTGGGGGAAAGCCAAAATAAAGTATACAACCAGTACAGATCCTACAACCGGTGAAGCGGTTTATAGACCGGATTATGATATTGACCGTTATCAGGATGATGATAACAGAGAGTTGATTCGTGCAGATGCGTATTTAGAAGGAATATTTAATGATGGTTCAGATGTTGTAAATTCTGCATTTACATCCAAATATTTAAAATTGGATGCAGCTGGTAAAATTATTAGAGATGCTAATAAAAAACCAACTTTTTTGCCGGATAATGACCTGCATGCGTATATGTTTTGGATGAAGGATATAGAATATGCAGGACAGAAATATGATGTTCTTTTATCAATTGATGCTAACAAATATCGTGGTTCGGAAGGTGACACTTTAGATACAGCTGCTCAGGATCTTTCAAGTTATACTTCCAGAGATGCATTGCAAAATGCTATTAATAATTCCGGACATGAATTACACAAGGATAGAAATTACAATACATTAAAGCTTGCTGATGTTACCAATGGAATTGGTACCGATGCAGCAGAAAATGATAGTATTCGTGATAGATATTATATGGAGGATGGGGCTGCGTTTGATAATGCGCTCAACTTCTTACTTTTGAGTTGTGTACATGGAACCACAAGGGAAGAACTGCAAAAAAACATTAAGAGAGAAATGTATATAGATATTAGACGTGAAGCAAACGTAATTGATGGGTCAAAACCATATACAGTAATTGGAGTTACGTTTAAATATACCATTGCGGATGCTTCTATGATTGATACAGCTAGCGGTATTTCGGAATATGTGGAAGCTGAAAAGGTTATTTTCAGAAGTTGTGAAATTAAGCCTAGAAACGTATATTTTTTCTATACACCGAATTATTATCCTACGGATTACACCGGTAGTGGAAAGGATGAGATATATGTTACCAATACCGCAGGTGATACGGTAAGTGGTGTAACCTATGGTGAGGAGCTTAATCTTTATATTGTACGTCAATGTGCTACTGAAATGACCACTGGTTCACTTCGTACTGATTTAATAAATAGTGAAGGTAGATATAAAGTTAAACTTACATTAAATGAGAATATTAAGGATGATGTTGTTGAAAATATTAAAACTCATCTTTTTTCAAATATAGATTATTGTCTTGCAAGAGATGAACATTTAGGTAACGGTAGTATGGGTACTTATATATTAAATAGCAGAGCTGCCAGTGCAGACGATATAGATTTAAGTGGTTTGATTGGTTCAGGTGCTACAGATGATGAAGATTATATATATGACATAACAATAGAAGTATTTAGAGCAGGATTCGGATATAGTCAAGAAGAACGCCTTGCCAGATTTAGGGGTAGCAGTAATTAATAGAAAGGGATGTTTCCTATGCTTAGAGCAATTTTAGAAAAATTTAAAAAGACAAAGGGGAAATGTAATGATAACACAGGTTCTTCTGTTATACTGGTAATAATGACAATTGCGTTTGTTGGTACACTTGTAGCTATTGTTACATATATGTCATATTACAATCATTTAATGAAATATAGTGATAGAAGTTCAAAAGAAAATTTTTATACTGTTGAAACTGCTTTAGATGAAATTAATATGGGGTTGCAAAGAGAAATATCAAACGCTATGGCTGAGAGTTATACTGCAACCACAAAATTATCCGACAAAACAGTGACAGAGAAAGATACACTGTTTAAAGAATATATGAAAAATAATTTACAGCAGAAGCTTAAATTTTCCAGTTCTGATTTAGATCACTATCAGGTTAATAGATTGATAATGTATTTGGACAAAACAAGATATGATACTTCTTCAGGTGTTGGTGCGGTTATATTGACTACAGATGCGGAAGCTGAAATGAAAACTGAGGATGATAAATTAATTTTGAAAAATGTACATATTCAATACAAGGATACCAGAGGTTATGTTTCCATTTTAAAAACAGATATTGTTATGGGATTTCCTGATATCACATTTGCTTCAAATAAAGAAGTACCGGATTTGGAGGAATATTGTCTGATATCAAATGTCAGACTTGAAACAGAGGCAAGTACAAGAACGGAAGTAGTCGGTAATGTTTATGGTGGAACAGAAGGTATCTTTTCCGAAAACTTTAGTCAGCTTTTATTCAAACCTACCACAGGTAGAAGCTATAGCCTTGTAATTGCTGACAAAATATCCGCAATTAATGGAACTCGAGGTGTGAATAGCATTATAACGGCGGAAGGAAGTCAGGTTTGGGCTAAGGGAATTGATGTGGATAGTTCGGATATTTTACTAGAGTCCAACACATACATTGCGGATGATTTAACTGTGGAAGGAAAGAATTCCGGAGTTGTATTAAAAGGTAATTATTATGGATATGGAAATGGACACGGAAATGCGGCGGTTAGTAGTTCTATTCTTATCAATGGTGCAAAGACAAGAATGGATATGTCGCAACTTAATAGTTTGATGCTTATGGGGCATGCGTATGTAGGTGCAAGTCACTATGATGCTAACACTACAGAAGCTTCAGATTATGTGGAAGATGCTAGTGAGATTACAGATGATGATACAGATTTAGTGCCAAATAATGAAGATTTAATACTTGGACAGTCTGTAGCTGTTAAAAGTGACCAGTTAATGTACATGGTTCCATTGGAATGTATGGGATATGAAGGTGAGACGCAAGTACTTGCCAAAAATCCAATTACCTTATCAGAATATAATACACTTACTAAGACAGAAAAGAAAGATTCCAGAGGAAATGTAGTAGTTGACAGTTATGGAAATCCTGTATTACGGTATGATGTTGTAAGATTAGATAAGGTTTGTGCAAAACTAGGAAAATCTGTAAATAGTTATGGTGTAACCTATCAGCCTGTTTTCAGAAAAGTAAATGGAAGCATATTAGTATATTATTATATGTCTTTTAATTCTGAATCTATGGCGAATAAGTTTTTTGAAGATTATTATACAGCAGATAAAGTTGCTTTGGATGATTATATTAAAGAGTATATTTCAGATTTTAAATGGAATTCTGATTTAGGTGTAAAGGCTGCTGATGGTAGTGTTTCCAATCCACTTCATCTTGCGGGTAATCTTGTTAGCTTTGATAATAGGGGAACTGCTTATTTGAAAAGTGATACAACAGCAGAGGATGTTGAAGATATTGCTGCGATTAATGCAACTATTTCAGAGTATTCAGAACGATATATGGCATTGTCCACCAAACTAATGTTTAACAAGGGCAGTTTGTCGGCAACGGAAATAGGCAGAACAGTATTTGAGAATATCGTAGTAGACCAGATTCAGTTTGATGCAATTGTTCCACCGGGAGATGAAATGGTATTTAATAAAACAGAGGCAGGAGTAGCTGCTGATGTAAAAGCCATGATTGTTAATAATAAAGGTTACGAAACTTTTGTTATTGATTCTGATAATGCAGAAGATTTGTATCTTGTTGTAGCGACCGGAGATGTAAGAGTTAACGTATCAAAATTTAATGGATTAATTATTTCCGGTGGTACGGTTTCCATTAGTCCTATTTGTATTAACATTTCAGCATTTGCAGAAAATGTTATAAAAGCAATGAACTGTAAAAATGATGCCGGTACAAATTTTGCGGCAGATGTATTAATTGATAGGGATGCCTATTTAAATTATACGTCCACAAGCGAAGAAGATGTAGTAGACGAAAATGGACATATTCAAATTGGTAAATTGATTCATTACGAAAATTGGAAAAAAGAGTAGGTGTTTGTATGAAAGATAACAGGGGCTTTTCGTTATTAGAAGTACTTATTATAGTTATTGTAATAAGTGTTGTAGCAGGATTTGGCTTAAGTAAAACAGAAGCGATATTTGGTTATAATGCGAAAGAAGCATATAAGAAAGTTGTTACTACTTTAAGTAATGGTAAAGTTCAGACACTTTCTAAATCACAGTTAGTTTCTAATAACACTCCTGTTAAGACGGGCTCATCGGTAACAACCAAGGTGAAAGACGATGGGGTGTATATTGAAATTTACGTAAAGGGAAGCAATATTTATTCAAAGACTTATATAAAAGGTATAGCTGAAAATCCTGATGGTGTTAAGATTGGTGAAAAAGGTGTTGTTATCAGTTATAAACTTGATGATGGTACGACAGGCACGTTAACAGAGGAGGAAGGGCATGGGCTAATGTTCTCTTATGATCGTTCCACGGGAGCCTTTCTTCCATATAGTGGAAATAAATACATAACTGAATTGACTGTATCGGGTGGAAAGAGAAGTTATGTAATAAAGTTAATGCCAAAGACAGGAAAAGTTGTAAAAGTAGGGAAATTATAGGTGATGGTTATGAAGAGCGTGTGGAAGAAAGCAGGACAATTAAAACGGAATAATAAGGGGTTTAGCTTAGTAGAGGTTCTAATTGCAGTATCGATTTTAGCTGTTATTAGTGGTACTACTTTGGCATTTATGCGTCAGAGTTCTCTAACCTATAATAAGACCAGCACAGAGGTAGATGTTCAGACAGAAGCACAGTTAACGGCTAATGCGATTACAGACAGGGTAATTGATTGCGAGACTCAGCTTAAATTTTATGATGGTCATGAATCTACCATTGTAGACCCGTCAGGTGGGTCTACAACAGTTTATGACAGTTATACTGTTAAATATAAGGTTGATAGTTCTATCTATACGGTTTCAGATCATGTGCTTCAGATAACCAATGCAGATAGTCAGACACAGGCAGTTATTTTTTGGGATAAAAATAGGGAAGTAATATATTATAACGAAACAAATTGGAATGGAAGCGACTGGGCTTCTTTTGATAGTAACAAGGCGGAGTTGATAGCTTCAGATGTTACTTTGTTTGATGTGCATACAGAAAAATTGAATAAACAGAAAATTCTGGAATTCGATATTGAATATTCAGATAAAGGAAAGAAATATAAAGGCAGTTATCAGGTTCATATGAGAAATGATGTAGTAGAAGGTTCCGGTGCAACACCGGGTGGTCCGGAGGAGGATACTATTACAAGAGTAACTGTTGAACCTTCGTCTGCATATATCGTAGCAAAGAAGAATCAAGCGTTGATTTTACCTGGAACTTTTAATGCAAGAGTTAGTGGAAGAGGTGCTCTTTCAAGGGTAACTTGGGATGTAACTGCTACTCCGGATGAAACCGGTGTTGTACCAAATGCATCTTTTGTAACACAGTCAAGATTCTCATTTTTACCACGTGAGGTTACGCCGATTCCAGATCCGACGGTAAAGTCATTTAAACTTGTGGCATACTCAGTTCAGGATCCAAGCAAGTCAGGATTTGCAACTATTTATGTAAAAAAAGCTACAGGAGTAACGATAGAGCCTACCTCAGAACTTGGAAATAACGAAGAAGGTAAACCGTCAGCGACGAAAAACTCAACAATTAATTTTGCGGGTTCTACAGATGGTTGGAATTTAACACGTGCAGAAACCGCAGTTACATGGAAATTGTATAAGAGTATCAGAAATTCCAGTGGAGCTTATTCAGAATGGACTGAAGCAACGGATAGAAATGAAGCATATATGAGTGGAACCACCGTAGTATTAAAAAATAGTGTAAATTCAGGCTATCGTTTTAAAGTAGAAGCAACATCTGTTTTTGATACAGCAGTGAAAAATGAATACATTTTCTATGTACAGGATAATGCTATTGATGTGGATTTAGATTTCTTGCGTGGTCTTAACATGGATTTAAAATCTTATTATATGGCAAATCCAATGGAGATAGCAGGTGATGTTATCTATGTTACCAATATTAACAAGATAGAAATTACAAGTGTTCCGGATTATTATACAGAAAGTTCGGGAGACAGTTCCAGAGATTATTCAGAATTTATTTACTTTGACAGCAATTATGTTCTTTATGTAGATTATGATGCATATGATGACGGAGGTTTTGCACGAAAACGTAGATTTTATCAGGAATTAACTATTGGACTCAGAGTGCATTTCTCTACTGCAGAAGGTTCAGATGTAAGAGAGACATCTATTACATTACCGGCAGTTCAGACAATTCGTGTAAAACCAACAGTGGAGAACATTGTTGTACGAAAAGGAAATACGGTGGATATTGAGGTTCAAACGCCGGGATATAACCTTACAAGTGCTGCTTTAATGGGTATCTATATTAATGATGAAAAGGTAAGTGGCAGTGGAAGTAGTGAGTTAAACAAATATATATCTTGCAGAATGGTAACAAATGAAGATGGAAACAGTATTTTAGGTACCAGAAACAAAGGTGTTACAAATGGCAAGTTTAAATTAACAGCTAACAATACAGAAAGAAAATATCCGATAGGGGCCATACCGTTAAAGATTGCGGTAGATGATTATTATGTAGTATCAGGCGGGGATGCTCTTTCTTATGTGAAGTACAATGTTTATGTGGCAAACGTGGAAGGAAGCACACAGTATATTCCGGGACCGGGACAGTCAGGTTTCCCATCCGGTGTAAGTGGTGATTATAGTACCCAAACGGTAATTGTTCCAAAGTCCAATGTTTCAACAACTGACGAGATAGATGTACAGATGAGGAAAACAGGTGAACGTTATTATATGAAGTATAATGAAACAGAATACATATACGATACTGCATATAATTATTGGAAGAAGACTAGATAGAGGTAGGTGAATGCAGATGCGATGGAATGAATTAATAAGAGATAAGAAAAAATTAATTATAAGAATATGTAGTATTGCAACTGTATTGGTAGCTGCCATTGGGATTTGTACATTTGTTGCAAAGAAGGCTACTTCCTCAGTAGAAGCTAGTACTAACGTTTTAAAAAGAGTTTCAGATAAGTATACAGCCGGCAGTACCTTCAAGATTTTGGAGGTAGTACCGGAACATACTTCTACTGAACATGAAAATGAAGAAATTGGTTATTTTATGGCTGACAGCCAGAATAAACAGGATTTTATGGATGTTTCCAGAGCCAAGTCTATTGGTAGTTTTTTAGCACCGGATGGGGTTTCAAACCTTTTATTGATGCGTGACTATGGTCTCATTAAAGAATCAGGTGTAGATTATGGTACCAGTGGTGGCAATGTATCGGATAACCCTGTTTATTCTGATAAAGCAACGTTTTCAACTTATCCTATGACAGGGTTTGAAGCAGTAGGGACACAGTTTACTTATGGTGTTTATGATAATGATCCTTCAAATAAAGGTGATTATAAGACAAAAGAAGGATATATGATTGATAACGGAACCATTTATGCAATCAATGGTGGTTCCGTTAGTGATAATACAGTAAGTAGTAACCACGTAGGTGGTGGTGCTCTTACCAGAACCCTTTCTGTTATTGCCAATACTACAGAAGAAACGGGTAGTGAAACAACTCAGACAGAAAATGTGCCTGTAGTAAATGAAGCAGAAGAGGTAACTGTAACAGTTGAAGATGAGGAAGCACCGGCAGAAGCACCAGTGGAAACTCCGGAAGCGGAGACACCGGCGGAAACACCAGGGGCAGAAACACCGGTAGAAACACCGGACGATACAAATAATCAAACCGGTCAGGGTGCTAACCTTCAGCGGATTGAAGAAGGGGTTACCATTGCACCGGTAGATGGTACTGTTGGAGCAGGTGGCGATAGCTATTATCAGGGTGTTGGCGCTGTTCCGGTAGACTATGAGCCTGTAGCAGAAGGCGACAGATTTAATAAGGCACTTCCGGAAGGTATTGAATATGTAGGCGATGGAACTGGGAATGTAATCTTTACAGAAAGTCCGGCTGGTAAGTATTTCGGATATACCTCTGAAAAATTATATTACAACAAAGATACCAGCAATCATTTCTATAATGGTGAATGGTTTAAAGAATTAGTATTTGGTGATAAAGGCTTAGGAATTACAATTTCTATTGAAACAAAAACACCAAGTGAAATCACTACAATGAATGGCTACGACTTAGTGTATATTTCCGGAACAAATGAAGCGTATATTGGTAGTGGTGTGGATTTAACAGATTCGCAGGTAATGGAGCTTTACAATGCAGTTATCAGTAGCAATTATCAGGCGGTCATCATGGACTATGCTTTGATTGATGCTACTACAATAGTTGACAAGGCTTCAGCGGGAAGTTTGACTAATTTTGAAAAATTAGCACTGTTATTATGGCAGGATGATCAGACTGATATTTTAGAAAATACAGTATCCGGAAATACAGCAGGTCTTCCAAACAATGGATTTACTGCAACTGTAGACGGAAGTGGATTTTATTCTATTTCAAGCTTTGGGGATGTTCCAAATAGTATATGGTATCACCTTACCACAAGCGTAAGTTTGACCGGATATGGAAACTTTGTAGCAGGAAGCGTGTATGTATATGATCACAGATTACAATATTTTGATTCACCTAAAGCACAAATAGATGCTTATGATTTCTTTGGAAACGGTGATTTTAATTCAAAATATGTAGACCATGTTGTTGCAGCAGGGTTTTCGGATGTAGAATATACTGTAAAAGTAAATAACTCTAACAATCCGGACAAAAAGATGAGTGAAAAGATTACACCGGCAGTAGTAGTGCAGTATATTTTAACTTACGATGGTACGGCTTCAGCTTTAGTAAAGAATGAGTTAAGAGTATTAGAGATACAGCCATGTAGAAGTTTCTTGTATAATACTGCATGGGGTACAGAAACCTATTCAGAAATTGAGGATGGTACAAATAGAAACAAAGCTGCTGTTTTGGAAAATCGTAATCAGTTTATTGAAAATTATCTTGGAGAACCGTTCTTTAAGGATGGAAAAGTAGATACTGTTAATAGAGACTATGTTGTATTTACCAGTATGACAATTGAAGAATTCATTTGTAAGAATGAAAATGTTAATGAGGAGTATGACATTATTTATATTGGTTCTAATTATTCTTCTGTTAATTCCTATGATTGTTCACCTTCAGGAAACTATAATGAAGTTGACAATAAAGATTATGTAGCAGGTACCGATACGCCTAAAAGAATTTCAGACTTTAGAGATAATAACATGGATGGTATGGTATATTTTAATATCGGAGATCTTGTTTATGTGTCTCAGTATGGTACTGAGAATAAAGGAAATCCCAAATATAGCTTATGGGGTTCTATTGCTAATGAAAATGGTGCGTTCCGCCATGCAGGAAGAGATTTAACTGTTTATAAAAAACAGGAGTTGCTAGATTATCTGGATACAGGGTATCCGATTATTGTAGCTGGCGATTTAATGAGAACTGAGGAAACAGCAGGATACAAGCGTAAAGTAATTAATCCTACACAGACAACCACTTTTTCTAGTCATGCCCATGATCACGGTAGAATTGATAATTCTTCTGAGTTGTATGAATTATTTGAAATTGCAACTGGATTATGTACAGATACAGAGAAAATTGGAAGTTATTCAGCAACCGGATATTATAACTTTATATCTGAAGCTGATGTATTAAGTGGAGAAGTAAGAAAGGATGACATTGTTACCGCTGTAAATACAACTAAACTTGCAATAAATATTACATCTAGACCAACTGAGTATGAATATACATTAAACACTGAAGGAGCCATTACATCACAGACCGGTTTAGTATCTGAAGCAGATAATAAATATTATTTAACTTTTGAATTTACCTTACAGAACCTTTCAGCAGAAGGCGATGAAACAGATATTTATAATCCGCATTTGTATATTGATGTAAATGCAGATGGTAAATTCTCAGAAACAGAGGAATTAGAAGGTGCAGTTGTAACAAATGCACTAACAGGTGAAGAAGTACCTTATACGGCAAGTATTAATGGTAATGCATACTCATTAACTACAAATGTATTATACAAATTAAAACGTGAGGTTCCAGAAGGATATCAAGGTTCCTTGCCTTGGTGCTTAAAAGTTGCCAAGTACAGTAATTCCAAAATTTCTGCAAGTGAAACAGGATATTCAGCTATCAAGGGCGATGAACCGGTTACTATTAATGTTTTACAGATTATGAAGGGTGGAAAAGGTAGCGGATGGAATAATTTGGATTTGGAAGATTGTATTACCAAAGCATATGATTCAAATCCCTACAATGATAATAAGTATGGTATTTATATTAAACAGCTAGAGACCCTTGGTATGTTTAAGATTCAGGTTAAAAGTATATCCATTTCGGATTATAACAGGAGAGGGGCTTATAATAGAACTACAACTACTACAGATGCGTCAGGGAATCTCGTAACTAATACTGTAGCTACCAGTTATTATGAGCATTTAGAAGATTTTGATATGCTTATACTTGGATTTGCAGATAACTATATTGATTTAGGAGCGGGTCCCGGACTAAATGCTCTTGAACAATATATCAGAGATGGCAAACCGGTTCTGTTAAGCCACGACTTTATGGCTCATTATCCAAATTATGAGGTTGTAAAGAAATTAAGAGATATAGTTGGTATGGATCGCTATGGTGTAACAGATAGTTCTTTAACTGCTGTCAAAGCTGGAGTTAGTTATTCACGTGGAGATGCATCAGATCTTGATGAAATTGAAAAAATTGAGTCCTCAGGAAGGCGTGTAGCATATCAGCCAGGTAGTGGTAAAAAAGTATTGGTTAAAGAAACACAAGGCTTTACCAGTTACATTGAAACCAGATATGCCGATACAAGAGATTATAAGTATTTAGTTTCACCGGATTTCAGTAGATGGGCTTGGAGTGCTAACCAGGATTATGTTATGTTTATAAATAAGGTAAATGATGGACAGATTACCAATTACCCATATATTTTACCTGAAAATTTTGCAGTAAATAAAACTCATGGACAGTATTTCCAGCTAAATATGGAAAGTGATCAGGATGAAGATGGATCACCTGACATTACAGTATGGTATACGTTGGCATATGGTCATAGTTCTCCAAATACACCTGACGCGGATACAGCTACTTCAAAATATTCAGACGGTGTATATAATGCCACACCCAAAAATGGTGTAAATACATTCTATATTTATAACTGTGGTAACGTTACTTATACAGGAAGTGGTCACTCATCATTAACATCTCCTTCCAACACATACGAAGCACAATTATTTATCAACACAATTGTTGCAGCGTATAAGGCAGGAATTAAATCTCCAAAAGTAAGCATTTACGAAGGAGAAAACTTAAACAGCTCAGTTATTACAAACATTACAGTACCTTATGATGAAAATATTGGTAGAAATGCAACAGATACAAATAAAGCAGAATCTTCTATTATTAAAGACAGAAGTGGTAATTATAAGTATCCGTTTGTTGAAGAAAATGATGCCAATGCTACAAAAGTATTCTTCCGTGTTGCTGACCCGAACCTTGTAAAAGGTAGCAAGAGTATTGATGTGAGATTCTTACTTGAAGTTGATCTTCCATCAGGAACAGCAGGTACAGAAACAATTACACTTGATAATGGTGAAACAATTGTAGTGATAGAATTGGCAATGCCATTCTACTCAGCTAACTTTACAAACACATACGCTTACGGTTCTCCTGTATCCAGTGGTGTTATGTATGGATTGAAGCTTCCTATGGACCTACTTACAAGTTCAAGCAACTTTAAGATTTATGTAGAGGCTGAAACAACTATTACAAATGTTTCTGTAACAGGTGACAAGACAATAAGCAAATCAGGAAAAGCTTATACATCATTAGGTGTAACAAAAATGGATTTATTAAAATTAGATTAATATCTAAAATTTAAGAGAAACAAGCTCAGAAATGGGCTTGTTTTTTTTTGTATGGAAACATAATGTATAGGAAGAAAAGAAAAAAGTTCTTTACAGCGCAATTTTTTTGGTGTATAGTGTGAAACGATTACTTTTAGTAGAAACGAGAATAGGGGAAGAGATATGGCAAAATATTTAGTAATTGTGGAATCACCTGCAAAAGTAAAAACAATTAAAAAATTTTTAGGTTCAAATTATGAGGTGCTTGCCAGTAACGGGCATGTAAGAGATTTGCCAAAGAGCACCCTTGGAATTGATGTGGAGCATAATTATGAGCCAAAATATATTACCATTCGTGGAAAAGGTGATATACTGGCTGCTTTAAGAAAAGAAGTAAAGAAAGCAGAAAAAATATATCTTGCAACTGACCCTGACCGGGAAGGAGAAGCCATTTCCTGGCATTTGTTAACAGCTTTAAAGCTGGAAGATAAAAAAGTATACAGAATCGCTTTTAATGAAATTACAAAAAATGCTGTAAAAGAATCTTTAAAGCATGCCAGAGAAATCAACATGGATTTGGTTGACTCCCAGCAGGCAAGAAGAGTATTAGACAGAATGGTTGGATATCGCATTTCGCCGGTTTTATGGGCAAAGGTAAAACGAGGTCTTAGTGCAGGCAGAGTTCAGTCAGTAGCTCTTCGAATTATTTGCGATAGAGAAGAAGAGATTAATGCCTTTATTCCGGAAGAATACTGGACACTGGATACTTATTTTAAAATACCGGGGGAAAAGAAATCTTTACAGGCTAAATTTTATGGAACAAAAGAAAAAAAGATGGCTATTTCTTCCAAAGATGAGCTGGATAGGATTATAAGCCAGTTAGAAGGAAAAGATTATCAGGTTGCATCTGTTAAAAAAGGAGAGAGAAGTAAAAAGCCCCCACTTGCTTTTACCACCTCTACACTTCAACAGGAAGCAAGTAAACTGCTGAATTTTTCCACCTCTAAAACAATGAGACTTGCACAGCAGTTATACGAGGGAGTTGAGATAAAGGGGAGCGGTACAGTAGGTCTTATTACTTACCTGCGTACAGATTCCACCAGAATTTCAGAAGAGGCTAAAGAAAGTGCAAAAGAATATATTACAAGGGTATATGGTGCAGAATACGGCGAAGAAATAGAAAGTACGAAAAAGTCCCAAGGGAAAATTCAGGATGCTCACGAGGCAATCAGACCCACAGATATTACAAGGACTCCATTTGAAGTAAAGGATTCCTTAAGCAGAGATTTATTCAGGTTATATCAGCTTATATGGAAACGTTTTACAGCAAGTCGTATGAAACCGGCTTTATATGAGACAACCTCTGTAAAAATTGATTGTGGTGATTATCGTTTTTCTGTAGCAGCGTCTAAAATTAAATTTGAAGGTTTTATGTGTGTTTATACAGAAGAAGACGAGGAGAAGCAGGAAAACAATACACTTGTTAAGTCACTGGATACTGATACAAAGCTTCAGTTTGATAAATTTGACCCACAGCAACATTTTACACAGCCACCCGCTCATTATACAGAAGCCTCACTTGTGCGTACGTTAGAAGAGCTTGGAATTGGTCGACCAAGTACTTATGCGCCTACTATCGGTACTATATTAGGGAGAAGATATATTGTAAAAGAGGCAAAAAATCTCTATGTAACAGAGCTTGGAGAAGTGGTAAATTCTATTATGAAGGATGCTTTTCCAAGTATTGTAGATGTGAATTTTACGGCAAATTTAGAATCTTTGTTAGATAAAGTAGAAGAAGGAGTTGTAAACTGGAAGGTCATTGTAGAAAACTTCTACCCGGATTTAGACGAAGCAGTTAAAGTGGCAGAAAAAGAATTAGAGTCTGTAGACATTGCAGATGAAGTTTCAGATCAGGTATGTGACCTTTGTGGAAGGCAAATGGTGATCAAATATGGACCACATGGAAGATTTCTTGCATGCCCGGGCTTTCCGGAATGTAGGAATACAAAACCGTATTTGGAAAAAATCGGAGTACCTTGTCCAAAATGTGGAAAAGAAGTAGTGCTTAAAAAAACCAAAAAAGGAAGAAAGTATTTTGGATGCGAAAACAATCCGGAATGCGACTTTATGGTTTGGCAGAAGCCAAGTACGAAGAAATGTCCCAAATGTGCTGCTGTTTTATTGGAAAAGGGGAATAAACTTGTTTGTTCGGAAACGGAATGTGGTTATGTGGAGCCAATGAAGAAAGAGGAGAAATAATTTTCTTAATTATCTGAAAATTATTGCGAATTTGTTCGAATTGTGGTAATATATTCGTAATGAGGGCAAGTAAAAAGTTCGCATGGAAGTAACCTGTGATTACGGAGGAACCTATGAGTAGCGTACAACTTTTAGATAAAACAAGAAAAATTGGAAAATTACTGCATAACAACAGTTCAAGTAAAGTAGTATTTAACGATATATGTACAGTTTTGAAAGAGATTCTTAACTCAAATGTACTTGTTATTAGTAAAAAAGGTAAGGTATTAGGACTTGCCAATTGTGGTAATGTAGAAGTAATTACAGAACTTTTAAAAGGTCAGGTAGGAGATTTTATTGACAGTGCGTTGAATGAAAGATTTTTAGCTGTACTATCTACAAAGGAAAATGTTAATTTAGAAACATTAGGCTTCGAAAATACTGACACAAAGCGTTTTCAGGGAGTTGTTTCTCCTATTGATATTGCCGGGGAGAGGCTTGGAACATTATTTATTTATAATGAAGAGGATGCTTATGATATAGACGATATCATTTTATGTGAGTATGGTGCTACTGTAGTAAGTCTTGAGATGCTTCGGGCAGTAAATGAAGAAAATGCCGAGGAAAGCCGAAAGCAGTCGGTAGTAAAATCCGCTATCCACACATTGTCTCTGTCAGAGATGGAAGCCATTGTACATATTTTTGAAGAGTTAAATGGCATGGAGGGAATTTTAGTAGCAAGTAAAATTGCAGATAGAGTAGGAATTACCCGTTCGGTTATAGTAAATGCTCTTCGGAAGTTTGAGAGCGCAGGTGTTATAGAGTCCAGATCTTCCGGTATGAAGGGAACCTATATTAAGATTATAAATGATGCCATTTATGATGAATTGGAAGAATTAAAAAAGAAATTTTAAAGGCAAAAGGAGTTGCCGTTGGTACTTTAGTATGTAAAAGGATTTATGTCACATAAATCCTTTTTTGTTTTTTTTGAAAAATACCTTGCGTTTTTTGGGAAAAAAACTATAATAGAATAGAGTGGCTAGGACTATGCCCTTTTTTCGAAAGGAGAAGCTTATGATTCAAACAAGTGTATACAATTATATCAATGTTTTAGATAAAGCAGCAGATGCTTCCTGGTTAAGAAATGAAGCAATCTCAAATAATATTGCAAATGTGGATACGCCAGGTTATAAAAGACAGGATGTTGATTTTGAAAGCCAGTTAACTAAGGCACTTGGAATGAGCAGATATGAAACAATGGATTCTAAAGTAGCCGGTGTAACCTTATCAAATCTTAAGCCAAGTACATATACAGATTATTCCGGATATTCATACAGATTAGACGGAAATAATGTAGACATAGATTCGGAAAATGTGGCGCTTGCCAACAATCAGTTAAAATATCAGGCACTGATTACAAGTGTAAATCAGGAGTTTGCCAATTTAAAATCGGTTATGAAATAGGAGGGGTAAAATATGAGTATGTTTAGTTCTTTTGATATTAATGCATCGGGACTTACTGCACAGAGGTATCGTATGGACGTTATTTCACAGAACGTGGCAAATGCCAATACTACCAGAACCTCTGATGGTACTCCTTATCGTCGTAAGACCGTTGTGTTTCAGGAAAGAGATTCCCAGACACCTTTTTCAAGAGTGTTAGGAAATGCCACAGAACGTTACGCAGGAAACGGTGTTAAGGTAGTTGGTACTTATGAAGATTACAGTACAGATCTAGTGAAAACATATGATCCGGCTCATCCGGATGCTGATGCTGACGGATATGTGTTATATCCAAATGTAAATATTGTAACAGAAATGACGAACTTAATTGATGCCAGCCGGTCTTATGAGGCAAATGCCACAGCTTTTGAAGCAAGTAAAAGCATTGCGTTAAAGGGATTGGAAATGGCCAATTAGTTTGGATAACTTATTAAAATATTAAATTTGAGTAGAAGAGGAAATAAAATGGATATTACATCTTTATATAATGTAAGTTCCGGAGCAATTAAAGAAGCGGTACAGTCAGGAACTTTCTTAACAAACAATAAAACAGAGGGAACCGGCGAAAATAGCTTTGAAGGCTTTTTAAGCTCAGCAGTAGAAAATTTAAATACTACAAACAGTTATTTGTCCGATGCGGAAAATGAAGAAATTAAACTTGCGCTGGGAAAAACAGACAACACCCATGATTTGACAATTGCTTTGCAGAAGGCGTCTACAGCATTGTCCTATACGGTGGCTGTACGTGACAAGCTTTTAGAGGCCTATAAGGAAATTATGCAGATACAAATTTAGAGTAAGGTACTAAGGAGCAACTTGTTATGTCGGACAAACTAAAAGGAATATTAGGAAAGATAGTAGAGTGGTGGAACAAATTTAGTCCAAAACAGAAAACTGTAATTGTCTGCATTGCAGCAGGTGTGGTTTTAATGTTTTCTATTTTAGGATATGCGTTGTCCAGACCACAATATGTTGTTTTGGCAACTTGTGAAAGTCAGAAAGAAGCAGCGGAAATTGTTGACCTGTTAGAGGGAGACGGAATAAAATATCAGACTACTTCAGACGGTCTTCAGATCTCTGTTTTAGCAGAACAGCAATCTGACGCAGAACTTCTTTTGGGAGCAAACAACATTCCATCCGATACATATGATATTAATAATGTGGTAGATGGTGGATTTTCCACAACAGAATCAGATAAACAAAAACTTATGAAGGTTTATCTTGAAAAGAAAATGGAATCTACCCTTCAAAGAAATGAGGCAGTTAAGAATGCTTATGTAGAATTAACCATTCCGGAACAGGATGGAACATTAATTGCTACAGAAAAGGAATCTTATGCAGCTGTCACCTTAGAAATTGAAGGGGGAATGGAGCTGACAGATGATAACGTATCTGCTCTTGCCAGATATGTGGCAACCGCTCTTGGTAATACCAGTACAGACAATGTTACCATTATAGATACAGAAGGTAATCTGCTCTTTTCCGGTGAGGATAACACAAGTCTTGTTGGCAATGCCAGTACACAGCTTGATGCCAAGTCCAGAGCAGAAGCAATAGTTAAGAACGAGGTGCGTTCTGTTCTTGTGGGAACGACGCTGTATGATAATGTGGAAGTTACCAGCAACTTGAAACTGGACTTTTCCACAACGGAAGAAACCAACCATGATTATTCTGCGCCTGAAGGAGCAGAACAGGGACTGTTAAGTGAAGAAAGAGTTTACGAAACAGAAAATCAGGGTATTACCGGAGGAGAACCGGGAACGGGAAGCAATGACGAAGATGGTGGAAGCTATGTAATTAGCGACTATGCTGATTCATCTTCTTCTACTTCGGAAAGAGAAAGCAAATATCTTCCTAATGAAAATATTAAAAAAACAACTAAGCCGGCAGGAGATATTATTTACGATGAATCTTCCGTAGGTATTGCAGCTACAAAACTTCGGGTTTACAAAGAAGAAGAAGTGGAAAAGCAGGGACTTTTAGAGGGCATTACATGGGATGAATTTAAAGCGACCAATGCAGATGCCGTAAAATTAGAAGTTGATGATGAAATTTACACATTAGTAGCAAAGGCTACTGGTATTTCAGAGGAAAATATTCAGATTGTTGCCCAGGAAAAACCTGTTTTTATTGATAAAGAGGGACTTTCTGTAGGCGCATGGGATGTTGTTCAGATTGTTTTGATCATAGTTATTCTTGCTTTACTTGCTTTTGTAGTATTACGAAGTATGAAAGGCACCAAGACAGGAGATGTGGAAGAGGAACTTTCTGTGGAGTCGTTGCTTCAGTCTACACCGGCAGTAGAGTTAGAAAATATTGAATTAGAAGAGAAATCGGAAACAAGAAAACTTATTGAAAAATTTGTGGACGAAAATCCGGAAGCTGTTGCCAACTTGCTTAGAAACTGGCTTTCGGAGGAATGGGGGTAAATACCGATGGTTCGCGGAGGAGACACTAGCATTTCAGGAGTTCAAAAGGCTGCAATCTTGTTGATTGCTCTTGGACCGGAAAAATCTTCCCTTATTTTTAAACACTTAAAAGAAGAAGAAATTGAAGAATTAACTTTAGAAATAGCCAATACAAGAAGTATTACACCACAGGTAAAAGACAGTGTTATTAATGAATTTTACGAAGTGTGTCTTGCGCAACAGTATATTGCTGAAGGTGGTATTGGTTATGCGAAAGAGCTTTTAGAGAAAGCTTTAGGTTCGGAAAAGGCAATCGAAGTAATCGGAAAGCTTACAGCTTCGCTGCAGGTTAAACCGTTTGAATTTATAAGAAAAGCAGATGCAACACAGATTTTAAACTTTATACAGGAAGAACATCCACAGACAATTGCTCTTATTTTGTCGTATCTGCCATCAGGACAGGCGGCAAGTATTATTTCGGCTCTGCCACCGGACAGACAGGCAGATGTGGCAAAGCGTATGGCTCTTATGGACCGTACAAGTCCGGATGTAATCAAAGAAGTGGAAAAAGTGTTAGAGTCAAAGCTTGCTTCTATGGTAAATCAGGATTATACCATTATTGGTGGCGTAGATGCGGTAGTAGAAGTTTTAAATACGGTAGACAGAGGTACAGAAAAACATATTATGGAAACTTTGGAAATCGAGGAACCGGAGTTGGCAGACGAAATCCGCAAGAAAATGTTTGTATTCGAGGATATTTTGTTGCTTGATGACAGAGCAATCCAGAGAGTACTTCGTGATGTGGATAACAATGACCTTGCAATTGCCCTTAAAGGTTCTAATGAAGAAGTTCAGACTGCAATCTTTAATAATATGTCTAAACGTCTTTCTGCAATGATTAAGGAGGATATGGAATTTATGGGTCCTGTTCGTATGAAGGATGTTGAAGAGGCACAGCAGAAGATTGTTAATATTATTAGAAAATTAGAGGATTCAGCAGAAATTGTAATTTCCAGAGGCGGAGGTGACGAGATCGTTGTCTAGTCCAAGTTTATACAAAGCGGGCTTTATTACGTTTCAGTCGGAGGAAAAAAAAGTTATTGATTCTAACGACAAGTTTGCAAAACGATTACAGGAATTGCAAGAGGTTATAAAAGAAACACCAAAAGAGCTTGTTGCAAAAGGAATTTCCAAAGACCTGGAGCCTGCCAGTGTGGCAAGACTGTTAGATGAAGATATAGAAACAGAGGGAGAAGAGTTTGAAGAAGGATTATCGGCTCCTGAGGTTTCTATAGCGGAAGTTTATAATGGACCTTCTCCGGAGGAACTTATTCAGCAAGCGAAAGAGGAAGCGGAAGCAATTTTGGAGCAGGCAAAAGTTCAAGCAGAGGAAATGAGAAAACAGGCCGTGGTCCAAGGTGTGGAAGAGGGAAGGCAGGCTGGTTATGAAGAAGCTATGACCCAAGCTCAGGCAGAGATTTCTAAAAGAGAACAGGAACTTTTGGACAAGGAAGAACTTTTAGAAAAGACCTATCAGAATAAAATTTTAGAATTAGAACCGCAACTGGTAGATATACTGACAGGTATTTATGAGCATATTTTTAAAGTAAATTTAAAAGATGAAAAGGGCATGATTGTTCATCTGTTAGAAGTAAGTATTAACAGAGTGGGAGCCGGCAGAGATTTTATTATTCATGTTTCCAGAGAGGATTATCCGGTAGTAAGTGCAAAAAAAGATGAAATACTTAAGTTTTGCGCCAGTGAAAATTCTACTATTGAAGTGATTGAGGATATGACACTTTCTTCTTCGGAATGTATGATAGAAACAGAGGGGGGCATTTTTGACTGTAGTCTGGGCGTGCAGCTTGAAGAATTGTCAAAACAGTTAAGAATGCTGTCTTATGAAAGGAATTAAATACAAAATATGGAAGGACTTCGAATTGACTATCAAAAATATGAAAAACTGAAACAGGAAATTTTTTTCAAAAGAATGGGAAAAGTTGTAAATGTAGTCGGTCTTACCATTGAATCAGCAGGTCCGGAAGCAAAGCTTGCGGACCTTTGTCGCATTTATTTAGATGGCAGGGAAGGTAAATATATCCTTGCTGAGGTAGTTGGTTTTAAAAATGGAAGAACTCTGCTTATGCCATATGAAGTAACAGATGGTATAGGTGGTGGGTGCATCGTAGAAAATCAAGGTTATCCGTTATCTGTTCCGGTAGGCGATAAGCTGCTTGGAAAAACATTAGATGGTCTCGGACGGCCTGTAGATGGAGAAGAACTTCATCTGACTACTACTTATCCGGTAGAAGCGCCACCACCGGATCCTTTAGAGAGAGAAATCATTGATACTATTTTACCACTTGGGGTGAAAGCTGTAGATGGGCTCATTACTGTGGGAAAAGGTCAGAGAATTGGTATATTTGCAGGTTCAGGCGTTGGAAAGTCTACCCTCATGGGAATGTTTGCGAGAAATACGAAAGCAGATGTAAATGTTATTGCACTGATTGGCGAACGCGGTAGGGAGGTTCGTGAATTTATTGAGCGGGACTTAGGCGAAGAAGGTATGAAGCGCTCTGTTGTTGTAGTGGCTACGTCAGATAAACCTGCCCTTGAAAGAAATAAGGCTGCAAAAACAGCTACTGCAATTGCAGAATATTTTAGAAACCAGGGAAAAGATGTGCTTTTAATGATGGATTCATTGACCCGTTTTTCCATGGCACAAAGAGAGATTGGTCTTGCAAGTGGTGAACCGCCGGTAACAAGAGGGTATCCGCCGAGTGTTTATTCTGAAATGCCAAAGCTTTTAGAGCGTGCCGGCAGAGACGCCAAAGGTTCTATTACAGGACTTTACACAGTATTGGTTGATGGTGATGATTTTAATGAACCAATTACTGATACTGCCCGTAGTATATTAGACGGTCACATTATGTTAAACCGTAAATTGGCCCATAAAAATCATTATCCGGCCATTGATATTTTACAGAGTATTTCAAGATGTATGAGCCAGATTTGTGATAAAGAGCATAAACAGGCGGCTGGAAAATTGAAAAATGTACTGGCAACTTATAGTGAAGCCGAAGATTTGATTAATATTGGTGCTTACAAAAAGGGAAGTAATCCATCTATTGACTTTGCAATAGAAAAAATTGACCAGGTAAACGAATATTTATTGCAACAAACAGATGAAAAAATTCCTTTTGAAGAGGAAATTATCAGACTGGGAGAATTGTTTTGAGTGTTTTTAAGTATCGTATGCAGAATATTCTGAATATGAAAACGAAGCTTGAAGAGCAGGCGAAGATTGAATTTGCCACAGCCAACCGGAGAGTTTTAGAAGAACAGGAAAAACTTTCAATGTTACAAAATCGGAAAAAGGCTTTGGAAAAAAGAGCAAAAGAGCTTTTGAAAGCCCCTTCTTTAGATGTGCAGGAGATTATTTTAAACAGAAACGGTATTTTGAAGTCGCAAGAGGACATTAAAAGACAGCAAAAAGTCCTTTCTAAGGCAGAAGAAGTCAGAGAAGAGAAGAGAAATAAATTCATGGAGGAAAGAACAGACAGAAAAACCCATGAAATCCTTAGAGAAAATGCATTTGAAGAGTTTATGCAGGAAGAAAAAGCTGCGGAAGGCAAAGAAATTGACCAGCTTACGAGTTACACGTATGGACAAAAACTCACAGAAAATAATGAATAGGTGACAAACATGGCAAACGAAATATTAGATCAGGATTTTTCCGGTATCATTGAGGAAGATAAAAAAAGACTGAAGGAAGAAAAGAAAAAATTAAAAGAAGAACAAAAAAGACAGCGAAAAGAAGCAAAAGAAAAAGCAAAAGAAATTGCTATGCAGGAGGCTGCTTTAGAAGATGATTCCGAAGGAAGCACGATTTCGGTTGTATTAGTGACTGCTGTTATTATTATTGTATGGCTTGGAATTTTATGTCTCTTAGTAAAGTTGGATGTGGGCGGATTTGGAAGCAATGTGCTTACTCCTATTTTAAAGGATGTACCGGTTATTAATAAAATATTGCCTGTTTCAGGAGAAACGGAAACAGAAGATGAAGGAGAATATGACGGATATACAAGCTTAAAAGAGGCGGTAGAACGAATTAGGGTCTTGGAAATGGAGTTGACAAAAGCTCAGGAAGGAACCAGTGCTGATGCAGAAGAGGTTGCCGCTTTAAGAGCAGAAATTGAACGTTTAAAGACATTTGAAAGTAGTCAGGTGGAATTCCAACGTATTAAAACTGAATTTTATGAAGAAGTTGTTTATTCCGAAAAGGGTCCTGGTGCAGATGAATATAGAAAATTTTACGAAGAAATGGATCCAACTACAGCAGAGTATTTATACAAAGAAGTAGTTAAACAGCAGGAAGTTGACAGTCAGGTTCAGGATTATGCAAGAGCCTACTCTGAAATGAAGCCAAAGGAAGCGGCAGCTATTTTTGAAGAAATGACTGATAATTTAGAATTAGCCGCTAAAATCTTAGCAACCATGGATGCGGAATCAAGAGGAAAGATTTTGGGTGTAATGGATGAAAAAATTGCCGCAAAATTAACTAAAATTATGGACCCTGAAAGCTAAGTTTTTGTATAAAAATGACGATAACTTTATTAGATAATTTTTGGAGTATTCCATGAATTATAAAGTGCTTATATTTGGCACAGAGTACACTAAAAAGAAAGGAGGAGCGAAATGACAGGAGTATCAGGAGCGGATGCAACGGTGTTTTCAGTTAATCAGTCTGTTGTAAAGGCAAGAGGTAGCTATGGGAAAAACATGGGAGAAAGTTTTGCCGGAATAATGAGTGACAGTCAAAGTCAAATGGAAACATCTAAAGAGACACTGCCCGCAAAAGAATCAGAGAATGTGAAGCAGGTTGCAGAGAAATTTGCAAATGGTTCCAGAGATAAGATTTCACAGGAAAAGCAGGATGTGGAAGATAATACGAAGGGCCTAAGTGAAGAAACCAATGAACATGAGATGGACCATATTCAGGAAACAGCTAAGGAACTTGCAGAAAACATTGCAAAAACACTTGGAGTTTCAGAGGAAGAACTTCTTGAAGCTATGGAAAATATGGGTATATCTCTCATGGAACTTACAAATCCTGTGAATTTAGCGAAGCTTACAGCAGAAGTTGTGGCAGAAACAGATGTAATGACTCTCATAACAGATGAGAATATGTTTAGTAGTGTAGAAGAGCTTTCCGGCCAGATTGCACAAACAGTGGAAGAACTGGCAAAGGAGCTTGGAGTGAATGTGGAAGAGCTGACAACAAAATTAAATGAGGCAGTAGAAAATCTTTCATTTAAAGAACAGTTATCTTTTACAACAAATGAGGTACAGACTGAAGTTACACAGAGCGTAAATGAAGTTTTGTCAGATGTAGAAGTTTCGGAGAATATAAGTGAAACACCAAAAGAAACACAGACATACGGAAATAAAGAAGAGAGCAAAGAAACTGTTGTGTTAGATAAAGCTATGGTGAATGAACACTCAACAGACAAAGAGATTGGTGGAAAGCAAAGTGATCATAATGGAGCCAATCATCAGGCCGGCAATTCTTTTCAACAGACTGTGGTTACGGAAGATTTAACTACTGTTGCAAGAACAGAAACGCCGATTTTTACCTCTGATATTGATGTGGAAAGAATTCTTAATCAAATAGGAGAAAGAGTAAAAATTATTAACAAAGAAGAATTTTCTAGTATGGAAATGCAATTACATCCGGCGAGTCTAGGGAATTTGCAGTTACAAGTAAAGGCAAAAGAAGGAATTATTACTGCACAGTTTACCACTGAAAATGAAGCTGTAAAGCAGGTTTTAGAAGCACAGGTAATACAGCTTAAGGAAAGATTGGAAGCTTCAGGAGTTAAGGTTGAGGCTGTTGAGGTTATGGTAGCAAGCCATGGTTTTGAACGAAACTTGGAAAAAGGCAGTAGTGGTGAACAAAACAATTACACTGCAAAGAAGGTTGCAAGAAGAAAAATCAACTTAAACATCATGGATGAAGAAGACCTGGAGTTAGAAAATGTCGAAAAGCAGGCAAGAGACATTCAGGTGGACATGATGAGACGAAATGGAAACACATTAGATTATATGGCATAGGAAGGGAGGAATTACATGTCATCAACAGTAGCACCAGTAGTAGATGGTAAGCTTGATTTAGGAACAACTGCTACTGCAGAAACAAAGTCAAATGCTCTTGACAAAAATGCATTTTTGCAATTGTTAGTTGCTCAGATGAAATATCAGGATCCGTTGGAACCTACTTCCAATACGGAATATATTTCACAGCTGGCTACATTCTCCCAGTTAGAAGAGATGCAGAACTTAACTGCAAATAATGAATTGCAGAGAGCGTCTTCGTTAGTTGGAAAAGAAGTGACAGTTAAAATCACAAGTGAATCAGGAAATGTTACATATGATACCGGTAAAGTAAACTATGTTGTTTACGAAAACGGAAAGGCATTACTGGGCATTAATGGCGAGGAGTATTCGCTGGACGATGTAGATACCGTTGTGGATTCTGAGTATTTAGAGGCTTACAGTATGGCAAGCGCAGTTGTAACAGCTGTATCAAAACTGCCAAGCGTAGCAAACTTAAGTATCAGCAATAAAGCGGCAGTATTATCCATCAAAGAAGTGTACGAATCTATGAATGAGTATCAGAAATCCTTCATTAGCAAGGAGGATCAGAAGCTTATTGAAGAGTACTTTGCCAAGATGGAAAAACTTATTAAGAATGCTGAGGCAAGCGAAGAAACAGAGGGAAGCAGTGACAGCACAAGTGGGGAAAGCGGTCAGAACAACACAGGCAGCGGGGAATAGGATATTCGCCTGATAACTCATGGAGGAGGAAAGAAGATGAATGCTTTATCCAATCAATTTCTTTCTATCCAGCAGGTACAAGACCAGTATCAAAGCCAGAAAATAAAGACGGGACAGCTGAAAAATACAAGTAGCACAAGTTTTTTAGATATTTTAGCAGAAAAATCAGCAGCCCTATGCGAAAATGGAGAATTAAAGTTTTCCAAGCATGCAGCAAGTCGCCTTCAGAATCGCAACATTGATTTAACGGACGGACAGCTGAAAAGATTGGCGGAAGGTACAAGCAAAGCCGGTGAGAAAGGAATTAAAGAATCTTTGGTTTTAGTAGATGATGTGGCGTTTATTGTAAATATTAAAAACAATACAGTTATCACTGCTATGACAAAAGATGAAACAGAACAAAACATTTTTACAAATATTGATGGTGCCGTAATTATGTAGCCGGACCGATAAGGAGGCTTATGTCCCTGAATGACAGAAGGGACAATACGGCAGTGAAGAAATAGGAGGTCATTTCATTATGATGAGATCATTGTATTCTGGTGTAGCAGGTTTAAAAACACACCAGACAAAAATGGATGTTATTGGTAACAATATTGCAAACGTTAATACTGTAGGTTATAAATCACAATCTATTAATTTTTCAGAACTTATGTATCAAACAACTCAGAGTGCATCGGGACCAAATGCTGCAAGTGGTAAAGCCGGTACTAATGCGAAGCAGATTGGTCTTGGTGTAAAGACTGCAGCGATTACTACAGCTATTACTCAGTCCGGTTCCAGCCAGACAACAGGAAATCCTTTTGATATTCAGATTAAGGGAGACTCTTTCTTTGTTGTAAGCGATGGTTCAAACACTTATTTTACAAAGGATGGTTCCTTTAATGTAGATGCTTTGGGAAATCTTGCCATGAGCTCTAACGGATATAGTGTAATGGGCTGGGGGGTAGATGAAACTACCGGAGAAATTAAAAAAGACACTGTAAGTCCTATTAAAGTTATGAGTGCGGAGAATATGACTTATCCTCCGGAGGCTACAACAAAAGCTTATGTTTCCGGTATTATTGATAAAAATGATCCTGATACAACTTCAGAAGCCGGAAAGATTTTGAATTTAAGCTTTTTTGACAGTGCAGGATATGCCTACACTGCAAAATTAACAATGAAAGCTACCGGAGTGGAAGGACAATATTCTGTTGAAGTTGCTGATGTATTAGACTCAGAAGGAAATTCTGTATTAAGTAAATTCCCTAACATTTCTTTTGGTACCACTACTAAAGTGGCAGGTGCTCAGACATTAAATGTATCACAAGGATACACGGTAAATTCTACCAGTGTTACATATGAGGGAGTTACTTATCCGTTTTCAACTCTTGGTGCAGATGATGCACAAGGAACAGCGGCAGAAAAGCAGAAAATTCTTGCAAATGCTTATGGATTCAGTACATATGAAGAATTTTCCAAATTTTATGGAAATGTAAGTGGTGTTGATACTGATACTTTAGGAAAAATGGTTGCAACAGGAACGATTGATACAAATATTATTGATGCAACAACAGGTGCTTTAACAGTAGCAGGTAAACAAATCCAGGGTGGTATTATTAAATACAATGATTCCACAAAGCTTGTAGAATCTGTAAATGGATTAACAAACAACTTTACTTTGGATTTAAACTTTGGTGATGACGTTTCAGCACCAAATGGTCCATTTACTACTATTAATATAGATTTTTCAACATCCAACAACTACAATGCTAACGGGACAAGTACAATTGGTGCTACAGCCGGTGATTTAGATGGTCTTGGTGCAGGACGTAAGCTTGGTAAGATGTCTGGTGTATCCATCCAGAACGATGGTAAAATTTATGCTTCTTACGACAATGGACAGACAAAACTGTTAGGACAGATTGCAGTGGCGGAGTTTGCTAATGCAGCAGGTCTTGAAAAACAGGGTGATAATCTGTATGCAGCTACTTTAAATTCAGGTGAGTTTGACGGAATTGGTGTAGATATTACAGGAAGTGGTGGATATATGACAACAGGTGTTTTGGAAATGAGTAACGTAGATCTTTCGGCAGAATTTACGGAAATGATTACTACACAGAGAGGTTTCCAGGCAAATTCAAGAATTATTACAGTATCTGACACTATGTTGGAAGAATTGGTTAATTTGAAACGTTAATTATGATTAACGTATGATTTATAAGGGCAACAGGCGGAAACGGCAGTCACTGTTTCTGCCTTGTTGTTGTGTTATGTGCCTGATTGATAAAAATGAAAATTATTTTGGTAAAATCAGGAGAAAGATTTGTGAAAATCATAAAATAATTGGAGAATTGTTAAAAATGATTGAAGTAACAAAGCTCAATGGACAAAAAATACTAATAAATCCTGACTTGATGGAGACTGTTGAAGAAACTCCGGACACAGTCATTTCTTTCACAACGGGCAAAAAAATAATTGTAAAAGAAAGTAGACAAGAGGTAAAAAATTTAGTAAAATCGTATAGAAAGGATATTTTTGCAAACTAGTGCAAAAGTAGGAGGGTGGACGTTTTGGATATAGCATCGATTATTGGCTTAATTGCCTGCTTTGTTTTGGTTATATTTGGTATCGTGACAGGCGATCAAGGTGCAGCGGCATTAGGGAATTTTTTACATGCGCCATCAGCCCTTATTACCTTTGGTGGTTCTTTCGGCTGTATTTTAGCATCTTACAGCATGTCTGATTTTTTTGGAGGACTAAAGAGCATTAGGCTTATTTTTAAAGTTCCGGCATTGGATACGCCTGAAATAATTAGGAAAATTATAGAGCTTTCCAATGTTGCCAGAAAAGAGGGTCTTCTTTCTCTGGAAGAGGCGGCAGGAGATTTAGATGACATTTTTTTAAAGAAAGGAATTTTGCTTATTGTAGACGGTACGGATCCGGAGCTGGTACGCGCCATTATGGAAACAGAGCTTACCAGTATAGAAGGTAGACATAAAGCGAAAATTGGGTTTTGGCAGGACGTTGGTTCAATGGGACCTGCCTGGGGTATGATTGGAACTCTGATTGGTTTGGTTAATATGTTACAGGCGTTAGATGATCCTTCGTCCATTGGACCCAATATGGCGGTGGCACTTATTACCACGTTGTACGGTTCGTTGTTAGCAAACTGGATTTGTGCACCGGTTGCAAGTAAATTAAAAAGTAATAATGATGCGGAGGTTATGATAAAAGAAATTATGATTGAAGGCCTGTTATCCATTCAGGCAGGAGAAAATCCTCGTGTCATAGAAGAAAAGCTTAAATCCTTCTTAGCACCAAAAGACAGAGAAACTGCTGCTGAAGAAGGCGGAGGTGAAATGGATGGCTAGGAAAAAAAAGGAAGAAGCTCCGGCACCGGGGTCACCGGCATGGATGGCTACCTTTAGTGACTTGATGAATTTGTTGTTATGTTTTTTCATTTTGTTGTTTTCTATGTCAACGATTGAACAGGAAAAGCTGGAAGCGGTTGCGGCATCCTTTAACCAGACCATTAGCATTTTTTCGGGAGGAGCCACAGCGATAGGTGATGGCGTACTTATCAGCAATGGTGTCAGTCAGTTAAACGAGCTGGATCAATACATAAATAGTACCGGTAAAGCAGCAGAAGTAGAAGAAGAAAGCAAGGATGCTTTAGAAGAGTTTGAGGCAAAACAGCAACAGATGTCTGAAGGGCTGGCAGAAAAAGTAGAAGAGGCAGTAAAGGAAGCAAATATGGAAGAAGAAATCGATATTGATTTTACTTCCCAGTATGTTTCGTTAACATTAAATGGTGCGTTACTTTTTGATTCCGGAAGCGACAAATTAAAGGAAGAAGCTTTACCGGTTTTGAGTAAAGTCGGGCAGATTTTAACAAGATATGGAGAAAGTGTTATAGAGATTGAAGGACACACGGATAATGTTCCGATTCATAATAAGCAGTTTGCTAATAATGATGAACTATCCAGTTTCCGTGCACTTGCAGTATTTAATTATTTTATGGAAAATACTTCTTTAAATCCGGCGATGTTAAAACATTCGGGAAGAGGAGAATATGTTCCGGTTGCTGACAATTCAACCCCGGAGGGAAGAGCTAAAAACCGTAGGGTTGAAATTAAGATATATCATGCATTAAGTACTTACTAATAAGGGAGAATGAATATGAAAAAGAACCTAATATCCATATTGATTTTGGCGTTAATGGTAGTAAATGTTGTATTAACTGCGATTACTATGTTTAGTGTCACAAGTACAAATAAAAAAACTGCAGCACTGGTAAATGATATTGCGTCGGTTTTGAGCTTGGAATTGTCAAGTACGCAAGGTGCTGATGGAGAAAACACAGAAGTGGTAGTTTCTATGGAAGATACTGTTCCTTATGCCATTGAGGACGAAATGACAATCATGTTAAAACAGGGCGAAGATGGAAAAGATCACTATGCAGTAGTATCGGTTAGTCTTGCTATGAATTCTAAGGATAAGGATTATAAAACCTACGGAGAAACAATCGGGGATAATGTAAGTCTTATAAAAGGTGAAATTAATGATGTATTTGCCTCCCATACATTGGAAGAAGCAAGAGGCAATGAAGAACAAATTCAAGGTGAGATTTTAACAAGGATTCAGGAGATGTTTGATTCCCAGTTTGTTTATAAGGTTACATTTAGCAGTATAGTTTATCAATAAAAAAGACGAAATTAAAAATACGGGAGGTGAGTTCGGTGGGCGAAGTATTATCTCAAAGCGAGATAGATAGCTTGCTACAAGCACTCAGTACCGGTGAATTAGACGTAGATGAAATAAAAGAAAACAATGATAAGCAGGTGAAAAATTATGATTTTAAACGTCCTGCAAAATTCTCGAAAGAGCATTTACGAACGTTGGAAATTATATTTGAACATTATGGAAGATTGTTATCCACCAACTTGCCGGTTTATCTTAGAAAAAATGTACAGGTTAGCGTAGCCAGTTCAGAGGCGGTTACGTTTTCTGAATTTACCAATGCCTTAAGCAATCCGGTTATATTAGGAATTGTTAATTTTGCCCCTTTATCGGGTAGCGTTATTATAGAATTAGCCTCTAATTTAGGATTTGCTATATTAGACAGAATGCTTGGAGGGGCAGGTAATCCATTAGAAAAGAACAGGGATTTTTCAGAAATTGAATTAGCAATTTTAGACAAAGTTATGGTAACTTGTATGCAGCTTTTGCGAGAACCATGGAAAAATGTTGTGGAAGTTGAACCTTTTATGGAAAGGATAGAAACAAATCCACAATTTGCGCAGGTAATTGCACCTAGTGATATGATTGCCATTGTTACCCTGAATGTGAAGGTTGGTGACATTGAAGGCTTTATGAACGTTTGTCTTCCATATTTTACTTTGGAAGATGTAATGGATAAGTTAAATACTAAGTATTGGTTCTCTACAATGCAGGAGATGGAAGATGAAAGCTACGGAGAGCATATTGAAACATTAATTAGGAAAGTAGATATGCCTGTAAAAGCTATTTTGGGAAAAAGTGTCATTTCAGTTATGGATTTTGCAAATCTTCAGGTGGGTGATATTATTCGTTTGGATACGAAGATTGATAATGAACTGGAAGTATACGTTGGAAATTTAAGAAAATTTACTGCCTTACCGGGTTCTAACAAGGATAAATATGCGGTAAGAATTGCAACAGTAATAAGAGAGGAGGAATAAGCAAATGGAAGGTATGTTATCCCAAGATGAAATTAATGCACTTTTAAATGGCATGTCTACCAGTGATGAACAGGAAAGTAGTGTTGAAGAAGTGGCTCAGGAGTTGCTTACTGATGATGAAAAAGATGCCATTGGTGAAATTGCTAATATCAGTATGGGAACATCGGCTACAACTCTTTTTTCCTTGGTTAATAGGAAAGTAAATATTACAACACCTGTAGTAAAAATGTCCAGATGGTCTCAGGTAATTGATGAATACGAAAGACCTTGCGTGTTTATTCAAATTAAGTATACAGTAGGCTTGGACGGAGCGAATATATTAGTACTAAAGGAACACGATGTAAAGGTTATTACAGACCTTATGATGGGTGGAGATGGTACTAATACAGATGGTGAATTAGGTGAATTGCATTTAAGTGCTATTTCTGAGGCTATGAACCAAATGATGGGTTCATCTGCCACATCGTTATCCTCAATGCTTGGAAAGATGATTGATATTAGCCCGCCGGAAGCAAGTCTGGTGAATTTAATGGAGTTTAAGAAAGCGGGAGATATTGCCCCGTTCTTAGAAGAAGATTTCGTAAAAATCTCATTCCGTATGCAAATTGATGATGATTTAGTAGATAGTACTATTATTCAGCTTTATCCTGTTGAATTTGCAAAAAGCTTGTATGAAACTTTTATTGGAAATCAGCTTGGTCCAGCGTCGGTGGAAGAAAAAGCACCAGAACCGGAACCGGTTCCTTATATTCCGCCACAGGCAGAACCACAGCCTCAAATAATGCAGGATATGGGAATGCCGCAAATGCAGCCTCAGGCTATGCCTGTCATGGGAATGCCACCGCAGGATATGGGAATGCCGCAAATGCAACCACAGATGATGCAACCGCAGATGATGCAACCGCAGATGATGCAACCGCAGATGATGCCGGGTATGGGAATGCCGATGATGCAACCACAAGTAAATATACAGCCGGCGCAATTTCAGTCCTTTAACAACAGTATGGGGGCTATGGCAAGTCAGGAAAACATTGGCTTGATCATGGATGTTCCATTGGAGGTTACAGTGGAACTTGGAAGAACCAAAAAATCTATTTCTGACATTTTGGATTTTGCACCTGGAACTATTATTGAGCTTGACAAAATTGCTGGTGAACCCATTGATGTTTTGGTAAATGGTAAATTTGTTGCAAAAGGTGAAGTAGTAGTAATTGAAGAAAGTTTTGGTATCAGAGTAACTGAAATTATAAAATAAAAGTGAAAAAGAGGAGTCAAGGATATGGCGAAGAATATTTTAATTGTTGATGATGCAGCATTTATGAGAATGATGATTAAGGACATTTTAACCAAAAACGGCTACAATGTTGCTGGGGAAGCCGAAAACGGAGCGAAAGCAGTAGAGAAGTATAATGAATTGAAACCGGATTTAGTTCTTATGGATATTACAATGCCGGAAATGGATGGTATTCAGGCGCTTAAGAAAATCAAAGAAAATGATGGAGGCGCCATGGTTATTATGTGTTCTGCTATGGGACAACAGGCGATGGTTATTGAATCCATTCAGGCAGGTGCTAAAGACTTTATTGTTAAACCATTTCAGGCAGATCGTGTATTAGAAGCGGTAAAGAAAGTAGTTGGATAATATGACATTAGCGGTATCCCGGGGAATCGAATCCGTAGCTCGCTTTATTAGTTTATTGGTAATATTTATTTTTGTTTGTGCAATTACATATTTTTGTAGTAAGTATATTGCAAAAATTCAGCAAGGAACTATGCTTTCATCTAGCAATATGGAATTGATTGAAGCATATAAGATTGCTCCGGGAAAATATATTCAGATAGTTCGGGTTGGGAAAAAGTATCTGGCATTAGCTGTATGCAAAGATACAGTAACTCTCCTTTCGGAATTTGAGAAGGACGAAATTGAAATTGTAGGAAAACAAGAGCAGATTTCTTTTAAGGAACTTTTTGAGAAAGTAAGAAAAAGGGCGGATAAAAATGAATAGACATAAAAAGGTCCTTTTGTCTTTATTAATTGTTATACTTGTGCTTTTTAAGCCTGTAGTAGTAGAAGCTACTTCCGCCATTGGAGCTTATACTACAGGGGAGAATGAAAGCCGGACGAACATTAATGAGCCAGGGACCGCCCAGTCTACAGATGAATTAAATGAACTTAATATCGCAAATAACTTAACTGTTACTTATAATGATGGGAATGGCACTATAGCAGGCTCACTTCGAATTTTACTAATCTTAACCGGCATTGCATTAGCACCAATTCTCATTATTTTGTTGACATCTTTTACTCGGATTTTAATTGTTCTTCATTTTACAAGGTCGGCATTAAATACCCAGACAGCACCGCCAAATCAGGTGCTTATAGGAATTGCACTGTTTTTGACTTATTTTATTATGAGTCCAATTATTACAGAGATTAATGAGACAGCAATTAAGCCGTTTGAAGCTGGTGAAATTACCCAGGAAGAAGCATTAGAAATCGGTATGGAACCTTTAAGAGAGTTTATGTTTAAACAAACTCAGGAAAAGGATGCCAAAATGTTTACTGATATTGCAGGAAGAGAATGGACAGGAAATCTGGATGATATTGAGAATTCTGTTTTAATTCCCAGCTTTATTGTAAGCGAGCTTAGAACAGCATTTATTATAGGATTTATTATTTATATTCCATTTATTGTAATTGACATGGTAGTGGCATCGGCACTTATGAGCATGGGTATGATGATGCTCCCACCTACAACTATTTCTATGCCGTTTAAAATTCTATTATTTGTGCTGGCGGATGGATGGAACTTGGTAATTGTAAACTTAGTGAAGACTTTTTATTAGCTGAGGTGAATGTATGTCAATTAATGATGTGGTAGAAATATCCAATCAGGCTTTATGGATTATTATTAAAGTGTCTGCACCTGTGTTATTAATTTCCTTAGTAGTTGGTCTGATTATCAGTATTTTTCAGACAGCTACATCCATTCAGGAACAGACATTAACTTTTGTGCCAAAGATCTTAGCCGTTTTTTTGGCACTGATGTTATTAGGACACTGGATGCTAAAGGAAATGTCCGGATTTATGGCAGAGTTATGGTCTGACTTTTCCAGATATATTTAGGAGTTAGTATGATAGAATATTCGTTTTCCATAGCTGAATTAGAATATTTTCTTTTGATTTTTACAAGAGTGAGCTGTTTTATTTTCATCGCTCCTTTTTATAGCATGAATAATACACCGGCAAGAGTCCGGGTTGGAATTTCAGTATTTGTATCTTATTTGCTTTATCAGGTAATGCTGCCTCATGAGGCAATTGTATATGATACATTACTGGAGTTTTCCGGTATTGTAATAAAAGAAGCACTGACAGGTTTACTTGTTGGTTTTGGAGCGAATATTTGTAGCAGCATTGTAGTGTTTGCCGGAAGGATCATTGATATGGATATTGGTCTTGCAATGGCTAATCAGTTAGATCCAACTACCAAAGAATATGCCAGTATCAGTGGTGTGTTTTATCAACATTTTGTTATGTTAATGCTGTTGGTCAGTGGCATGCATAGATACATTTTACAGGCATTAGTGGAGACGTTTACACTAATACCAATTAATAAGGCTGTATTTGACGGGAACAGGCTGTTAGTTCCTATGTTAGATTTCTTAAGGGATTATTTGAGCATAGGATTTCGTATTTGTCTTCCGGTTTTTTGTGTTATGCTTATAGTAAATGTAGTGCTTGGTATTTTGGCCAAGGTTTCACCTCAGATGAATATGTTTGCTGTAGGTATACAAATTAAGCTTCTGATTGGCTTTGGAGTCATGTTTTTAACAACAGGAATGTTACCATACATTTCAGATTTTATTTTTACAGAGATGAAAACAATGATGGTAGCTTTTGTGGAGGCAATGATGTAAATGATGGAACTTAGACTTCAGTTCTTCGCAAAGGAAGGACCTGGAGGAGAAAAGACAGAAGAACCTACAGCAAAAAAGCTGGAGGATGCAAGAAAAGAAGGACAGGTGGCGAAAAGTAAGGAAGTAACCAATGCTTTGAGCCTGATTGCACTGTTTTTAATTTTAAAATTTTTTGTTGGATTTATTGGAGAAGAATTTCTGGAAGTGTTTCATGGAATATACAGTAAGATTCCGGAAATGGCAGTTTTTTGGAATGGTGAAGTGCCAACAGAAGAATTTACAGTAATACTTAATAATTGCATGTTATCTATTCTGATTATGCTTGCTCCTTTTTTTATTATAGGTTTTATTATAGCTTTTATAGGGGATTATGCTCAGGTAAAATGGAAAATTACTACCAAACCTTTGCAACCGAAACTTAGTAAAATGAATCCTATTAGTGGTTTTAAGAAAATTATTTCCGTGAATTCCCTCATGGAGCTATTAAAGTCTTTTTTGAAAATTGGCTTAATTGCCTATGTTGTATATTCTACTTTGAAGGAACAATACAATGTGGTTTACCTTTTGTTTAATATGCAACTTACCCAGGGGATTTTATTGTCAGGTGATATGGCAATTAATCTTGGATTAAAATGTGCAATCGTCTATGTACTTATTGCTGTAATTGATTTTGCATACCAAAAAAGAAAATTTCACAAAGACATGATGATGACAAAGCAGGAAATCAAAGAAGAGTATAAGCAGGCAGAAGGTGATCCCCAGATTAAGGCTAAAATCAAACAGAAGATGAGGGAAACCTCACAAAGAAGAATGATGCAGGATTTGCCTAAGGCCGATGTGGTTATTACAAACCCTACCCACTTGGCAGTTGCTATACAGTATGATAAAGAAGTGGCAGAAGCGCCGGTTGTGCTTGCAAAAGGACAGGATTATATGGCGCAAAAGATTAAAGAAGTAGCAAAAGAACATAAAATTGAAATTGTAGAAAACAAACCTTTAGCAAGAATGCTTTATCACAATGTTGATATTGGACAACAGATTCCACCGGAGTTGTATCAGGCGGTAGCTGAAGTTCTGGCAATGGTATATCATGCACAGGGTAAAGTGTAAGGGTTACATAATATATATGAATATTTGAAAGGAGGAAAAGGGCCAGATGAAAAAAACAGACTTGGGTGTAGCATTATATGTGCTTGCAGCGTTTGTAATGTTTATTGTACCTATTCCTTCTTTATTGTTGGATATATTGTTAGCATTTAACATTGCTACAGGGTTTATTATTTTGTTTAACTGTATGTTTGCAAAAGAAGCATTGGATATGTCTTACTTTCCAACAATCTTACTATTTACAACAATTTTTAGAATTGGATTAAATGTATCTTCTACCAAACTTATTTTAACAACAGGCGAACCGGGAAATGTAGTAACTGTTTTCGGTGAATTTGTTGGCGGTGGTGACCTTGTAATTGGTGTTATCGTATTTATTATCCTGATTATGATTCAGTTTATGGTAATCAACAAAGGTTCTGAAAGAGTAGCAGAAGTAACTGCCAGATTTACTCTGGATGCTATGCCTGGTAAACAAATGGCAATTGATGCAGACTTAAATACCGGTGCTATTACAGATCAGGAAGCAAAAATACGAAGAGATAAGATTCAGCAGGAAGCAAGCTTTTTCGGAAGCATGGATGGTGCTGTAAAGTACGTAAAAGGTGATGCCATAGCTGGTCTTTTGATTACGTTTGTGAATATTATTGGTGGTATCGTTATGGGTATGGTTCGTCAGGGGATGGACATTTCAGATGCTCTAGACAAATATACTATTTTAACCATTGGTGATGGTCTGGTAAGCCAGATTCCATCTCTGCTTATTTCTTTATCTACCGGTATTTTAGTAACAAAAGGCAGTAAAGACGCAGATTTTGGAACAGTTTTATTGGGTCAGCTTTTTGGTGTTCCTAAGGTTCTTTATATGACAGGAGCAGCCATTGCTATGCTGGGTATTGTGACGCCGCTTAATACCATTATTTTCGTGACTATGGGAATGGTTTTCGTTATTACAGGAAGAATGATCGAAGGTACTATTGAAACGGCCAAAATTGAGCAGGAAATAGATGTAGACGAAGTTGCTGCTGATGAAATAAGACAACCGGAAAATGTTACTTCTTTATTACAGGTTGACCCAATTGAATTGGAATTTGGTTATGGTATTATTCCCCTTGCAGATGTAAATCAGGGTGGAGATTTATTAGACCGCGTTGTTATGATTCGTAGACAGATTGCTTTGGAACTTGGTGCTGTTGTTCCAATTATTCGTCTCAGGGATAACATACAGTTAAATCCAAACCAATATATTATTAAAATAAAAGGTATTCAGATTAGCGAAGGGGAAATTCTCTTCGACCACTATATGGCTATGAATCCGGGATATGTAGAAGAGGAAATTACAGGTATACCTACCTTTGAGCCTTCTTTCCATCTGCCGGCTATATGGATTACAGAAAATCAGAGAGAAAGAGCTGAAAGTATGGGCTACACGGTGGTAGATCCTCCGTCTATTATAGCTACTCATTTAACGGAAATTATCAGACAGCATATTTCAGAGCTGCTTACAAGACAGGATGTTTCGCATCTTGTTGATAACTTAAAAGAAACAAACCCTTCTCTTGTGGAAGAGTTGGTTCCAAAGATGCTTGGAATTGGAGAGATTCAGAAGGTACTTCAAAATCTCTTAAAAGAGGGTGTGTCTATCAGAGATCTGCTTTCTATTTTTGAGACCCTGGCTGACTATGCGGCCACAACAAGGGATACGGATATTTTAACGGAATATGTAAGACAGGGGTTAAAAAGAGCTATTTCTGCCAGATTTTTCCCGGCTAATGAGACAACAAGCATTGTTACGTTAGACCCAAAGATTGAGCAGGAAGTTATGGCAGCCGTAAAACAGACAGAACAGGGTGCTTATTTAAACCTGGATCCGGAAAGAACAAAAGCAATTATGAATTCTGTGCAGGTAGAAGTGAGCAAGTTGGAGAGTTTGGGAAAGGCACCGATTATTCTTACCTCACCTATTGTGAGGATGTATTTTAAACGGTTAACAGAGGATTATTTCAAAGATTTGATTGTAGTGTCTTATAATGAAATAGAATCTAATATTGAATTGCAATCTGTAGGGATGGTGACCGCATAATGATAATTAAAAAATTTATAGGTAAAACAGAAAGCGACGCTGTAGAAATGGCCAAAAAGGAACTTGGCGACGGTGTTGTAATTATGAATGTGAAAACAATAAAAAAGAAAGGTTTTTTCTCTTTTTTTAAAAAGAATCAAGTAGAAGTAACAGTTGCTTTGGAAGAAGAAGGAAAAACAAAAGATGTTCCGAAAACGCAACCAAAAGAAGAACAAAAACAGCCGGAAAAACCTAAGGAAACTCAAATAGAAAAGCAAATTATAAAAGAAGAAAATGTAGCAATTGAAGAAAAGTTAGATTCCTTACAGTCTTTATTGGAAAAACAATTAAAAAATGTTACATCATCGGATGACAAAGACAAGGAAAAGAACGAACAGGAAGTAGAAGAAGAAACGGAAAAAGAAGAAGCGGAAATGGCCCGTTTTTTCAAACTTCTATACAATACAATGCTGACCAATGAAGTGGACGAAGTTTATGCAAATCAGATTATAGATGATTTTGAGAAAATTCAATCTACAAATCAGACAATTGATTATATTTTGTCAAATATCTATCAGAAAATGATTTTAAGATTTGGAGAGTCAAAGGGTATAGAAGAAGGAAAAAAGAAGCCAAGGGTTGTATTTTTCTTAGGACCAACAGGAGTTGGAAAAACAACTACTATTGCTAAAATTGCTTCCAAATTTCAGGTTGAAAAAGAAAAGAAGGTAGCGCTTCTTACTGCTGATACTTACCGAATTGCAGCAGCGGAACAGTTACGAACTTATGCGAATATTTTAGAGGCACCTTTCAGAGTAATTTATTCTGAAGAAGAACTTAAAACTGCATGTGAGGAATTTTCAGATTATGATTTTATTCTAGTTGATACAGCAGGACATTCTCATCATAATGAAAATCAGAGACAGGATGTAAAAAAACTTATACATGCATTGGATGAATCAGTAGAAAAAGAAGTGTATTTGGTACTAAGTGCTACTACGAAATATAAGGATCTTTTAAGTATTGCGGATACCTATTCAAAATTAACAGATTACAAAATTATATTTACAAAATTAGATGAAACCACCACAGTTGGTAATTTATTAAATTTAAAGCTTCATACGGGGGCGGAGATATCTTATGTTACATGTGGACAAAATGTGCCTGATGATATAGAAGACTTTAATCCTCAAAAGACAGTAAAGCAGTTACTGGAAGGAAGGTCATAATTGTGGTATAGAGTACAGTTGGAGGAAAATTGATGGACCAGGCAGAAAAACTCCGAAATATAATAAAGGCAAACCAGACACAGCCAAAGCCTCTGGCCAGAGTCATTACCGTTACAAGTGGCAAAGGTGGTGTGGGCAAATCTAATACGGCTATTAATCTTGCAATTGAGTTTAAGAAAATGGGAAAAAGAGTTATCATTCTTGATGCAGATTTTGGGCTGGCAAATATTGAGATTATGTTTGGGACTGTGCCAAAGCATAATTTGTCGGATGTTATTTATCAAGGGAAAAATATTAAAGATGTAATTACTTGGGGACCGGGTGAAATTGGTTTTATTTCAGGGGGGTCAGGTATCGCAGAACTGTCTAATTTAAGTAAAGACTATCTTCATTACATTATTCGCAATCTGGCTGAACTGGATACAATGGCAGATGTTATTATTGTTGATACAGGTGCAGGAATTGCAGATACAGTATTAGAGTTTTTAGTAGCAAGTGGCGAAATACTTTTAGTAACTACACCTGAACCTACTTCAATTACAGATGCTTATTCTTTATTAAAGTCATTAAACGGGCATAGTAGATTTATGGCAGAAAATACCCAAATAAAGGTAATTGCAAACAAAGTAGGAACAAAAGAAGAAGGAAAAAACTTATACGAGAAGTTAAGTACTGTAGTAAATAAGTATTTAAAGCTGCCGATTGAATATTTGGGAAGTGTCCCTCAGGATGTTCAGTTATCTAAGGCAGTTATGCAACAGGAGCCGGTATGTCTGGCAAATCCCGCTGCAAAATCAGCAAAAGCATATGAAGAAATTGCTGATATTTTAGTAAATGGACCAGGGAGTGAAACTGTTCAGAAAAGGGGAATGACAGCATTCTTTTCTTATTTTTTAACAGGAAAAAAATTTTCCTAGAAGGAGGCGGCTATGTTATCTAAGTATGTATTGCCGGGAGAAAAAGTAGAAATGCAGGCAGTAGAAAGGGCTATATTGGGGAAAAGTGTGAATGAGTCAATACACATATCCAAAGTATATGATGTGCTTTCAGATGAAAGAATTGAAATATGTATGCCAATGGAGCAGACAAAACTTATTCTATTACCGGTTGGTGGTGAATATGAAGTTTGCTTTTATACAAAAACAGGAATTTATCAGAGCTTTGCAAGGGTAATAGACCGTTATAAAACAAACGGTGTGTTTATATTATTGTTTGAACTTACTACCAATTTAAGAAAGCATCAAAGAAGGGAATATTATCGCTTTAATTGTATTTTGAATATGCAAAGCAGAGAACTTTCAGAGGAAGAAAAAATTTCTTGCGAAGAGCAGAAGGACATTGTTTTAGAGCATAGTTTGCCTTTGCGTCAAAGTATTATTGTGGATATTAGCGGTGGAGGAATTAGGTTTGTATCCAATTACCAATATGAGAAAGATACTATTATTTTTTTAACATACACATTGATTTATCAGGGAAAAGAGAAAAATTATGAATTAACCGGTAAAATATTAAGCTCTAAGGAATTAGAAAACAGAAAAGGTCAGTATGAACATAGAGTTCAATATGTAAATATTAATACCAGCCAAAGAGAAGAAATTATTCGATTCATTTTTGAAGAAGAGCGAAAGAGCAGACACAAGTTGCAAGGATAGGTGAGAAATGAAAAAAATATTAGTTGTTGATGACTCTGCACTCATGAGAAAGGTTATTTGTGATATAATAAATCAGGATGAAAGATTTCAAGTAGAGGACACGGCTACAAATGGGGAAGAAGCTTTAGATCTTTTACAGAAAAAAACTTATGATTGTGTTGTACTAGACGTAAATATGCCAAAGATGTCCGGCATTGAACTTTTAAAAGAGTTAAACCGGAAAAATATATCGGCAAATGTGATTATGAACAGTACTACCACAAGAGAAGGTGCTCAGGTTACAATAGAAGCGTTAGAGCTTGGGGCCATTGATTTTGTCCACAAACCTATCAGTATATTGGATACAAAAGCAGATAAGTTTAAAACGCGCTTTATAAATATACTTTGGGAAGCTACAAAGGTAAATCTTCATACAAAAGTAAAAAGAGATAGCAGTGCCTTTTGGGGGAATTTAAAACTTCCTAAAAAAACAGAAAATCCGAGAACAGAGCTTAGAAAGATAGTTCCTGTTGCAGGCAAAAAAATTGTAGCCATAGCTTCTTCTACCGGAGGGCCAAGGGCCTTACAGCAGGTGATTCCAAAGCTACCAGGCAATTTAGATGCACCAGTGTTGGTTGTGCAGCATATGCCGGCAGGATTTACAGAGTCTCTGGCAGAAAGGTTAAACAGTCTTAGCGAGCTTTCAGTAAAAGAGGCGGCAGTTGGGGATAAACTGGAAAAGGGACATGTTTATATTGCAAAAGGCGGCACTCATTTGAAGGTAAAAAAAGAACGTGGAGAATACCGCATTGTATTTGGCGACGAACCGTCAAGAGAAGGTGTGAAACCATGCGCCAATTATATGTATGAATCTTTGATGGATTCTGATTTTGACCAGATTGTATGCGTAGTATTAACCGGAATGGGTTCAGATGGCACAGAAGGAATTATGAACCTGGATAAGAAGAAGCAAGTTCATGTACTTGCTGAGGACCAGAGTACCTGTGCAGTTTATGGAATGCCAAAAGCCGTTGCAATGGCAGGATTGGTAAATCAGGTAGTGCCCTTAGAAGACATGGCGCAACAAATAACAAAGAACGTGGGGGTAAGAGGAAATGGATGTTAGTCAATATTTAGAAATATTTTTAGATGAGTCCAAAGAACATTTACAAAACTTAAGTGATCAGCTTATGATTTTAGAGCAGGAACCTGATAATATGGATACGATCAATGAGATTTTCAGGGCTGCTCATTCTCTTAAGGGTATGGCTGGTACCATGGGTTTTAAACGCATGCAGGCGTTGACTCATGAAATGGAAAATGTTTTTTCGGAAGTAAGAAATAACACTATTAAAGTACAAGACAATATGGTGGATATTTTATTTCAATGTCTTGATGCGTTGGAAGAATATGTAGATAGTATTCAGAATACCACAGAAGAAGGAGAAAATGATAATGATCACCTTGTAAAATCTCTGCAGGGAATTTTAAATGGTGAAAAGGCAGGAGCCACACCGGCGAAAGCAGAAAAAACGGCTTCAGCACCAGTTGCTGCAAGTAACAAAGAAAAGTGGAGAGAGATCAAGATAGGTGACACAGAAGTCAACGTAATAAAGGCTGCCTTAGCACAGGGTAAAAATGTACTTGGTATTACTGTGTATGTACAGGAAAGTTGTATTTTAAAGGCTGCCAGAGCATTTTTAGTATTTAAGGCATTAGAAGAACTGGGTGAAATTATTGTATCTATACCACCGGTTCAGGATATTGAAGATGAAAAATTTGATTTGGATTTCAGTTTAATTTTCTTAACGGACAGCAGTGCAGAGAAAGTAGCAACTGCCATTACAAATGTGTCTGAAATACAAGAAGCATTAGTTTCGAATTTTGATTTAGAGACGGCTAAGATTAAAGAAAACGAACAGGCAGAAAAAGAAGCAGAAACAACAAAACCGGCAGTAGTTGCAAAAGAATCAAGCGCGGAAACCTCCGTAGCAACACAAAAGCAGGAAGCGAAAAAACCGGCAGTTTCCAAACCGGTAGTAAATCGTACAGTTCGTGTGGATATTGAAAAACTTGATTCTTTAATGAATTTGGTAAGCGAACTTATTATTGCGAAAAACTCACTTGTGGCGGCCTCCAACACAGAAGGTACCAGAACAGCAGCAAGTGAACATATTGAATATTTAGAGAGTGTTACTACAAATCTTCACGAATCTGTTATGAAAGTACGAATGGTTCCTATCGAATCGGTTGTAGTTAAATTCCCTAAAATGATTCGTGATTTATCCAAGAAACTGGATAAGAAAATGCAGTTGTTTATGAGCGGTGAAGAAACAGAATTAGACCGTACTGTAGTAGATGAAATTGGTGATCCGCTTATGCACCTTTTACGAAATTCAGCCGACCATGGACTAGAGTCATCAGAAGTACGTGTGCAAAGAGGAAAACCGGAAACAGGTTCTATTTTCTTAAATGCTTATCAGGAAGGAAATAACGTAGTTATTGAAGTAGGTGATGATGGTAATGGTATTGATGTGGAGGCAGTTAAGTCAAAGGCTATTTCCAGAGGTACTATTACAGCAGAGCAGGCAGAAGGAATGAGCGATAAGGAAATAATTGATTTATTATTCCTTCCAAGTTTCTCTACTGCGCAGAAGGTATCAGATGTATCCGGTCGTGGAGTTGGTTTGGATGTAGTAAAATCCAAAATTGAAAGTTTAAGTGGTGAAGTTGAGGTAAAAACAAAACTTGGAGAAGGAAGTACGTTCATTATCAGACTTCCACTTACGCTTGCGATTATTCAGGCTCTTATGGTTGTTATTGGCAATGAAAAATATGCCATTGCGCTTGGAACTATTCAGACAATTGAAGATATTGCACCGGAAGAAATTAAATTTGTTCAGGCAAAAGAAGTAATTAATTTAAGAGGAACAGTTATTCCGTTAATTCGTTTAAATAAAGTATTAGATATAGAATCTACTCAGTCATCAGATGAAAACTTAATCGTTGTTATTGTGAAAAAAGGTGATAAGATGGCAGGTCTTGTAGTTGATGAATTAATGGGACAACAGGAAATTGTTATCAAATCCTTAAGCAAGTATGTAAATAAGTGTAAGCTCATCAGTGGGGCAACAATATTAGGTGACGGTGAAATCGCACTTATCTTAGATACCAATACACTTATTTAAGAAAGGTTAAGGTGAAGAAAGATGGAAGAATTAAAAGTTGCTTATAATACTACACAGTTTATAGTAGTAAAGTTAAATGACGAGCAATATGGAATCGATATTAAATACATAGATAATATTATAAGAATGCAACAAATTTATAGAGTTCCTAAGGTACAGAATTACATAAAAGGTGTAATCAACCTAAGGGGTGAAGTAATTCCGGTTATTAATGTTCGTCTTAAAATGGGATTTGAGGAAGTGGAAAATACAAAAGCTACCAGAATTATTATTGTAAAACTAGAAGGTAATGATGCGGTAGGGCTTTTAGTAGATGAAGTAAAGGAAGTTGTTACTTTGGAAGAATCCCAGATTGATAAAGTATCTTATGATAAAAAGGAAGAAAAGGCAAATTTTGTTCCGGCAGTAGGAAAAGATAAGGGTGAGCTCATTTCACTGCTTGATTTAAATGTACTGTTGGCAGAAAAAGAAAACAGCTAAGAGGCAGTGAGGTGATTGTATGGCTAAGCTGGACTTAGAACATGTTTCTAAGGAGTATTTTGATGTACTAAAAGAATTAGGAAATATAGGGGCCGGTAATGCCACAACTGCACTGGCTCAGATGCTTCAGTGTAAGGTTGATATGAAGGTTCCTCAGGTAAGGCTTCTTGATTTTAAAGATGTTGGAGAAGCAATGGGCGGTGAGGAGCAGATTATGGCAGGTGTTTACCTGTTAGTAGAAGGCGATATTGCTGGAAGCATTATGTTTTTATGTGAAGAAAAAGCTGCCCACCATCTAGTTGGGAAACTTATGGGGGTAGAGGCCGGAGAAGGTGACACTTTTTCTGAGATTGAGCTTTCAGCACTAAAAGAAATTGGCAATATTATTACAGGAGCTTATTTAAATTCCTTATCCAGTCTCACGCAAATGAAAATTATTCCGTCCATACCGGATTTGAGTATTGATATGGCGGGGGCTATATTAAGTGTTCCTGCCATCGAGTTTGGAGTGATGGGTGATAAAATTTTACTGATTCAGACTCAGTTTACGGATGAAATAGACATTGATGGATTTTTCATTTTAATGCCGGATTTAGAGTCATATGATAAGCTACTTGGCTCTTTGGGATTATAATGGATAGTAGGGGAAAAAAATGAGTGAAGTAATTAAGGTTGGAATGGCTGACCTGAAGGTATGTAAAAGTCCCGACAGTATTACTACGTTGGGACTTGGGTCATGTGTAGGAATAGCGTTAAGAGATCCGGTAACCAAAGTCGGTGGATTGGCACATATTATGCTTCCGGACAGCACACAAATAAGGAATAACAGTAACATTCCAAAGTTTGCAGATACAGGAATTGAGGAGCTTGTAAAGCAAATGACAGCGCAAGGAGCAAATTCTACAAGACTTGTAGCAAAAATTGCAGGTGGTGCCCAGATGTTTGCGTTTAGTGGACGAAATGAACTTGTGAGAGTGGGTGATCGAAATGTAGAAGCAACAAGGAAAAAGCTGGCAGAACTAAAAATTCCTATTTTGGCTGAGGATACGGGTTTAAATTATGGACGAACCGTGGTGTTCTTTCCGGAAAACGGAGATTTTCTCATTAAAGCAGTGGGAAAAGAGGAAGTGATTATATAATGAATACGAAAAATATACCAGCGATTATGACATTGAGTGCAGGCGCGATTACCAGTATTATTACATTTTTGCTTAGGTATGAAGTGAAAACGATGTTAGGGATACTTTTACTTGTATTGCTGATTTTTTATGGTACAGGGCTTTTTGTAAAGTATATTCTTGATAAATTTCAGGCTGATGTTGCAAAAAAGGAAGCTGAAGAAGAAAGACTAAGGAAGGAAGAAGAAGCACGGCTAGCGGCAGAGAAAGAAGAGGAAGAAGAAAAGAAGAAAGCCGCTGCCAGTGAGACACCTGAGGCAGAGTAGACAAATAGGAGAGACTTATGGATGAAACAGGAAGAAAAAAGCTGTGGACCGATTATGAAAAGGCAAAATCACCAGAGCTTAGAGAAAAAATCATATTAGAGTATGCTCCTTTAGTAAAAGTAGTTGCAGGCCGATTAAGTATGTATTTAGGCTATAATGTTGAGTATGAGGATTTAGTAAGCTATGGTATTTTTGGATTAATTGATGCCATAGATAAATATGATTATGCAAAAGAGGTAAAATTCGAAACTTATGCAAGTCTGCGTATCCGAGGAGCTATTTTAGACCAGATACGAAAAATGGACTGGATTCCAAGGACAATCAGACAAAAGCAGAAAAAGATTGACACAGTCATAAAGGAAATCGAAGCAACAAAAGGAAGAAGTGCTACTGATGAAGAAATTGCAAGTGGTCTTGGAATTAGTGAAGAGGAATTAACTGATTGGCAGTCTCAAATGAAAATAACTGGATTGGTATCTCTAAATGAATATTTGGAACAGGGAACCGAAGTTCCAAATGAAAAAGGAAAAACATCCAGCCAGTTTCAGTCTCCGGAAGATGCTACCATGCAGGAAGAATTAAAAAAGATGCTAATGGATTCTTTGGAGATTTTGACAGAAAAAGAGAAAAAGGTAATTTTATTATATTATTACGAGGATTTAACACTGAAAGAAATTAGCAATGTTCTTGAGGTTTCAGAATCAAGAATTTCCCAGCTACATACAAAAGCTCTTCAGAAAATGAAAACAAAGCTGGGTGATTATATGGGTATATTAATTGCCCCATAGAAAGTGGGAGAGATAAGATGAATGGCTATTTTCAATTAATGATAACAGAACAGGTAACTGCAATAAGGCTTGTACCACCTACAATGGGGGGAGAGCCTATTTCAATAGGTGAACTATTAGAATATCTTCGTACCATGAAGATAGAAGGCTTTGACGTGAAAAAACTAAATAGCAAAATTGCAGTTTTAAAAGAAGAACAGGTAGTTCCCTTGGTTGCAAAAAGCATGTATCCTGTAAATGAGACTTTTGTTTTAAAAATAAGTCAGGATAATATGGAGGCGGTTGTCAGATTTTATCCGCCAAGTACAAATGGTTCGATGCTTAGCAAAGAGGAAATAATAAGCGATTTGAATTTGCGCAAGGTGTCTTATGGAATAGATGAAAAAGTTATTGATGAGTTTTTGGAACATAGAAGCTATTGCCAGGACATTGTGGTAGCAAAAGGTAAGGCGCCTATACAGGGAGTTGACGGCAGAATTGAGTATATGTTTAATACAGAAATTAACACCAGGCCGAAAAGAAATGAAGATGGCTCGGTAGACTTCTTTCATTTAAATACAATTAACCATTGTAAAGAAGGGGAACTGCTTGCCAGGATGATACCGCCAGTTTTAGGTGAGGCAGGTATGGATGTTTTAGGAGAAAAAATCAGCCCAAGAGAAGTAAAGCGTGAAAATTTAAGTTTTGGAAGAAATATTACAATTTCGGATGATAAAACAGAACTTTATTCACAAATTAATGGACATGTTTCACTTGTAACAGATAAGGTTTTTGTTTCTGATGTGTTTGAAGTGGAAAATGTAGGTCCGGCCACCGGAAACATTACTTCTCAAGGAAGTGTGCAGGTAAATGGAAATGTTAAGTCAGGCTATGTAATAGAAGCAAAAGATAATGTTCATGTTCATGGAGTTGTGGAAGGTGCCACTATTATTGCAGGTGGTAATATTATTATTGACAGAGGCATGAATGGAATGGGAAAAGGTGTTCTTCAGGCAGGTGGTAGTGTGGTTGTTAAATTCTTGGAAAATGCTACAGTAACATCTGGAGAATATGTAGAAGCCGATTGTATTTTACATAGTAAGGTAATGGCTAAAACAGAAATTAACGTAGATGGCAAAAAGGGATTTATTGCAGGTGGTTCTGTAAGGGCAACAAATAAAGTGTCCTGTCGTACATTAGGTTCAGCCATGGGGGCTGATACTTACGTAGAAGTGGGAATTGATCCTGAAATGAAGGAACAGATACAAAAATTACAGATAGAGATAGTAGAAATACAAAAAAATTTAAAAAGTATGCAGCCAATTTTAGAAAGTGCTACCCAAAAAATAAAAAGTGGTGTTAAAATATCGCCAGAACAAATGAAATATATTCAGTCTATGGCGGTTTCCACAAAAGAACAGCAGGAAAGGCTTGTGGAAGCCCAGGCAGAGTTTGCCAGTCTGGAAACTCTTTTGGAAAATAAGGGTAATGCCTGTATTTGTGTAAGGGATGATGCTTATGCGGGAACAAAGGTTTCTATATCGGGGGCCTCTTTGGTATTAAAGGATCGAGTTCAGTTTTGCAGACTCGTATATGATAGAGGAGATGTAAGAGTAGCGGCTTTTTAAGGAGAGGTGAGTGTTATGGCAATTAGTCCGATTATGTATAATGCAACTGTGCAAAGAACACAGGATTACACTACCATGAAACAAAATGAAGATAACAAGGGAATGGTTGACCAGAGTAATTTTATGAATAAGATGGAAAAAGAAGTAAAATTACAGCTTAGCAATGTGCGGAGTGCGGATAATGCAGAGAAAAAGAGCGATAATTCTGATGCAAAGGAAAAAGGAAATGGTACTTATGCCGGTGATGGAGGTAGAAGACGTCCAGGACAGCAGGAGTCAAAAAAAGGAAAGCACCTACCATCGCAAGAGGGTAGCCGTTTTGATATGAGTGTTTAAAACATTGACAACAAGGAGAAAATATACATGACAACAATTGAAATTTTATTGTGTCTGGCGGGAATAGCGCTGTGTGTTATCAGTTTTTTAATTCCTGATAAACAACAGGAAGTTGGAACTGTGGATGAAAAACAGGCACAAGAGACAACCAAAGCTTTGGTAGAAGAAGAATTATCTGGTGCAAAAGCTAAAATGGAGGAAATGTTAGAAGAGACCATTGCATACGGAATGGAAAAGACAGAACGCTCCTTGGAAAAAGTCTCTAATGAAAAGATTAATGCTGTTTCAGAGTTTGCGCAGACGGTTATTGAGGATATTAATAAAAATCATAAAGAGGTTATGTTTCTATATGACATGCTAAACAGTAAACATGAGAATTTAAAAGAAACTGTAGTAGAAGTAAACCAAACTGCAAAGGAAGCGGAAAAGACCGTTCAGGTTTTGGAAGATACTGCTAAGAAAGTTGAGAATTCCTTACAGACAAAAGAACAACAAAAAGAAAAGAAGGAAACAAGAGAGGGAACAGAAGACTTTAAGCCATTAGAAGTAATTGATTTTATGGGCATGCCGGAAGTCAAAGAGACTAAGAAAAGTTCACCTAAAAAGAAAAAGGAAAAAGAACAGACAAAGGCTCAAGAGGAAAAGACAGCCAAAGTGGAAATAGAATTTGAGGGAAATGGCGATAAAAATAATAATGATAAAATATTAGAGCTTCACAAAATGGGTAAATCCAATATGGCCATTGCAAAAGAGCTTGGGCTGGGTGTAGGCGAAGTAAAATTAGTAATTGACTTATTTAAGGGGATGTAACCATGAAGCTGAAATATTATTTAAGAGGGCTTGGCACCGGTGTATTTGTAACAGCATTAATTTTAGGCATTGCCTTATCTCACGGAAAAGGTATTATGTCAGATGAAGAAGTGAAAAAGAGAGCAGCTGAGCTTGGAATGGTAGAGGAATTTAAAAGCTTAGCAGAGGCATCAGAAGAAAAAGAAACCGGAAGCTGGTTGGTTAGTGGGAATGATGTTGTTGACAGTTCTGTGGAGCAGGACTCAGAAACTGCAAATAAAACCGAAGAATCTAAGCAGTCAGAGGCTGTAAAAGAAACAGAGGAATTCAACCAGTCAGAAACTGCAAATAAAACCGAAGAATCTAAGCAGTCAGAGGCTGTAAAGGAAACAGAGGAATTCAACCAGTCAGAAACTGCAAATAAAACCCAAGAATCTAAGCAGTCAGAGGCTGTAAAAGAAACAGAGGAACCCAAGCAGTCAGAAATTGAAAATAAAACAGAGAGTAGTGCTAAGCCGGTTGATACCACAATTATTATATTAGAAGTAAACAGTGGCGACGGTTCTATGACGGTGGCAAAAAGAGCAGAATCCACCGGACTTGTAACAAGCGCAGCAGAGTTTGACAAATTTTTGTGTAGCGGCGGTTATGATAAGAAAATCTGCACAGGAAAACATAAAATTCCATCCGGAGCAACAATGGAACAAATTGCAAAATTGTTGATTTCCAAACCGTAGGCTCAAAAAATCCCGAAAGTATCTTGCTTTTGGGATTTTTTTATGGTATAATTTGCCCGTTGTGATAAAAAGCACTCATAGGAAGATAGTGCCGGTGCTTCTTTAACGCGGAAGTGGCACATACAAGGAACTATGGGGACGATGAAACCAAATGGAGGTAAAGAAAATGAGCGTTATTTCAATGAAACAATTATTAGAAGCAGGTGTTCACTTTGGACATCAGACAAGAAGATGGAACCCTAAGATGGCTCCATACATCTACACAGAAAGAAATGGTATCCACATCATCGACTTACAGACATCTGTAGGAAAAGTTGACGAGGCTTATGATGCGGTTTCTCAGATTGCAGCAGCAGGTGGTACTATTTTATTCGTAGGTACAAAGAAACAGGCTCAGGATGCTGTTAAAACAGAAGCAGAACGTTGCGGTATGTACTACGTAAACGAAAGATGGTTAGGCGGTATGCTTACTAACTTCAAGACAATCCAGAGCAGAATTGCAAGATTAAAAGCAATCGAAACAATGTCAGAAGACGGAACATTCGATGTTCTTCCTAAGAAAGAAGTTATCGCATTAAAGAAAGAATGGGAAAAACTTGAAAAGAACTTAGGCGGAATTAAAAATATGAAGAGAGTACCAGATGCAATCTTCGTTGTAGATCCTAAGAAAGAAAGAATCTGTATTCAGGAAGCACATTCTCTTGGTATTACATTAATTGGTATTGCAGATACAAACTGTGATCCTGAAGAACTTGACTTTGTAATTCCAGGTAACGATGATGCTATCCGTGCTGTAAAATTAATTGTAGCTAAAATGGCAGATGCTGTTATCGAAGCAAACCAGGGTGAAATCGGTGAAGTTTCTGAAGAAACTTTCGCAGAAGAAGCAGTTGAAGAGACAGTTGAAGAAACAACAGAAGCATAAGAAATCAGTTTAATCGGAGGATAGAGACATGGCTATTACAGCAGCAATGGTAAAAGAATTAAGAGAAATGACTGGTGCAGGTATGATGGACTGTAAGAAAGCTCTTACAGAAACAAACGGTGATATGGATGCAGCAGTAGAATTTTTAAGAAAAAATGGACAGGCAAAGGCTGAAAAGAAAGCTGGAAGAATTGCAGCAGAAGGTCTTTGTAAGGTTGTAGTAAAAGATGATAAAGTAGCAGCAGTTGTAGAAGTTAACTCTGAAACAGACTTTGTTGCTAAAAATGAAGAATTCCAGAGCTTTGTTGCAGCGGTTGCTGAACAGGCACTTGCTTCAAATTCAGCAGACATTGACGCTTTCTTAGCTGAAAACTGGAATGCAGATTCTTCTAAGAGTGTAAAAGATGCTTTAGTAGAAAAAGTAGCTGTTATCGGTGAAAACTTAACAATCAGAAGATTTGCTAAGGTAGAAGCAGCTAACGGATGTGTAGTTTCTTACACACATGGCGGCGGTAGAATCGGTGTTATCGTAGAAGCTGAAACAAACGTTGTAAACGACGCTGTTAAAGAAGCTCTTACAAATGTTGCAATGCAGATTGCAGCATTAGCACCAAAATACGTTTCTCAGGACGAGATCAGTGCTGATTATGTAGAGCATGAAAAAGAAATCTTAAAGGCACAGATTATGAACGATCCAAAAGAATCTCAGAAACCGGAAAAGGTTATCGAAGGCATGATTCAGGGACGTATCAAAAAAGAATTAAAAGAAATCTGCTTAGTAGATCAGGTATATGTAAAAGCTGAAGATGGCAAACAGTCAGTTGGTCAGTACATCGAGCAGGTTGCTAAAGAAAACAGCGCGGACTTAAAGGTTGTTAAATTCGTTCGTTTTGAAACTGGTGAAGGTATCGAAAAGAAAGAAGAAGATTTCGCAGCTGAAGTTGCAGCTCAGATGAACATGTAATTTGTTTTTGCAATAGAATATTAATATGAGTTTAAACCCTTGAAATTGTTGGATTTTCAATAGTTTCAAGGGTTTTTCACAATAGTATAAAATGCAAATAAGGGAGAAAATTCAGTGACTAAAGAACAGAAAAAGTTTAAATTAACTTATAAAACATCCTATTACTTCGTGTTAGCCGTTGTGCTCATAAGCTTCGTGCCCCTTCTATTTATTAGTAAATACAACCACATGAGTGCCGATGACTATTCCTACGGTTTAAACACCCATAAAGTATGGCAGGAAACCGGCAATATTATAAAAACAGTAAAAACAGCAGGCATTACTGTTACGGAATACTATGATAGCTGGCAGGGAACCTTTACTTCTATTTTCCTTATGGCATTACAGCCGGGGGTGTTTGGAGAGCAGTATTACCCCATAGGAGCAGTTGCACTAATATGCCTATATGCAGTGAGTTTTTACATATTTGGACATGTTATGCTTACAAGATTACTTCATGCAGACAAATATCAGGCAGGAATCGTTACATTAATTATGCTTTGTTTGTGTACTCAGTGGATGCAGGCACCGGTACAGGCATTTTATTTTTACAATGCAGGAGTTCATTACATTTTTATGTTTGCCATGATGTTACTGGCACTTAGCTTGCAGATTATACTTGTAACTTCAACGAAAAAACAGGTATTTTCCACAGTGGCAGGAGCGGTATTAGCCTTTATTGTAGGTGGTGGCAATTATATAACTGCTTTTTTATATCTGCTTTTAACAATATCTATTTTATTTGTTTCAATACTTAGCATTCCTTGTATTCGCAAAAAAATATTGGGAAAAGAAACTAAGGGAGAATATAATATTTACCGGAAACAGCAGTTGACAGAATTAAAATGTAAGCCGGATAAAAACAGGAAGAAAACAAATATTAGCTTACAGCTTGTGTCCATTTTTGCTTTTTTATGTAGTTTTTTCATTTCTGTTATGGCACCGGGCAATTCTGTAAGAGGAGACAAGTTTGAAGACATTACGCCAATTGGAGCTATTAGATTAGCATTTAAACATTCTATTGAAGGGTGCAACATATGGATGACGCTGAGCATTGTATGTGTTTTTATATTTCTTATACCATTAGTAGTGGATATAGTACAAAAAACGGATTTTTCTTTTCCTATGCCCGGATTGGTAGTGGTTTATGCTTATTGTCTGTTTGCAGCTATGTATGCACCAACCTGTTATGCACTTGGATTTCCGGGGGCGGGAAGATGCCGTAACATTTACAGAATGGTTTATTACATCATGCTTTTATTCGATATGATTTATGTTCTGGGTTATGCAAATCACAAATTAAAATCTGCCGGTTTGGGGAGAACCTTAACCAAGGTAGGGGAATATTTTGTAAAGCGTATTTGGAAACCTTTTGGTATAATTACGGTAGGCTTTCTTCTTTTTATAGTTTTAAACGATGATTGGAACAGCTATGCTTCCTTGTCAGCGGTGAAGTCTGTTTGGGAAAAAGAAGCACAGCTTTATCATGTGCAAAGTCTGGAAAGGGAAGAATTATTAAGGCGGGCTACTGAAAATATTGTAGAGGTACCAGGTACTTCTACCCAGCCGAAGCTATTATTTTTTGATGATATTACAACTGATTCCTCTGATTGGCGCAATAAATATATGGCAAAATGGTATGGAAAAAAGAAAGTTATTTTAGTGGGCAGGTAAAAAATATGGACGAAATAGGGGAGATATTATGAATTTTTGGATTACGGTTTTAATTAATTTAGGACTACATATCAGACAACTGCTTCCGGCACTTGTACTTTTTGTGTTGCATTTTTTGATAGGCTTACCACTTTGGGTTACAGGCGTTGCAGTGGGAGCCTGGCTGATTTATCACATATTTATTACAGGTTTTCTTAGCTGGATATCCAGTTTGCCGGGTAGTAAAAAGAAAGGAAATAACGTTACTCATTATGCGTCACAAAGTGATCATTCATGGAAGGATTCAGAAAAATAGAAAATTCTTAGGATTGCGGCAGAAAATTATATTTGATATAATGAAAAAAATATATTTTGCAGGGAGAGAAAATTGTAAGTTTGGAGGAAGAGTTATGAATTTAAAAAGGAAAGGATTACATATTAGAGCTGGATTGAAGAGACAGATTGCAGTAGTATTAGCTGCCAGTTTATTGGTTCAAGGCACAGTTGTTCAGGCGAGCTTTGACAGTCAGTCCGGAGACAGTGTGCAGACTGAAGAAACTGTTTTGGCAGTATCTGATAATCAGTTAACTGAAAATGCAGTAATTCCTGAGGAAGATGGATTAACAACAGAAGAAACAGCTGTGGAAGGCAATGTTTCGGAAGAAACATCGGTTGTGGATGAAACAGAAGTATCAGAGGAAAATGTGGCAGAAACAACAGGTGAAGGAGAGATACTAAAGGAAGGATCTGTTTCGGCTAATATGGCAGGGGCAGAGCAGGAGCTGGTAAAAGTTGAATCTCCTTTTGAAGAAGATCGTTATAATCCTATTTATTATGGTGAGGTTGTTGAACGATGGCCGGAGAGAGAACCGTCTACAAGTCTTTATATGACTGCCAGTCAGGAAAAATCATTTGAACAGTATATTTTAAATGCTATTAGTAATTTTGAAGTCATTGTAGATGTTTCTGCTTATAATATATCAGTAGATGATATGTGGACTGAAATTTACCATGTATTAAATGCACATCCGGAGTTATATTATGTAACAGTAACTTCCGCTTATTACAATAGATTTACATATACGGCTTCAAACTATGTATTTACTTATATGGGAACAAAGGATACCATTGAGACAGAAAAGGCTAAATTCAATGCAGAAGTAGACAAAGCGTTAGCATATGTGGACTCTGCAAATATGAGTGATTATGAGCAGGCACTGGCAATTCATGATTACATTATACTTAACTGCGAATATGATGAGGAAAATTATTCCAATGGAATGTCATCAGGAACTGTTCATACCGCTTATGGTGCTATGGTTGATAAAATTGCAGTTTGTGATGGATATGCAAAAGCGTATCAGTATATTATGTCTGTAAAATTGGGCATTCCCTGCCTGGTTGTTACCAGTTCCAGCATGGGCCATGCGTGGAGCTTAATCCAAATTGATGGAAAATGGTATCACACAGATTTAACATGGGATGATCCGGTTTATGACTGTATTGGAAGAGTTACGCATGATTTCTTTTTGTTAAGTGATTCAGTTATTGGTGACTATTACCACGAACATTATGATTGGCAGGTAAAGGATCAGAATAAGCAGGATATACTGGCTACAAGTACTAAATATGATAACTATAGCTGGATAGATATTTCCAGTGGTATGTTCAAAATTGATGATTACTGGTATTACACAAGTAAAGAGATGGTTGGAAATGCAAATATTATAAAGGATCCGGATTTGTCTGTTGCAAACGATGAAACTATTTTGTACAGCATTCCTCATGAAAGTAATGTGGCATGGACAAATCTTCAAAATGGATGTTTGGCACGACTTATGCCATATGAAAGCAGACTTTATTTTAATACACCTTCTGTAATCAAATCAATTGCCATGGATGGTACAGATGAAAAAACAGAATATGTTCCAAATAAAGCAGCAAATCAATTTGTATATGGATTTGTTATTCAAAACGGCAATATGAAATATGCTGTCAGAAATAATACCGGGACAGCTACCAGACAGGAAGTTTGTACAGTGGGAGTAGGAAGTACCTCTATTTTGTCTTTAGTTGCAAAAGACTATAATAGTCTGGATGTTACATTAAACAAGACTGCAAAAGCACCTAATGCTACAAGTAGTGGATATATAATTTATAGAAAATTACCTACAGACACAAATTGGCAGACGGCAGCTATATTAGAAGGTGAAAATAACTGTTTTTATAGGGATGGTGGTTTAAATGATAGCACTACATACACTTACACAGCACGTAATTATCAGGTAATTAATGGAGATAAGTGCTATGGTCCGTATGGTAATATCGTATCAGCTACCACCATGGCACCGGCACCAGCACCGGAACCGGTTACGACACCCCAGAAACCAACCGATGAAAATAACAAAGCTGTAAAAGGAAAAACATATAAAGTTGGTAATTTCAAATATAAGGTCACAGCAGTAGCCAATGGAAATACGGGAAAAGTAACATTAGTAGCACCGGTAAAGAAAACCTACACAAAAGTAACAATTCCGTCTACTGTTAAAATTAAAAATGAGTCTTATCAGGTAACTGCTATAGGGAAAAATGCTTTTAAGAATAATAAGAAATTAAAAACTGTTGTTATAGGAAAAAATGTAACCACAATAGGCGCAACCGCATTTTATGGTTGTAAGAAATTAAAAACAGTTACGGTAAAAACAACAAAGTTAAAATCTGTAGGAAAGAATTCTTTTAAAGGGATTTACAAAAGTGCTACAATAAAAGTGCCAAAGAAAAAATATACAACCTACAAAAAAATGCTTAAGAAAAAAGCGGTAGCATTGCCTTCTAAAACAAAAATAAAGAAGTACTAGTAAAATAATATGATTTTTTGCTTATTTTGCATAAAAAGTTGTATATTTTTATGAAAAAATATGTTATAATGCCAATATGATATGTTAAAAGTACGATTACTTTTAGGAATTTGCGAGGTGGACAAAATGGATACAAACATTCTTTTGGAAAATGGTACCAATGAACTGGAAGTTTTAGAGTTTCGTTTAGCAGGAAATTCTTATGGAATAAACGTTGCTAAGATTCGTGAGATTATTCCTTATCAGCAGGTTACTCCAGTGCCAAATTCTCATCCTAGTGTTGAAGGTATATTTATGCCGCGTGATACTATGATTACGGCAATCGATTTAAAAAATTGTTTACAAAGAGGTCAGTCGGATGCAGGAGGACTTTTTATTGTAACCAATTTTAATAAGCTGGATATTGCTTTTCATGTAGAGCAGGTAGTTGGAATACATAGGGTTTCATGGAGAGAGATAATTAAACCGGATGCAACCATATCTAACTCAGAGGATGGAGTTTCCACTGGCATTATTAAGATGAACGGTAAGCTTATTATTATTCTGGATTTTGAAAAGATTGTTACGGATATTAATCCGGAAACAGGATTAAAGATAACAGAAATTGATGCCCTTGGTGATAGAACAAGAAGTGACGTGCCGATTTTAATTGCAGAAGATTCTCCACTTTTAAACAAGTTGATTGTGGACTCTTTGAAAAAAGCAGGCTATCAAAACTTGATTCATACAGAAAATGGCCAGGAAGCATGGGATATAATTTGTGACTGCAAAGCAAAACATACATTAGATGAGCATGTTCAGTGTGTAATTACCGATATTGAAATGCCTTTAATGGATGGCCATAGACTTACGCGATTGATTAAAGAAGATGATGCAACAAAGAATATTCCGGTGGTTATTTTCTCGTCTTTAGTAAACGATGATATGAGAAGAAAAGGAGAATCATTAGGAGCGGATGCGCAGCTGTCCAAACCGGAAATTGGTAATCTGGTCAGAATCATTGATGGATTAATCTTAAATAATTAAAATTAGAAAAGCCGGAAACTCTGTTTTCGGCTTTCTTTTAGAAAGTGAATTAAATTATTATGATAGAAAAAAAACGGCAATTATTAAAAAGTATTGAAGAAGCAGAATTAGTATTAGTAGGCTTGGGAAAAGAATTTATAGTGGATGACAGTGCCTTTTCTAATTGGGAATTATTTCAAAAATGGAAAGAAGCAGATAAAGAAGGAAATTATTTGTGGATGGAACCTTTTTTAAAGATAGTGTGGATGAAAGAACAGGAAGGCTTAGAAAACCAAAGGGCATATGAGAATTTAGCAAAGCTGTTAGAGGGAAAAAATTACTTTATTGTTACTCTTGCCACAGATGACATGATTTATGCAAGTGGACTAAATGGAGATAAAATTGTAGCACCTTGTGGAAGTGTAAGCAAATTGCAATGTCATTGTACGGAGGAAATTTTTTATTTCACGAAAGAAATGGAGCAGCAGTTAAAAAATGCTGTTTTATCAGGCAATTTAGCAGAATGTAAGCCTTTTGAATGTCCAAATTGTAATGAACTGTTACAATCAAATGTGATTTCGACCCAGACTTATAATGAGGCAGGATATTTGCCCGTGTGGGAAATGTATACCAAATGGCTTCAGGGAACTGTGAATAGAAAGGTTTGCATTATAGAAGCGGGGGTTGATTTTTCTTATCCTTCTGTTATTCGCTTTCCATTTGAAAAAATAGCATTCTTTAATCAAAAAGCATCTTTTTATCGCATACATGAGAAATGGTATCAGCTTACAGAAGAGTTAAAGGACAAGAGTACGGCTATAGCTTGTAACGGTAAGGAATTTTTTATGAATTTATTTGTCTAAAGCCGTCCGGTATGGTAGACTAACAGTAGTGTATTATGTTCATAAAAGAAAATAGGAATTATGAAGGTAATGAATAATTACGAAAATAGATAGAAACGGAATACTGCAGGAGGGTTTTATGGGCTCAAGTGAAGAATATTTAGACAGTCTGCTTAAAGCGGCTATAGATAATGAGACAAATTTAGATAACGGGGTACATACAGATAATAAGGAACAGTCTGAGAATGAAAAAGCGTTGGAAAATGAAGTAAATCAACCGGGAGAATTGGATTTAGAGAGTATTTTGAATATGGGCGCTGAGAGTGTTTTAGAGGGTGGACTAACTCAACAAGAGGGATTGAATTTAGAAAGTTTACTAAATCAGGAGAGTGAGCTGGATTCAGAAAATTTGCCAAATCAGGAGAGTGAGCTGGATTCAGAAAATTTATTAAATCAGGAGAGTGAGTTGGATTCAGAAAATTTATTAAATCAGGAGAGTGAGCTGGATTCAGAAAATTTGCCAAATCAGGAGAGTGAGCTGGATTTAGAAAACTTACTAAATCAGGAAAATGAGTCGAATTCAGAAAGTATGCTAAATCAGGAGAGTGAGCTGGATTTAGAAAACTTACTAAATCAGGAAAATGAGTTGAATTCAGAAAGTATGCTAAATCAGGAGAGTGAGCTGGATTTAGAAAACTTACTAAATCAGGAAAATGAGTTGAATTCAGAAAGTTTACTAAATCAGGAGAGTGAGCTGGATTTAGAAAATTTACTAAATCAGGAAAATGAGCTGGATTTAGAAAGCTTACTAAATCAGGAAAATGAGTTGAATTCAGAAAGTGAGTTAAATGAAGGAGAAGGATTAGATTTAGAAAGTTTACTAAATCAGATGACAGAACAGAGTTTGGAAAATGAGCAAAATATAGAAGACGAGATCTCTGTGGAAGATATGTTTAAGGAGGAGGTCGCAACGAAAGAAGCAGAAAATTATTCTACTGATGATTCACAGTTGTTAGAAAACTCTGGCAAAGAAGACGAAGAGTTGGCAGAAATTAGCGAACTGTTAAATCAGTCGGGTGATGGTGCAATCATAGATGATGACATGCTTGCTCTGCTTGAAAATATTTCCGAAGAAGGTGGCTCAGAATATGCTGAGCAACCTGGTACGGAAGGACCGGACGAAATTGATATTTTCGCAATGGATGGTAATGGGGAATTGGAGGAGCTATTATCAGGCGGAGAAGAATGGAACACTGAACAGGCAGTAGATGAAAGTGAAATCGAAGCGCTTTTAAAGGAAAAACCAGAGCCAGTAAAAGAGAAAAAGAAGTGGTTCAAAAAAAAGAAAAAAGACAAAAAGAAAGAAAAATTAGCAGAAGCTGAAGTGGAAACAGAACATGTAGAGGATAGTCTACACGGAGAAGAAGTTGCACCAAATGAATTTCTAGCGGAGGCTTTTTTTGGAGCAGAAGAACTTAGTGGAATAGAAGGATTGGAAGCTTTAGTAGGTGGAGAAAATGGTGTTCAATCACAAGATAAGCAACAAAAGGAAACCAAAAAGGCCGGAGTTTTCAGTAAATTTATAGAATTTCTTATGGAAGAGGAAGAAGAAGAGGAAGAACAACCGCCTAAAAAGGAAAAAGGTAAAAAAAGCGGAAAAGGCAAAAAAGCTTCTAAAGCAGAGAAAGAAAAAGCAGGTAGTGAAAATGATGCTCTTTTAGAAGAATTAGAAGAGGAAGACAAAAATAAAAAAAAGAAGAAAGTAAAAACCAAAAAGAAAAAGGAAAAGAAGAAAGAGGAAAAAGACACAGAAGCAACCAAAGATGAGGGAAAAAAATTACCAAAGAAAATTGTAAGAGGAATTTTTGTAGTATGTTTTTCCATTATGGTGCTGTTAATTGTTGCTTCAATGCTTTTGCCGGTAACTTTATCCTTAAAAGAGGCGAGAAAGGCTTATTACAATCGTGATTATAAAACAGCTTATGAAAATTTAGTAGGCAGAGATTTAAATAGTAGCGATTCCATAATGTTAGAAAAAGCAACAACCTTATTGACACTGCAAAGACAATACGAGTCCTTTGCAAATTATCATAAGATGGGTAAAGAACTGGAGGCTTTAAACGCTTTAGTAAAAGGATGTAATGTATATATAAGCTTAAAGGATACTGCAATAGAGCAGGATGTGATAACAGAGTTAGATGAAATCTATACATATATTTTAGATAGCTTAGAGTATATTTATGGAGTATCTGAGGAAGAGGCATTGCTACTTTATTGCATAGAAGATGATGCTGTGTATACAGAGGAACTCCAAAAAATTATAGACAGTAGTGAAGGTGTAACAGAAGGAAGTATACCGGCCTATCAAGTTGGAGATGAGGATTCTGTTACAGAAGAATAGTGCAGGTGATTTAAAGGTTACTGGAGGTTATGTACAGTAACCTTTAAAATGAAATCATATATCAGGAAAATATAGGAGATACAGAATATGATAGCAATTATTGATTATGATGCAGGAAATATTAAAAGTGTGGAAAAAGCATTGCAGACATTGGGAGAAGAAGTGGTAGTGACAAGAGACAAAGATACCATTTTAAACGCCGAAAAAGTCATTCTCCCCGGAGTAGGAGCTTTTGGAGATGCAATGGAAAAAATTCACAATTATGGGCTTTATGATGTGATACATCAGGTAATAGAAAAAAAGACCCCATTTCTTGGCATCTGCCTTGGACTTCAACTATTATTTGAACGTAGTGATGAAAGCAAAGGGGTGGAAGGACTTTCTGTTCTAAAAGGAGAAATTTTACGAATCCCTGATAAGGCACACTTAAAAATTCCGCATATCGGCTGGAATTCATTGAAGTTTCCAAATAGTGGGCGCTTGTTTCAAGGAATTGAAGGAGAGGCTTATGTATATTTTGTACATTCTTATTATTTAAAAGCGACAGAGGAAAATATTGTAACTGCTACGACTGATTACAGTACTTTGATTCATGCTTCTGTGGAAAAAGACAATGTGTTTGCGTGTCAGTTCCATCCGGAGAAAAGTTCCAAGGTGGGATTGCAGATATTGAAAAATTTCGTTGAAATAGGCAGGGAGGAATAGAACGTGCATACAAAGAGAATTATTCCATGTTTAGATGTACACGGAGGCCGTGTAGTAAAAGGTGTTAATTTTGTAAATCTTGTAGATGCCGGTGATCCGGTAGAAATTGCAGCAGCTTATGATAAGGCAGGAGCAGATGAACTGGTATTTTTAGATATTACCGCATCCAGTGATGCAAGAAATACAGTAGTAGATATGGTACGAAAAGTAGCTGAAAAGGTATTTATTCCATTTACTGTTGGGGGCGGTATTCGTACAGTAGAGGATTTTAAGGCGATTTTAAGAGAAGGGGCAGATAAGGTTTCCATTAATTCTTCTGCTATCAATAATCCCAATCTCATTAGTGAGGCTGCTGATAAATTTGGAAGCCAGTGCGTAGTAGTTGCCATTGATGCCAAAAGACGGGCAGATGGAAGCGGCTGGAATATTTATAAAAATGGTGGCAGAATCGATGTGGGAATTGATGCAGTAGAATGGGCTATGAAAGTTAATGAACTGGGTGCCGGAGAAATTCTTTTAACAAGTATGGATTGTGACGGTACAAAAGCAGGGTATGATATCCAACTGACTAAAATTATTTCAGAAAACGTATCTATTCCGGTTATTGCCTCAGGTGGTGCCGGTGAGTTACCACATTTTTATGATGCTTTGACTGAAGGAAAGGCAGATGCTGCTTTGGCGGCGTCTTTGTTCCACTTTAATGAGCTGTCTATTGAGCAGGTGAAGAAGTATTTAAGGGAGAAGAATGTATCCGTCAGGATGTAAATATATGAAGGAGAAACTTGGAAGGAACAAAAGAAAATGGCAGCAATAAGCAACGACTGGTTAGAACCATTAACACCGGAATTTCACAAGGATTATTATAAAGAATTGTTTGCTAAAATCAGGGAAGAATACAGTACACATCTGATTTTTCCGCCAGCAGATGATATTTTTAATGCCTTTCATTTAACACCTTTAAATGAAGTAAGGGTAGTGATTATCGGTCAGGATCCGTATCATAATGTGGGACAGGCACATGGACTTTGTTTTTCTGTAAAGCCGGATGTGGATATACCCCCATCCTTGGTAAATATTTATAAGGAAATGCAGGATGATTTAGGTTGCTATATTCCTAATAACGGCTATCTTGTAAAATGGGCAAAGCAGGGTGTTCTTATGTTAAACACAGTGCTGACTGTCAGAGCCCATCAGGCTAATTCTCATAGAGGATTAGGTTGGGAGCGGTTTACAGATGCCGCCATTCAGGTGCTAAATAAAGAAGACAGACCGATTGTATTTATTCTTTGGGGAAGTCCGGCACAAAAGAAAAAAGCAATGCTAAATAACTCAAACCATTTGATTTTAGAAGCACCTCATCCAAGTCCTTTGTCGGCTTATCGAGGATTTTTTGGTAGCAAACCTTTTAGCAAAACTAATGCTTTTTTGAAAGAACATGGTTTAAAAGAGATTGACTGGCAGATAGAAAATGTTTAATATAAAAGTTGTACAGTTTTTTATTTACAATGTATGATATTTATCTCATAATTAGTAATAAAATATGAAATACTATCAGATAATCTTTATCTGAAAATATGAAAATACATGAGGAGAGAAAAAATGAATAAGACACCATTTGTAACAAAAGAACAGCTTGATGAAATCGTAAAAACTTATCCTACACCTTTTCATATTTATGACGAAAAGGGAATTCGTAAAAATGCTCAGGCATTAAAGGATGCGTTTGCGTGGAACAAAGGATTTAAAGAGTTTTTTGCGGTAAAAGCTACTCCAAATCCTTTCTTAATTGATATTTTAAGAGAGTATGGTTGCGGTTGTGACTGTTCTTCTATGACAGAATTAATGCTTTCTAATGCAATGGGAGTAAACGGGGAGGATATTATGTTTTCTTCCAATGCAACACCGGCAGATGAATTTGTTTATGCGGATAAAATTGGGGCAACTATCAATTTAGATGATTTTACACATATTGAATTTTTAGAAAAAACACTTGGTAAGCTGCCTGAAACAATCAGTTGCCGTTACAATCCGGGTGGAGTGTTTAAAATCAGCACAGATATTATGGACAACCCGGGAGATGCCAAATATGGCTTTACTACAGAGCAGTTATTTGAAGGCTTCCGTATTTTAAAGGAAAAGGGTGTAAAGAAATTCGGTCTTCATTCCTTCCTTGCAAGTAATACAGTAACAAACGAGTATTATCCAACACTTGCCAGAACTTTATTTGAAGTGGCAGTTCGTTTAAAAGAAGAAGTAGGAGTTTCCTTAAGCTTTATTAATTTATCCGGTGGTATCGGAATTCCTTACAGACCGGACCAGGAGCCAAATGACATTGGGGTAATTGGTGAAGGAGTAAGAAAGGTTTATGAAGAAATTTTAGTACCGGCAGGTCTTTCTGATGTAGCTATTTATACAGAACTTGGACGTTTTATGATGGGACCTTACGGACATCTTGTTACAACGGCCATTCATGAAAAACATACTCACAAGGAGTACATTGGCTGTGATGCCTGTGCAGTAAACTTAATGCGTCCTGCTATGTATGGTGCATACCATCACATTACCGTTATGGGTAAAGAGAATGAGCCTTGCGACCACAAATATGACATTACCGGTTCTTTATGTGAAAACAACGATAAATTTGCTATCGACAGAATGTTACCAAAGGTTGATATGGGCGATTTACTTGTAATTCACGATACAGGTGCTCATGGTTTCGCAATGGGGTACAATTATAACGGCAAATTAAAATCCGCAGAGCTATTGTTAAAAGAAGATGGTACTGTACAGTTAATCCGCCGTGCCGAAACGCCAAAGGATTACTTTGCTACCTTTGATGAGTTTGATATTTATAAGAAATTTGATTTTAATGATAAGGATTGAATTGAGAATTAGAATATTGCTAAACTAGTTTCGTGAGAAAAGCTTCGGTGTCTGCCGGAGCTTTTTTTAGAGGATTAAAAATGGGGAAAGGTATATAAAATAAAAAGCTGAAATCCTAAAATTGATTTCAGCTTTCTATTTACTGCCGGCGGCGGGACTTGAACCCGCACGTGGTCACCCACAACAGATTTTGAGTCTGCCTCGTCTGCCATTCCGACACGCCGGCTAATTAGTTACAACTATGCAACTGAATATTATAATAACATATCATTTCTGTACTTGCAAGTGATTTTTTTGTGGAAACCAATTAATTATAAAATGCTTAGTATTCTTATAGCTGGTTGGGCGTCCTGATTCCGTTACTGTTCACTGTACCTCGTAAACAGTAACAATTCGCAGGCTCATTTAAAGTTTTGCTACGCAAAGGGAGCCTGCTCACACCCAAATCACGTTCATGAGCAACAAAACAGCAAGTGTTTTGTTGCTGACTGAACAGTAACCTGCTTCATGCAACTTTACAACATATTCAAACTTCTCTATTCCTATTTAAAGAAAAATATGGTATCATAATTTTATATGAGATTTTTCAAAAATAGCATAATATAGCAAAAATAATTTCTCTAAAATGAAGAATAAATAACAATAAATCTATAAAACAGAAAAGGAATTAGATTCATATGAAGATAAGATTCAAAAACGCAAGAATATTAACCATGAAAGACGGAGAAGATATATTTTTCGGTGAACTTCATGTAACAGACAATAAAATTTCCTATATTGGTGAAGAAAAACCGGAGTTTGCAGATGCTAACTGGGACAGGGTAATTGATGTAGAAAAAAATGTGTTGATGCCGGGATTTAAAAATGCCCATACCCATTCAGCCATGACTTTTCTTCGTACTTATGCAGAGGACCTTCCACTAAAGGAATGGCTTTATGAAAAAGTATTTCCAATGGAAGCCAAATTACAACCACAGGATATGTACCCATTATCAATTTTAGGAATTATGGAGTACTTAACTAGTGGCATTACTGCTAACTTTGATATGTACATGGCACCGAAATATGTAGCAGAGGCAGCAAAGGATACCGGTTTTAGAACAGTTCTTTGCGGTAGTGCCAATGACTTTGGCGGCTCAAAAGAATCTTTAAAAAATGAATATGAAACCTTTAACAATTATCATGAGTTAGTAAGCTATCAGTTAGGTTTCCATGCAGAATACACAACAGCAAAAGAACTTATGTTAGATGTGGCTGACTTAGCACGGGAATTAAAAACCCCTGTATACCTTCATAATTCTGAAACAAAAGAAGAAGTAGCAGGCTGTGTGGAGCGTTATGGTACAACACCTACTGCATTTTTAGATAGTATTGGTATGTTTGAATATGGCGGTGGCGGTTTCCATTGTGTTCATATGACAGAGGAAGATTTAAACATCTGCAAAGAAAGAGGGTTATATGTAGTAAGTAACCCAGGATCAAACTGTAAGTTGGCCAGTGGAATTGCCCCGATTTCCAAAATGCTTGAAATGGGAATTCCGGTAGCCCTTGGTACAGATGGACCTGCAAGCAACAACTGCCTTGATATGTTTAAAGAAATGTTTTTAGTCTCAGGACTTCAGAAAATTGCCTGTGAAGATGCTACAGCACTAGATTCCATGGAAGTATTAAAAATGGCAACGGTAAATGGTGCAAAAGCAATGGGACTTACAGAATGTGACGTATTAGCTGAAGGAAAACTTGCAGATTTGATTATGATTGATTTAAATCAGCCCAATATGCAACCAATCCATCATATTCCAAAGAATATTGTATTTAGTGGTAGCAAAATCAATGTGGCCATGACCATGATAAACGGAAAAATTCTTTATGAAAATGGAAAATTCTTTATTGGAAAGGAACCGGAGGAAATTTACGAACAGGTAAATGCTGTTGTTTCAAGAATTATGGGAACATCGGAAGCTATTTAATCTTACATGTTGCCGGAAATGTTTCCTGTATAAAACCAGGAAAAGAATAAAGGATGAGTAAACATGAATTGTAAAGATACAGATAAATCCATTCCCCGGTTTTTTGACGGAGAATTGGAAGGAAGAGAATTAACAGAGTTTTTGAAACACGTTAGAAATTGCAGTGATTGCAAAGAAGAGTTATCGATTTACTTTTTGGCTTCCGAAGGTATTGCCAGATTAGAGGAAGGAAGCAGCTTTGATTTAGATAAAGAATTAGAGTCAAGGCTTGATGAGCAGGAATACAAAATTAAAATGAGACATTCTTTAAAGGTTGCTTTTTATTGCATGGAATTTGTACTCATTATTATTATATTATTTATTTTGTGGTATGTTTTATAAAGGAGCTTTATGGAAAAGAAATTAGTATTAATTGACGGGCACAGCATTTTGAATAGAGCATTTTACGGAGTGCCGGATTTAACCAATAAGGATGGGCTTCACACCAATGCCATTTATGGGTTTTTAAATATTTTATTTAAAGTGCTTGAGGAAGAAAAAGCAGAATATCTTGCAGTTGCTTTTGACGTAAAAGCACCAACTTTCCGCCATGAAATATACAAAGAATATAAGGGCACAAGAAAGCCTATGCCGGAAGAATTAAGAGAGCAGGTTCCGGTTATGAAAGAAATTTTAAAGGCTATGAATGTTCTTGTGTTAGAAAAAGCAGGCCTTGAGGCAGATGACATTTTAGGAACTTTAGCAAAAGCAGGGGAAAAGGAAGGCTTTTTAGTTTCTTTAGTATCAGGAGACAGAGATTTATTACAGATTGCCTCAGACAAGATTAAGATTCGTATTCCAAAAACAAAGGGTGTAAGAACTGAGGTGGAAGATTATTATGCAAAGGATGTACTGGAAAAATATCAGGTAACTCCGGAGCAGTTTATTGAGTTAAAGGCACTTATGGGTGATACGGCAGATAACATTCCGGGTGTACCAAAGATTGGGGAGAAAACAGCTACATCTCTTTTGGTAGAATATAAGTCTATTGCCAACTTATACGAGCACGTAGAAGAAATTACGAAAAAAAGCATTAAGGAAACGCTAATTGCCAACAGAGAACTGGCAGATTTGAGCAAGGTGTTAGCAACCATTAATGTTCAGGCAAATATTGAGTATTCTTTTGATAATGCCAAAATAGAAAACCTTTATACAAAAGAAGCTTATGAGCTTTTTACAAAGCTGGAATTTAAAAACATGCTCTCAAAATTTGAAGAAGATACAGCTCACAATGTACAGTCAGAAGACTTTGCCTATGTGGAAAATAAAAAAGAAGCAGATTGTATCTTTGAAACTGCAAAGGAACAAAGCTATGTGGCATATTCCTTCTTTTATGAATGGGTAAAAGAAGAAACAAACGAAACCCCGTTAGAACGCATGATGCGAGGAGAAAGCCCGGATGAAGGTGGCAAAAAGCTTCTTGGCATTGCATTTTCTTACGGAGAAAAAGAACATGTATTTTTAAAGACAGGTGAAGAAATTCCAGAAGAATATTTGCTTGCACAAATGAGTGAGTTAGCCAATGCTTACCGCAAACAGGGAAAAAGGCTTGTTACCTTTGATGTAAAAAAGTCCTATGAATATTTTACGTTTTCAAAAATAGACAGAAAGCTTACAGATACATTTTTTGATGTTAAGTTAGCTGCATATTTACTAAATCCTTTAAAAAGTGAATATACCATAGAGGATATTGCCAATGAACAGCTTGGAATGATGTTAAAAAACAGAGCTGCTTATTTTGGCAAAAACACATTATATGATTCCATGAAAAATGAGAAGGAAGTATTTTTAGAATACGCCTGCTTCCGTTCCTACGTGGCATATGCCTCTTACGAGAAATTGGAAAAACAGTTAGCAGAGGCTAACATGGACCAACTGATGTTACAGATGGAAATGCCTTTAACTTACGTTCTTTATCAGATGGAAAAAGAAGGGGTAAAGGTTAAGGCGGATCAGTTAAAAGAATATGGACAGGTTCTTTCCGTAAAAATAGATCAGTTGGAAAAGGAAATTTACCAAGATGTTGGAGAAGAATTTAACATTAATTCTCCAAAGCAGTTAGGAGAAATTCTATTTGGCAAACTTGGTTATAAAGGCGGAAAGAAAACCAAAACAGGCTATTCCACAGCGGCTGACGTATTAGAAAAGTTAGCACCGGATTACCCGGTTGTATCTAAAATATTAGAATACAGAGGCTTAACAAAGCTTAAATCAACTTACGCAGATGGGCTTTATGACTACATTATGGAGGATGGCAGAATTCACAGTAACTTTAATCAGATGATTACTGCAACAGGCAGAATTTCTTCCACAGAGCCTAATTTACAAAATATTCCTATGCGTATGGAACTTGGAAGACTGATACGTAAGGTGTTTGTGCCAAAAGAAGGCTATGTGTTAATGGATGCGGATTATTCTCAGATTGAACTTAGAATTTTAGCCCATATGTCAAATGATGAAGCGTTAATTGAAGCTTATAACCAGTCAGAAGATATACATCGGATTACAGCCGCCAAAGTATTTCATACTCCCTTCGAGGAAGTAACGGATTTACAAAGAAGAAATGCAAAGGCTGTTAATTTTGGAATTGTATACGGTATCAGTTCCTTTGGCTTAAGCCAGGATTTAAGCATTAGTAAAAAAGAGGCCGGAGAGTATATTGAGGCATATTTTAATACTTATCCGGGAGTTAAGGCTTTCTTGGATGGGGAAGTAAAAAAGGCAAAAGAAAAGGGCTATTCCATTACTATGTACAATAGAAGAAGACCTTTGCCCGAAATTACAAGTAGTAACTTTATGCAAAGACAATTTGGGGAAAGGGTGGCAATGAATGCACCAATTCAGGGAACTGCCGCAGATATTATGAAAATCGCCATGCTTTCAGTGTACTGGGCTTTATATGAGGCAGGGCTACAGTCTAAATTGATTTTACAGGTTCATGATGAACTTTTAATTGAAACTAAAATAGAAGAAAAAGAGCAGGTAGAAGCAATTTTAGCCGGTAATATGAAACATGCAGCTAATCTTAAGGTAGAGCTTGAAGTGGATTTGCATACCGGCGAAAACTGGTATGAGGCAAAGTAGGAGCATGGTATGAAAATAATCGGAATTACCGGTGGAGTAGGTGCCGGAAAATCACAGATTTTAAACTATTTAAAAGATAACTACCAAGCAAAAATTATTATGGCAGATGAGGTTGCCCATAAAGTAAAAGAGAAAGGTCAAAGTTGCTATGAGCCATTAATAAATCTTCTTGGCAAAGATGTGTTAGATGAGGCGGGAGAAATTGATAAGAAAAAAATGGCAGCCAGGATTTTTGCTGATAAGGATCTTCTTTTAGGGGTAAATCAGTTGATTCATCCGGCTGTAAAGGCTTATATACAAAATGAAATAGAGACAGAAAAAGAAAAAGGCAGTGTGAAATTTCTTTTTATCGAGGCAGCTTTATTAATTGAGGACCATTATGATGAAATCTGTGATGAATTGTGGTATATTTATGCAGAGGAATCTGTACGCACCAAAAGACTAATGGAAAGCAGAGGCTACAGTCTTTTAAAAGTACAGCAAATTATGAACGGACAGTTAGGGGATAAAGAATTTCGGAACAATTGTCAGTTCGTTATTGACAATAGTCATGAGCTTTTAAATGCGTTTAAGCAAATAGATAGAAAACTGGGGGAATACCTGTGACAAAAACAAAGGAAACATTAGTATTTGGTTTGGATATTGGAACAAGAAGTATTGTAGGAACGGTTGGATATAAAAATAAGAACCGTTTTGTTGTTGTGGCACAAACTTCTAGAGAGCATGAAACGAGAGCTATGTTAGACGGACAGATTCATGATATTCATGCAGTTGGTGATACAATTAGAGAGGTTGTAGAGGTTTTAGAAGAGAAAATCGGTGAACCATTAAAGCAGGTAAGCATAGCGGCAGCGGGGCGGGTTTTAAAAACTGTTACTGCTCATGCTGACATGGAATTTTTAGAAGATAAAGTGATTACCAGTGAGGATGTGTATGCACTGGATTCAGTAGCTATCGAGAAAGCTTACGAGCAATTTTCCATAGAAAATAAAACAGACATGAAGTTTTACTGTGTAGGATATTCTGTTGTAAAATATTATATGAACGGATACCTTATTGGAAATCTGGAAGAACATAAGGCAAAAAATATAGGAGTGGATTTGATTGCTACCTTTTTGCCTGATGATGTAGTAGACGGATTGTACAGGGCAGTAGAATATGCAGGGTTAGAGGTTGCTAACTTAACATTGGAGCCTATTGCAGCAATTGAAGTGGCCATCCCTGAAATGTACCGTATGTTAAATATTGGTTTAATTGATGTAGGAGCCGGAACTTCTGATATTTCCATTACAAAGGATGGAAGTATTGTTGCTTACGGCATGCTTCCGGTGGCAGGAGATAGTCTGACAGAAGTAATAGCAAGACATTGTCTGGTGGATTTTGCTACAGCGGAAGAAATTAAAAAGGGTATTTCTGTTACAGATACTGTTGAATATAAAGATATTATGGGACTTCCACAGACGATTACAAAAGAGCAGGTATTGGAAATTTGCAAAGAGCCTGTTACTCAGATGGCAAAACAGGCAGCAGAGAAGCTCTTAGAATTAAATGGAGATAAGCCGGTAAGCGCAGTATTTGTTGTTGGTGGTGGCGGAAAAATTCCGGGCTATACCGAAATGGTTGCGCAGTATTTAGGAATTCAGAAGGAACGCTGTGCCATAAGAGGTGCAGAGGTTATGGATAAAATTGACTTCTTAGAAACCGATGTGGTAAAAGATTCCCTGTTAGTAACTCCTATTGGCATTTGTTTAAATTTCTATGAAAAGAGCAATAACTTTATTTTTGTAACCTTTAATGATAAGAGAATTAAGCTTTATGATAATAATAAATTATCCATCGTAGATGCTGCCATGCAGGCAGAATTTCCAAATGATGGTCTCTTCCCAAAACGTGGGCAGGCCCTTACCTTTACTATTGATGGTAAGCAAAGAGTAATCAGAGGAGAAGCAGGAGAAGCAGCAGAGATCTATTTAAATGGAGAAGCAGCAGATATTCATACACCAATCCGGAAAAACGACAAAATTGTGGTAAAAGAGTCCACGGCCGGAAAAATGGCTGAATTAGAAATTGGAAAATTGCCGGAATTTTCTTCTACCATTGAAATTTTTGTAAATGATCAGAAAGTAAGTTTTCCTAAATTTGCCAGTGTAAACGGACAATTACAATCAGCCTTTTATTCTATTAAAGAAAATGATAAAATAGAAATGTTGAATTATTATACGGTCAGTCAGATTGTAGAATTTATGGATGTAATACTGGATAAAAACATGAATATCTATGTAAACAATCAGATTGCGGATATGGATACAAAAGTTTATGAAAACTTTTCTGTTATTTGGACCTTAGAGGAGTTAGAGCTTTTGATGGCCACCAGTGGACAGGGTGAAATTATTCATTCTGCAAATGAAACTGAGCCGGGTGAAAACGGGACAGAAACAAATTCCGTAAGTGAAAGTAAGCAACAGCTAACTGGGACAGAAACAAATTCCGCAAGTGAAAGTAAGCAACAGCTAACTGAGGCAGAAACAAATGCAACAAGCGAAAGTAAGCCACAGATAATAGAGGCAGAGTTAAATACAGACACAAGTACCGCAGATAATAGCAAGCCGGAGATAACTGGGGCAAATGCATCTGAGCCAGACATAATTACCACCATTCATGTAGTAGTTAATAAAAAGCCTCTCACATTATCAGGCAAAAAGGATTATATTTTTGTTGACGTATTTGATTATATTGACTTTGATTTATCCAAACCTCAGGGAACTAGCGTGGAAACCTTATTAAATGGTGAGAATGCAGGATATACCCAGTTTCTTTCAGAGGGTGATGTGCTGGATATTTTCTGGAAAAACAATTAAACAACGAACATAATAAAAACAGGAGGGAATACAATATGAGGCTTCTAAGCATTGCAAGCGGAAGCAGTGGAAATTGCATTTATGTAGGTGATGAAAATACCCATATTTTAATTGATGCGGGTATTAGTGGCAAAAAAGTAGAGGCAGGACTAAAATCCATTGGTCTTAGTGCGGCTGATTTACATGCAATTTTTATTACTCATGAGCATATTGACCATATTGGAGGACTTGGTGTACTTGCCAGAAAGCACCGAATTCCTATTTATGCAACAAAAGGTACCATTTATGGGATTTTAAATACCAAATCTGTAGGAAAAATTGATGAAGGACTTTTCCATCCTTTTAAAGGGTATGGATGCTGTCAGATAGGAGAGCTTACTGTGGATCCCCTTCCTATTTCACATGATGCCAATGACCCGGTGGCATACCGGATATATTGTGGAAAAAAAAGACTGGGCATTGTAACAGACTTAGGGATTGTAACCGATGAAATTGTAGATGGTTTTCAGGATATGGATGCGTTGTTTATTGAGGCAAACCATGATGAAAGAATGTTACAGGTAGGAGCCTATCCATATTATTTAAAAAAGCGTATTGCGGGAAAAAAGGGACATTTGTCCAATGAAAGCAGTGGCAAATTTTTAAATAACATAGTAAACGACCATTTGAAATATATTATGCTAGGACATTTAAGTCATGAAAATAATCTTCCGGAGTTGGCTTATGAGGCGGTACGTCTGGAGATTAATATGGGAGATAATCCTTATAAGGCAGAAGATTTTTATATTAGTGTGGCAAACAGAAGTGAGCCAAGCCCGCTAATAGAATTTTAATAAAAACAAGAAAAGATGAGGAGCAGACAGATGAAAAAGACGATTATCACTGTAGTAGGTAAAGACACTGTAGGAATTATTGCAAAGGTTTGTACATACTTAGCAGACAACGGAGTAAATATTTTAGATATTTCCCAGACAATTGTACAGGAATATTTTAATATGATGATGTTAGTAGACATGAATAATGCTACAAAGCCTTTTGGAGACATTGCAGACGAGCTTGCCAAGGTTGGAGAAGAAATTGGCGTAGTAATTAAATGCCAGAGAGAAGATATTTTTGATAAGATGCACCGTATCTAAAAAATACGAAAAGACGGAGAGTAAGACATGATTAACTTTTTTGAAGTAAATGAAACAAACAAAATGATTGAGGAAGAAAATCTGGATGTAAGAACTATTACTATTGGTATTAGCCTTCTTGACTGTATTTCACCGGATTTAGAAACTTTAAGAAAAAATATTTATGAAAAAATTGAACGTACTGCAAGAAATCTGGTAGCAACCGGAGATGAAATTGAAAAAGAATTTGGTATCCCTATTGTAAACAAGAGAATTTCCATAACTCCTATTGCGCTGGTTGGTGGAGCAGCTTGTAAAACGCCTGAAGACTTTGCAAAAATTGCGGAAACTTTAGATCAGGTAGCAAAGAAAGTAGGGGTAAACTTTATTGGTGGATATTCAGCCCTTGTTTCAAAAGGTATGACAAAGGCGGATGAACTATTAATTCGTTCCATTCCACTGGCACTTTCTAAAACAGAAAGAGTGTGCAGCTCCGTTAACTTAGGCTCTACTCGCACCGGAATTAATATGGATGCAGTAAAGCTTATGGGTGAAATCGTAAAAGAAACAGCAGAATATACAAGGGAAGACGATTCCTTAGGCTGTGCAAAGCTGGTAGTATTTTGCAATGCGCCGGATGATAACCCGTTTATGGCAGGTGCTTTTCATGGTGTTACCGAAACGGATGCCATCATCAATGTAGGAGTATCCGGTCCGGGTGTTGTTAGAACTGCACTGGAAAAAGTACGTGGAGAAAGCTTTGAAGTACTTTGTGAAACCATTAAAAAGACAGCATTTAAGGTAACAAGAGTAGGACAGCTTGTAGCAAAAGAAGCATCCAGACTTTTAGACATTCCATTTGGTATAGTGGATTTATCTTTGGCACCAACTCCGGCAATTGGGGACAGTGTTGCAGATATTTTATGTGAAATCGGATTGGAATACGCAGGAGCACCGGGAACAACAGCAGCCTTGGCTTTATTAAACGACCAGGTAAAAAAAGGTGGCGTTATGGCATCCTCTTATGTAGGTGGTCTTAGCGGTGCATTTATTCCGGTTAGCGAAGACCAGGGAATGATTGATGCAGTTATGGCAGGGGCACTTACTTTGGAAAAATTAGAGGCAATGACCTGTGTATGTTCTGTAGGACTTGACATGATTGCTATTCCCGGAGATACAAAAGCTACAACAATTTCCGGTATTATTGCAGATGAAATGGCAATTGGTATGGTAAATCAGAAAACAACAGCTGTGCGTATTATTCCGGTAATTGGAAAGGATGTAGGAGAAAAAGTAGAATTCGGCGGTCTTTTAGGATATGCGCCAATTATGCCTGTAAATCAATTTTCCTGCGATAACTTTATTAATAGAGGTGGAAGAATTCCAGCCCCAATTCACAGCTTTAAAAATTAAAAGTACGGGGCTTTATTTTAGGAGGTATCTACATGGAGTTTAATTCAGTTTACCATCGTGCAAATGATAATTATTGCTATCCGTTAAATGAAGAGGAACTGATTATTAATATTAAAACCGGATATGATGTAAAACAGGTTAATATTTATCAGGGCGATCCATTTTCGGCAGGTATATTAGGGGGAAACGGAGTCTGGACCGGTCAGGTTTGGGGAGTACTTTTTAAAAAGCGGTTAAAAAACCAGATTTGGTGGACTACAACCTTAAAACCTGAGTATAAGAGATTAAAATACTATTTTGAACTGGTTACGGATACAGAACGCTTTTACTATTTTGAAGATGGATTTGTCAGCGAAGAACAGATGAAGCTGGAAGGAAGAAGTATGCAGTGTTTTGTATTTCCGTGGATGAATCCTTCCGATATAAATAGAACACCATCCTGGGTAAATGAAACAGTCTGGTATCAGATTTTTCCGGAGCGTTTCTGTAATGGAGATCCTGGCAATGATCCGGAGGGTACCTTACCATGGAAAAATAAAGGAAAAGTAAGAAATGAAGAATCTTACGGTGGAGATCTTCAGGGAATTATAAATAAACTGGATTACCTTAGAGAGTTGGGAATCACAGGGATTTATCTGACCCCAATTAATGAAGCACCTTCCAATCATAAATACGATACAACTGATTATACTAAAATTGATCCCCATTTTGGCAATGAAGAAACCTTCATGCGACTTGTTGATGAAGCTCATAACAGAGGAATCCGAATTATGCTTGATGGAGTGTTTAATCATAGCGGTGAATTTTTTGCTCCATGGCAGGAAGTGTGCCAAAAGGGACCAGAGTCTAAGTATTATGACTGGTTCATGATTAATGAGTGGCCCTTTAACCATAAGGGCGGTTCTGCCAAGAAAAAACAGTATTACAGCTTTGCATTTTTTGATGATATGCCAAAGCTCAATACCAATAACAAAGAAGTTAGAGAATATTTGCTGGGAGTTTTGGAAACTTGGGTAAAAAAGTACAACGTAGACGGAATCAGGTTAGACGTTGCTAACGAAATTTCCCATGTATTTTGTAAAGAACTTCGCACTAGAATGAAGGAAATCAATCCTGATATTTATATTTTAGGTGAAATCTGGCATGATGCCATGCCTTGGCTTAGAGGGGATGAATTTGATGCAGTTATGAATTATCCTTTAGGTCAGAGTATTAAAGATTTCTGGATCGATAAAAGCCTTACCAATGAGGATTTTGAGTTTACCATTAACCGTTGCTATACAGGATATATGCAGCAGACCAATGATGTACTGTTTAATTTATTAGACTCTCATGATACAAAAAGACTGCGCAGTGATGTAAAAAATTTAGACGAATATTTCCAGCAGATTGCAGTACTTTTTACAATGCCGGGAAGTCCATGTATTTACTATGGAACGGAAATTGCTATGGAAGGTGGTCATGATCCGGATTGTAGAAGATGTATGCCTTGGGATGAAATTGAAGCCGGAGAATACAAAGATCGAATTGAAATTATCCGTCAGCTCATCCACTTAAGAAAAAGTGAGCCGTTAATGCGCACAAGAAATTTCCATTTTCCTAATAATTTAGAAAATCCAAGAGTCATTGAATTCATGAAATCCGGCTGGGTTGATAATTATTTAGAAGTTATTATTAACTGTGCAGAAGAGGACGTGGAGATTAAACGGGAAGGAGAAATCCTATTCCAGCGGCATTATATTGATAATACATTACTAAAAAATGGAATTTTAATTCGGAAAATCGTAAATAAAGGGGCATAGATATGAAGATAGTGGAGAGAATCTGGCTGATTTTGTTTACCCTTCTTGAACTTGTGACTCCGTTTGTTTGCTACTTTTATAAAGAAAGCCTTTCCTATGAAATATTGCTTTTGGCGATTCCACTGGGAATGGCTTTTCTTTATATATGTCTGTTTGGAGTAGAGAGACCATTTGAAACAGATGTGACAGAACTTTGTGTATTTCAAGTATATATTGTGCTTGCAGGGATCATTTTATTTATTTTTTCTATGACGGATATTCCAAAAGGTCAGTTTGAAAAACTAGGTATTACAAGAATTTTACTTGGGCTTGGCAGTTTAGGAACGGTTCTTATTCAGGATATCATATTTGTTATTATTTTTATTGTAGTAGCTAAACTGTTGGGGTTAGAAAGTGTATTTGCCAAAAACAGAAAGGAATATGAAGAGTTTTACCAAAAAGACAGAGAACCTTATGGCGGTTATCGTAATGTTTATGAAAAAATGTACTGGGAAGAGCTGGAGAGAAGACAGCGGGAAGAGTTTAAAAATAAGTGGAGAGGCCAAGGGAGCAATAACTCAGATTATGATAGGTGGTATGAGTGGAAGAATAAGCAGAAAGATGATAATGCAAAACATGATAATACAAGACAGACAGAAAATAAAACAAGGCCCAAGCGATTTATGTTTGAAAATACAGTTTATTTCCAGTCTATAGATAGCTTAGAACAGGTACGACCAAGATACATTAGTCTTATGAAACGGTATCATCCGGATATGAAAGGTGGCAGCAAAGAAATATGTCAGGAAATCCAAAGTGAGTATGATAAAATTTGTGAGGAAAACGGTTTATAAGAAAGGGTGGAAATATGGCATTTTTACATAATACGCCAAAAGGAGTTTTGATTACTGAGAATATGCCTTACAGGGCAAAAAGTGTACATTTACCGGAGAATATTTCTTGTACAGCTTGTGTTTATGATGATTCTGATCCATATTTGATATACAGAAGTATTGCAAATAGTATTATTTTAGGGATTTCTAAAATAGAAAATAAAAGACAAAGCTATATGGAGGATAAGTTTTCGGGATATGCCAATAGTGTCGCCAGTAAGCCACCTCTTATGGGGCTTATAGAACTTTTTTTGAATAAATCTTCTATGTATGAACGAGATGCAGAAGAATTGAAAATGGATATAGAACTTGATTATAAAATGGGTGAGGCCTTTTTTGAGGCTGTAAAACGAAATGAACAGACAGACAATTTGAAAAATCCGGAATTTTATTTAATAGTAGGTAAATATTTAAAGGAAAAAGGTTGTTATTACGATTTGATAACAGGTGTCAGAATGTACAATTTGATTGAAAATCTGCAAAAACATCAAATGGAGCCGATGAATTTAGAACCCTGTGAGCTGACAGTTTTATCCCATTTAGCGCCTGAGAGTCAATGTTTTTATTACAACATATTTGAAAAAAATAAGAATAACCCTTTAGTTGCATGGAATCAGATAAGGACTCATGAGTATGAAAGAGAAAGCATTGCAAACGGTAACGATATCAAAGGAGCAGCAGAGGAACTGATAACAGAAAATTTAATTTTATCTATTAGGCAGGAGACTCTTTCACTTTTTTCAGAAGAAACAGTAAAAGAGGCATTAGATTATATAAAAAAGTCTTATATAAAAGAGAATTTTCCGGGATTTGAAATTCTTAAAATTACCAGTGGTATAAAAGAACTATTAGGGTTTCCTGTTATTGATTTTATTGGAACGGACAGTGACAATACTGTTAAGATAATTTCTTTCCGGGTACATAATGAAAAGCAATTTCGCGTAGGGGTGCAAAGTGTAATAGAATTGAAAAAGAAAAATGTGATTACCCTTTATTCGGATAAAGGTAAGAAAAAGAAATATAATATGAAAATAGTATAAAACAAAAAGGAGTAAACATGGAGCAATATAACGTAACCGGAATGAGTTGTGCGGCATGCAGCCAAAGAGTGGAAAAAGCAGTTTCAAAAGTGCAGGGGGTGACTTCCTGTTCGGTAAGTCTTTTAACCAATTCCATGGGTGTTACTGGAACTGCTTCAAAGGAAGATATTATAAAAGCAGTAGAAGCCGCCGGATATGGTGCCTCCAAAAAAGAAAATACAAAGAAAGTGACCGGAGTAAGTGCAGAGGAGGATATGTTAAAGGATAGAGAAACTCCTATTTTAAAGAGGCGGCTTGTTACATCTTTAGGATTTTTACTGGTACTAATGTATTTTTCTATGGGGCATATGATGTTTGGCTGGCCACTTCCGGCTTATTTTAAAGAGAATCACGTTGCAATGGGGCTTACCCAAATGCTTCTTACTATTGCCATTATGATAATTAACCAGAAAATTTTTATAAGCGGCTTTAAAAGCCTGTGGCACAAAGCTCCTAACATGGACACACTGGTTGCCCTTGGAGCAGGTGCAGCTTTTGTTTATAGTACCTATGCATTATTTGCCATGACCGATGCACAGGTAAAAGGTAATATGGAAGCAGTTATGTCATATATGCACGAATTTTACTTTGAGTCAGCGGCCATGATTCTTACTTTGATTACGGTAGGAAAAATGTTAGAAGCCATTTCCAAAGGAAAAACTACAGACGCATTAAAAAGTCTTATGAAGCTGGCACCAAAAAGTGCAACTATATTAAAAGATGGTATGGAAACAGAGGTCTTAATAGATCAGGTAAAAAAAGGAGATGTTTTCCTAGTACGCCCTGGTGAAAATATACCGGTGGATGGTATCATTTTAGAGGGAAACAGTGCAGTGAATGAAGCAGCTCTTACAGGAGAAAGTATTCCGGTTGATAAAAAGGAAGGAGACTATGTATCGGCAGCTACTGTAAATCAGTCCGGGTTTTTAAAGTGTCAGGCAGACAGAGTAGGAGAAGACACTACTTTATCCCAGATTATTCAAATGGTAAGCGATGCAGCCGCCACAAAAGCCCCCATTGCAAAAGTGGCAGATAAGGTGTCAGGGGTATTTGTACCGGCAGTCATTACCATTGCAGTCATAACCACTTTTATCTGGTTGTTAGTGGGAGAAGCTGTAGGCTTTGCGCTGGCAAGAGGAATTTCGGTACTTGTTATCAGCTGTCCTTGTGCTTTGGGGCTTGCAACACCGGTTGCCATTATGGTTGGAAACGGTATGGGAGCAAAACATGGCATTATGTTTAAAACAGCCACTTCTTTAGAAGAAACCGGAAAAATGCAAATAGTGGCACTGGATAAAACCGGAACCATTACAAAAGGTGAGCCAAAGGTAACAGATGTGATACCGGCAGACGGAGTTGTAGAAGCGGATTTAATAGAAGCAGCTTACGGTTTAGAAGCAAAAAGCGAGCATCCATTGGCAAAAGCGGTAATAGAATATGCAAAAGAAAAAAAGACCGAATTGCTATCAGTTACAGAGTTTATAGCACTTCCCGGAAATGGCTTGTCAGCCATTTATGAAGGTGCAAAGCTTACCGGAGGTAATTATCAGTTTATAAGCAGCCGGACGGAAATTTCAAAGGATATGGAAACGGTAGCAAAAAAGCTTTCAGAAGAAGGAAAAACTCCATTATTTTTTGCAAAAAATCATACACTGTTAGGAATTATTGCTGTTGCTGATACTATGAAGGAAGACAGCAAAGAAGCAATTAAACAACTGAAAAATTTGGGGTTGTATGTGGTTATGCTTACAGGAGACAATAAGCGTACTGCAAGAGCCATTGGAAAACAGGCAGGCGTAGATGAAGTAATTGCCGATGTACTTCCGGATGGAAAAGAAAAAGTTATCAGAGAGCTACAACAAAAAGGTAAAGTTGTTATGGTTGGAGACGGCATTAACGACGCACCGGCTTTAACAAGAGCAGATATAGGTATTGCCATCGGAGCAGGTACTGATATAGCCATTGATGCAGCAGATATTGTACTTATGAAAAGCAGGCTAAAAGACGTAACGGCAGCTATTCGCTTAAGCAGAGCTACCTTAAAAAATATCCATGAAAATCTGTTCTGGGCATTTATTTACAATGTTATAGGCATCCCATTAGCAGCCGGTATCTGGATTCCAATATTTGGCTGGCAGCTAAATCCAATGTTCGGCGCAGCCGCCATGAGCCTTTCAAGCTTCTGCGTAGTAACCAACGCCCTGCGCCTGAATATGCTGAAGCTTTACAACAAACAGAAAGATAAGCCATTAAAAAATTCTGTTGTAAATATGCTGAAAAAACAGGATAATACAATAAATAGTAGATTAAAAAAGAAAGAAGAGGATAAAAACATGACAAAAACAATGAAAATCGAAGGAATGATGTGCGGCCACTGCGAGGCAGCAGTAAAAAAGGCATTAGAAGCCCTTCCACAAGTAACCGAAGCAAAAGTCAGCCATGAGGCAGGCACTGCAATTTTAATATTAAGCGAAGAGATTGCTGATGAAGTTTTAACCAAAACAGTGGAGGATAAGGATTATAAGGTGGTTTCTATCCAGTAGGTGGATGAACGGAAAGCCGGTAACGAGGGAAAAGGGCAGTGTGGATAAAGAATGAACAAGGTTTTGCCAGCCTTGACAACGGGTGTTGTAGGATGACAAAACCTTGTTCATTTTTATCCGCGCTGCCCTTTTCCCGACCTAACAGTTTATACGCCTCAGCACTTGATAATCTCCCTCTGGTATTCGTGCTTCATTTCACTGCCGAATTTTGTGCCGGCCACCGCCTCATAAATATGGGCGGTCTGTATATCTTTTTGGAACTGCATAAGTCCTACATCGGATAATAAATTCTCCCCTTCAGAAACTTTTGTAATAAGAGGAAGAGAAGAACATTTTTTTATTTCTCCAAGTAAAGGAGCGGCTTCTTTTTTAAATCCCAGAACCCGTCCGTAGAAAACGGTGCCTTCCTTTAAATAAGTATCGAAATCCTCTTTGGTTAAATCAAGAAGAATATGGGTTAAACTTCGTGTAATCCGGGAGTGGGTTAAGTCCTTTGTTTTTAACTGTTCGCAGAAAGAAGTAATATCGCTGCAAGTAAACAGTTGCTTTTTCATTTTGTTGGATAAATCTTCAGAGATGTCTGCAAACTGTGCATAACCGTTTTCTTCCAAAAGAAGCATTTTATATTTTAAAAGTGCTGTAAAATCATCTTGAAAAACAGGCGTATTTTTACCAAAGCCCTCCTTTAATATTTCGTAGCAGTTTTCCGGCATCTGAGCTTTTATATTGTTCAGAGAGGACTCTGACATAAGGGCCTGTCGAATAGCAATGGCAGAACTAAAGTTTTTGGAAAGTTTATAGTCATGGTAGCCGGAGCCAATGCGTTCAATGGTATAAGGGGCGATTTTACTTTTTAACTTAAATAGAGCCTTAATATATTCTACTCCTAATATATTGTTAGGGCTGGAAAGAATGGTAGAATGGGTAGCAAATTCAGGTAAAGCTGCAAGCAATGCACTGCTTCTGGCAGCAGGAAAGCTGTAGCCTTTTTGCAGTTTGAGACGCAGCTCTTTTTTGTATTCCTCCGGCTCATTTGCCAGAATTTCAGCAATGGCGATTAATGTGTTAATATTGCCACATTCGCTGCCAAAGCAGATTGCATCAACAACTCCAAGCTTTTCAAATAAACTCATGGCACCTTTGGCAAAATATTCGGCACTGGAGCAGGCATAGCAGTAAGGAATTTCAAGCACTAAATCAGCCCCATTTAAAAGTGCCATTTTAGCCCGGTCATATTTATTTACAATGGCAGGCGTACCGCGCTGGGTAAAATTGCCACTCATGGCAACTACCACATAATCTGCGCCGGTAAGCTTTTTTGCCTGTTCAATCTGATATTTATGTCCATTATGAAATGGATTATATTCTGCAACAATTCCTGTAACCTTCATACGATGTACCCCTTAAAATTGAACTGTTCACTTGGGAACAGTTCATATGTTTCGCTCTTATATTGTATGCTTATACCATACCGCCTATTAAGAAAAAGTGCAATGAAAATTAGAAAAATTTTTCAGCGCTATGCAGCTAACTTTGTTCATTATCTGATGCTCATTTTATAAACTATTGTGTAAAAACGATAAATTAAATGTGAAATTATCGAAAGAATTATCAAACTTCCCTAAAAATTACCAAACTTCCCTAAAGTATTGTGAGAAAAAGAAAATTCTAGTAGTCTTTATCCATAATAGGCCATGATTTTATAGGTATAATTTATAGAAAGAAGAGGGAAAATCTATATGAAGAAAAAAGAAAAACAAAAGATGAACATGAAAAAAATAATAATTTTCAGCATTATCGTTACAGCCATCATAACCTATCATATGGAAGCGAAAGCTGAGACCTACACATACGACAAGTATTTATTTTACCAACACAATCATTTTCTAGTGATTATGATGGAGTTATGGTAAGATTTGAACTTAATAATGGAACAACTTCTCTGTTAGAGGAAATTGGTTTATCGAATGGCGATAGATCAAGGTTGGCGAGAGAAATTTATCCTAATATGCCATATGTTTCAGGGACAAAGTGGACTGAAAATTTTGCATTTTTCAAAGCAGAAGGTTCACAAATAAATATTGGCTTAGGTAAAGGAAAAGCACTTGAAATATTTAATAGTAATATAAGTAAATTTGAAAAGGTGGAATATTAAAATGAATATGATTTCTAAATTAATGTTGGGTCAAATTTCAAAAGAGCAGTTTGTGGAAATTAATGCAATTACCAATATAGCTTATACAATCGAGCAAGGATTAGTTGAAGGATATAAGAATCAAAATGCTGATGGTGTGGAAGAATATATTTATCTTACTTTTGTTTTTGAATTTTTTGATAAAAGAATTGTAGACATTTTAAATCAGTTATTAGTTTCTGAGTGGCATTATAAACATGAAGATATTGTCTTACTTTTACAAAAAATATCATGTAAGGAGAGTATAGAATATCTATATAATGCAATAGAGTTGCGACCACAATATTTAGTATGGGATGACAATTATGCATTTGAGAAGAAATGTGTGCGAGCTATTTATTACATAGGAAAAGAACAAGCATTCTCATATTTAGAAAAATTATGTACAAATAACAATGATGTTATCAGAGAAATGGCACAAAAAGAAATAAAAAAACTGATGTAAAAGGTAGATGGATTAAGAATAGAAAAATAAAAAGTCATCTCTATATCTTAGGATTTATAATTAAAAAATCAAAAATAACCCTATTGCCTAATTGCTTACAAGCATAATAAGCGGGTGAGAGGGTTATTTTATTTTGTATTTACTCTAAAACATAGGAAAATAACATAGAATCGGTCTCATCAGCCAGAAAGGACGTGAAAAGCAATCAGACGGAAGTAATAAAAACAGCTATTATCTGTACCATTTTAATCAGGTAGGAAGCACAAGCCAGATAACGGATGAAAATGGAAAAGTTGTCTACACCTATGCCTACAGCCCTTACGGGGAAAGAATGGGAACCTATGACGGAGCAGGAACACGAATTTCAGACGATACCCCGATA
>JAFSDJ010000039.1 GCA_017436305.1 Lachnospiraceae bacterium
GTGAGAACTGATAGGGTAAGTGTATGGATAAACAAGGCAAATAATTTATTAACAATGAATGGATACCTACAAAGGTATTGAGATAAATTACAAAAAAATATATCGGGAGATATATTGACAAATTTCAAATATTGAGATAGGGAGGAATCAAAATGGAAAAGGAAAACATGAAAAAAACAAGTGCAGACAGAGAAAGGAGAAAGAAGCTGACAAATGCGATTTTAATGGCATTTGTTTGTATTATGATGATGTCAGGTGCCACTTATGCGTGGTTTACCATGAGTAATACTGCCAAGGTTACCAGCATGAAGCTGAATGTGGCGTCGGAAGGTAGCTTGTACATTGGAACTACATCGCACGAGGCGTCAAGCATGTCGACATCAGAAAAGAAATGGACGGATGCATCTGTGGCAACTACTCTTTACCCGTGTTCGAGTAATGATGGAAAGACTATGTACAAGCCTGTTTACTCCGCTGAGGATACAGTATCAAGTTTGAAGAAAATTGAGTCTGGAGATGTAGATAAAGAACTCTATTATCTGGAAAAAGACTTTTACTTATACATGGATGATGGTGGTGCTGGAAAAGTCTATAACATTTGTTTGGTGCAGAACGATAGTGAAAATGCAGGTTCCTATTTTGAAAGTGCAGGGGGTACAGCTACCCCATTACCAGATTATTGTGTGCGTATGAGTTTTGAGGTAGATAGTGCTGTTGTTGCTGTATATGAACCAAATTGTAATGGTAGTAACATTGGTTTACAAGGAAAGGATTATGCCAAAACAAATATAACAGAACCAGCAAATTATGCTGCATATGTGTCAAAACATCAACAAGATGGAGATGAGTTTATATCATCAACAACAACTGATGCTGATAAAGCATTAGTAGACGGTAATTCTGATAAATTATTTACAATTACAGGTGGTGCTGAACCGAAAAAAGTAACAATAAGAATTTGGTTTGAAGGAATGGATAATGATTGCCAAAATGAAATTAACTTAAAAGATATTGAGGGGCAGATTAAATTTATAGCAGACAAGACAATAAGTTAAAATTAAGATAGCACTACAGAGGATGATTAAGCAAATATTTATTCGCTTAGCTCAAAAAAATCCCAACCCAGAACAGAGGACATAAAATGAACGCATATTTTTACTATTTTTACAATATGATGAGAAATATATTCGGATTGCTATGGAACGTTGTTCTGGCAATTGTGGATGCCATTGTAGGCATTATTGACGTGGATTTTTATCTGCGCCTGTTTGACACCTACAAGGACGATTTAAGTCCTGTAGGCTGGGTTGCGGCGCTTATTACCCACATTATTATCTTGTTAATTTTCATTCTGATTACATACTTGATTATCCGTGGGATAAAAGTCTTATTACGCTTTAAGGTTCCCGTTGTGGAATATGAGCGTATGAAGGACGAAGTAGTCACTCTGAAAAGAGAGATTATGAAGGCCAATTATGAAAAAGACAAAATCCTCGCCATGAAGATTAATGATTTGGGAATGGAAGTAAATCCTCAGCTTATGAAGTCGGAATTACGCAATGACTTTGAGGATGATAAAAACAGTGAATTAAAAGACGAAAATAAAGAAAACGTGCCGGATTTACAGGAAAACTTAGCTGGTACGAATGAAAATGCCAACGGGGAACTGGCTGACTTGGACGTAGTTATGACGCCGGATGGTCAGCCTGCATCCTCAGAAGAAGGCGTAGAACATGGTCCGGTGGGAGAGCTTCGCTTCCCAAGACTGAACAGCGTGGATCATTTTTACCTTTCACCGGATTATGAACCGCCTGCTTATCCAAACAATTACAACCTGGAAGAGCTTTGTATTCAGTTTAGAAACTTTGCGGCAGGTAAGCTTGGACTTTATTATGACTTAGAAGTTATCAAACAGGTATTTGCATCCTTTGGCGCTGCCAAGATGCTGATTTTACAGGGTATTTCCGGTACTGGTAAAACATCCTTACCTTATGCGTTAGGACAGTTTATCCAGAATCCAAGCTTAATCTGTTCTGTACAGCCTTCCTGGCGTGACAGAACAGAGCTGTTTGGTTATTACAATGACTTTACCAAAAAATATACAGAAACAGAATTTTTAAAAACAATGTATGAGGGCCATTATCAAGACGATATCCGCTTTGTTATTTTGGACGAAATGAACATTGCCCGTGTGGAATATTACTTTGCGGAGATGCTTTCTATTTTAGAACTTCCAAGAGAAGAAGAGCGTTATATTGCGGTAGTTTCCAACGAAACACCAACTGACCCTGAAAAAATGCAAGAAGGTAAAATCTGGATTCCGTCCAATGTATTTTACGTAGGAACAATCAACAACGATGATTCTACTTTTGCGGTAGCAGATAAGGTTTACGACCGTGCTATTCCAATTGACTTAGATGACAAGGCACAGCCTTTTGAAACACCGGATACACCGCCTATGCGCGTAAGCTATACATATTTAAGCGCACTTTATGATGTGGCAAAGGAAAATTATCCGATTTCAGAGCAGATGCTTATGGAATTAGACAAGTTAGATGCATATTTAATTAAACATTTCCGTTTAACATTTGGTAACCGTATTTTACGCCAGATAAAAGATTTTGTTCCATGCTATATTGCCTGCGGCGGTACGGAAATGGGCGGCGTTGATTTTATGTTTGCCAAGAAAATTCTTCGTAAATTTGAATCCTTAGGTCTTGGATTTATTCGTGACGAAATTGACGGACTGATTTTATATTTGGATAAGACCTTTGGAGAAGAAGAATTTAAGATTAGCAAAGAATATTTGCACAGACTTAAGAGAATGAGCGGAAGTTAGGAAGGGTGATGAAAATGGTTTACGATGAGTTTTCCGACCCTATAAAAAATACATATGAAAAGATGACGGAAAAACGAGATCAGATTAGTGAAGATAAGTTTTATCAGTATTTTTACAATCTGTTAGAAACCTCCAATAATTACTTTGATTTTTCATATGTCAGATTAGTAAAAACAGTAGATGAAAAGTGGGTAGAGGAAATTGAAAAAGCTCTATCCTCTTTGCAATATGTAATTTTAAACCCAAGAAAGTTTATAGAAGAAGAGCGGGAAGTGGTAAATATTGCCATTGCCCGTAATATTTCTACAGAATCTGTGCGACATTTATTGCAGCACAGCAATTTAATTGACGAATATAGAGAAGACGGAACGGTTATTCCAAACCGTATTTTAAACGTATACAAAGAAGAAAGCTTAAATACATATGAAAATCGCTTCATCTGTACCCTTGTGGCAGAGTTACAGTTTTTTATTAACAAGCGGTTTAATGAGATTTTTCAAGCAACTAAGGACGAACTAGGTGCTTATCTTGAAATGAACTCTAAAGTGGATAATTATACAGAAACCGTTGATTATAAATTGCAGATTAAAATTCGTGATAGGCAGTCTGATAAAGTAAATGAGCAGAAAAATGCCGATATTTTTGCAAGAATTATCGAGATACACAGAATTGTAAATACAATGGCGGGCAGTGAATTTATTACGAATATGAGAAGATTTCCTGCAGTAAAACACCCTATTGTTAAAACCAATGCTATTAAGAAAAATCAGGAATATAAGAAATGCTATGATTTATGGAACTTTATTCATGCATATACACAGGTGGGGGTACAGGTAAACCTGGTAAAACAGGACCCGAATATTTCCCGTGCCTTTGAAAAAGACATTTACGACTCCTTTGTATGGAATTATGCCATGCTGCATAATTACATGGAAGATGTGGACGAATTAAATATAGACAGAGACCAGAGAAAAAAAGAGATGAATACCCGTCAGGTACGACAGATGTTAGAGGAAATCGTATCAGGTATGCCGGATATGGACGATGCAACCTTACAGAGAATGGTAGTAAATGAACTAACTGCTATTCAAAACAGGCGCAAGGAAGAGCAGAAGAGACTTCAGAGGGTATTAGATAAACAGAAAAAGCCGTTAGAAACAGAAAATTAGCAGAGGAAAATATGAAAAAGTTATGGGAGATTATTAAGGACATTTTCTTTGTTCTTGTAGTCATTGCAATGTGCGGTATGATTATTGCTGTTTCCAAAGGATATAGACCATCTATAGGTGGATATCAGTTGCTTCGGGTATTGACCCACAGTATGAGTCCCGCCATTGAGGAAAATGCGTTGATTATTATTAAGGAAGTGCCTCAGGGAGAAATTCAGGTAGGAGACATTATTACCTTTGTTTCAGACGACCCGGATATGATGGGATTTTACAATACCCACAGAGTAAATTCTATTGAAATTAATCAGGAAACAGGAGAAAAGCGTTATATTACCAAAGGAGATAAAAATACTTCTGTGGATTTATATCCGGTAAGCTATGAGCAAATTGCAGGAAAGTTGTATTACAAAGTTCCTTTTGGACAGATTGTAGGACAGGCAATTGCTGCATTGACAAACCAAAAGGTATACTTTTTTGTAGTCATGTTGCCACTTATGCTATGTTTTGTTTCTTATATCTGGCAGATTTTTAAGCTTATGGTATTTGATGATAAGAAAGAAGGAGAGGAACATGAAGAGGCGTAAGATAAATGAAAATTTTATATTGCGACTGGAAATGATTGTTCTTTTAACAGTTTCTTTTATTGCGGTTACCATTGCATGGTTTGTTTTAAGCAATTTTGCCAAGGTAAACAGTTTAAAGCTACAGGCCGGTGATTCTGATTACATTAAGGTGGCCGTGTCTGCAAATGATGTAGATATATTGCAACTGCCGGAAACAGAAAGATATGTAGAAATTGGTATGCCCGAATTTGAAAATACCAGAAGCGGAGAACTGGCACCGGGGACTTACGGAGAGATAAACATATATGTGACTGCTCTAAATCCGGTGGTGGAAGGATGTAGCATCAGTGTAAACAGTGTTCCGGAGTATACGCCGGATGTTACTGCAGAGAATGCAACAGTTGGTAAGGTGGAAATTGATAAACTTTTAAAAGGACATATTCAGTTTTACTCCACGTGTGAAGTAAATGGAGATAATCAAAGAGATTATTCAGGCCTTATAACAGAAGAAAATCCACTTATGATTCCGCTTACCGAAGATATAGAAAGGACAGTAACTATTTACTGGGTATGGCCTTATGAATATACAGATATCCCCACAGAGGCAGTGACTGCCTTTAGTCAGGATAAAACATATTTTTTTGATAAAGACAAATATGACAGTAGTCTTGATGGGTCAGGTCAGTATAAAACAGAACACTATATCTCATTTTATGATTACGGAGATACGAAGCTTGGATTACATGTAAAGGATATTCATTTTCATATTTGTGTAAATGGTTTAAATTATAGTGAGTAAATATGCGAAATTCGCAAATGTTTAGAACACAAGAAACAGGGAAAGGAATTCAATGGCAGAGGAAAAGAAAGAATATATCAGGGAAGAATATAGAGATGGTCTTCATTATATAGAATTTCTGCCAGAGCCTGAAAACCAGGAGACGGAAAAAGCTCAGGTGGAAAAAGGCTTGAGGAGGAAGGCGGAAAGACAAAAGGCATGGCTTGTACTTTGTCTGTCCCTTGTTTTAATTCTCATTGTTGGAACATTTGCCTGGTATGTGATTAGTGCCATCAGGCGTGTTGACAGTGAAGATACAACTGTGATGACACCGTACCTGCTTTATTTACTAAATCCAACAGATGAGCAGTCCCTTGCGATTACCATAGGTAATCTGCATCCTGGAGAGACAAAGCAGGCTGTTATTTGTGTCAGCAGTCAGAAACCGGAAGAAATGGGAATTGCCGCCATTTCTAAGGACAGTGAGTTTGCTTATGAGTTAGAGCTTGCTTATACAGAAAATCTGGCCCTTGATTATAAAGTGTATGAATTAGAACTAATAGAAGATGCAGAAGCAAATGTTATAGAAGATTTAATCGTTGTTGAGGATAGTACAGGCTCCAATACAAAAACATTCAAAAGAGCTTTGTCAGGAGAAAAGTTAGCGAAGGCCGCCCCGGATGTTTCGCAAGAGCGACAGAAGGAAATGTATCCGGGTTCTGATGAGGCGCGGGCTAAGATTGTGAATCTCGGTCAATATGATTCCTATCGGACAGATGCGGCTGGTGAAGTGTTAAGTCTTAATACAAAAGTAACTACAGAAAATGGAACTGTAGAATATGATAAGGATTATTACCTCATTGAAATGAAGTGGAAAGATAAAGATGAGAACGGTAATACGGTCCGGTTTGAAAATTATACAAAAGAAACTGATTTAATTTATATTATTGTAAAAGCCATGCAGCCAAAGCCGGTAGAGAAACAATAAATTTGTTATTATCCAAACAGCGGAAAAACATTTGCTGTTGGATTGTGTAACAGCAGCGGAGTTTTGAAAGTTATGAATGAAAAGGAACAAAAAAGACAGAAAAGAAAAGCACATGTTAGACGTATGAAAGCAATCAGAATCTTGTTCTGGACTGTTCTTTTTTGTGTGCTTATCGCTGGAACAGGTACACTTTTGGCAAAGTACTATGCCAAAGAAAGCAGAAAAGGTGTGGCTACTGCATCAGGTCTTTATTTTTCCAGTAATTATTTAGAAAACGTTCCGGATGGTGAAGAGTTTCCTGAGCGTTTAAATACAAATCACTGGGATGGGCAGGGAAGCTGTCAGATTGAGATCCAGATTTGTAATTACAGCAACATTTTACTTTACAATGATGCCAATTTAAATATTACGTATGATATGTATTTTCA
>JAFSDJ010000040.1 GCA_017436305.1 Lachnospiraceae bacterium
CTTGAGTCATTGCTAAAAGATAATGGTTTAAGCATTCCAGAGTAATAAAAATGCTCTGATGACCGGAAAGAGTGCACTGTATGAGCGGAAGCAATGCACTAAAACACCGTGCAGTGTGCTCTAAGCGGTCGGAATATACATTTTGTCTTGAAAAAGGAGAAAAAGGTGGACAAAAACTGCAGGCTAAGGCTGGAAAGGGGCTGTTTGTAGCATTGCTATTATTTGTAGGAATTCCCCTTCCGGGTACAGGGGCGTGGACAGGTACGCTGGCTGCCAGTATACTTGATATGGATTTTAAATCCAGTGTGATTGCGTGTATGGCAGGAGTTGTTTTAGCCGGAATTATTATGGGAATTGTTAGTATGGGAGCGTTTAGCTTCATTGGAATAAGATAGAAAATAGAAAATTGCTCTAAGTCCAAAAGACAAAGAGCAATTTTTTTATATCATTTTTAGAAATACTAAGTATCTGTTTATTTACGTCCATCAATGTTCTCATAATCCCAATCATCATGAATAGGTTTATATGCCGGACGGATAATCTTACCGTTGTTTGCCAGTTCCTCTAAGCGGTGGGCACTCCAGCCAACGATTCTTGCAATAGCAAAAATAGGAGTGTAGAGCTCGTGAGGAAGGTCAAGCATATGATATACAAAGCCTGAATAAAAATCCACGTTAATGCTAACGCCCTTGTACATCTGTCTTTCTTCTTCAATAATCTTAGGTGCCAGTTTCTCTACTAAAGAATAGAGCATAAATTCATCATGAAGTCCTTTTTCTTCGGATAAACTTTCCACAAATTCTTTAAATAAAGTAGCACGTGGATCAGATTTGGAATAAACAGCGTGACCTAATCCATAAATAAGACCGGCATGGTCAAAAGCTTCTTTATGTAAAAGCTTTCTTAAATATTCACCAACTTCTTCTTCATCCTTCCAGTCGAATACTTCCTTTTTCATATCCTCAAACATCTGTACTACTTTAATGTTGGCACCGCCGTGACGAGGACCCTTTAAGGAACCGATTGCAGCAGCCATAACAGAGTAAGTGTCTGTTAAGGAAGAAGTAACAACGTGAGTGGTAAAAGAAGAGTTGTTTCCACCGCCATGCTCCATATGAAGAACAAGGGCAATATCTAAAATCTTTGCTTCCAAAGGAGTATATTTGCTATCCGGTCTTAATAAGTGCAGAATGTTTTCAGCAGTAGATAAATTAGGATCCGGCTGATGGATAAACAGACTGTTGCCATCGTGATAATGGCTGTATGCCTGATAACCATATATACTAAGAAGTGGGAATAAACTTATTAACTGCAAACACTGGCGAAGTACATTAGGAAGAGAAGTATCATCCGCTCTGTCATCATATGCATACAGTGTCAGTACACTTCTTGCTAACGTATTCATCATATCCTTGCTTGGTGCTTTCATAATAATGTCACGTACAAAACTTGTTGGTAATGTACGATAATGAGCTAAAAGCTTTTTAAATGATGCTAACTCATCAGGATTTGGAAGTTTGTTAAATAATAATAAGTAAGTAATTTCTTCAAAACCAAAACGATTATCTTTTGTAAAGCCGTTTACAAGGTCCTTTACATCATATCCTCTATAAAGAAGTTTTCCGTGTGCAGGAACAGATACACCATCTACAATTTTGTTGGCACGAACGTCTGAAATATTGGTAAGTCCTGCAAGAACACCTTTACCGTTTAAATCACGAAGTCCACGTTTTACTTCATATCTGGTAAAAAGTTCTGTGTCAATGACACCGGCAGTTTGACTAAGTTCTGCCAAATGGAGAATTTCAGGTGTAATTTCTGAAAAAGTATTTTGTTCCATTTTGTTACCACCTTTCTGCAAAAATTTCTGTAGCTGCCTTTATATATTTGAAGCCTTGAATGGAAAAAATTGACGAATATTCTATAAGCATAGGAGAATACAAATTATTAAAAAATAAATGGATTATAGTAAGAATCGTCAGATAAGTTACATTCAAAGATGCAAATACATAAAAGGAAACAATTGAATATTTATTTCAACTCGATTATTATAGCATGGAAAAGTGAGGCGGGGCAAGGAAATTCATGGTAATTTCTAAAAATTTCACATTTTATTCATATAATAATTGGAAAATTTATACTTATGCATAGTATTATTTGTGAAATTGGTTTATTATGATTTAGGGTAGTCAGTGGGGAGTCCGATGTGGAAAGAAAGCCTTGGCAGCCCCGGAAAACCTATTAGCGTTAGCTTAATAGTACTAGAAAAAAGTATAGAAGGAGAAACGTATTATTATGGAAGCGAGAGAGATTTTTAAGCATGTGGATCATACTGTATTAAAAGCATTTACAACATGGGAGGATGTGGAAAAGTTGTGTGAAGAGGCAGTGGAATATGAAACTGCTTCAGTTTGTATTCCCTCCTGTTATGTAAAGGCTGTGAAAGAAAAATTTGGGGATAGGATTAATGTTTGTACAGTTGTGGGATTTCCTCTTGGATATTGCGTGACGGAGGCTAAGGTGGCTGAGACAAGGCAGGCGATTATGGATGGTGCCGGTGAGATTGATATGGTTATCAATATTTGTGATGTAAAAAATGGAAAAATGGATAAAGTTGAGGAAGAAATCAGAACTTTAAAAAAAGAATGTGGGAATTTAGTTTTAAAAGTAATTGTAGAAACTTGTTATTTGGAAAAAGAAGAAAAGATTGCCCTTTGCAAAGCTGTGACAAATGCAGGGGCTGATTATATTAAAACCTCTACCGGATTTGGAACAAGTGGTGCTGCTTTGGAAGATATTGAACTTTTTAAGGAATATATTGGAAAAAATGTGAAGATTAAGGCTGCAGGCGGTATTCGTACAAAAGAGGATATGGAAGCTTATTTAAATGCAGGATGCGAAAGAATTGGAACAAGTTCTGCAATTGCTGTACTTTCTGATAAATAAAAAGTTACATGATAACATATATTATGCAAGCACAATTTACCAGCATACAGGTTATGTCTGAATTGATACAAAAATATAACAAAAAAGAGAAAAAGGGGCAAAAATAGGAAGCAAAATAGTCGAATAAAATAAAAATTAAGAAAGAAAATAAATATAAGATTTGAGATTAGCAATGACTACACAGGTGCGGCTCTGCCAACGGTGTGGGCCAAATTGTTACTGTGGTGAAAACACAATTATAAAAATATAATGCAAAATAAGGAATGAATCATAAAATGAGTCAGGATAATAATATACAACAGGTGCAAGGTAAAGAAAATATTTATGAAAATAGAATAGAGGAACTTAGAAAACTTATGGAACAGGAAGGGATAGATGTATACTTTATTCCTACCAGCGATTTCCATAATTCTGAATATGTGCATGATTATTTTAAAGTACGGGAATTCTTGTCAGGATTTACGGGCTCTAATGGGGATTTGGTAGTCACAAGGGAAGTTGCTTTATTATGGACGGATGGAAGATATTTTATTCAGGCAGAAAAAGAGTTAGCAGGGACTAACACTAAACTATGTAAAATGTTTGAGCCGGGAGTGCCAACTGTAGAGGAATATTTAAGAACAAATATGAAAAAAGGACAAACTCTTGCCTTTGATGGCAGATGTGTTACCTTTGCCTATGGAGAGTGGCTTAAAGCGGCTTTAAGCGAAAAAGAAATCAAATTTTGCGTAGGAAAAGCTTTAACCGATAAAATCTGGTTGAATAGGCCGAAATTTCCTTGTAATCTGGTATTTTCATTAGATACTGAAGTGGCTGGCGAGAGTATAGAGAAAAAGCTTAAAAAACTTAGAGCAGAAATGAAAAGCCGTAAAACAAGTTCAGTGGTGCTTAGTAAGTTAGATGATATTATGTGGCTTTACAATATTCGTGGAAATGATGTGGAGTGCAATCCGGTTGCCCTTAGCTACAGTATTGTAACAGAAACAAAGGCATGGCTGTTTTTGCAAAATCAGGCAGTAAATTCACAAGTGGAAAATCTTTTGAAAAATTATCATGTACAAATAGAAGAGTATGACAGCTTTTTTGAATTTTTAGGAAAGTGGACCGGGATTTTAGAAGGGGAATGGAAAAACAGAGTTCTAATAGAGCGTGGAGAAATCAGCTATTATATTGCCGCTATTTTGCAGGAAAAGAAAGTAGAGTTAGTGGACGGTAACCCGGTAGCCTTATTAAAAGCAAAAAAATCTCCAAAAGAAATTGAAAATATGAGAGAGATTTATAAAAAAGACAGTGCTGCAGTAGTTAAATTTATCTACTGGTTAAAAAGAAATATAGGGTTAATTCCGTTAGATGAGTTAGCTGCTGCTAACTATTTGGATAATTTACGAAGTCAGATACCGGAATATTTTGAATTGTCTTTCCCAACCATTAGTGCCTATAAGGAAAATGCAGCCATGATGCATTATCAGGCTACGGAAAAATCAGCCAAAATATTAGAGACGGAAGGTATGCTTTTAGTGGACTCAGGTGGACAGTATTTTGGTGGAACAACAGATGTAACAAGAACAATTTTTCTTGGAGAAACAGATAAGACTATAAAGGAACAGTTTACAAAGGTGGCAGTCAGCATGTTAAATCTTGCAAATGCCAAATTTTTAAAGGGGTGTACCGGACGAAACCTGGATATTCTTGCAAGAGAGCCACTTTGGGAAATTGGTATGGATTATAAATGTGGAACCGGTCATGGAGTTGGCTATATGCTAAATGTTCATGAAGGACCACAGCGTATTAGCTGGCAGTACAGAGAAGGTGTAAGGGAAACTGTTTTTGAGGAAGGAATGTTAATTACGGACGAGCCGGGAGTATATGTGGAAGGCAGTCATGGAATACGTACGGAAAATGTTCTTTTGTGCAAAAAGGCAGAAGAGAACAGTGCCGGACAGTTTCTGGAATTTGAAACATTAACCTTTGTTCCAATTGATTTAGAAGGAATTATACCGGAGCTAATGTCAGAGCGGGAAAAGGAGAAACTAAATATCTATCATGAACAGGTATATGAAAAGATTCACACATATTTAAATGAAGATGAAAAAAAATGGCTTTATCAGGTCACAAGACCAATAGCATAATCATGGCTTGAAATATTCCCAAATCTTTGTATTCTTATTATATGGCAAAGATTTGGGTTTTTGATGCATTTTTTCATGGCTCAAATATTGACTTTTTTTCTTCTATTTGAGATAATATTGACAGTGTGAAAACACTGAATTTTTTGGTAAAGGCCGTTTAAACGGTAAAAAATACACAAATAACAAGGAGGACAATTAGTATGTCAACAAAAGCTTATTACCCAATAGCAGAAATTGGTGCTGGAAAAGTTGGTTTTTCTAAAACACGTTCTATCATCGAAGCTGCTTTCTACGGAAACAACGTAGTAAAAGTAAACACATTGAAAGAAGCTTACGAATTAGCTAAAAACTCACCGGGAACTGTAGTAACAGATATGCCTGTTAAAGATGGTGAAACATTTGGTCTTGAAAAAGACGCAAAAGTTTTATTATTCAATGACGGTGCAGTAACAGGACGTTACGCAGCAGCTCGTCGTATCAAAGGTGAACCGGGCGTTGATGAAGCAAAACTTGATAAAGTTGTTATGGACGCAATCTATGAAACACGTTGGAAAACAATGTACCATGCAGAATGTTTCGTAGGTCTTGATCCGGAATTTATGGTAAAAGCTCACTTACTCATTCCAGAAGGTGAAGAAAACATTTTATACAACTGGATGATTAACTTCCAGTACATGTCAGATGAATATGTAAAAATGTACAAAAACTCTAAACCAGTTGGTGACGGAAATGAACCAGACATTTACATCTTCTCTGATCCACAGTGGGTACCACACGATGCACCAGACGTTGATTACAGCTGCTTAAGTGATCCTTTAACACTTTGCTACTTTGATACAAACCAGAACTGTGCTGCAATCCTTGGTATGAGATACTTCGGTGAGCACAAAAAAGGTACACTTACTATGGCTTGGGCACTTGCTAACAGAAATGGTTACGCTTCCTGCCACGGTGGTCAGAAAGAATATTTATTAGCAGATGGTTCTAAATTCGTTGCATCTGTATATGGTCTTTCTGGTTCAGGTAAGTCTACACTTACACATGCAAAACATGGTGGAAAATATGAAATCAAAGTTCTTCATGATGATGCTTTCATTATTAACACAGATACATGTGCATCTATCGCATTAGAGCCTACATATTTTGATAAAACAGCAGATTATCCTACAGGATGCCCGGATAATGAATACTTATTATCTGCACAGAACTGCTCTTGTACTTTAGACTCTGAAGGAAAACTTCAGTTAGTAACAGAAGATATCAGAAATGGTAACGGACGTGCTATCAAATCTAAATTATGGTCTCCAAACCGTGTAGATAAGATTGATGCTCCAGTAAATGCTATTTTCTGGATTATGAAAGATCCTACAATTCCACCAGTAGTAAAATTAAAAGGATCTGCATTAGCTTCTGTTATGGGTGCTACACTTGCTACAAAGACATCTTCAGCAGAACGTGTTGCTGCAGGTACAGACTTAAATGCACTTCGTATCGTACCATATGCTAACCCATTTAGAACATACCCATTAGTAAATGACTATGAGAAGTTCAAAAAGTTAGTAGAAGAAAAGAACGTAGACTGCTACATTGTTAACACAGGTGACTTCATGGGCGCTAAAGTTAAACCAGCAGATACATTAGGAATCCTTGAAACAATCGTTGAAGGAAAAGCTAAATTTGAAAAATGGGGACCATTCGAAGATATCGAAATCATGAACGATTGGTCTGGCAAAACAGGTGACTTCACACCAGACTTAAGCAACAAAGATTATGTTGCACAGTTAAAAGCTGGTATGGAAACACGTGTAAACGCTGTTACTGACTTCGCTACAAAGAAAGACGGATATGATAAACTTCCAGACGAAGCTCTTGCAGCATTACAGAAATTAGTTGATGAAGCAGCTTCTCTTTAATCAACATTGGTAAAGTAAATATTTTATTGAAAAAATATCATAATTCTGTTTAAAGGTTATTAATAACGACTTTTACGTATTTTGATAAACTTGGTTCATAAATATTCTAAGATAGATAAATACAAAACAGAGGAAGAATACCCGGGATTGATTCTCGGGTATTTTTTTGCCTTATATTAGTCATGCTCTAAGTTTTTTGTGCATATACATATACCATTATAAGCAGGAGGATGGTTTATGGAAAATTATAGTTCAAATACATATGATCTGTATAAAGATATACAGAGCCGTACGAAAGGAGAGCTTTACTTAGGGGTTGTAGGGCCGGTACGTACCGGAAAATCTACTTTTATTAAGCGGTTTATGGATGTGTGTGTGTTGCCTTATATGACAAAAGAATATGAGAAGAAGCAGGCTGTGGACGAACTTCCCCAAAGTTCCGGTGGTAAAACTATTACTACAACAGAGCCTAAATTTATTCCAAAGGAAGCAGCAGAGGTAGTTTTAGACCATGATGTAAAGGTGGCAGTAAAGTTAATTGACTGCGTTGGTTTTATGGTAGATGGAGCCAGTGGACATTTAGAAAATGATAAAGAGAGAATGGTTAAAACTCCATGGTTTGACTATGAAATTCCTTTTACTCAAGCGGCAGAAATTGGCACCAGAAAGGTTATTACAGACCATGCCAGCATTGGAATTGTAGTCACAACAGATGGTAGTTTTTCAGAGTTAAAAAGGGAGGATTATATAGAACCGGAAGAACGCACCATTACAGAATTAAAGCAGTTAAATAAGCCATTTATCGTGTTGGTAAACTCAGAAAGACCTTATTCAGAGGATGCAAAAAGAACAGCAGAAGAGATTTCAGAAAAATATAGGGTTACAGCAGTTCCTATGAATTTAGAACAGCTGAAAAAAGAAGATGTAACTGCTATATTAGAAAAAGTACTTTATGAGTTCCCTATTTCTGGAATTGAATTTTTTCTTCCTAAATGGGTAGAAATGCTTGATGATGAGCATAAAGTAAAGGTGGAATTGATAAATAAATTAAGAGAAAAATTAGAGCAGTATACATATATGAGAGATTTACGCCAGACTCCTTTTACACTGGACAGCGAGTTTGTTGAACGGATTAAAGTGGACAATATTGATATGTCTACCGGAAAAGTAAAAATTTATCTGGATATAGACGAGGCATATTATTATGAAATGCTAAGTGAGTTGTTAGGAGATACCATTACAAGTGAATATCAGCTTATTGGCATGCTAAAAGAAATGTCAGAAATGAGAAAAGAATATAGAAAAGTTTTAAATGCCATGGATGCAGTCAGATACAAAGGCTATGGAGTTGTAACACCGGAAAGAAGTGAGATTACCTTAGAAAAACCGGAAGTTATCAAGCATGGTAATAAGTTTGGTGTAAAGATTAAAGCAGAAAGCCCATCCATTCATTTGATCCGTGCTAACATAGAAACGGAAATTGCGCCAATTGTTGGAACACAGCAACAGGCAGAAGATTTAATTCGCTATATTTCTGATGCAGATACTACTGATGGAATCTGGGATACAAATATTTTTGGAAAAACTGTGGAGCAGTTAGTAAACGATGGGATTTCCAGTAAGATTGCCATGATAGGTGAAGAAAGCCAGGTGAAATTGCAAGAGACAATGCAGAAAATTGTAAATGATACAAATGGAGGAATTATTTGTATTATTATTTAAAATGATAAAAAGTTACTATTCATACAGCAGCCAGACACTTGCTGTCAGGCTGCGTAATAGCATAATTCAGTAAAAAAAGCTGTTATTTACCCGTATGCAACGGAAAGTAGCAGCTTTTTTTGTGGGATGAAAACAAGTGTAGCTAGTTGCAACCGGGCTTTTTTGATAAGCTTTGCCAGGAAAAGGGCGGAGCACACAAACTTATCCGTCCTGAGAGGAGAATAACGAGATGCAACATAAGCAAAAAGAGAAAAAAGCAATTATTACAGTAAAAGGCTTACAGAAAAGCTTTTCTACCGGTGAAGTGGAACAGGTTATTATTAATAATTTGGATTTGGATATTTATGAAGGAGACTTTACGATTATCATGGGTTCTTCAGGAGCTGGAAAGTCTACCCTTATGTACGCTTTATCCGGAATGGACCGACCAAGTGGAGGAAGAATTTTATTTGATGGAAAGGATATTACCGAATATAAGGATGATGAGTTAGCCGTGTTTCGGAGAAAGAACTGTGGCTTTGTGTTCCAGCAAATATATTTATTAGAAAAGATGAGCTTGATGGATAATGTGCTTACTACCGGATTTTTAACAGGAGAAAAGAAAAATAATGTGATTAAAAGAGCAGAGGATTTATTTGATAAAGTAAATCTTCCGAAAATTACCCGGAAAAAGAATTCATCCCAGATTTCAGGTGGTGAAGCACAAAGAGTAGGAATTGTAAGGGCTTTGATTAACAGACCTAAGGTTGTATTTGCTGACGAACCGACCGGAGCCTTAAATTCTAACAATTCAGACGCAGTGTTGGATGTTTTTTCAAAAGTTCATGAGGAGGGACAAAGCATTATTATGGTTACTCATGATAAGAAAACAGCACTTCGGGCAGATCGGATTATTTACTTAAAAGACGGGAAAATCTTTGGGGAATGTTTGCTTGGTAACTATCAGAAGGAAGATGTTGAAAGAACAAGAAAGCTGAATCAGTTTTTAGAGGAAATGGGGTGGTAGTATATGAAAAAAATATGGGTGTTAGCCAAGCATAACCTAAAGAAGGAAAAAGGTCAGTATATGGCCTTTGGAATAATACTTCTTATGACAGCTCTCATTTTAAATATAGCTTTGGTGTTATTGTTTCAAATGGATAAGGCATACGATAAAAAGTTTGATGAGTTAGATACGGCTAACGTGAATGTGATTGTTGCCGGTGGGAAGTCCCAACCGGTGGTGGAATATAATGTGAATATAGACAAAGAAACAAAAACAACTGAGCAATTCGAAATAGTAGAAGAAGCAAAGATAACAGAGAGATTAGACGAAATAGAGAAAGAAATATCCCAGTTAGAAAACGTTGAAAAAGTAGAAGTATTAGAAGCAATTTTTCTAAATGCAATCGTGAAGGATTTCAGAGGAACTGATTTTGATATGAATACAGTTTTTTACAATATGGACGAAACTCACGAATTAAATCGTCTGGAAATTATCAGAGAAGATAAAACAGAAGTAAAAAATCCTATTTATCTGCCATTGTACATTGCAGAATTTGGGCAGTTTGACTTAGGGGATACAATTGTATATCAAATAGAAGAGGAAAAAGTGGAATTTACGGTAGCGGGTGTTGTTCAGGAAATGCAGTATGGAAACCTGGGAAACGGAATCATTGGAGTATATCTTCCGAAAGAGACTTATACGGAATTTGTGAAAGGGAGAGAAATGTGTCACGTTACAGTTTTTTCTGCACAAACAAAGGAACAGGCAGATTCAGAAAAAATGATGGATTCTATTACAAGTCTATTGACAGATGCTGATGAAAGCGTATTGTTTAGCGGTTATGACAGAGCCAATAAACAGGTAAGAACTATGGTCTGTAACCTGCTTGTTGTGATTCTGGCTGCATTTGCAGTAATCGTGCTATTGGTAAGTCTGCTATTGTGCAGAGAACGGATTCAAAACCGAATTGAAGCGGAAATGACCGATATGGGGGTTTTAAAGGCATTAGGGTATACAGGAAATGGAATTATAGCAGCTATGATGCTGCCTTATGGAATCGTTGGAATCCTGACAATAGTGTTTGGTATAGGAATTTCTTATATTCTGTTGCCGGTACTTGTTTCTGTGATTCAGTTGCAGGCCGGTTTTTGGCTTACAATCGGATTTGATGCAATAGGGGCGCTTATTGTGGTTGTTTTATTGCTTGGGATGGTATTTTTCTTTACTTATTTTGCAGCAAGAAAAATAAAGAAATTACAGCCGATTTGGGCAATTAGAGGAATTAGTCAGGGGAAAATCAGCAGAAAAAATGTATTTGCGCTTCAGACTACTAAGGGAAATGTTCACTTGCTATTGGCCGGAAAAAATATGTATGCTGCAGCAAGACAGAATTTATTATTATTTTTAGTATTATTTGTGTTAACAATTCTAATATCTTTTGCAGGAGTTTTATTTTATAATGTAATGGTAGAGCCGGATAATTTTATGAGCACACTGGCAGAGGAAAGTCCGGATGCAGTACTTACCATGAATGCAGAAGATGGAAAAGGGCATAAAGAAGTAATAGAAAATATGGAACAGGTTTCAAATGTGCTGGAGTACTCTATAGAAACAGTGCAACTTGACAAAGAAGAAGTTCCTGTATTTGTTTGTGAAGATTTTAATGAAGTAACCAATGATTTATGCTATGAAGGAAAAAATCCGGAAAATGATGATGAAATTGCAATTGGAAATGAAATAGCCCAAAATGGTAGTTATGAAATAGGGGATTCTATTACTTTGACAGTGGAGGGAAAAAGTGCTTCTTATAAGATTGTAGGTTTCTTGCAAAGTGTAAATTATCAAGGGAAATTATTAGAACTTACAAAAGAAGGATATGAGAAAATTTGTACAGAAAATCCATACATTACGCTGTATGTATATTTGAATGAAAAGGAGCAGACTGAAAGCTTTCTTGAGTTAGCAGAAGATAACTTTGAAGATGGGATTGTTACTACTGTGAATTTCTATGAGAAATCAAAAACATCTCAGGAGTTGTATGCGGGTATTGTACAGATTGTAGTTTTAGCGGTGTTTTTGTTAACAATTTTAATTGCCTTACTGATTTTATTTATTTTAATCAGGTCTTTATTAGTGCAAAGAAGACAGGAACTTGGAATTTACAAGGCAATTGGTTATTCAAACAGACAGTTAATGTTCCAAATGGCAGGAAGTTTCTTACCAACTGCATTTGTGGCGATTTTCGGTTCGGCTGTTTTGGGAAAATTTATGATGCCGACAATTTATAATGGGATTTTTTCCATGATCGGTGTTATGAAACATCATTGTGAGATTTCGGCAGGAATTTTGCTTTTATTTGCAGGGGTGTTGTTTGTTGCAACATTTTTCATTAGTATGGTTTTATCAATGCCTATAAAGAAGATTTCAGCGTATGCTCTAATTAAAGAGTAAATTATGGAGTAAGTTTTTGAAAAATTAAAGGAGATAAAAGATATGGATTTTGGAGATAAATTGAAAGAGATTAGAAGACGGGAAGGGCTGTCTCAGGAACAATTAGCGGAGAGGATTGGAGTGTCCAGACAGGCTATTACCAAATGGGAGACAAAGAAGGGGTTACCGGATTTGGAAAACATGATGATTTTAGCAGAAATTTTTAAGACTACTTTAGATGAGTTAGTATATCAGGGGGCTGGAACTGAAAAAGAGGAAAGAAAAGAATTTTGCAGTGAAACAATCTACGATATAGATAACAAAACTCATTTTGATATACATTTTGGAAGTGCTAAAGAAATTGAGGTAGTCCCTTCTTTGGATGAGAAGCTTCATGTAGTACTTAAGTCTAAAACGTTGGAAAATTTAGAACAACTATTTAAGATTAAGCTGGATGAAAAACGCAAAAAAATAGATGTAAACTGCTTCAAAAAGGGTGAGCTTAGCGAGAAAGAAATCAGAGAAGAGCTTTCGGTTACGATTATGCTACCAAAGGATTATACAAATCACTGTGAACTGGAGGCTTCTGCGAAGGAAGTAAGCTTTGTGGGACTTCATTTAGATTGTTTTGAATATGACGGTGAGGCTTCCTTTGTAACAATGAAACAATGTCGGGGAAGCTTTGAATTTACCGGTAAGACAGATTTCGATATTACAGTAGATGAAATAAATGGAAGACTGCAGGTATATCAGCTTTGGGCTAATTCTATTATTCATGTAACGAAGCCTGCCAATTTTCATGTGAATAATTCCGGCAGAAAGAGTCGTGTTTACTGGAATAAGAATGAACAGACCGTTGAGAGTTTTGAGAACGTGGAAAGTGAAAATGAACTGTGTATTGCCGGTATTAAATCTGAAATGATAGTCAGCTGTGAGTGGGAATCATAGTATTTTTACAGGAATATAAATGAAGCTGCTGCTTTACGAATTTCATTCGTTAAAGCGACAGCTCCATTTTTGATTAGCATAAATATAGAATAAAAAATATAGCCATTGCAGTAATAGCTATATTTCTGCCTACATCAAATTCACAATACCAATTAGTCCAAGCATTGCAAGCCCCATACTTGGCATGATGATTCCGGGTAGATCCTGAAACACCTTTGGATTGATTTTTCTAAAGGTTACACCAATTACCAAAAAAACAATAGAGTTAAGCAATACAAACCATTTCGGTATGGCAAGACAACCGGTAAGAATTGCAATGACAGATGTTACGCAGGGTGTCATTAAGAGCAGATATCCGAAAAAGAAAGGAAATGCAATTGCCTTGTAAAAGGTTTTTAATATACTGTCTACCAGTTCAGGGTGTCCTGCTTCAATGAGTCTTTTGTACAAAAGGGGCTGGATGCAAAGTGCTGTATGTATAAGTACACCACCTACCGTTCCGGCACAGCCAACGATGGCTGTAACATAACCCAGTGTCTGATTGTTTTCTGCTATCTGCATGCCGAGGGAGTAAATTCCCAGCATTGCAAAAATATCTCCGAAAAAAGCAAAAATGATGGAGGTCACAAATCTCCAGTCTGCCATCTTTACCCAGTTAGTGTCAACATTGCCGCCCGGTCCTGTTTTCTGATTTCCTTTACCCTTGAGGTCAAAAAGGATATCTCCTATGGCACAAAGAATGCCGCCGATAAGTCCTAAAATTGAAAATGTCATTAACATAGTTGTATCTCTCCTTAAAATATTATTCTCGTTCCTTGATGTATCTTACAACAGAAGCAGCATAATTTTCCACATCCATAAGTGCACCAAGGTGTCCGCCATCTTTTTCCTTTATCACTTTGGGGGCAGTCATAAAATCAATTAGCTGTTGCTTGGTTTCAGCAGAAAAAGTCTCGTCATCCTCATTGATTACAAGCATAACTCTGTCTGCGAGGAATACAAAATCCTTTTTCTCAATATTGAGGTGGTTTCCGCAGTCTATCAGCATATCAATCATGTGCAGTTCGTGTTCCTTGGTAAGCATCTGAAACATGACATCTGCCAAATCTTCAAACAAAGTCTTATGTTCAGGTGGAAGCTTATCCGTCTTTTTGGCAATTGCTTTCATCATTGCTTTTTTAGCAAGTCCCCAAGGGATTATTTTTATCATGCGTCGGCTTTTTGCCTGGCGTTTTTTCATACCTTCGAAATATTCCAGTGAACCACCACAGCCCTGAACAGCAGCAGTATTGGAGAGGACCAGTCCGTCCACAATTTCAGGATGTCTTTTGGCAATAATCTGTGCTGCAGCACCACCTAAAGATTGTCCTACCAGCCAGACCTTGAGGCCAAGAACTTTCATAAGCTCTGCTACAGCATCTGCAAATTCAGCCATTGTAGGATAGCACCTAAGATAATCAAAGGTGATTACAGAAAAATCCTGTGCAAAGCGGTCAAAATGCATAAAGAACAAATCAGAAAGTCCAATACCACCTGTCAGTAAAACGATGGTAGCTTTGGAAATTTCTTTCTTGTGATAGCGATACACAAAGTCCTTGCCATTGATTTTTTTGTCTGTTGCGGGTATGTTTCGTAAAATTGTTCCAGTGTCATAGTGTGCCTCCTTTATTTCTCGAAAATATAATCCGTAATTGCTTTGGCGATTACGGCAATGGTTTCGTTGTAGCTGTCCGGTAACAGAAACTCTCGTTCCGCAGAGGCGGAAGCGGCAATATTCATCAGATTTACAACGACCTCAGCTTTAATGTCCTTTCTGTCTGTGCAGGCGGATATTACTTTTTTTGCAAGCACCAGACTATTTTCGTCTGCTTCCTTCTGTTTGTGGGGAAGCCGGCGGAAGATAATCTTTAACTCATCTGTAGTGAAATAGTCGTATATTGTTTTTTTAGTTGTGTAACGTTCGTAAAAAAGGTTGTAGGCATTTTCTCTAGTGGGGGATTCTATAAGTTCTGCAAAAGCCATACGATTTTCATCCCGAATCTGAAGCATAATTTCATAAAAGAAAACCTCTTTAGACGGAAAAAAGTTGTAAAAGGTGCCTTTGGCAATTCCTGCATCAGAGGCAATATCTGCAATAGAAATGTTTTTGTATAAATTTCTTTCAAGTGCTTTACGTCCAATAACAAGCAGTGATTCACGTATATTGGTTCTGTCTGTATCTGAAAAAATTTTTGGCATAGAAACCTCCTTGTAAAACTAAATGACCAAAAGAAACATCTTAGTCATTTTACGATAGAGAGTTGGAGTTGTCAAGGTAGGTTTAATGAAAGTAATTCTTAATAAACAATTTTGGCAGAAATATTTCTTGACGGGTCAAGGTATCAATGCTAATATAACGGCGTTATATATAACACTGTTATGTAAATTTGTAGGTGCATATATTTGCCGAAGACAGAGAAACATTAAATAAAATAAGAGAAACATTAAATAAAATACATGAAGCAACAGAAGTGGAAGGAATGGAATTTGCTTACACAAATCTTAACTGTATGAAACTTTTACTTACTGCGTCAGGTGGAACTAGATATGTAAATTTTATGAGGCTGACTGGTCAGCCTGCATGGGGTTGGAATAACCTCATATATTTTTGAATGACGGTTAGTTAAAACTAACTAGAATTAGGAGGCAAAGGAAGGACTTATGAAGAATCTAACAGAGCTTTCGCAGGGACAGAAAGCAAAAATTGTTGCCATTAATGGCGACAAACGTTATCTGACAAGGGTAACATCCATTGGACTTAGTATTGGGTGTCAGGTTGAGATGCTACAGAATTTCGTATTTGGTGTTAAGACCTTAAGAGTGTCGGAGGCATAGGAGGCAAAGAAATAGAGTTAGGAGTTTTGATTATGACTGATGGAATTATAGTTGTGATATTAGTGGTTGTGTTGTTTTTTGGAATACGTTCTTCAATAAAACATTTTGCAAGAAAGGGAGGTTGCTGTGGAGGTTCAGATTATAAGCCTAAAAAGAAGAAGCTTTCAAAGGTTTTGTATAAAAAGATATTTCAAGTAGATGGCATGCAATGTGAGCATTGTAAAAGGCGAGTTGAAGAAGCTATAAATGATATTAGCGGTGTGGCAGGAATTGTTAATCTGAAAAAAGGTGAATTAACCATATCTTATGAAGCAGATGTTGAAGATGAAGTGATTATGGAAAAACTGGAGCAGAGAGGTTATTCTGTTACGGGGGTAAGGTACTAGGTATGAAGTTCTATCATTTTGGAGAAGTAATTCCTCTTTTGGAAGCTTGGTACAAACAGCAAGGTTGCAACTGTAACTAAAAAATACGTAGTAAAAGGAAAAGCAAAAGGCGCAGATTATATTTGTGTTTATGCGAAAAATGGTATTTACAAGAAAGTAAAGGTTACGGTAAAATAAATTAAAAAATCTAGGAGGTATTTCATATGAATCCGGTTTATGAAAAATTACAAAATTGTTTAAAAAGTATTCGGGAAAAAACGGACTTTGTACCAAAGGTAGCTATTGTACTTGGTTCTGGTCTTGGGGATTACGCAAATGATATAAAAGTAGTTGATGAAGTTGATTATGGCCATATTGAAGGATTTCCGGTTTCCACCGTTGTAGGACATGCGGGCAAATTTATTTTCGGCTATGTGGGAGAGGTTCCGGTTGTATGTATGAAAGGAAGAGTGCATTATTACGAAGGATATCCTATTACAGATGTTGTACTTCCTACCAGACTGATGAAGCTTTTGGGCGCAGAAATTTTATTTTTAACCAATGCTTCAGGCGGTGTAAATAAATCCTTTCATGCAGGAGATTTTATGCTGATTAATGACCATATTTCCACTTTTGCACCAAATCCGTTGATCGGCCCAAATATAGATGAATTAGGTACAAGATTCCCTGATATGAGCCAGATTTACGATAAAGATTTAAGAGACATTATAAAAGAAACGGCTAAAGAAAATCAAATTGCATTACAGGAAGGTGTGTACATTCAGTTTACAGGCCCATCCTTTGAATCACCGGCAGAGATTAAAATGGCAGCTGCACTGGGAGCAGATGCAGTAGGAATGTCTACTGCAGTAGAAGCCATTGCGGCCAATCACATGGGCATGAAGGTGTGTGGAATTTCCTGTGTTTGTAACCTTGCGGCGGGACTTTCTGAAAATCCCCTTACTCATGATGAGGTTCAGGAAGCTGCCAATACAGCAGCCCCTTTATTTAAAAAGCTTGTAACTGAATGTGTAAAGAAATTTGGCGCGCAATACTAAATATAAGTACTAAGTAGACGGAATTAGAGATGAAAACCAGTTTATAGAAAATATGAACAGACAGTTTTGGAAGACAATGATAGTAGTTATGTGGAGGATAAGCAGATGGAGACACTAGAAATTCAGAACTTAATACAACATGCTGAAACTGCCAGGGAGCACTCTTATTCTCCATATTCCGGCTATATGGTTGGAGCAGCTTTGCTGACCGATACGGGCCAAATTGTAACCGGCTGTAACATTGAAAATGCAGCATATGGTCCAAGCAACTGTGCAGAGAGAACAGCTTTTTTTAAGGCAGTTAGCGACGGCGTACTACATTTTCGTGCCATCGCCATAGTTGGCGGTAAAAGGAATGGGAAAAGAGATTATGCTCATCCATGCGGAGTATGCAGACAGGTTATGGCGGAATTTTGCAATCCGGAAACTTTTTGGATAATTGTGGCGAAAAACCAGGAAGAATACAAAGTATATACATTAAAAGAGCTACTACCGGAAAGTTTTGGTTCGGACAATTTGAGTTAAATATAAAGGAAAATAATTGGAAGAAGTTAGCAGTAACTAACGAAATCAAAAAAATGAGGAGTATAGAGTGGATAAATGGAATATATAGTATTTTTTATCTCCTTTTTTTTCTGTATTATCATCTTATATATCATAGGACTTGTAGACGAAAAGAGGACAAAAAAGTTTTTTAAAAAAAGGTTAGAGACAAATTACGGAAAAACCTCTGACAAGGAGTATGTAGATGGAAGGCTGGCAACTATTACCAGTTACTACAAAAAGACAAAACAGGAAACAGATTTTTTTATCGATGATATTACATGGAATGATTTAGATATGGACAGAGTATATCAGTCCATGGATTTTACTTTTTCTGCCGCAGGAGAAGAAGTTCTATACAAAACACTCAGATGTCCTGTAATGAATGAGGCGATTTTGAAAGAACGGGACAAAAAGATAGAGTACTTTAGAAACCATAAAGAAAGCCGCATTGAACTTCAAATGCTCTTTGCGGAAGTGGGAAGAACAGGAAAATATTCTATAGTGGATTATATAGATTACCTGAATGATTTAAAACAGGAAAAAATGACACAACATATTCTAGTATTAGCAGGTATGGGACTTTCTTTAGTTGGAATGTTTTTTTACCCACCGGTATGCCTTTCAATTTTTGTTATTTTGCTGGTTTCCAATATTCTTGCTTATTTTCCGGCTCAAAAACAGATTTCACCATATATTACAACCTTTGCTTATTTACTTAGAGTGATAAAAAGCATTGATAAGTTGCAAAAGTGCAAAGATACCGTATTTACACAGGAAATGGAAGAATTGAAGAAATTAAAAAAAGAAACAAAAGCTTTTGCCAAAGGTGCTTTTCTTATTTTTGGAAATAAAGCAGTTAAAAGTAACCCACTTGAGGTTCTGATGGATTATGTGAAAATGTGTTTTCATATAGATATTATAAAATTTTACAGTATGCTAAAGGAAGCCAAGAAACACAAACAGGATTTTATCAGAATGTTTGAAATTATAGGAAGTATGGAAACAATACTTTCCATAGGGGCATACAGAGAAAGTCTAGATTATTTTTGTAAGCCTGATTTTACGAAAAACATGCAGATAGGTGGAGCAGAAGTATATCATCCACTGATTGAAAATCCGGTAGTGAACAGTTTTTGTGAAAAAAAGGGTATGTTACTGACCGGCTCTAATGCCTCCGGTAAATCTACTTTCTTAAAAACAGTAGCAATTAATGCCATTTTAGCCCAGACTATTTATACTTGTATGGCAAAAAGCTTTACATTGTGTAACTTCCGGGTGTACACTTCTATGGCACTTCGAGACGACCTTGCAAATCAGGAAAGTTATTTTATTGTGGAAATTAAAGCATTAAAGAGAGTGATTGATGCAGCATCTAAGGACGGTGCCCCTGTGCTTTGCTTTGTGGATGAAGTACTTAGAGGAACTAATACGGTTGAGAGAATTGCAGCCAGCACAGAGATTTTACAAAGCCTTTTAGGAAAAGGTTCCATGTGTTTTGCTGCCACTCATGATATAGAGCTTACAAGACTGTTAGAAGAAAAATATCATAATTACCATTTTGAAGAAACTATTTTAGAGGACGATATTAAGTTTAACTACAAGCTAAAAGAAGGCAGGGCCACTACAAGAAACGCAATTAAGCTTCTCGGGATTTTAAAATATGAGGATGAAATCATAAAAAGAGCAGAACATAGAGCAGAGGAGTTTGTAAAAACCGGAAACTGGGTGTAATTGGACGTTTTATGCAGGGAAAGTTAGCAGGAACTAACATATTTATAAAAATATTGTAATTGATAAATAAGTGGAGTATAAAAAATATAGAAATTCAGGAGGCACACATGCAGGTAACAATTTATTCTGATGGTTCCGCCAGAGGCAATCCGGGGCCGGGCGGATATGGCACGATTATACGATATATAGACACAAAGGGAACTGTTCACGAAAGGGAATTTTCAGCAGGCTATAAAAATACTACAAACAACCGCATGGAGCTTTTGGGAGCCATTACCGGAATTGAGGCTTTAACAAAGCCATGTGAGATTACTTTAATTTCAGATTCCAAATATGTAACAGATGCTTTCAACCAGAACTGGATAAAAGGCTGGTTAAAAAACAACTGGAAAAACAGCCAGAAACAACCTGTAAAAAACGTAGATTTATGGAAGCGGCTGTTAAAGGCCATGGAGCCCCATAATGTAAAATTTCAGTGGATAAAGGGTCATGCAGGACATGCAGAAAATGAGAGGTGCGATCAGTTAGCAACAAGTGCGGCAGATGGCAGTCACTTACTTGACGATACAGGCTTTATGGTGGTATGATATAGGTTAGGAATAAGGTTATTATTCACGTAGTGAACAAGAACAAGACTAAATTCAGGGCTATAAAAAAAGAAATGAGGTATAAGGCATGAACAATCTGATACTATTTGTCAATTCATTTTTATCTTATTTATTATTATTTGTGATTATGATAGGACTTGTTGTAATTGCCTGCATCATTGGTGTTAAAATGAGAAAATCCAAAGATGCCAAGCTTGCGGCAGAGGCAGCAATGGAAAAGGAAGATGCAGTTGAGAATTAAAAAATAAAAGGGTGTTCCAAGGGACATCCTTTTTTTAAATATATAGGAATTTTTTCGTGGGAATTATTATGAGAGGAAAGTAAATTTTATGGCAAGATCATCAAATCAAAAACTAAAGCTTTTATATATTGTAAAAATTCTTCAGGAGAAGACAAATGATAGCTGTGGTATTACAACAAATGACCTGATAAAAGAACTGGAAAAATATGAGATTAAAGCAGAGCGAAAAAGTATTTATACGGATATAGAGGCTTTGCAGAATTTTGGATATGATATTGTAAGCTCCAAAGCAAAAGAAAACGGAGGTTACCGGTTAGCCAGTAGAAGCTTTGAGTTACCGGAGCTAAAACTTTTGGTAGATGCGGTACAGGCTTCTAAATTTATTACTTTGAAAAAATCCAGAGAGCTCATTAGTAAAATTGGATCCCTTACTAATGAAATGGATGCAAAACAGTTAAAGCGTCAGGTTTTCGTTTCTGACAGAATCAAGACAGAAAATGAAAGTATTTATTATAATGTAGATTATATTCACAGAGCCATTCAGGAAAATCTCCAGATTTCTTTTCGGTATTTTGAATGGAACGTAGAGAAAAAAATGCAGTTTAAAAAGGACGGACAGGCTTATGTAGTAAGTCCCCATCAGCTTATTTGGAATGATGAATATTATTATATGGTTGCTTATGATGAAGCAGCAGATATGATGAAACATTATAGGGTAGATAAAATGAACAACATTTCCCTGACAAAGGAGCCAAGAGCCGGAATAGAGCTTGCCAAAACTATTAAGCCGGCTAACTATTCCAGTAAAACCTTCTCCATGTTTGGAGGAGAAGACGAAACAGTAACGATGGAATTCGAAAACCATTTTGCAGGTGTAGTCATTGACCGGTTTGGTAGAGATGTAGAAATCCGAATAAGAGATGAGGAGCATTTTTCAATACGTGTGAATATTGCAGTTAGCGGACAGTTTTATGGATGGCTTACAGGCCTTGGAAAAGGTGCAAAAATTTTGTTACCGGAAAGAGTGAAGGAAGATTATCAGAAATATTTGAAAAATATTTTGAAGGAATATTAAAATAAGCAGATTTTTAGGAATTTTATGCAGATAGTCATAGAAAATTCATATTTGGAGAAAATATCATAAAATAGGCTACAGGGGCAAATATGATGTAAGAAAGGAAATCTACAATTCTATGGAATCTATCTGGCAAAAAACAGTAAAAACTGAAAAAAGACCTTCACTGGCAGGCAATTTAGAAACAGACATACTGATTATTGGGGCTGGAATGGCAGGCATTTTAACAGGCTATTTATTGACTGAGACAGGCAGAAAAGTAACCATTATTGATGCAGGAGAAGCCGGCGGAGGTCAAACAGGGAATACTACGGCCAAAATTACCTCCCAGCACAACCTGATTTACGATAAATTAATTCAAAAATTTGGAAAAGAGCAGGCGCACCAGTATGCAATGGCTAACCAAAATGCCATAGAAGAATATAAAAGAATCATTGAAAAAGAAAAAATTGATTGCGATTTTTACACCTGTAAGGCATATTTGTATTCAGAACGGGAAAGTGAATGCTTAAAACGGGAAGAAACGGCAGCAAAAGAGCTTGGTATAGAAGCAGAATTTACAACAGACACAGAGCTACCATTTAAAGTGGAAGGGGCTCTGTGTTTTCAAAATCAGGCATCTTTCCATCCTTTAAAGTTTTTACAGGCGGTTTCCAAAAGGCTGACTATTTTTTGTCATACAAAGGCTCTGGAAGTAGAGGGGGATAAGGTGAAAACAACAAACGGAACAATTATTGCGGATAATATTGTTTTTGCCTGCCATTTTCCTTTTTTAAATGTACCCGGGTATTATTTTTTGAGAATGCATCAGGAGCGTAGCTATGTGGTTGCTTATGAGAATGTTCCTGTTTTTCAAAATATGTATTTAGGAATTGAAAGGGAAAGCTTTTCGTTTAGGGCCTATGATAATTATCTGCTCCTTGGCGGTGGAGGACATCATACGGGAATTAAAGAACCGGGGATGGGTTATGAATCAATCAGGCAAAAAGCAAGGAAGATGTTTCCAAATGGAAAAGAGATAACCCATTGGTCTGCCCAGGACTGTATCACACTGGACGGAGTTCCATATATAGGAAGATTTTCTTCCGGCAAAGAGCATATTTATGTGGCAACAGGCTTTGGAAAATGGGGAATGACAAGCTCTATGGTGGCGGCAATGATTATAAGAGATGAAATACTGGGAAAAGATAACCCTTATAAGGAAGTATTTTCACCTAGAAGGTTTCATTTATCAGCTTCGGCAAAAACTTTAATTCATGAAGGTATGTGCACTGCAAAAGGGCTTACTAAAAAGTTTGGAGAACTTCCGGAAAAAGAATTAAAAAAGCTGGAAACCGGAAAAGGCATTAAAATAGAATATGAAAAAGAAAAGGTAGGTGTCTACAAGGACGAAACAGGTAATGTATATTTGGTTTCTGCTATTTGTCCCCATCTTGGCTGTGAGCTGGAATGGAATCCTGAGGAGAAAAGCTGGGATTGCCCTTGTCACGGTTCCAGGTTTGATTATAAAGGAAAACTTTTAGACGGTCCGGCACAGAAAAATATTGTACAGCCTTGAAAGAAAAAATTGCCTGTGATAAGATTAAGAAATGGTTAAGTCAATAAACAACAAGAGGTGAGTATACAAATGAAACCATTTGCAAAACGTCTGGATGAATTTGAAGAAGGAATTTTTCAGGCATTAAACGATAAGAAAAACGAACTTTTAAAAGAAGGAAAAACGGTATATAACTTTTCTGTAGGTACCCCGGATTTTAAACCTGCAGAGCATATTATGAAAGCTGTGGCAGAAGCCGCTACGAAGCCGGAAAATTATAAATATGCGTTAGCAGACTTGCCACAACTGACTGAGGCAGTCATAAAAAGATTTCAAACAAGATATGGTGTGAACTTAGAAGAAACAGAAATTACTTCTGTTTATGGTTCACAGGAAGGAATTGCGCATATTGCGCTTCCTTTATGTGATCCGGGGGATGTAATTTTAGTTCCAAACCCAGGCTATCCGATTTTTGAAGCCGGTCCAAAGCTTATGGGAGCAGAGATAAAAACCTATGATTTAATAGAAGAAAAAGGTTATTTGCCAAATCTTTCTGATATACCAAAGGATTTGGTAAAAAGAGCAAAAGTAATTATTGTTTCATATCCCCTTAATCCGGTTTGCAAGCTTGCACCGGAATCCTTCTATGAAGAACTGATTGCATGGGCAAAGGAAAATGGTATCTGGATTATACACGACAATGCCTATTCCGACATTGTATACGATGGTAAACTCGGACGTTCCATTTTATCCTATGAAGGAGCAAAGGATGTGGCGGCAGAGTTTTATTCCCTATCCAAATCATTTAATTATACAGGAGCCAGAATGGGATTTCTGGTAGGAAATGAACAAATTGTAAAGAATTTTAAAAAGATACGTTCTCAAATTGATTATGGTACATTTTTACCAGTGCAGTACGGAGCTATTGCGGCATTGACCGGACCGGATGATGGTGTAAAAGAGCAGTGTAAAGTTTATGAAGAAAGAAGAAATGCCCTTTGTGACGGTTTAACAGAAATTGGCTGGGAGTTTGAACGAAGCGAAGGCACAATGTTTGCCTGGGCGAAAATTCCAAAAGGATTTTCTGATGATACCCAATTTGTCATGGAACTGATGGAAAAAACCGGCGTTATCTGCACTCCAGGAAGCAGTTTTGGCAGTCTTGGTAAAAATCATGTACGTTTCGCACTTGTACTTTCGGTGGAGACCATAAAAGAGGCAATTAGTAAAATTGACGAAAGTGGTATTCTAAAGAAATAGAGCGAAAAGAAAAAATACAGAAGAAAAGGAATGGGAATTATCTGAAAAAAATCCCATTCCTTTTTTGTGCAATTTTTTCTTTTTCCTTTGGTTGACAGTGGATAGGAAATACTCTATACTAATCTAGCGACCACAAGATATAGTGATTGTGAAAAAATGCGAAACACAATATAGTGTTTACAACTGTCGGTTACACGGCAAAAACGCGACAATAGAGCATCTTCCCCGACTTAAGTAAGGGGATTTAGGAGGGACTTTTCATGACAAATGAAACAGCAAAAGAAATAGAATCTACAATTGATTATGGCAAAGAATATGCAACCAAAACGCCTGTTAAAGTAGTTAAAAAAGATGGAAGCGAAGAAGCTTTCAATGTGCAAAAGGTAGTAGAGGCAGTTGGAAAGTCAGCTTATCGTGCTTTAACAGAATTTTCAGAAGAAGAAAAGAAACATATTTGTAAATATGTGGTAGAGAAGGTAGACGAACTTGGAAAAGACCGTATTCCTATTCCGATAATGCATAACATTGTGGAAAGTGCTTTGGAGGATGTAAAGCCTATTGTAGCAAAAAGCTATAGGGATTACCGTAATTACAAGCAGGATTTTGTAAGAATGCTGGATGATGTTTACAAAAAAAGCCAGTCCATTATGTATGTGGGTGATAAAGAAAATGCCAACACAGACTCAGCATTGGTTTCCACAAAAAGAAGTCTTGTATTTAATCAGCTGAATAAGGAGTTGTATCAGAAATTTTTTATGACAACAGAGGAAATTCAGGCATGCAGAGATGGTTATATTTATGTTCATGATATGTCTGCAAGACGTGATACAATGAATTGTTGTCTGTTTGACGTAGAGAATGTATTATCCGGTGGCTTTGAAATGGGAAATATATGGTACAATGAACCAAAAACGCTGGATGTGGCATTTGACGTAATTGGTGATATTGTATTATCTGCAGCGAGCCAGCAGTATGGTGGTTTTACCGTTCCCAGTGTAGATAGAATTTTAGAACCTTATGCAGAAAAATCTTATGAAAAATATGTAGAGAAATATGTTCGGCTAGGTATTGATAAAGAAAGTGCAGAAGCAGAAGCTTTCGCCGATGTAGTAAAAGAGTATGAACAGGGATTTCAGGGCTGGGAATATAAATTTAATACAGTTGCCAGCAGCCGTGGTGATTATCCGTTTATTACTGTAACAGCAGGAACAGAAACAGGAAGATTTGCAAAGTTAGCAACGATTTCCATGTTAAATGTAAGAAGAAAAGGACAAGGAAAGGAAGGTCACAAAAAACCGGTACTTTTTCCTAAAATTGTATTTTTATATGATGAAAATCTTCACGGACCTGGTGGGGAGTTAGAGGATGTATTTGAAGCAGGTGTAAAATGTTCTGCCAAAACAATGTATCCTGACTGGTTAAGCCTAACCGGGAAAGGGTATGTAGCCAGTATGTATAAGCAGTATGGAGAAATCATTTCCCCAATGGGCTGTCGTGCCTTTTTGTCTCCATGGTATAGAGAGGGCGGTATGCATCCGGCAAATGAAAACGACAAGCCTGTATTCGTAGGGCGCTTTAACATTGGTGCAGTTTCTCTGCATCTTCCTATGATTTTGGCAAAGGCAAGACAGGAAAGCAGAGATTTTTATGAGGTGCTGGATTATTATTTAAATTTAATTCGTCAGCTTCATATTCGCACATATGCATATCTTGGAGAAATGCGTGCATCTACCAACCCTCTTGCTTATTGTGAAGGTGGATTTTTAGGTGGAAATTTAGCTCTTACAGATAAAATAAAACCAATATTAAAATCAGCAACGGCGTCCTTTGGTATTACTGCATTTAACGAATTGCAAATGCTTTACAATGGTAAAAGCCTCGTAGAAGATGGACAGTTTGCAGTTGAAGTATTAGAGCACATTAATAAAAAAGTCAATGAATTTAAAGAAGAAGACGGCAATTTATATGCTATTTACGGTACTCCGGCAGAAAATCTCTGCGGACTTCAGGTACAACAGTTTCGTAAAAAATATGGCATTGTAGAGGGCGTTTCTGACAGGGAATATGTATCAAACAGTTTCCACTGTCATGTATCTGAAGATATTACACCAATTCAGAAGCAGGATTTGGAAGCACGTTTCTGGGATTTATCCAATGGTGGTAAGATTCAGTATGTAAAATATCCAATTGGTTACAATGTTGAGGCAGTAAAAACCTTAATCCGCAGAGCTATGGATATGGGATTTTATGAAGGAGTAAACCTTTCTTTAGCATACTGTGATGATTGTGGTCATGAGGAACTGGAAATGGATGTTTGTCCAAAATGCGGAAGCCGTAATTTAACCAAAATTGATCGTATGAATGGCTATTTATCTTATTCCAGAGTTCATGGAGATACAAGATTAAATGATGCCAAAATGGCAGAAATCGCAGAAAGGAAGAGCATGTAAACATGAGATATCACAACATTACAAAGGATGATATGCTAAATGGCGATGGTTTGCGTGTAGTACTTTGGGTTGCGGGTTGTTCACATTGTTGTAAAGAATGTCACAATCCTATTACCTGGGATCCAAACGGAGGACTTCCGGTGGATGATAAGGTAAAAGAAGAGATTTTCCAGCAATTAAACAAACCATATATTTCAGGCATTACTTTTTCCGGTGGAGATCCGTTGCATGCGGCTAACCGGTTAGAGGTAAGAAACTTAATGGAAGAAATTAAAGCAAAATATCCGGATAAAACCATCTGGCTTTACACAGGAGATACTTGGGAGAAAATTTTACATTATCCGTTACTTCAGTTTGTGGATGTATTGGTAGATGGAGAATTTAAGGTAGAGTTAAAGGATGTAAACCTAATGTGGAAAGGCAGTAAAAACCAGCGGGTAATTGATGTGCAGAAATCATTACAGCAGACGGACCCAACCAATCCGGTTTTACATTGCGGAGACTATGAATAAAAACAGATTAAAATTAAGAATTTAGTGATTAGGAGACACACATGGAACGAGTAGCAAAATTTCACAAAGTCAGCATAGGTGAGTTTTTAAAAGGATTTAAGGACACATTTCCATTTTATAAAGAAGAGGAAATTTATACTATTTATGATAATATTAAGCTTCCTAAAAGAGCTACAAGTAAAAGTGCAGGATATGATTTTTTTGCCCCTTTTACCTTTACTTTAAAACCGGGTGAAACCATTAAGATTCCGACCGGAATAAGAGCGGAAATGAGAGAGGATTATGTGCTTTGCTTATATCCAAGAAGTGGCCTTGGATTTAAATACCGTCTTCAGTTAAATAATACAGTTGGAATTATTGACAGTGACTATTTTGATTCTGATAACGAGGGACATATTTTTGCAAAGATTACAAACGATTCCAATGAGGATAAAGTGTTAGAAGTAAATGAAGGCACCGGTTTTATGCAGGGAATTTTCATGCAGTACGGTATTACTGAGGATGATGACGTAACAGAAATCAGAAATGGTGGCTTTGGAAGCACAACAAAATAAGATAAAGTTAGTATAAAATAAAACTTCTTTTGGCACACTACTAATAATAGAGTATGTGTCAAAAGGAGTTTTTATTTTGATGAAAAATGATAAAGTAAAGTTCTTTGAAAGTAAGATGAATAGTTCGTTAGAGTCTAATATGAATTATTTAAATGAAAAGCTTGCTGTAAATGAAAACTTTGATCTGGTTTACCGGGTCATTGAAGTAGGCGGAAAGAAAGCATGCATGTATTTTGTAGATGGATTCTGTAAGGATGAAATGATGCAAAGAATTTTGCAATATTTTGTTGATTTAGAGCCGGAAGAAATGCCAGAAAGTGCTCATGAAATGTCAAAGGCTTTTATGCCTACTGTAGAGGTAGATTTAAAAAGCGAATGGAAGGAAATAGAAAAATTTATTCTTTCCGGTGTATTTGCCTTGTTTGTGGATGGGTATGATAAGTGTATATTAATTGATGCACGCACTTATCCAAGTCGTAGTGTCAGTGAGCCGGAAAAGGATAAAACTATGCGTGGATCTAAAGATGGATTTGTGGAAACTTTAGTATTTAATACTGCATTAATCCGTAGAAGAATCAGAAGCAGCGATTTACGAATGGAAATTGCCAGTGCAGGTAAAAGCTCTAAAACAGACATTGTGCTTTGCTATATGGAGACAAGGGTGGATAAAGATTTATTACAGAGAATTCGTACAAGAATTGGAGAAATTAAAGTAGACGCTCTTACTATGAATCAGGAGAGTCTGGCAGAGTGTTTGTATCAGAGAGCCTGGGTTAATCCTTTTCCAAAATTTAAATTTACAGAAAGACCAGATACGGCTGCAGCACAGGTTTTGGAGGGAAATATTATTATACTTGTAGATAATTCTCCGTCTGCCATGATAGCCCCAACCTCCATTTTTGATATTGTAGAGGAAGCAGATGATTATTATTTTCCACCTATTACAGGTTCTTATTTAAGATTAGCAAGATTTTTAATTGCAATAATGACGTTTTTCTTGACTCCAACCTTTTTGCTTCTTATGATGTATCCGCATTGGATTCCGGAAAGCTTTCAATTTATTATGCTAAAAGAGCAGCCAAATATTCCTATTATCTGGCAGTTTTTAATGCTTGAGCTTGCCATAGATGGCTTAAGGTTAGCCGCAGTTAACACCCCAAGTATGCTAAGTACGCCCTTTAGTGTTATGGCAGCCCTTGTATTTGGAGAATTTTCCGTAAAAAGTGGTTGGTTCAGTTCAGAGGTTATGTTATATATGGTATTTGTTACCATTGCAAACTATACCCAGGCAAGCTATGAGTTAGCTTATGCTATGAAATTCATGCGGATTATTACACTAATACTAACGGCTGTGTTTGGTGTGTATGGCTATATTGCCGGAATTGGTATTTTCCTATTGGCAATTGTAAACAATAAGACTATTTCCGGACAGAGCTATATTTATCCGTTGTTCCCGCTGAATTTAAAGCAGCTTGGAAAAAGGCTTTTAAGACTTCGGATGTCGGATGCAAGAAAGTAACGTAACTCTTGTTTTTTTGCCTGAAAAATGCTAGAATACCCCCATATAAAGGAAAACATAAGGTGGAATGGGGTTAGAATATGAATTTTAAATTAGCCACAGATAATACAACGGATTTACCATTATCTTATATAAAAGAAAACAACATTGGACTTATGACTTTATCGTGCCTTTTGGATGGAGTTACCTACGATGAGAATAATATTTTAGATTCTAAAGTTTTCTTCGAAAAAATGAGAAACGGAAGTATGCCTACTACCTCGCAGGTAAATCCTGACCAGGCAAAGTCCCATTTTGAAAGTTATATCAAAGAAGGATATAAGGAAATTCTATATTTGGCATTTTCTTCAGGATTAAGCGGAACCTATAGCAGTGTAAAGGTTGCAGCCGAAGAAATAATGGAAGAACATCCGGATGTGAAGATTGAGGTCATTGATACTTTATGTGCAGCTATGGGAGAAGGACTTTTAGTATATTTAGCAGTGGAAGAAATGAAAAGAGGAAAATCTTTCCAAGAGGTAGTAGAGTTTGTGAAAGAAACAATTCCCCATGTTATTCATGTATTTACAGTAGATGATTTAAATCATTTACACAGGGGTGGAAGAGTTAGCAAGGCTACTGCAGTCATTGGTACACTTGCTAATATTAAGCCAATTTTACGAGTGGATGATGAAGGGCATCTGGTTTCACTTACAAAGACAAGGGGCAGAAAAAAATCCTTAATGACACTGGTTAACCTTATGGAAGAGTATATGGGCTCCTATAAAGATAAAAATGGAATTTTCATGATTAATCATGGAGATTGTGAAGAAGATGCAAGATTTTTAGCAGATGCCATTACAAACAGATTGGGCATTGAGGAATGTATGATTAACCCATTGGGTGCTGTTATCGGTTCTCACACAGGTCCCGGATTGATTGCATTGTTTTTCTTAGGAGACGCAAGATAAGAAGAAAATAGGAGAAAAATTTTATGGAAATGTATGAATACAAATGTCCTGTTTGTAGCACCACTCACAGAGTTCCTTCTTATTGGATGAGCTATAGTCCGGAAGAAATTTACCAGTGTCCACACAGGAATAAGGAAACAGAAGAGATGTGTGAATTTCTGGATATGGAATATGTGATGACAGTTAACACCTAAAATTATTCAGGTAGTAGGTGGAAGGTTAGAGTAATTTACACTTAGTAAAAATGTAAAATATAATAAAATAAAAAAGAAGAATTTCTTAGTAATGCTATGAAATTCTTTTTTTTTTCGTTTTCTAAGCAACGGGCGGAAGTTGTAAGTAGCAGATTTGGCAGGTAAAAAAAAGTTTTACTAAGATTTTACATAAAGCTGATAACTTGCAAAAGAGATATATGCTATTATGCAAAGCGTTAAGGGAAAAATAAGGAAGGAACAGGAATGCTTAAGAAAATTATAAAGGATTCCTTGCCCACGATTATTTCAATGACCTTGTCTGGAATGTACAGTGTGGTAGATGGGATCTTTATTGGGAAAGCAACCGGAGATATTGGACTTGCAGCAATTAACATTGCATGGCCTATTACAGCTGTGATTACAGCATTAGGAATTGGAATAGGGGCAGGTGGAAGCGTACTGATTTCTAATTATAAAGGAAGAAGCGAAGCAGATGAAAGTATAAAGGCAGGAAATAATACGTTTACACTATTAATACTGATGGGAATAGGGATTACTGCCATACTGCTTATGTGTTATCCAAAACTGTTAAAGGTGCTTGGAGCACGGGATATGGTATATTTGGAAGCTCTAAGATACAGTGAAATCATTGCAAAAGGAAGCTTATTACAGGTGCTTGGCACAGGACTTATGCCCATTTTAAGAAATATGGATATGGCAATATCTGCTATGGTAAGCATGACTTGTGGTCTTTTTGTAAACATTGGAGTGAATTATTACCTGATGTTTGAAAAGGCAATGGGAATTAAAGGTGCCGCTTATGGAACCGTAATTGCTCAGGGAGTGGTTGTGTGCATCAGCATGATTTTATTGTGTAGGCGGTTTAAAATAAGACTTTATCTGAAAAAAAAGTTGTTTATAGATACAATAAGAATCGGAATCACCCCATTTGGAATGTCTATTGCACCATCCATTACGCTTGTTTTTACCAATTGGCAGTGTCTTGCTTATGGTGGAGCAGAGGCGGTAGCATGTTATGCCGTGATTTCTTATATTACATTTCCGGTGCAATATATGTTATCAGGCATAGGAGATGGAACTCAGCCTCTTATAAGCTTTTATCATGGTGCAGGCAAAGAGAAAGAGGTATTACAGATAAAGAAAATCGCATATGTTTTTGCAGGAACTATGGGAACAATAGCCGCACTGTTATCTATTCTACTGACACCATGGATTGGCGTAGGATTTGGATTGTCCAATGTGGCAATTTCTTATTTTAAAAGTGGAATGAGAATCAGCGCAATGGCTTTTTTCTTAATTGGATATGTAAAGTTTCATATTTCTTATTTAAATGCCATATTTGAGACGAAAAAGGCAATTCTATTAACCTATGCAGAGAGCCTTCTGGTAATACCTGTGTTAATGTATCTTTTACCTGTTTTTGCAGGAATTTCCGGTGTGTGGGCGGCATTGCCGGTATCAGCAGTATGCATGTTGCTGTTCACACGTGACATTTAAATATATAGAACTTTAGAAAGGAACCAAAATTATGAAAGAAAAAATAAAAGAGGCAGGGTGTGCATGGCTGTTTGTACTTCCGGCATTCATTCCATTAATGGTATTTTGGATTTATCCGATTTTAAGATCGTTTTATATTAGTTTTACCGACTGGGATTATATGTCCCCTACATATAACTTTGTATTTTTCGATAATTTTATAGCCTTATTTAAGGATCAGCGTTTTTATGATGCTTTATGGAACACGGTAGTTTTTACATTAGGAACACTGATACCTACGATTATATTGGGGTTGGGGCTGGCACTTTTATTGCAAAAGTCCTTTAAAGGAAGTGGAATTATAAAATTTATTTTATTCTCTCCGTGGATTACACCAACCGTTGCCGTTTCTATTGTATGGACGTGGATATATGATCCGGGAACCGGTATTGCTAATACAATTCTTAATTTTCTTGGGGTACCGGCACTTCAATGGATTAAAAGTTCACAGACATCCATGCTTGCCGTGATTCTTGTGACGGTCTGGAAAAGTCTTGGTTATGCTATGATTTTCTATTTATCAGCATTAGAAAAGGTTCCAAAGGAACTTTATGAAGCAAGTGGAATGGATGGAGCTAAATGGTGGCAGAGATTTCGGGATGTAACCCTTCCGTCTATTTCGCCAACCACATTTTTTTTAATGATTATTACAATGGTTAATTCCTTACAGGCATATGACCAAATTCAGATATTGACCCAGGGTGGACCTTCCGGAAGCACAAGAACCCTTCTTTATATGTATTATCAGTTAGGCTTTGAGGAATTTAACATGGGACAGGCAACGGCAATAGCTATTGTATTAATTTTTATTACCGTACTTTTATCAATTATACAGTTCGTAGGCTCTAAGAAATGGGTACATTACTAGGGGGTTTTAGAAAATGAGAATAAGAATAGGCTTACAAAAACTTGGAAAGGCAGCGTTGCTTTGTATATTCAGTATTTTTACCGCATTTCCTTTTATATGGATGGTTTTAAGTGCCTTGAAAACAAAAGCGGAGGTTATGGATGTATCGCGATTCTTCCCTCAGGAATGCCAATGGGGGAACTTTTATCAGGTTATTTTTAACTCCCCACTTTTAAGATATGTATGGAACAGTTTGTTTGTTTCAGCCATTACTTTATTTCTTCAGATTGTAACGGCAGCTATGATTGCATATGCCATTGTATTTATGAAATTTAAAGGGAGAAACTTTTTGTTTGCCATTATTATGGGGACTTACATGCTTCCTACAGCAGCAACTTATATTCCAAGCTATATTATTCTGGCAAATATGAACCTGTTAAATACGTTTACGGGACTGATTATTTCAAATTGTGTGAGTATTTTCGGTATATTTTTGTTAAGGCAGGCATTTATGCAGGTGCCAATGGGTGTTATAGAAGCAGCCAGAATGGACGGAGCAAGCCATTTTAAAACTTTGTGGTATGTAGTATGTCCTATGACAAAGTCTTCTTTTATTACTTTTGGACTAATGAACTTTATTACTTGTTATAACAGCTATATGTGGCCTTCTTTAATTACAGATTCCGAAGAAAAATTATTAGTTTCACAGGGACTTAGAAAGTTCTTTATTGAGGGCGGTGCCTATGGAACAGAATGGCCGTTAGTTATGGCGGGAAGTGCTTTGATTGTTTTACCATTATTAATTTTATTTGCCTTTACCCAGAAATGGTTTATTAATGGTATTGGCGGCGATACAGGTATGAAAGGGTAACGCCCTTTTACATAAAAAGACAAAAAGGAAAAAAGAGGAGAAAGAAACATGAAAAAAAGAGTAGTAGCAGCTTTATTAGTAGTGACTATGATTGCCAGTCTGCTTACCGGATGTGGAAGTAGCAAAACACAGGAAGTAACAAAAACAGAGGATGGAAAGATTCAGATCGATTTCTGGTACTCAGGCGGAAAAACGGCTGTAAACGTATTTCAGGAAATTGTAGATGAATACAATGCGTCTTCGGATAAGTATGAAATTAAAACAACAACACAGGCAGATTACACGGAAACTTATGAGAAGCTTCAGGCAGGTATTGCAGGAAAAAATGCACCGGATATGGCACTTTTGGATGTAGATAAGTCCAGAAACCTTTCCTCAAAGAATTTAGTAGCAGATTTAAACAAGTTTATAGAGGAAGATTCTGATTTCAGGAAGGAAGATTATTTAAGCGTTTTTTATGATCAGGGTGTAGATGAAGATGGAAAAGTGTTTGCACTTCCTGCGTATGGAACAACTCAGGTACTTTACTACAACATTGCAGCTTTTGAAAAAGCAGGAATTGATCCAAGTTCCATTAAAACATGGCAGGATTTAGCAGCTGCCGCAGAGACCATGACAAGTGAAGACGGCACTTTTGTAGGCTGGGAACCAATGTGGGGAGTAGATAATCTGGTAGATGCGGCTTTAAGTAATGGAGCATCTTTAATTAGTGATGATGGAAAAACGGTTATGATTAATTCTGAGGAATGGGTTGAAGTTTGGGAGTCATTCCGTACATGGATTCATGAAGATGAGATTATGAAGGTAAATTCCGGTGGACAAGGATGGGAATACTGGTACACAACCATTGATGATGTACTCCAGAATAAAGCAGGCGGATACACAGGTTCTTCAGGAGATCAGGCAGACCTTGACTTTAACATTGTAGCGGCTATGGAGCAGCCTGGATTTAATGGTAATCCTTCTGCACCAACGGCAGACGCATTACAGCTTGTTATGTTAGAAGGTTCCAGCGATGAAGAAAAGCAGGGTGTATATGAATTTATGAAATATTTTACTTTACCCCAAAATCAGGCAAAATGGTCTATGGCAACCGGTTATGTAGCTGTTCGTCAGTCCACCTTAGAAGTAGAGGAATTTGTAGCATATACACAAGAAAATCCACAGGCATTAGTGCCAATTTCACAGGCAGCACATGGTACACCGGCGTTAATAGACCCAACCGGTGGAAAGATACTCGATGCTTTAACAATCGCAGCCGACAAAGTAGAGTTAGAAAACATCAGTGCGAAAGAAGCTTTAGATGAAGCACAAAAGACAGCCCAGGAAGCATTAGACAACGTAAATAATAAATAGAGAATGTGACAAAGATGAAAGAGACATTAAATTTTAGAATCAGCCGCAATGCGGACAATTTACATGAGGAATCCTTCGGGATTCCTTATAAATTAAAAACATTGTATTTGAATATTGATTTACCGGATGAATGCAGATATATGGCTTTTGTTATTTTGAAGGATGAAATGGGAGCAATCAGGCTTCAAAAACTGTTGGGCTATGGGGAACAGAAGCTGGCAGTGGGAGCTTTGGGAGAGCATACTTCTATTGGGGGAGTAACCGGTGCAATAAATCCGGGTACATGGACTTTAGGAATTGGAATTTTTACAGAATACATGAGTCAACGTTTAGGTGATAAGGAATTTATTTTACAGGTTGTCATTACAGAGGAGGAATGTGAAATTACAGAGCCTATAGGAAGCTGGATGTGGTTATCTAAGAGAGGATTTCAGATAGATTCTGAAAAATATAACTGGGAACAGGTATACCAGTCAGGAGCAAGATGGTATAAGGGGGATTTCCATACTCATACCAGGTTGTCAGACGGAAAAGAAACCGTGGTAAATGCTATGAAAAAAGCTGAGGATATGGAAATGGACTTTTATGTGCCAACAGAGCACAATCTGATTCATACCGGTTGGTGTAACACAAAGCTTTGCATTATTCCCGGCGTTGAAATTACCACTGACAAGGGTCACTTTAATTTATTTGGTATTACAGATATGCCGGAAAAATTAATGGATATTGTTATGTATAATGGGAAACCTCAAATGGAGCAATATGTGGATGAAGTTATAAAAGAAGCCAACAGAAAGGGCTGGATTATCAGCCTTAATCATCCATTTCTTACTATCTGGAAATGGCTCTATGGCAAAACAGACATAAAGGATTTTCAGTGTGTGGAGATTATCAATGATCCAACCTATCAGGATGCCACTCCTTCTAACGAAAAGGCAATCGTTTTTTTGGATGCTCTTTGGCAGGATGGACATAAGATCTGTGGTGTTGGTGGAAGTGACTCCCATAACTTAATCGAAGAACGCTATGAAGGTGCAGACCTTCCTTCCATTGTTGGAGATCCGGGAACCTATGTATTTTGTGAAACATTAACACCGAAAGCAGTTTTAGAAAGTGTAAGGAAATGTCATGTTTGTGTTACAAGGTTTTGCAGGATTTATCCGGACATTACTGTAGATGGTGTTTCTTATTTGCCGGGAGATGAATTTCCGGTTAAACAAAATCACACAAAAGAATTTGAAACAGAAAAACAGATGAAAACTGTAAATTTTGTTTATGAAGCAAAAATCTGTGATTTAGAAGAAAAGCCACAGGTATTTATTGTGAAAAATGGGCAAAAGTTTTCTACAAAAGTTTTAGAAAATGAAGATGGAGAGTTTTTTATCAAAGAGCAGGTTCTGCTTGAAAACGAAGAATGGAACTGGATAAGACTGGATGTAAGAAAACAGGACGGAACGTTTTTAGGCTATGTGAATCCTGTTTATTACGGAAAAAAACAGTCACGTTTTAAAACAGTAGAAGAAATATGGCAGCACATGGGAGATAAATAAATGATAAAAGGAATTTTATTTGACAAAGATGGAACATTAATTGATTTTTTTTCTTTGTGGTTAAGTGCCGCATTAAAAGTAGTTCCTGTTTTTTTAAAGGAAAACGGAATTGAGGCTTCAGATGAAATGGTGCAGTTTTTACTGTGTGTTTTGGGAGTTCATGATGGAAAGGTAGACTCAAATGGTGCCTTAGCTTATAAATCCTATGGGGAAACTGCAGAAGATATTTGTATTGCATTTAAAGAAAAAAATATTATATTTTCAAAGGAAAAAGTAAGAAGTCAGCTGGAAAAAATGTTCAATGATAGCATGTTGGGAAGTGATGTGCGGTTTCAGGTTTTTACTGATATGAATGTACTAATGGAACATTTGAAGGCCAGAAAAATTGTAATTGGGTTAGCCACTGCCGACACAGAAATTTCCGCCACAAGATGTTTATCTTCCATTGGAATAAAACATTTTTTTGATTATATCGGTGGGGATGATGGCGTGAAAAAGCCGAAACCGGATAAAGAGATGTTTTGTGAATTTGCACAAAAATATTCACTAAAGCCGGGCGAGATTGCAGTTGTAGGGGACACCTACAACGACATGATGTTTGCCAAAGTAAATGGAGGAATTGCAATTGGTGTATTAAGTGGTGTAAGTGAAGAGAAGGACTTTGCAAATCAAGCAGATTATGTAATTGCTTCCATACACAATCTGCCGGAATTATTGGACAGAATTTAGGAGGAAATACTGTGGCAGAGATGATATTAAAACATATATATAAAAAGTTTGATGATGGAGTTATGGCGGTAAAAGATTTCCATTTGGATATTAAGGAGAAGGAATTTGTTATTTTTGTAGGTCCTTCCGGCTGTGGTAAATCTACTACACTCAGAATGATTGCAGGGCTTGAAAAAATTTCAGAAGGAGAGTTTATAATTGACGGAAAGCGGATGAATGATGTGCCATCTTGTGACAGAGATATGGCAATGGTATTTCAAAATTACGCCCTTTACCCACATATGTCTGTTTATGATAATATTGCCTACAGTATGAAACTGAAAAAGGTTCCAAAGGATGAAATTAGAGAAAAAGTAACAGATGTAGCTAATAAGCTGGGGCTTTTAGAAGTGTTAGATCGGAAACCAAAGGAACTTTCCGGTGGACAAAAGCAACGTGTGGCAATGGGGCGTGCTATTGTAAGAAGACCAAAGGTATTTTTAATGGATGAGCCTTTGTCAAATCTGGATGCAAAGCTTAGAAACCAGATGCGTACAGAGATTTCAAAGCTTTATCAGGAATTAGATAGTACATTTATCTATGTAACCCATGATCAGGTAGAGGCTATGACACTTGGTACGAAAATTGTGGTGTTAAAGGATGGAGAAATCCAGCAGGTAGCAACTCCACAGGAACTCTATAACCATCCGGCTAACTTGTTTGTGGCAGGATTTATTGGTACACCCACCATGAATATATTTGAAGCGGACTGTGTTATGAAAAATGGTGTGCTACATGTTAAAATAGGGGATGCATTGTTTAAGGCACCCGAAAAGATGGCGAAGATTCTTAGTGATAAGGATTATATTCACCATAAAATTATGGTGGGAGTCCGTGCCGAGGATATCCGTCTTTCAGATACCGGCGAAATTGTAAGCCAAGTACAAGTTTATGAAATGTTAGGAGACTATGTACATTTGTATTTCGAGTATGCAGGTCAGAAAATTACCGTGAGAGTACCGGCAACTATCCCGGTGAAAAGAGAAGAGGTCGTAAAGCTTACTTTTGATATGGACAGGGTTCATCTTTTTGATGGTACTTATGGATACAGGGTTGGCTGGCAAGAGGATGAAGCAAAAATAGTGCTGTAAAATAGGTTGCCAGAATACTTATGGGCGAAGCTATTTCGGAATATTTTAATAGTAAAATATAATTTTATGTTTGCTGCTACCAATACTAACAGTGATATTGGTAGCAGCAAACTGTTTTTTATCATTTCTTACATCTGTCAAATCCAGGATTAAACTGGTAGAAGTTTTTAGAATTCAATCTATCTTGGGTAATACGAAGGGCTTCGCCGAAACGTTGGAAGTGAACGATTTCTCTTGCACGAAGAAATTTAATAGGTTCGTAAACGTCAGGATCATCCTTTACTAAACGCAATATATTATCGTAAGTAGTTCTTGCTTTTTGTTCTGCCGCCATATCCTCAGTCAAGTCAGCGATTATATCTCCTTTGGATTGGAACTCACAGGCATTAAATGGAATTCCACCTGCGGCCTGTGGCCATAATGCAAGTGTGTGATCAATATAGTATGGTGCAAAACCGGATTTTTCTATTTCTTCCATAGAAAGGTTTTTTGTCAGTTGATATACAATGGCACCAATTAATTCAAAATGCGCTAATTCCTCGGTGCCTATGTCAGTGAGTAAATTTGCCACTTCAGGATAAGGCATTGTATAGCGTTGAGAAAGATAACGCATAGAAGCACTTAATTCTCCATCCGGACCACCAAATTGACTAATAATACACTGAGCTAATTTTGCATTTGGATTTTTGATTTTTAATGGATATTGTAATCTTTTTTCATAATTCCACATTTATTTGCAGCCTCCTTCCCATGGCATTGGTGTCAGAGCCCATGACCATTCCGGTTCATCCTCAGCATAGCGAACTGCTAGAGGACCATATTTACTTGTGTATTCCCGCATCATTTTGTGTTTTACGCGGTTATACTGGGCAATATATTGAACCGATTCTGTGTCATGAGGATGAGTGTCTAAATATTCATTTAATTCTACAATTGCAAAGTCTATCATGCTGATTTCGTAGAGAAGTTTTTCCTGTTCTTTACTCATCATTTATACACATCTCCTTCCTGTAAACGGTTTATTTAAGATGGGAAACAAAGTGCCTTCTTCAAAGGCTTTTTCCAGACATTCATAGGTCTCATTGGTGTTTTGCCAGGGAACATAAGCCATTGCCACCGGAAAGTCGTCGTAACGTTTTTCTTCAAACATGCAATCTTTCATAAATAATCCTTTCATAATTCTACATATTCTTTCATAATAATATATGTGGAAGGGTGTGTAGGTGCTACAGCCTTTTTTTGGTAAAAGAAAAAGGGTTGCTGTTTGTTACTGTTCACTCGTACCTCGTAAACAGTAACAATTCGCAGGCTCATTTAAAGTTTTGCTACGCAAAAGGAGCCTGCTCACACACAAATCACGTTCATACGCAACAAAACAACAAGTGTTTTGTTGCTGACTGAACAGTAACTGCTGTTTTATTAAGCGAATAAATGTTCGATAAAAGAGTTGCAATATATAAAATATAGTGCTAGAATAAAACAAACAAATGTTCTGATACTATGATAGAGGACAATTAATGTGTTAGGAGATCTTGTTTGATAATTCCAATCAGATGAAATTATTAGAAAAAAGGGGAATTGCAATAGATGGATGCAATTAGTACTGTTAATAGAGAAAATCTCATAATTCAAAAAGATAGCGGTCTGTCTATTATGGAGAAATTGGAGATTCTTTCCGACAGCGCCAAATATGACGTGGCATGCACAAGCAGTGGAGTAGAGAGAAAAGGGGATGGTACCGGAATAGGGAATACTGTATCAGCAGGAATTTGCCATAGTTTTGCTACAGATGGAAGGTGTATTTCACTATTAAAGGTACTCTTTACCAATGAATGTATTTACGACTGTAAGTATTGTATTAACCGTAAAAGCAACGATGTAAGACGTACCTCTTTCACACCACAGGAAATCTGCGATTTGACAATTGAGTTTTACAGAAGGAATTATATAGAAGGACTTTTTTTAAGCTCAGGTATTATAAATAACCCTAATTATACATCTGAGCTTATTTATGAAGCCTTATACAAGCTAAGATATGAATACCGTTTTCAAGGTTATATTCATGTAAAGACCATTCCGGGAACGGATCCGGTTTTAGTGGAGAAATTAGGTTATTTGGCAGACCGCATGAGTATTAATTTAGAGCTTCCTACAGCAGAAGGGTTAAAAAGACTTGCACCAAATAAACATAGAAAGACTATTTTAACACCTATGAGGCAGATTCAGAATGGCATAAATAACAATAAGAATGAGTTAGCCGTCTATAATCATGCATCTCAATTTGTACCGGCAGGTCAGTCTACGCAGGTAATCGTTGGTGCTACACCGGAAACCGATTATGAAATCATAAACGTTGCAGAAAATCTATATCAGAAATTTGATTTAAAGAGAGTCTTTTACTCTGCCTTTGTAAAAGTCAATGAAGATAAGGAGCTGCCGGCACTTGCGGGAGGACCGCCACTTCTTAGGGAACACAGATTGTATCAGGCCGACTGGTTGTTGCGTTTTTATGGTTTTCAGGCAAAGGAGCTTTTAAGTGAAGAACGTCCTAATTTTAATATTTTACTGGATCCGAAATGTGACTGGGCTTTAAGACATTTAGAATTGTTTCCGGTGGAGATTAATCGAGCTGATTATCAGATACTTTTACGCATTCCCGGCATTGGTGTGAAAAGTGCCAAACGGATTATAAGGGCAAGACGTTCGTCTAAAGTTGAGTTTGAAGATTTAAAGAAAATGGGTGTTGTATTAAAGCGGGCTTTATATTTTATTACCTGTAACGGTAAGATGATGTACAATACCAAAATTGAAGAAGATTATATTACAAGAAACCTCCTAAATGTAAAGGAAAAACTTCCTTTTGATGTAAATGGTGTTACCTATAGGCAGTTGTCTTTATTTGATGATAAAACTTTCACAGAGAGTCAGCCGGTAGCAGAGGTAGTGGGTGAAGATGAAATGGAGCGCATTCAGAAGAAAATCATACGGGTTTCGTAAGAATGAACAGTAAACGGTAACAGAAACTAAATCAGGGGTGACAAAATATGGGAACAATACTATTGTGTGAAGATTCCTTAGAGGGAATTTTCACCGGAATATACAAGGCATATGAGCGAAAGGAAAACCATACAGAATGCAAATTACAGGCTGGCGAGATAGAAAATTACCAGCTATTTGCAGAATATGTGCGGGTTCAGAGGGAGGAAGAGCTTGCAAAAAAGGTAAGCAGAACTATATGCAGGGATTTAGGAATGGAAGCATATTTGTGTATTTGTCAGGCAATTGCAACAGAAGATAAGAACAAGGCGGATGCGGTTTATCATACGGTAGTGGAAGGGATAAATTGTTTTAAGCAATCTACTATAAGTAAAAACAGTTCTTGTAGTACATTTCAATTTTATGGCATTATGGGGAATTTGACTAATCCGTATGTACAAAAAGTATTTGAGTTAAGTCGCAGCGCAGGCAATGAAATAATGCGCATGAAAGAGATTTTACGTTTTAGGGAGTTGGAAAATGGTATTTTATTTGCAAAAATCGGTCCTAAATGTAATGTATTGTCTTTTATAGCGCCACATTTTGCAGACAGGTTGCCTTTAGAGAACTTTGTGATTTATGATCATTTAAGACATCTTTTTGTAGTACATCCGGCAAAACAGGATTGGTTTATCGTTACAGGAGAGCATTTTGATAAAGAAATAACAGAGCGATTTTCAGAAAAAGAAAAAGAGTACGAAGCGCTATTTACTCATTTTTGTCATACCATTGCCATAAGGGAAAGGAAAAATCTAAACCTGCAAAGGCAGATGTTGCCACTAAGATTTCGGGATTATATGGTAGAATTTTAGGAACATGGTGTTGTTGTATAACAATAAAAGATGTTATGGTTAAGGAAAAAGTACAGAACTGTTACTTTCATTTTGGAAAAATTCTGCAAAAAATAAAATACAAAAATTAAAATGTATGATAAAATGTAACAGGTTTTTCTATGGTTTTTTATGGAAAATAAGAAGTAAAATAAAACAAAAAACGGAAAATAACAACTGGAAAGGAATCGCATGATGGAAGCATGTAACTTAACACAAAGCAGTACAGCGCCAAGTAACACATTATATAAAGATGCAGAAATAGACAGCAGGATTATCAGGGCAGTAGAGGAAATGGGATTTGAATATATGACCCCAATCCAGAAACAGGCAATTCCTGTATTATTAGAAGGAAAGGACGTTATTGGACAGGCCCAGACAGGAACCGGAAAAACAGCCGCTTTTGGTATTCCTGTTTTACAAAGAATTAATCCGGAAAATAAAAATCTTCAGGCAGTCATTTTATGTCCAACCAGGGAACTTGCCATACAGGCGGCAGAGGAAATGCGTCGATTTGCAAAGTACATGCATGGCATTAAAATTCTCCCGGTTTATGGCGGTCAGGAAATATATAAACAGATTAAAAATCTAAAATGCGGAGTTCAGATTGTAGTTGGAACACCGGGAAGAGTTATGGATCATATGCGCCGTAAAACACTAAAAATGCAGGACGTAAAAATTGTTGTTTTAGATGAAGCAGATGAGATGTTAAACATGGGTTTCAGAGAAGATATGGAAACAATATTAAGAGAGCTTCCAAGTGAACATCAGACAGCCTTATTCTCTGCCACAATGCCACAAAGTATTTTAGATATTACCCATACTTACCAACAAGATGCAGTAAATGTAAAGGTAGCAGCGAAGGAACTTACCGTTCCTCTTATTAAACAATATTATTATCCAATTAAAAAAGAATATAAGGAAGAGACTATCAGCCGTTTAATCGAATGTTATAACGTAAAAAGAGCCTTGATTTTCTGTAACACAAAGAAAATGGTTGATGATTTGTCAAAAAGCTTAAAAAACAGAGGCTATGAAGCTGAGGGACTTCATGGAGATTTAACCCAGGGGCAGAGAGATGTTGTTATGAGTCGTTTTAGAAGTGGCAATTTAGAAATTCTCATTGCCACAGACGTAGCAGCAAGAGGGATTGATGTTGAGGAGGTAGAAGCTGTTTTTAACTATGATGTGCCACAGGATATCGAATACTATGTACACAGAATCGGACGTACCGGAAGAGCAGGCAGAGAGGGAATGGCATTTACTTTAGTCTGCGGTAAGGAAATATACAAAATCCGGGAGATAGAGCGAATTTGCAAAACTAAAATGGAAGAAAAAAAGGTGCCTTCTGCTAAAGCTGCTATTGCAAAAAGAGCTGACAAAATATTGTCCAGTGCGCTAACGGCAGCATGGAGTGAAAAAGAGGCAGAGACCATACCCAAAATGGAATCATTCATTGAGAAAAAACTGATGGAAAATCAAGTAACACCGGAATTTCTTGCAGCAGCTCTTTTGAAAATGAATATGGGAGAAGACATTTACAGCATGACCGGAGATATTCGTTTAGAGAAGCTTAATCGTTCAGAAAGAAATGGAGACAGAAGAGAGAAAGCAGGAAGAAACAGAAAACGGTTTGATAATAAAGCAGGCAAGGAAAGAAAGCATTTTGCCAATCGAGAAGGTAAAGACGGAAACAGATTTGATAACAGAGCCGGAAAAGATAAAAGAAATAGAAGGCTGGCTCCGTTAGGTGTGATGAAATCTGAAAACAATGGAAGGAACAGAAAAAAACAGAGAAGAAAAACTCCATAGGCAGCGAAAACAACCATCATAACATACAGGTTCCATAAGGAGAATATTGGTGAATATGTACACAGAAATGAAAACACAATTTGAAAAAAACAAGGATGAAGAAAATGCAACAAAAAAGGATGCATTTGTAGAATTTAAAAATGTAAAGAAAACCTACCAGACAGGAGAGGTGAAAATAGAAGCCTTACGAGATGTAAATTTCCAAATTGAAAAAGGAGAGTTCTGCGTTATCGTAGGAGCTTCCGGTGCAGGCAAGACTACTATTTTAAACATTCTTGGTGGGATGGATACATTAACCGAAGGACAAGTTATTTTAGATGGAAATGATATTTCCAGGCTAAATAAAAAGCAACTTACTTCTTACAGACGTTTTGACGTGGGCTTTGTATTCCAATTTTACAATCTGGTACAGAACTTAACAGCCCTTGAAAATGTGGAACTGGCAGCCCAGATTTGTAAAGAGCCTCTGGATGCAGCAAAAGTGTTGGAACAGGTTGGTTTAAAAGACAGAATGGCAAATTTCCCTTCCCAGCTTTCAGGTGGAGAACAGCAACGTGTGGCAATTGCCAGAGCCTTAGCTAAAAATCCAAAGCTTTTATTGTGCGACGAGCCCACCGGAGCTCTGGATTACAATACAGGTAAAGCTGTTTTAAAGCTGTTACAGGATACTTGTAGAAGCACTGGCATGACCGTAGTAGTTATTACCCACAACCAGGCGTTAACGGCTATGGCTGATCGTATCATTACCGTAAAAAACGGAACCGTTCAGAATATGAGATTAAATGACAAGATTGTAAATGTAGAAGACATCGAATGGTAACAAGTAAAAATATATTTTGAACGCATCACCATAACAGAGAAGAGAAAATGGTTGACGTGGGGGAGGGATAGATGAAATGAAATCCATGATGAAAAAAACAACCTTACGGGAAATAAAATACAGTTTGGGAAGATATTTGGCTATTTTTGCAATTGTTGCTTTGGGTGTGGGCTTTTTTGCAGGTTTAAAAGTAACAAAAGAATCACTGGTAAATTCTGTAGACTGTTATTTAAAAGCCACAGAGTTCCATGATTTGCGGCTATTGTCTACGTTAGGATTTGAAAAGGAAGATGTAGAGGCATTTTTACAGGAAGAAAATGTTGCAGCTGTAGAAGGTGCCATATCGGCTGATGTACTTTGCAGGGACAAAACTGAAAATGAGTCAGCTATGAAGGTTCATACCCTTCCAAATGAGATAAATAAGGTTGTATTAAAATCAGGCAGGATGCCGGAAAATGAAAGGGAGTGTGTGGTTGATTCGAATTTATATACAGAAGAAGCAATTGGAACCACCATTACTTTTACAGAAAATAATACACAGGATACACTGGATTTATTTAAGGAAAAAGAATATACCATTGTTGGAATTGTCCAGTCCCCCTATTATTTAAATTTTGAACGTGGTAATACTGCCATTGGAAATGGAAAGTTGTCCGGTTTTCTTTACATACCGCAAGCAGCTTTCGATTGTGATTATTATACAGAAGTTTTTGTAAAGCTTAACAAGGATTATCAGATTTATTCTGATGAATATGATGATTTTATAGAACAGGCACAGGATAAATGGGAGCCGGTATGTGAGACAAGAGTAAACAAACGGTATGAGGAACTGTTAGCCGAGGCTAACGAAAAGCTCAACGATGCAAAAAAGGAATTTGCAGAAAAGAAAGCAGAGGGGGAAAAAGAGTTAGCCGATGCTCTTTTGGAAATTCAGGATGGTGAAAAGGAAATTGAAGATGGGAAAGAAGAAATTTCCAAAAATCAGGAGAAAATTGATAACCAAAGAAGTAGCTTAACAGCTCAGGAAAAAGAGTTAAAAGCTCAAAAAGAGGCTATTGAACTTCAAATACAGCAAATCGGTGTAGAAATTCCGCAGTTAGCGGCAGCTAAAGCCCAGCTGGAAGAGGGGTTAGCCCGGATTGCAACAGGAAAAGCTAAGCTTAATTCGGTCCAGAAAACCTTGGATGAAAAAAAGGAAGAATTAAAGGAAGCAGAAAGGGATTTAGAAGAAGGCAGACAGGAATACCAAGAGGGGAAATTAGAATTTGATGAAAAAATTGCAGATGCAGAGGAAGAAATCAAAGATGCCCAAAAAGAAATAGCAGATATTGAAAAGCCTGATTATTACGTGCTTACAAGAGATGCTAATATTGGCTATGTATGTTTTGAAAATGATTCCGGCATTGTGGAGGGAATTGCCAATGTGTTCCCGTTGTTTTTCTTCTTAGTGGCAGCACTTGTATGTATTACTACCATGAATCGTATGGTGGAGGAGCAACGAACTCAGATTGGTGTTTTAAAGGCACTTGGTTATAGCGAAAGAACGATTATGGGAAAATATATGTTTTATTCAGGTAGTGGGGCCATTACAGGTTGTATTATAGGATTTTTCGGAGGAACCTATTTATTCCCGCAGGTTATTTGGAGTGCTTATCATATTATGTATAATGGCTCAAGGCTTTATTATGTATTTGATGGAGTGATTCTTTTAGTATCTATGGTAGTTGCACTATTATGCTCCATAGGAACAACCTGGGTATCCTGCAGATATGAGCTTTCTTCTGTGGCGGCAGAGCTTATGCGGCCAAAGGCACCAAGGGCCGGGAAGCGGATCTTTTTAGAAAAAATGCCTTTTGTATGGTCTAGGCTTAAATTCCTTCACAAAGTATCAATTCGCAATTTGTTCCGTTACAAGAAACGGTTTTTCATGATGGTAATTGGTATTAGTGGTTGTACAGCCCTTTTAGTTACCGGTTATGGAGTTATGGATTCTGTTAAGGATGTGGCAACACAACAATACGAAGAAATTCAGATATTCCATATGGGAGCCTCCTTAAAAGAAAGTACGATTCTTGAAAATGAGGAAGGTCTTATGGATGTACTGAATTCATGGAGTAGTGGATATTGTAAGGTTCAGGAATCTTCCATAGATTTACTAGGAACAGATATAGTAAAATCCGTAAATCTTGTAATTGCAGAAGATGAAGAACAGATTAAGGAATATGTGGACCTTCATACTTCTAAAAAAGAGCTGGTTGCTTATCCGAAAAAAGGAGAAATTGTAATATGCAATAGTCTTGCAGAAACATTTGAATTAGAAGTTGGCGATACCATTACTCTTAGAAATGAAGATTACAAGGAAATAAAAGTAAAGGTTTCCGGTATTTTTGAAAACTTCGTAGATAATTATGTGTATATGAATGCAGAAACCTATGAGGAGCAGTTAGGCGAGGATGTAGAATATAAGAATTTATATTTGAATGTTCAGGACGGAAAGGATGTACATGAAGCATCAGCGGCCTTAATGGATCAGGATAAAATTTCGGCAGTAACAGTAAATGTAGATAGTATGGAACGTTTTTCAACTATGATGGAAAGCTTAAATATTATCATTATTGTAATTATTGCCTGTGCCGGCTGTCTTGCATTTATAGTACTTTATAACCTGACAAATATTAATATTACAGAGCGAATCCGGGAAATTGCCACCATTAAGGTTTTAGGATTTTACAAAAATGAAACATCCTCTTATGTATTTCGTGAAAACATGATTTTAACAGCCATTGGGGCATTAGTTGGTTTAGGACTTGGTAAGCTTTTACATGCATTTGTTATGTCTCAGGTAAAAATAGATATGGTTTCCTTTGATGTGCATGTAAAACCCGTCAGCTATGTATACAGTCTGTTGTTTACCTTTGGATTTACTCTGATTGTAAACGTATTTATGTCTCATAAACTGGAAAAAATTAATATGGCAGAATCTCTAAAGAGTGTAGATTAAATAGTTTTCCTTGAAATGTAAAAACAAAAAGTGTATAATTCAGAAGGATATTTGTATAGAAACGAAAAATATATAATCAAATAAAACAATAAAAGATAGGAGAATTGGAAAATGAGCAAAAAACCAACAGTATTAATGATCCTTGACGGATACGGTTTAAATGAAACCGCAAAAGGAAACGCAGTAGCACAGGCAAAGACACCTGTTATGGACAAGTTAATGGCTGAATATCCTTTCGTAAGAGGAAATGCTTCCGGTATGGCAGTAGGTCTTCCGGATGGACAGATGGGTAACTCTGAAGTAGGACATTTAAATATGGGTGCCGGACGTATTGTATATCAGGAGCTTACAAGAATTACAAAAGAAATTAACGATGGAACATTTTTTGAAAATGAAGCATTAAAGAAAGCAGTAGAAAACTGCAAGAAAAACGATTCTGCTTTCCATGCATTTGGTCTATTATCAGACGGTGGTGTTCACAGCCACAATACACACCTTTACGGATTACTTGAAATGGCAAAAAGAGAAGGCCTTTCTAAAGTATACGTTCACTGTTTCTTAGACGGACGTGATACACCTCCGGCATCAGGAAAAGAATTTGTAGAAGCGTTAGAAGCTGAAATGAAGAAAATCGGTGTAGGTGAAGTTGCTTCCGTAGCAGGACGTTACTATGCAATGGATAGAGATAACAACTATGACAGAGTAAAGTTAGCATATGATGCCCTTACAAAAGGAGAGGGATTAACTTCAAATAGTGCACCGGTTGCAATTCAGGAATCATACGATAGAGATGAAACTGACGAATTCGTAAAACCTACCGTAATCGTGAAAGATGGTGCTCCTGTTGCAACTATCAAAGAAAATGACAGTGTTGTATTCTTTAACTTTAGACCTGACAGAGCAAGAGAAATCACAAGATCTTTCTGTGATGATGACTTTACTGGTTTTGACAGAGGAGCAAGAATTCCATTGACATTTGTATGCTTCTCAGATTATGACCCAACCATTCCAAATAAAGAAGTAGCTTTCAGAAAAATTGCAGTTACAAATACATTTGGCGAATGGTTAGCAGCAAACAACATGACTCAGGCAAGAATTGCAGAAACAGAAAAATACGCACATGTTACCTTCTTCTTTAACGGTGGTGTAGAAGAGCCAAACAAGGGAGAAGACAGAATTTTAGTAAATTCTCCAAAGGTTGCTACTTATGATTTAAAACCGGAAATGAGTGCTTATGAAGTATGCGACAAATTATGTGAAGCAATTACTTCTGACAAATATGATGTTATTATTATTAACTTTGCAAACCCTGATATGGTAGGTCATACAGGTGTGGAAGAAGCAGCCATTAAAGCTGTTGAAGCAGTGGATGAATGTGTTGGTAAAGCAGTAGAAGCATTAAAGAGTGTAGACGGTACTATGTTTATTTGTGCAGACCACGGTAATGCAGAACAGCTTGTTGATTATGAAACAGGTGCACCTTTCACAGCACATACTACCAACGAAGTACCATTCATTTTAGTAAATTACAAAGAAGGATATACTCTTAGAGAAGGTGGATGCCTTGCAGATATTATCCCAACCTTAATTGAGGTAATGGGAAAGGAACAGCCTGCTGAAATGACTGGAAAATCACTGTTAATCCAGAAATAATATGCTAGGAACAATTGTAAATACGCTTGCCGTGATTGTAGGGGCAGCTATCGGAATGGTTGTAAAAAAAGGTCTTTCTGATAAGATGTCAGATACTCTCATGAAGGGACTAGGGCTTTGTACCCTGTTCCTTGGCATAAGCGGTTCCTTAGAAGGCAAAAATTCCCTGATTCTCATTGTTTCCATGGTAGTAGGAACCTTAATCGGAGAGGGAATAGATTTAGAAGAAAAAATAAACCGTCTTGGAGACTTTTTAGAGTCAAAATTTAAAAGTAAAGATGGAAAAAAGGTATCTATAGCAGAAGGTTTTGTTACTGCAAGTCTGCTTTTTTGTGTAGGTGCTATGGCAATTGTGGGATCTTTGCAAAGTGGTCTTACCGGTAATCATGAAATGCTTTTTAATAAATCGGTTCTAGACTGTGTGGCCGCCATTATATTTGCCTCAAGCCTTGGTTTAGGAGTCATGTTTTCGGCATCCTTTGTGTTTGTATATCAGGGTACCATTACCCTTTTGGCACAGTGGGTTTCTCCATTTTTAACAGATACGGTAATTGCAGAAATGACCTGCGTAGGTTCAGTGATCATTATGGGACTGGCCTTAAATATGCTTGGCATTACTAAGCTTAAGGTAATGAATTATGTGCCGGCGGTTTTTGTACCGATTATTCTTTGCAGATTTATGTAATATATTTCTTTTAATAATATATAATAGATAGAGAATCTTTCTAAAGCTGATTTAAATTAGCATGGGAAGATTTTTTTTATTATATCTTCTGATTGTAGAGGTACTTTTAACACAGTTATACGTGTAAAATTAAAACCGTAACAACTTTATAGAATAATAAGAAGACAAGCGGACATACTAACAAAGAAAAAATCAGTATTTTAGTTAAAGGAGTTTAGTATGAACCTATTTTTAGAAATTACCGATGTAAAGGGCAGAGAAATTTTAGATTCCAGAGGAAATCCAACAGTAGAAGCAGAGGTTACAGTAGAACATACCATTACAGGACGAGCAGCTGTTCCATCAGGCGCCAGTACCGGCAGATTTGAAGCAGTAGAGCTTAGAGATGGAGAAACCAGATTTTTTGGTTTAGGTGTCCAGAATGCAGTAAAAAACATTAATACCAAATTAAAAGAGGCACTTCTCGGGAAAAATGCATTAGAGCAAGGATTAATTGACAGAATTATTATGGATACAGATGGAACAGACAATAAAAGCAATTTAGGCGCCAATGCTACCCTTGGGGTTTCCATGGCATGTGCCAAGGCGGCAGCACAGGCTTTAGAATTGCCATTATACAAGTATTTAGGAGGGGTAGATACCTGCATTTTACCTGTTCCTATGATGAATATCTTAAATGGTGGCAAACATGCAGATAACACTGTGGATTTGCAGGAATTTATGATTATGCCAATGAAGGCCGAAAGTTTTCATGAAGCACTTAGAATTTGTGCAGAAATCTACCACAATTTAAAGAAACTATGTAAAAAGAAAGGCTTATCAACTGCTGTAGGTGATGAAGGAGGTTTTGCACCGGATCTTCCAGGTTCAAGGGAAGTACTTTCTTTAATCGTAGAAGCAATCGAAGCAGCCGGTTACAAACCAGGAGATGAAATAAAAATCGCCATTGATGCAGCTGCCAGTGAGTTATATTCTGAAGAAACCGGAATGTATCATTTCCCTGGGGAAAGTGAAATGACAGGCACTGATGTGCAAAGAGATTCCAATGAAATGATTTCCTATTACGAGGAATTAATTGAAGAATTTCCAATTATTTCCATTGAAGATGGTTTGTTTGAGGATGATTGGGATGGCTGGAAGGCAATGACAAAAAGATTAGGAGATAAGGTACAGTTAGTTGGTGACGATTTATTTGTTACCAATACAAAAAGACTGGATGCAGGTATTAAGTTAGGGGCTGCTAACGCAATTTTAGTAAAAGTAAATCAGATTGGAACCTTAACAGAAGCAATGGATGCCATTAAAATGGCACAAAAAAATGGATATAAAGCAGTAGTTTCCCATCGTTCCGGCGAAACAGAGGACACTACCATTGCAGATTTGGCAGTAGCCATGAGTACCGGACAAATCAAAACCGGTGCACCATGCAGAACAGACAGGGTTGCTAAGTATAATCAGCTTCTTAGAATAGAGGAAGATTTAAAGGAGTTTTCCAAATATATGGACCCGTTTATGAAAATTTAGCTCGTTTCATATTTAACAATAGGCAATTTGCCTATAAAACAAATCAATAAGGGGTTTCCTTGCACCCTAATCAAAAAAGGCACAAAAAAAATCGGGGTAACAGGACTTGAACCTGCGACCTCTCGGCCCCCAGCCGAGCGCTCTACCAAACTGAGCCATACCCCGAAGTGACATCTGTCACGAAGATTATATTACCAAATCGCAAAATAAATTACAAGAGAAAAATTAAAAATCATAAAAATCATAAAATTACTCAGCACTCATCTAACAAAGTTTCCCATTCTGACATTAGGGCAGTGAGCTTTTTAAAAACAGCTTCCTGCTCTTTTGTTAGTTCCTGAAGTTTTGCTACATTCGTGCCATTTGCAGGGTTAGAAAGTTCAGTCTCTACCTCAGCCTGTTTTGCTTCTAAAGCTTCAATTTCCGCTTCTATTTTTTGAATACGGTTTTCACGTTTTCTTTTTTCCGCCTGGATTTTTTTCTGTTCCTGCCAGTCCGCTTTTGTTTCACTGACAGCTTCAGAGATATTTAAAGTATTAGAAGATGAGGCAGTTACCGGGAAGGAAAGAGCGGAAGCAGTCTGTTCTGACAAATTCTCCACATGCTTTTCCAAATAATAGTCATAGTTTCCAATATAATTATGGAAATTTCCGTTTTCCAAATCTAAGATACGGCTGGCAGTTTTGTTAATAAAATATCTGTCATGAGATACATACAATAAAGTACCTTCGTAGTGATTTAAGGCATTTTCCAATATTTCTTTGGAAGTAATGTCTAAATGGTTAGTAGGCTCATCCAAAATTAAAAAGTTAGCATTGGATAACATTAATTTAGCCAGACTGATACGTCCCTTCTCACCACCACTTAAATCTTTTATACGCTTAAATACGTCATCACCGGTAAATAAAAAGGCGGCCAGAGTATTTCTGATTTCCGTATTGGTTAAATTTGGATAAGTATCGGAAATTTCATCAAATAGTGTTTTATCATCATGAAGTACATGATGATCCTGATCATAATATCCAATTTCCACATTAGAGCCAAGCTTAATAACTCCGGTATCCTGGGTTTCCACTTCATTTAAAATCTTTAAAAGTGTAGTCTTCCCGGTTCCGTTTTTTCCGATAATTGCCACATGCTCACCACGTTTTATTTCAAAAGAAACATCTGAAAAAAGTGAGAGAGAGCCATAAGATTTTGAAAGCTGACTAATCTGTAATACATCATTGCCACTGACAAGTTTTGGTGTCAATGAAAAGTTCATATCAGCTTTTACATCCACAGGTTTATCCAAAACCTGAATTTTATTTAACATTTTTTCACGGCTTTCAGCTCTTTTTATAGATTTTTCACGGTTAAAGGATTTTAATTTTTCAATGACTTCTTCCTGATGCTTAATTTCTTTTTGCTGGTTTAAATAAGCATTCATTTGAGAAATACGAAGCATTTCCTTTTTCTTTGCGTAATCTGTGTAGTTTCCTATAAAGCTTGTAACAATACCGTTTTCAATTTCAATGACCTTTCCTGCGATTTTGTCAAGAAAATATCGGTCATGAGATACTAAAATAACGGCTCCCTTATAATTGAGAAGATAAGTTTCAAGCCATGCAATGGAGGCCATATCCAAATGGTTTGTGGGTTCATCTAAAATGATAAGGTCAGGACTTTTTAACAAAAGTTTGCCTAAGGCAACTCTTGTTTTCTGTCCGCCTGAAAGAGTGGAAACGGACTTTGAAAAATCATCTTCTAAAAATCCAAGCCCTTTTAAAACACCAATTACCTCGCTTTTATAAGCGTATCCATTTTCTAATTCAAATTGATGAGTAAAACGGCTATATTGTTCCATAAGAGTATGTAAGGTCTGCTCATCTGCCTGCTTCATGGCAAACTCAGTAGAACGGATTTTCTGCTCTAAATCCAGTAAATACTGTTTTACCGATAAAAGCTCCTCATAAATGGTATTTTCAGTCGATAAATCCTGATGCTGTGCAAGATATCCAATTGTTTTATCTTTTGCAAAAGTAACAATTCCGTCATCCGCCGGCAGTTGGCCCATAATAATTTTAATAAGAGTGGATTTGCCGGCTCCGTTAATACCTACAATCGCAGCTTTTTCATAGTCTTCTATATGAAAGGAAGCACCTTTTAAAATTTCCTTATCAACAAATGCTTTTTTTATATTCTGACAAGATAAAATCATACTAAACTCCTTGTTTTTCCTTAGCTTTACTCACTCTGATGATTATACTAAATTTAAGGAAAAAAGAAAAGTACTAAATCCTTTGACATACTTTTAACAGTGTACTAAAATAAAGCTATATATAAGAATGAGAAAGTAGCAAACCAGGAGGTATTACAGTGGAAGAAAAAGAAATTTCACAGGCTGTTATAGGGCGGCTGCCACGATATTATCGCTATCTTGGGGATTTGAAGGATGAGGGAATAGAGCGAATTTCCTCACAGGATTTAAGTAAGTTAATGCAGGTGACTGCATCCCAGATTAGACAGGATTTTAACAACTTCGGTGGATTTGGACAACAGGGCTACGGATACAATGTAGAGTACCTTTATGAGGAAATTGGAAAAATATTAGGGCTATATCAGGAACATAATCTGGTTTTAATTGGCGCAGGAAATTTAGGTCAGGCTCTTGCTAATTATGTTAATTTTGAAAAAAGAGGTTTTTTAATCAGAGGTATTTTTGATTCCAATGAAGAGTTATTGGGAAAGGAAGTAAGAGGGATACCGGTAAATTCTATGGAGAAGTTAGAGGTATTTGTCAGAGAGAACGACATCGACATTGCAGTACTGACAATTCCAAAAACAAGTGCAGAAGAAGTAGCGGAGAGACTTGTTCAGTGTGGCATCAAAGCTATTTGGAATTTTGCCCATGTAGATTTAAAAGTGCCGGAATTCATTCAGGTAGAAAATGTTCACTTATCTGACAGCCTTATGAAGCTGTCCTACAATATAAATCGTTACAATAATGAAAAGAAGGTAAAAGAATAAGGGTGATTGTATGAATCCTACAAGAGAAGACTTCGAAAAAGCGTTAGCAGATAAAAACATACCGGTTCTTACATTAGACAATAAGTGGCATCAGGTTTTTGACGGCTATAAGCAGAATAAGCGAATAAAGAAACTGGAAACTCAGTTGAACGATCTGATTAAAAAGCAAGGAAAATATACAACAGAAAGTAAAGATATTAAAAAGCTAAAAGCAAAGCTTATGAAAGAAATTGTAGCAGCAATGGATGAAATCGGAGAAGAAAAGAAAAATCCAAAGCTGGAAAAAAAGCTGGATGAAAAAACAAGGCTAATTAATGAATGTAACGAAAAAATAAAAGAGTATAATGAGGAGCTTTTAGAACTTCCTGCCCAAATTAAGAAGATAAATTATGAGCTTATGTTAGAGACGATGGAATTATGCTACGGGGCTTTAAAACAGAACGGTCAGGAAATAAAAGAAATTGGTGCATGGATTACTAATATACGGGGAGAATTAAAGAAAAAGGTAATTAGAAAACAGGAAAAAGAAAGAGAAAGTCAAAGACTTTATTCTTTTATGCACGATATTTTCGGAGCAGAAGTAATTGAAATATTTGATATGGAATATTTAAAGAAGGACGATGAAAATTAGTCATGAAATATGTACTTGACAAAGCTTCCATGAAGCAATGTGATAACTTAACAATTACACAATTTAAGGTGCCGGCCATGGTTCTGATGGAACGTGCGGCACTTTCTGTTTGTGGGGAAATCAGCAAAAGATTTCAAAGCGGTAACGTATTAATTGCCTGTGGAAACGGAAATAACGGCGGAGATGGTTATGCTCTTGGCAGAATGTTGGAAGAAAAGGGGTTTGTTGTAGAATATTTGCAGGTTGATAATCTTAATAAGCTTACAAAGGAGACAAAAGCCCAGTTAGACATTCTGAATGCCTATGGAATAAAAGCAGGCACAGAGCTCTTAAAGGAAGAATATACTATTGTAATAGATGCTGTTTTTGGAATCGGGCTTTCCAGAGAAATTACAGGAAACTATAAAGAAATTATAGAGAAATTAAACAATGTAAAAGGTTATAAAATTGCATTGGATATTCCAAGTGGTATTTGTGCAGACACAGGAAACATATTGGGATGTTGCTTTCAGGCAGACTTAACAGTTACCTTTGGCTACTTAAAAAAAGGCCTTTTATTATTTCCGGGAACAGAGTATGTCGGAGAAGTAATATGTACTGATATTGGTATTAGAGAGGCGGCTTTTTTAGGAAACTATCCGGATACCTTTACTTTTGAAAAGGAAGATTTATCCCTAATTCCCAAAAGAAGGAAAGATGGAAATAAGGGTTCTTTTGGAAAGGTTTCCGTATTTGCAGGAAACCGTCAGGTTAGCGGAGCCTTACTTTTAGCAGTTATTTCCGCATATCGTTCCGGTTGTGGTTATGTAAAAGCATTTACAGAGGAAGCAAACAGACCGTTTCTTGCAAGGAAGGTACCGGAAGTAGTAATTGAAACATATATGGATAAACCGGAAGGACTTTTAGAAGACGAACTTAACAAAATGAAAGAAGTATATGAGTTTGCCACGGAAGTTATTATTGGTCCTGGTATAGGTTTGGACGCCATAGCCGAAGAAATGGTCTGGCATGTACTGACTGCAGATAATAAACCCGTTATTATAGACGCGGATGCAATAACAATTATAAGTAGAAATGTGAAAATGCAGGAATACTTGATTCAATCAGCAAATTCGCGGAATTTCCCTATTATTCTCACGCCTCACGTGGGTGAATTTGCAAGACTTCTTTCAAAAGACATAAAACAAGTAAAAGAAAATCTTTTACAGGAAGGGTTAGCGTATGCTAACAAGACCGGGGTTATTCTAGTATGCAAAGAAGCAAGAACTTTGGTAATAAATGGAACTTCCGGTCAGGTATATATAAATTGTTCCGGCAATGAAGGGATGGCAACAGCAGGAAGCGGTGACGTGCTTACCGGCATGATTGCAGGTATGCTTGGTACGAAAATGGAATACTATAAGGCAGTGTGTATGGGTGTTTATATTCATGGACTGTGTGGAGATAAAGCAAAAGAAAAAAGCAGCAGTGCCTATGTTATGGCCTCCGATTTAATAAAAGAGCTGCCTTGTTTTTTAAATGATAAGCGAAATGCAACAGAAAAGAGGAAAAAAGGATGAATCATTATGACAGGGTTTGTGCCTATGTAGATTTGGATTCAATCAGGTACAATTTAGAAAGTATGAAACAAAATTTAAATAAAGATACAAAAATCATGGCTGTAATAAAAACAGATGGCTATGGTCATGGTGCTGTGGCAATTGCCCATGAAATAGAAGAGTTACCTTTTTTGTTTGGTTTTGCAACAGCTACTGCGGAGGAGGCTTTCCAGCTTAGAAAGGCAGGAATAAAGAAGCCAATTCTGATTATTGGTTATACTTTCCCGTATGCTTATGAGCAGTTAATAAAGCAGGATATTTCCATGACCGTGTTTAGAGAAGATATGGTAGAAGAAATAAATCAGATAGCACAGAAACTTGGAAAAAAAGCAAAGGTTCATATAAAAATAGACACTGCCATGTCAAGAATTGGAGTGAAGCCAAATGAGGAAGGTCTTGCATTCGTAGAAAAAGTATTAGCAATGGCTAACTTAGAACCGGAAGGAATCTTTACTCATTTTGCCAAGGCAGATGAAATGGATTTATCGAAAGCATATGCCCAGCTTGAACGTTACGAAAAATTTTTAGCAAAGGTATCAATGCAGGAAGAGGTTTATGGAAAGCAAATTGCAATAAAGCATTGTTCTAACAGTGCAGCTATTATTGGTATAAAGGAAGCAAATATGGACATTGTGCGGGCAGGCATTATTTTATATGGTTTAATGCCTTCAGGTGAGGTCAATAAAAATACGGTACCCCTTAAAGCTGCTTTAACCTTAAAAAGTCATATTATATACGTAAAGGAAATCGAAAAAGGAGCACAGATAAGCTATGGAGGAACTTTTGAGGCAAAGAGTGATATGAGGATTGCCACTATTCCGGTTGGATATGGCGACGGATATCCGAGAGGACTTTCTAATAAAGGCTATGTTCTGATTCACGGTCAAAAGGCCCCTATTTTAGGAAGGGTGTGCATGGATCAGTTTATGGTGGATGTGACAGATATAAAAGATGCAAAGGAAAGGGATGAAGTAACTCTCATTGGAAGAGATGGAGAAGAAGAGCTTACCATGGAATATTTAGGAGACATTTCGGGGAGATTTAATTATGAGCTGGCATGTGATCTGGGAAAAAGAATTCCAAGAGTGTATATAAAAAATGGGCAGATTATTGCGGCAAAGGATTACTATGAGGACTTAGAACCGGATTATTTTTAAAGGCAATTTATAAATTTTTTCCTAAACATTGAATACAACAAAAGAGACTTGGCAATAATAGTTGAAAGCTTTTAGAAAAGAGGTTGTAGAAAATGAAACGGGGAGACGTTTATTATGCAGATTTAAGACCGGTAATTGGTTCGGAACAAGGTGGCATCAGACCGGTATTGATTGTACAAAATGATGTAGGAAACAAACATAGCCCTACTATTATTTGTGCTGCCATTACATCTAAAATGAACAAAGCAAAGCTTCCGACTCATATTGAAATTGAAGCAGAAAGATATCATATGGTAAAGGATTCTGTAGTATTATTGGAACAGCTTAGAACTATTGATAAAAAACGTTTAAAAGAGAAAATCTGTCATTTAGACAATGAAATTATGCAGAAAGTAAACAAGGCGCTTTTAATTAGTTTAGAGCTAAATACATAAGAAAAGACACAGGGTTTGACGAAGAGGCTTAGAATATGATATATTTTAGGATAGTTCTTTATTTAGATTTAGAATTAAAAGGGTATATTTTATAAAAAGGAGTTTAAGATGGAGGAAGGATCACCCAAGAGTCATAATTTTTTTAACCGTATTTTCGGCGGGCATCAGAATGAGGAAATAGAAGATGAAATTATTTCTATGGTAAATGAAGGCCATGAGCAGGGAGTGCTTCATGACAGTGAGGCTCAGATGATAACTAATATTTTTGAGTTTTCTGATAAAGAAGCAAGAGAAATTATGACTCATCGCTCAAATATTGTGGCGATTGATGGAAATACGACATTACAGGAAGCGGTTATATTTATGTTAAATGAGAAGTACAGCCGGTATCCTGTATACATAGATAATCTGGACCATATAGTAGGAATGATTCATGTAAAGGATGCTTTTAAGGAACTGCAGGAAGGGAAAAATAGTGACAAACCTGTAAAAAATATTAAACGGATTATCCGGGAAGCAAAATTTGTGCCGGAGACAAGAAATATTGATACACTGTTTCGCAATATGCAGGCTTTAAAAATTCACATTGTAATCATAATTGATGAATATGGACAAACTTCCGGATTAATTGCCATGGAAGATATTTTAGAAGAAATCGTAGGAAACATTTTGGATGAGTACGATGAGGATCTGGTGTTTATTAAAGAAAAAGGGAAAGATACTTATGAAATTGACGGTCTTACCCATTTAGATGAGTTAGAGGAACGCTTTGGTATTTTGTTTGAAGATGAAGAGGTAGAAACCTTAAACGGCTTTATGGTTTCCAGACTTGAGAGGATTCCAAATCCGGATGATTTGTTTGATATGGATTACGGCGGATATAACTTTAAGGTATTATCCGTAGAAAATAAAGTTATTAAACGAGTTTTAGTGACAAAATTAAAAGAAAAAAATAAACAAGGAGAAGAGTAACATGTCAGGACATTCAAAATTTGCAAACATTAAACATAAAAAGGAAAAAAATGATGCTGCAAAAGGAAAGATTTTTACTATTATCGGTAGAGAAATTGCAGTTGCAGTAAAAGAAGGCGGCGGACCGGATCCGGCTAATAACTTTAAGCTCGCTGCTGTTATTGCAAAAGCAAAAGCAAACAACATGCCAAACGATACAATTGAAAGAGGTATTAAAAAGGCAGCCGGTGAAGTAGGAAATGTAAATTACGAGCATATTACATACGAAGGCTATGGACCCAACGGAATTGCTATTATTGTAGAAGCTTTAACAGATAATAAAAACCGTACAGCCGGTAATGTAAGAAGTGCATTTACAAAAGGAAACGGAAGTATTGGCACACCTGGCTGTGTATCCTTTATGTTTGATAAAAAAGGACAGATTATTATTGATAAAGAAGAATGTGATTTAGAAGCGGATGACCTTATGATGCTGGCATTAGATGCAGGAGCAGAGGATTTTGCAGAAGAAGAGGACAGCTTTGAAATTACAACAGATCCTGATGAATTTACAAATGTATATAATGCGTTAGAAAAAGAGGGAATTAAAATGGCTTCTGCAGAAGTTACTATGATTCCACAGACTTATGTGGAGCTTACAGATGAAGCAGCTGTTAAATCCTTACAAAAGACTTTGGATTTGTTGGATGATGATGATGACGTTCAGGCAGTATATCATAACTGGGAGGAATAAAATATGAGCAAATATCAGCCGGAAACAATATGTATTCAGTCAGGTTGGAAACCGGGAAAAGGAGAACCGAGAGTACTTCCGATTTATCAAAGTACTACTTTTAAATACGACACTACAGATCAGATGGGCAAATTGTTTGATTTAGAGGAGTCAGGATATTTTTACACAAGACTTCAAAATCCGACAAATGATTTTGTAGCACAAAAGATTTGTGAACTGGAAGGTGGCGTAGGTGCCATGCTTACCTCATCCGGACAGGCTGCTAACTACTATGCAGTTTTTAACATTTGTGAAGCGGGAGACCACTGTATTATGTCTTCCACAATTTACGGTGGAACTTTCAATTTACTTACAGTAACCATGAAAAAAATGGGAATTGAATGCACTGTTGTAGACCCGGATTTACCGGCAGAAGAGTTAGAAAAAGCTTTTAAATTAAATACAAAGTGTGTACTGGCAGAAAGTGTTGCAAATCCTGCATTAGTGGTGCTTGACATAGAAAAGTTTGCAATGCTTGCACATAAACACGGAGTACCTTTGATTGTTGATAATACATTCCCAACTCCAATTAATTGTCGTCCTTTTGAATTTGGGGCAGATATTGTTACACATTCTACTACAAAATATATGGATGGACATGCTACCTGTGTAGGTGGTGTTATTGTAGACAGTGGAAATTTTGAATGGAGCAAATATCCGGATAAATTCCCGGGACTTTGTTTACCGGACGAGTCTTATCACGGAGTAGTTTATACAGAAAAATTCGGAAAAGCAGCTTATATTACAAAAGCAACAGTACAGCTTATGAGAGACTTAGGCTCAATCCAGTCTCCACAAAACGCATTTTATTTAAATTTAGGATTGGAAACTTTACATTTAAGAGTTCCCCGTCACTGTGAAAATGCTTTAAAAGTAGCGGAATATCTGGAAAATCATGAAAAAGTGGCCTTTGTAAATTATCCGGGACTAAAAAGTGATAAGTATTACCAATTGGCACAGAAGTATATGCCAAAGGGAAGTTGTGGTGTTATTTCTTTTGTTCTAAAAGGTGGAAGAGAGAATGCTGTGACGTTTATGGATAGTCTTGAACTGGCAGCCATTGTAACTCATGTGGCAGATGCCAGAACATGCGTGCTTCATCCTGCCAGCCATACTCATAGACAGATGAATGACGAGCAATTAAAAGAAGCCGGAGTTGATCCGGGACTTATCAGACTTTCTGTTGGTATTGAAAATGTAGAGGATATTATTAGGGATTTAGAGCAGGCACTGAATAAGGCATAAGCAGTCAAAAGATATGTTATTGTCCATATATGAACAGTAATATAATAACGGAAGTTTTCATAAGATATGAAAGGAAATGCAAATGGATAGATTAGCAATCGTAGTACCATGTTACAACGAAGAAGAAGCCTTACCTTTTTCAATAAAAGAGTTAAAGCGCGTATTAGATGATTTGGTAAAAAAAGAAAAAATCAGTAAAGACAGCTTCATGCTTTTGGTGGATGATGGCAGTAAAGATAAAACATGGGAAACTATTGATAAGACTCATAAAGAGGATAAACAGGTCTTTGGTTTGAAATTAGCCGGAAATGTGGGGCATCAGTATGCCCTTACAGCTGGGCTTATTGAAGCAGGAAAGTTAGCGGATATTACCATTTCTATTGATGCGGATTTACAGGACGATACTGACGTAATTGAAGAGATGGTAGATAAATTTCATCAGGGCAAGGACATCGTTTATGGTGTTCGTAATGACAGAAAAAAGGATTCTTTCTTTAAGAGAACTACTGCACAGGGATTTTACAAAGTAATGAGCATGATGGGAGTAAAAACAGTATACAATCATGCAGATTTTCGTCTTATGAGCAAACGGGCAGTAGAGCATTTTTCTAAGTTTGGAGAAAGCAATTTGTTTTTAAGAGGTATGGTTCCGCTAATTGGATATGAAACAGATTGTGTATATTATGAAAGAAAGGAAAGAGTGGCCGGAGAATCAAAGTATCCGTTAAAGAAGATGATTGCCCTTGCATGGAATGGAATTACCTCCTTTAGTGTAAAACCAATTAATCTGATTTTAGGAATGGGATTGTTTATTCTTTTTCTTTGCGTGTTAGCTGCTATTTATGCTTTTGTTTCTTATTTATCAGGAAGCACTGTAGCAGGATGGACGTCTCTTATTTTATCAATCTGGTTTTTAGGTGGTTTGCAGCTTATCTCCATTGGACTTATTGGACAGTATATTGGAAAGATTTATACAGAGGTGAAAAACAGACCAAGATATAATATCGAAATATTATTGGCTGATGAAGAAATATAAATCTCTTAAGGTACTTAAACGTTCGAAACAAGTTGTGGGTGGCAGGTCCTGTAGGTAAATTATAAATGTATTAGAAAGCAGGGAATGTGATATGGAAGAAAACAAGAGAAGAAGGCTATTTGCAGGTTTAAAAATTACACTGTTTTTTTTAGCTCTTTTCGCTATGTTTTATTACTTGTATCATAGTCCCTTTTCTTATTTTAATAATAGTTATGGACTTTTAGCAGGACCAAAAGGGCAGATTATAGTAACAAATTTTGTGGATGTTTTGGATTATATATATATTAATTGTATTCATGTCCTTTACTTGTTTTTAGGAGAGAAATCCAGTGTTGTAATTGGGTTTCATATATTTGTTCGTTTAATAAATTGTCTGTTGCTCTTTTTATGTTTTTGGAATTTAAAAAAGATGTATCCGGCGGTAATTTTTACAGGAATATATGGAGTGACCCCTTTTTTACTTCATAGATTTTATATGCTGGATGGGATTATAATTGCTGAGTTTTTTGTTTTGCTGCTTTTGTTTATTGTGGCTTCTATTGGAAAGGCAATTTTACAGAGAAACGGGAAAAAGGAACAGAGTTCAAAACATGTAGAAATTATAGGTCAGCCAGAGGAGAAGATAGGGATGGGTGAAAGTGTGAATCATATGGAGAAGAAAGAGAATCCGAACTTTTTAGAAATTAGCGATGAAGAAATTCGCAGGAATGCTATGATTGCTGCAGGGCTTTTGCCGGCTGACAATGGGAAAACGATGATTCTTAAGCCTGATGCATTTGTGAATAGTCTGACTAAATCAGGTTCGGCTGTAGCAGATACGGCTACACCAAGTTCGGTTACAACGATTACAGATACACCAGTTCCGGCGGCAGAAGAAAATAAAAAACCGAATTTATCCCATACGCAATTTATTGAAAATCCACTTCCGGTTCCCAAAAGACATGTAAAAAAAGAAATGGATTATGAGTATCAGGTTCCGGAGAATAAGATGTATTATGATATAGAGGAGCCGGAGAAAAATTATTTTGACATTGAATAAATGATTAAAGATTTGTAAAGAACTAAGAAGGAGCATTTGCTCCTTTTTTTGTTATAGTAACATGGAAAATTGGAAAGGGGAATTAAAATGAATTTTGGAAATGATAGTGGTGTAAATGAAGTAAAAGATGATAGAAGGAAAGAAGAAGAACATGTGGATGAAAGGATTAAGGAGAATGGGCAGGCTACTTTGAATGAGAATGAGGAAAAGCATAATATTCAATTGATTTCCATTATTGGAGAAATTGAGGGACATGAAAATTTGTCAAGTGGATCGAAAAGTACTAAATACGAGCATATTCTGCCACAGTTAGCAGCTATAGAGGATAGTAGTCAGGTTGATGGTGTTGTGTTTCTTTTGAATACTATGGGTGGCGATGTGGAGGCAGGCCTTGCCATTGCAGAAATGATTGCTTCCCTTAGCAAGCCTACGGTTTCATTGGTACTTGGAGGAAGCCATTCTATTGGGGTTCCAATTGCTACCAGTACAGATTATTCCTTTATTGTGCCAACAGGAACTATGGTCATTCATCCTGTACGGTTAAATGGCATGGTGATTGGTGTGGCCCAAACTTTTGATTATTTTAAACAGATTCAGGAGAGAATTACAGGATTTGTTGTAAAACACAGTAAAATTTCTGAAAAAAGAATTTTAGAACTAATGATGGAAACAAAAGTGCTTACAAAAGATGTAGGAAGTATTTTAGTTGGAGAAGAAGCCGTAAAAGAAGGCATTATTAATGAAGTGGGTGGAATTAAGGAGGCCATGAAAAAAATTCATGAAATGATTGATAAATAGACAAGTCAAAAAAAAAATGATATACTAGTAAAAGTCTATTATTTTTTGCAATTGGAGTGAAAAGAACATGGCAACAAAATCAGGAAGAAAACCTGGGCCGAAAGGAAAGAAAACAACAAAGAAAAAACAAGCGGAGCAAAGCAATATTAAAATAAAGCAGGAAATACTTTTTTTATGTTTCCTTGCATTTAGTATATTACTTTTTTTATGCAATTTTAAAATTAGTAACGAGTTTGGTGAAAAGACAAGCATTATTGGAGGATTTGGCAATGCATTAAGTCATGTAATGTGTGGTATTTTTGGTGTTATGGCTTATGTAGCTCCTTTGATTTTATTTTTTGGAATTTTATTCGGGATATCCAATAAAGGAAAAACACTTGCTACATTTAAACTGGCAGCCGGAACTGTTTTATTCTTTTTGTGTACGATAGTGGCAGCCCTGATTAGCGGTATTGATAATTGTGGGGGAACAGTATCTGATTATTATGAATTTTCCAAATTTGGAAAAGGTGGCGGTGTTATAGGTGCTACATTAGGAAGAGGAATGCATTCCATTCTTGGAATGGTAGGAACGATTATAATCGTACTTGTATTGTTTATTATGTGCCTGGTAATTCTTACAGAAAAGTCCTTTATGGGTGCTGTGAAAAATAGTAGCCAGAGAGTATATGAAACGGCTAAAGATGACGCTGACAGACGAATGGAGCAGGTCAGATTACGAAGAGAGCAGATAAGACAGGAAAGAAACGAAAAGAAAGAAAAAGAGCTTCGTATGAATAAAAAGGTATCGGGTGTAGCTATTGATACCAGCATAAAAAAAGAGAAAGTGTCAGATCAGAACATCCATGAGATTACAATTAAAGATGAAGAACAAATGACTTTGGATGCGCTGAATAAAATACAAATTAAAGGAATTGGATTTGAAAATAATCCTACTGTAGACACTGAAAGAGAATTATTACCAAGTGAAAGTAAGGAAACTGAATCAATTCCAGAATCCATACCACAGCCAAGAGGGATATTAGGAAAAACAGAGCAGATTAGAACAGAACAAAAGCCTGTTCAAACTAAGCCAAGAGTGGCAGATATGCAGGTATTTTCAGATAAAAGTCAGGCAGGAGAAAGACAGTCTTTATCCGGAAAACAGTTTACAGACAGCACATCCATTAACAAGGAAAATGCTCAGATAAAACAATCAGACATTGCTTCTCAAATGTCAAAGGCTACACCGGTAAAACCAAATGTAAAATATGAATTTCCGCCTATCAATAAGTTGAAAAAGAGCGAAAACAGTGGTTCGAAGGATACAGCAAACCAGTTACGGGAAACAGCGCTGCATTTACAGCAGACATTGCAGACTTTCGGGGTAAAAGTTACGATTACTGATATTAGTCAGGGACCGGCAGTTACCCGTTATGAATTACAGCCGGAACAGGGTGTGAAAGTAAGCAAGATTGTTAATTTAGCAGATGACATTAAGCTAAACTTAGCGGCAACAGATATTCGTATTGAAGCCCCTATTCCGGGAAAAGCTGCAGTAGGAATTGAAGTACCAAATAAAGAAAATTCAGCTGTGGCCCTACGTGATTTATTAGAATCCAAGGAGTTTAAAGAATTTCCATCGAATATTGCATTTGCAGTAGGAAAAGACATTGCAGGCAAAACGGTAGTAACCGACATTGCAAAAATGCCCCATCTTTTAATTGCCGGGGCAACAGGTTCCGGTAAGAGTGTATGTATTAATACATTAATTATGAGTATTTTATATAAGGCTCATCCGGATGATGTGAAGATGATTTTAATTGATCCAAAGGTAGTAGAGCTTAGTGTTTACAACGGTATTCCACACCTTATGATACCGGTTGTAACGGATCCTAAAAAAGCAGCAGCAGCACTTCACTGGGGTGTTGCAGAAATGACTGAACGTTATAAGAAATTTGCTGACTTTAACGTTAGAGATTTAAAAGGATACAATAAAAAAGTGGAAGAAATGGTGGATAATGGGGGAGCAGAGCTTCCGCAAAAGCTGCCACAGGTAGTAATCGTAGTAGATGAGTTGGCAGATCTTATGATGGTTGCACCGGGCGAGGTAGAGGAATCTATTTGTCGTCTTGCACAGTTAGCAAGAGCTGCCGGAATCCATTTGATTATTGCTACACAAAGACCTTCCGTAGATGTTATTACCGGACTTATTAAAGCAAATATGCCAAGCCGTATTGCCTTTTCTGTTTCCTCCGGTGTAGATTCCAGAACTATTCTGGATATGAATGGAGCAGAAAAACTGCTAGGAAAAGGTGATATGCTTTTCTATCCACAAGGATTATCAAAGCCATCCCGTGTACAAGGGGCATTTGTTTCTGATAGGGAAGTTTCAGATGTTGTAGACTTTTTAAAGGAACAGTGTATTTCCACAGGAAGTTATGCAGAAGAAGTGGAGGAAAAAATCGCTAACATAGGTGTAACCGGAAGTGGTGCGGCAGTAGGCGGTATGGATAGCGCTAATGAAAGAGATACATATTTTGAAGAAGCCGGAAAATTCATAATTGAAAAAGAAAAAGCATCCATCGGTATGCTACAAAGAGTATTTAAGATTGGCTTTAACAGAGCAGCAAGAATTATGGATCAGTTAGCTGAAGTTGGCGTAGTTGGAGAAGAAGAAGGCACAAAACCAAGAAAAGTTTTAATGACAATGGACCAGTTTGAACAATTATTGGAAGAAATTTAAGTAAGTGTGCATACAGAAACCAGGAGTTACTGGTGACGAATAAACAGTAACAAAATGAGAGGAGAATGTGTATTGATGAAAACAGATATTGAGATCGCACAGGAAGCAGTAATGGAGCCGATTACAAAGGTGGCGGCTACAATTGGAATAAAAGAAGAAGATTTAGAATTATATGGAAAATACAAGGCAAAATTAAATAATGATTATTTGGAGAAAATTAAAGAAAATTCGGATGGTAAATTAATCTTAGTAACTGCTATTAATCCAACTCCGGCAGGAGAAGGAAAGACTACTACCAGCGTAGGTTTGGGTCAGGCATTTGGTAAATTGAACAAAAAAGCCATCATTGCTCTTAGAGAGCCATCTTTAGGTCCTTGCTTTGGTGTAAAGGGAGGAGCAGCAGGAGGCGGTTATGCTCAGGTTGTTCCAATGGAAGATTTAAATTTACATTTTACAGGAGATTTCCATGCTATTACTTCTGCCAACAATTTATTGGCAGCTCTTTTAGATAATCATATTCAGCAGGGAAATGAGTTGAATATTGATACAAGACAGGTTGTATGGAAACGTTGTTTAGATATGAATGATAGAGTTCTTCGTAACGTAGTTGTAGGACTTGGTAACAAAATGGATGGTGTTGTCAGAGAAGACCATTTTGTTATTACAGTAGCTTCTGAAATCATGGCAGTTCTTTGCCTTGCGGAAGATATGGAAGACTTAAAAGAACGTTTAGGAAAGATTATTGTTGCTTATAAAGTAAACGGTGAGCCTGTTACTGCAAAGGATTTAAATGCAGTAGGTGCTATGGCAGCCTTATTAAAGGACGCAATTTTACCAAACCTGATTCAGACATTAGAACATACACCGGCCCTTGTTCACGGTGGTCCATTTGCTAATATTGCCCATGGCTGTAACAGCGTAAGAGCCACAAAGGCAGCTTTAAAAATGGCAGATTACGTAATTACGGAGGCAGGTTTTGGTGCTGATTTAGGTGCAGAGAAATTCTTTGATATTAAATGTCGCTTATCTGGTCTTAAACCGGATGCAGTTGTATTAGTTGCAACTGTACGTGCTTTGAAATACAATGGTGGTGTAGCAAAAGCAGACCTAAATATGGAAAACTTAGAAGCGCTGAAAAAAGGAATTGGAAATCTGGAAAAACATATTGAAAATGTGCAAAAATATGGTGTTCCGGTAGTTGTTACTTTAAATTCTTTTGTAACAGATACAGAAGCAGAAACAGATTTTGTTAAGAATTTCTGCGAAGAAAGAGGCTGTGAATTTGCCCTTTCAAAAGTATGGGAACATGGTGGAGAAGGCGGTATTGCTTTAGCTGAAAAAGTATTAAAAACATTGGAAACGAAGGAAAGTAATTTCAAACCACTCTATGAAGACAGCCTTTCTTTAAAAGAGAAAATCGAAACTGTCTCCAAAGAAATTTATGGTGCAAAAGGTGTTAATTACTCGCCACAGGCATTAAAACAGTTAAGTAAAATTGAAGAGTTAGGTTTTGCTAATCTTCCGGTTTGTATGGCGAAAAATCAGTATTCATTATCTGATGATCCAACCTTGCTTGGACGCCCTACCGATTTTGAAATGAATATTAGAGAAGTTTATGTATCAGCAGGAGCCGGATTTGTTGTTGTTTTAACAGGTGCTGTTATGACAATGCCGGGGCTTCCAAAGAAACCTGCTGCATTCAGTATAGATGTAAACGATGAAGGAGTTATTACCGGACTTTTTTAATATATTTAAACTGCAGGTACAAATATATTACTATGGACTAAAAATAATAAAAAAATAATAGAGGAGATATAGTATGACACAGATTATTGACGGAAAAGTAATTTCTGCTCAGATTAAGGAAGAATTAAAAGAAAAAGTTGCATCTTTGAAGGCAGAAGGAAAAGAAATTTCGCTGGCTGTTATTCAGGTGGGAAATGATCCGGCCTCCAGTGTGTATGTAAACAACAAAAAGAAGGCATGCGAGTTTATTGGAATCAAGTCTTTGGCATACGAATTAGAAGAAAGTATTTCTGAAAAAGAATTAGTAGAATTGATTGAACAATTAAATGAAAAAGAAGATGTACATGGAATTTTGGTTCAGCTTCCACTTCCAAAGCATATTGACGAAGACAAAATTATTAAAACTATTGCACCGGAGAAAGACGTGGATGGGTTCCATCCACAAAGCGTTGGCGCCCTTTGTATCGGACAAAAAGGATTTGTGTCTTGTACTCCGGCTGGTATTATTCAACTATTAAAGCGGTCTGGAATTGAAATTGCAGGAAAAGAATGTGTGGTAGTAGGTAGAAGTAATATTGTAGGAAAACCTATGAGCATTTTAATGTTAAGAGAAAATGCTACCGTAACCATTGCCCACTCTAAGACGAAAAATTTACAGGAAGTATGCAAAAGAGCAGATATTTTAATCGTAGCCGTTGGAAAGCCCAAAATGATTACAAGAGAATATGTAAAAGAAGGCGCAGTTGTAATTGATGTAGGAATTCATAGAAATGAAAATAACAAATTATGCGGTGATGTAGATTATGATGATGTATTTGCTCACTGTAGTGCCATTACGCCGGTACCAGGCGGTGTTGGTCCTATGACAATTGCTATGTTAATGAACAATTGTGTAGAAAGCATACAGTAGTTTTTGATAAATTTTTAGGAAACCAAGTAGAGGTGTTTGTATGGAATGTCCATTTTGTGGCGGGCAAATGAAACAAGGACAGGTCTTTTGTGAACACTGTGGAAAGGAAATACAATTTGTACCTAATTTCGAACCGGAAATTGAAGAAAGTATAAGAGAAAGTCTCAGCGGACTGTTAGATCAGGTAGATGATAAGGATAGTACGCCTCTTCCACAGGAAAAAGACTTTGAAGAAAATAAGCAGAAGAATAAAACAGAGAATAAAAAAACAAAAACCACAAGTAAATATCCCACCTCTACTTATGTGAAAGTTGGGATTGTAGTTGCTGTTGTTTGTATAGGGATTGCAATTGTAAGTATTTGCATTGTAAATTACAATTCTTATGAATATCAAATGAAGCATGCGGCTACAGCCTATGAACTGGATTCAGAGGAAGGATATAAAACTACCATAAAATATGCAAAAAGAGCTATCGAAATTGCGCCTAATTCCTCAGATGCAAAAATGTTGTTAGCAAGTGCTTACTTGAAAACAGGTGAACAGGCAAGTGCAGTGGAAATGTTAGAGGAAATTGTTACAGTAGATAATTCTTACATAGAAGCCTATAAGAGTCTTATCAAAATCTACGAAGAACAGGAAAAATATAATGAAATAAACAGGATTTTAATAGCCTGTACAGATTCTAACGTTGTAGAACAATTTCAGGAATATGTAGTAAAAGCACCTGAATTTAGTGAGGAAGCAGGAGAATATGACAAGGCACTTTCCATAAAGATGTTAGCAGGAAGTAACTGTACGATTTATTATACACTTGATGGTTCTGTTCCAACAGAGGAAAGTGAAATATATACAGTACCAATCAGATTAGAAGATGGAGAACACGAACTATCCGCTATTTGTGTAAACAATTATGGTCTTACCAGTGAAATTACAACAAAAAAATATACCATTCATATTTCAATACCGGATGAACCGGAAATCAGTGTAGACTCAGGGGATTATTCCAGCCCCAGAATGATTGCCAGTGATTTAATTGAAGGATATGAGATGTTTTATACAACAGATGGCTCTATTCCAACAAGAGACAGTACTCCATATCTGGTGCCGGTTCCGATGCCTCTTGGGCATAGTATATTTCATTTTATTATGTATGATGAAAATGGTATTGCCAGTGAAATCGCAACTAGAGAATACAATCTGGTGTTGGATACTACCACAACGGTAGAGGAGGCTTACATTATATTAAAACAGGCACTGATTGGAAAAGGTGATATCGTTGATATGCAGGGACACATGCCAAATCAGACGGCAACAAAAGAGTTTGTATGTGATTCGGCATTTACGGAAAATGACCAGATTTTTTACTTAATTATCGAGTATCAGATAGAACCCAATGGAAGTCGTTCCAAAACAGGAAATGTATATGCAGTGAATGTTTATACAAAGGAATTATATCGTGCATCTGCCAATTATGAAGGATATTATATGGTAGAAGCATTCTAGGAAATGCACTATATATGCTTGCTTTTTTTACCATTTTCCATTATAGTAGGTTACAGTGTGAGAAAAAATATCATTAAGATACAATTTATATTAACTTTAGGAGGATTAGCATGTACCAGATTTTAAGAGCAGAAGAACTTACCACAAATATTTACTTATTTGAGGTAGAAGCAAAAAGAGTGGCAAAATCTTGTGAACCGGGACAGTTTGTCATCGTAAGACTGGGAGAAAATGATGAAAGGATTCCACTTACTATTAGTGACTATGACCGTGAAAAGGGAACAGTTACAATCGTTGTTCAGACGGTAGGAGCGGGAACATGGAAAATGAGAAGCTTAAAGGCTGGGGATTCTTTACATGATTTTGTGGGACCTCTTGGAAAACCTTCTGAATTTGTAGAAGAAGATATTGAAACATTGAAACAGAAAAAAATTATTTTTGTTGCCGGTGGTCTTGGAACAGCGCCTGTTTATCCACAGGTTAAGTGGCTTCATGAGCATGGTGTAGAGGCAGATGTTATTGTAGGTGCAAAAACAAAAGATTTGCTTATTTATGAAGAAGAAATGAGCAAAGTAGCAGGTAATCTTTACATAACAACTGATGATGGTTCATATGGAAGAAGCGGGATGGTTACACAGACTTTAAAAGATTTAGTAGAAAAAGAAGGAAAATCCTATGATACATGTGTTGCTATCGGACCTATGATTATGATGAAATTTGTTTGCTTAACAACAAAAGAATTAAATATTCCTACAATCGTTTCCATGAACCCGATTATGGTAGATGGAACAGGTATGTGTGGTGCATGTCGTTTAACAGTAGGTGGCGAAGTTAAATTTGCCTGCGTTGACGGACCGGAATTTGACGGACATTTAGTAGATTTTGATCAGGCTATGACACGTCAGCAGATGTATAAAACAAAAGAGGGTAGAGACCTGTTAAAAGAACAGGAAGGCGATACTCATCATGGCGGTTGCGGACACTGCAGCTAATATTTGGGGGGACAGTGTTTTCATAGCGGATTGAAAAAGGCCTGATAAAGGACTTGAAAAATATTAGAAATATATCTGTGAAAACAGAAGGAAAGGATAAGACAATGGACGTATTAAATAAAGTACCTGTAAGAGAACAGGAACCAGCTGTAAGAGCAAAGAATTTTGAAGAAGTATGTTTAGGATATAATAAAGAAGAAGCGATGAGCGAAGCAGAGAGATGTATTAACTGTAAAAATGCTCAGTGCGTAAAAGGATGCCCGGTATCTATTAATATTCCTAAATTTATTAGTGAAGTAAAAGAAGGCAATATTGAACAGGCTTACCAGACAATTAGTGAATCTTCGGCACTTCCGGCAGTATGTGGTCGTGTTTGCCCACAGGAAAGCCAGTGTGAAGGAAAATGTATCAGAGGTATTAAGGGTGATCCAATTTCCATTGGTAAATTAGAGAGATTTGTAGCTGATTGGGCAAGAGAAAATGGAATCAAGCCTACAGGTGCAAAAGAAAAATTAGGAAAGAAAGTAGCGGTTATCGGTTCCGGCCCTGCAGGTCTTACATGTGCCGGAGATTTAGCAAAACTTGGTTATGATGTAACTATTTTTGAAGCACTTCATGAAGCGGGCGGTGTTTTAGTTTATGGTATTCCGGAATTCCGTCTACCAAAGGAAAGAGTTGTAAAAGCAGAAATCGAAAATGTAAAAGCATTAGGTGTTCATATTGATACAAACGTGGTAATCGGTAAATCTACAACAATCGATGAACTTATGGACGAAGAAGGATTCGACGCTGTATTTATTGGTTCAGGTGCAGGGCTTCCTAAATTCATGGGAATCCCTGGTGAACAGGCAAATGGTGTATTTTCTGCAAATGAATATTTAACAAGAAGTAACTTGATGAAAGCTTTTGATGAAAACTCTGCAACGCCTATTATGCGTGGAAATAAAGTTGCTGTTGTAGGTGGTGGTAACGTAGCAATGGATGCTGCAAGAACAGCACTTCGCTTAGGTGCAGAAGTTCATATTGTATACAGAAGAAGTGAAGAAGAACTTCCAGCCAGAGTAGAAGAAGTACATCATGCAAAAGAAGAAGGCATTATTTTTGACTTACTTACTAACCCTGTTGAAATTATTGCAGATGAAAAAGGCTGGGTAACCGGTATGAAATGCGTTAAGATGGAACTTGGTGAGCCGGACGAATCAGGCAGAAGAAGACCTGTTGTAAAAGAAGGTTCAGAATTTGTATTAGACGTAGATACTGTTATTATGTCTCTTGGTACATCTCCAAACCCACTTATTTCTTCTACTACAGAAGGTCTGGAAGTAAACAAATGGAAATGTATCGTAGCTGATGAAAGCAATGGAAAGACAACAAAAGAAGGTGTTTATGCCGGTGGTGATGCCGTAACAGGTGCGGCAACGGTTATTCTTGCTATGGGTGCAGGTAAAGCAGCTGCGCAGGGTATTCACGAATATCTTTCAAAGTAAACCGATTATAAAATGTGCTCATTCATGCAAGCATGATTCGCCCATTATATAATCTATGGCTGAACTGTTACTAAAAACAGTTCAAATGCGCCATTCGCAAAGTCGCACTTTCAGTGCTTTCCGCTGCATGGCAGCTATCTTTGCTCATATGCGGGCGCTCTGCTCATAGATTATAAAATGTGCTCATTCATGCAAGCATGATTCGCCC
>JAFSDJ010000041.1 GCA_017436305.1 Lachnospiraceae bacterium
CTGATTTGGATGTGGCGATGGTGTATTTTTTGCCATCTATATTTTTGTATGCCACAACCATGTACTTATAATATTTCCCTTTTTTAAGCTTCTTGTGGGTATAGGTTACTTTTTTGTTGCCTTTTACGGTTTTGATTTTTTTCATGGACTTGCCACATCTTGCACCATAAATGATGTAACCGTCTGCGTCTTTTACTTTTTGCCAGGTAAGCTTTACGGATTTATTTTTGCCTGTTGCTTTTAGGCGGAGCTTATAAAATTTTGAGCCTGACACATCAACTTTGTCCGTATTTGTGGAAATGAGCTTTTCTTCCTCTGCCTCTACAGTAGTATAGGTGGTTCCCGAATTTTCCTGGTTTTCCGGTGCACTTGGGTCAGTTTCCGGTTCACCTGGCGCAGTTTCTTTTTTATTTACCGTAATGGAAATGTCTTCTGCTTTTGTAATGTTATTTTCCGTATAGGAAACAGTCAAGGTTTTCACTCCCGGAGTGTTCATGTCTATTGACTTTGCATTAGTGGTGTATTTATCCCCATTCACAGACTTTCTTGTATCAGTATGATACTCTGCTGTTACTTCAAGATCATCCACATTTAAACTCTCACCTTGATTGTAGGTTGTTTTTGTTTTGACCGCTGTAAGCGCTGTCAGTATGGGGTCTTCTCCACCATCTCCACTGGTTCCATCATCGGTCATGAGCCAGATACCAGATGACAGATTTATGTGCAAAGCTGGAACCACACCGTCATCGTCACAGTAGACATAATAGCCATACCTATCGACGTAGCCGTAGTTAAAGACATACGCGGCATTGTCACTATAACTGCCAGGGGAGCGCAGCCACCAGTAGCAGTTGTCATTATTTCCCGTAAAACTACTGCTGTATGTAAACGTTCCCCTTGCATATGCATAGTTACTTGGCTGTATCCAACGACTTGCAGATTTGGTACGAGAATCACTACAGAACCCGTAAGTTGCATTTGTTACTTCCTCTTTAGATAATAAATACACCTTGTCAGTGGTATTATTTCCGCCTTCTGTACCGTTAGAATGATCGTCATTCTCTATAGTCTGGGCTATGATGGCACTTTGTTCATTGGCCGAAAATGCAGTATTGTAAAAGCTGTTATTCAGCCATTTTCTTATGGTACTGTTTTCCCATGTGATAGCTCCACCATCATCATGATAATCTTTACAGTCCAAACCTTTATCTGCTACTACAAACAGGGTACTTCCGTTGTTATCAAGTACTCTCCATTTGATTCTCTCCCACTTAAAGTAGCGATAACCGGTATTTGTTACCTCATCAAAATTTCCGGAATAATTAGTATCACTTTTACAAATCCTCCGGTATTTTGTACCATTTACCCATACATCTGTACCATTGTCTGCTTTTTCACCGATATATGCTTCATTTTTAGAAGCATTCTTTGCTATGGCAGCCTCAATAGCATTAATGGTATCAGTATCCGTTACTTCACTTTGAGGATAACTGCCAAAATATACATAACTCCATGTGGTGGTATCCTTTGTACCATCATCCTCATTATGATGGTGTACCGGGTTTGCCGGAGTACCGCTGCCTGCCTGTACGTTATTTTCACTAATGGAATTCCATTCCGCAGCTTCCTCTGTTTCAGCGTTTTGACTTTCCGGTTGTTCTGAAGCTTCCGGTTGTCTTGCTTCTGTCTCTTCTACCTTTATCTGCTCTGCGTTCGTCTGCCCTGCGTTCGTCTGCTCTGCGTTCGTCCGCTCTGCGTTCGTCTGTTCTGCATTTTCTCCAATTGCCTCATTCTCACTTACCGTCTGAGCAATAGACGTAAAGCCCTGTGTTGTAATTAACATTACAAATACTAAAAACAGGGACAATAAACGCATTGTTTTAAGTTCCTTTGCCACTTTTGTTCTCATGCTCCCTCTCCTCTTGTTAAAGTACATTTTTCACTGCATATTTTTCATATTATAAAATTTTTTTGACTTTGTATAGTACTTCATTTTTTCTTAAGAATTATTTTAATAGTTACTGCTCCCATAATGTAAATTCTCAATGTCTCCTTGCAATTTTTCCTCAATTTGATATATTATTTTTCTGTAAGTTTACTTACACTAAGTTTAATACACTTTTAAACTTTTCACACTCTATAACACTTTGAATTGGAGATTTATTATGAAATATGTACTTGATATGCACACCCATACAATCGCCAGTGGCCACGCCTACAGCACTATTACGGAAATGGCGCAGGCCGGTAAGGAACAAGGACTTAAGCTTTTAGGAATTACAGAACATGCCCCTAAAATGCCCGGCACCTGTCATGAATTCTATTTTCAGAATTTAAAATGTATTGACAGAAATGCTTACGCCATTCCTCTTTTATTTGGCGTGGAATTAAACATTCTGGATTCTGACGGAACCGTTGATTTACCGGAAGAACTTTTTAGCACTCTGGACATTGCTATTGCAAGTCTTCATCCACCATGCATTCCTTTTATGACTAAGGAAGAAACAACAAAAACCATTATAAATATCATGAAAAACCCTCATATTCATATTATTGGGCATTTGGATGATGACCGCTTTCCGGTAGACTATGAGGAAATTGCCAAAGTAGCAAAAGAAACCAAAACCCTGTTGGAAGTGAATAATTCCTCATTATCTCCCGGCAGTTTCCGCCCCGGGGCTAAGGAAAATTACAAGCTTATGTTAGAAGCCTGCGAAAAATACGGCACAAACATTATTTTAGACTCTGATGCCCATATTAACACTAACGTTGCAAATCGCTGTTACTCAGAACCACTTATTTTAGAAACAGGCTTCCCGGAAGATTTAATTGTAAACAGTTCCGTAGAAAAATTTAAGCAGGCTTTAAAATAATGGCTGACGGTTGACGTTATGGCATTCCTATGTTACCATTTATTTTATTAGCACTGTAAAATTTTATTGTGTGAAAGTGCACTGTAATAAAACCATTTGTGTCTGCTATGTGCTTTCATGCAATTTACGGAGGTAACCATGAATAAAAAAATTAAAACCGAAGCTGTCAATCAATTGTTTGAGGCAGTTTTAACCCTGGAAACAACGGAAGAATGTTATGCTTTTTTTGAAGATTTATGCACAGTAAATGAACTTCTCTCCCTTTCTCAAAGGTTTGAAGTGGCAGCTATGCTCAGAGAGCAGAAAACCTATTTGGAAATAGCAGAAAAGACCGGTGCTTCCACCGCTACTATCAGCCGTGTAAACCGTTCTTTAAATTATGGAAGTGATGGCTATGAGTTAGTTTTTGACCGTATTAAAAAATAACAATTTGCTTTACTTTTTAGCCTATCTATGCTATTCTGTCATTGTTGCGAAGCAACAAGATATAATTTTTTGGAGGTACTAATAATGAACAAAGGTACAGTAAAATGGTTTAACAACCAAAAAGGTTACGGATTTATCTCTGACGAACAGGGTAATGACGTATTCGTTCACTATTCAGGACTTAACATGGAAGGATTCAAGTCTTTAGAAGAAGGCGCTTCTGTTGAGTTTGAAGTAGTAAACGGAGAAAAAGGACCTCAGGCAGTAAACGTTACAAAATTATAAGAAACGTTTGAGAGTTCGTAACAAGCATTAATCAGTTTTTCGATGTGCCTTTTTAAAATATAAATTTTAAATACTATTTTTGAATTTAATTTTGAATAAGCAATATTGTTTTAACGGATTAAGAAAAAACCGGTCATCATGACCGGTTTTTTCTTGTTTTTATTTTCTCTCTACATTTTTCCCACTGTATCTTTCTTCTCTATCTTTCTACTCTGTCCTCTTTCATAAATCGAAGCACTTCTTCAAATTCCATATTCCCGCCAAACAAATCGAGGGCACTTCCAATGGTAGCATTTACCCGTCCTTTTCCAAGCTCTTTTAATAACCTTAAATCCTCATAGCTGTGAATGCCCCCTGCATAGGTAACAGTCTTTTTTCCCCAGTTTCCAAGAATTTTGACAACCTCTTGTTCAATTCCATTTGCTTTTCCTTCCACATCAACTGCATGAACCAAAAATTCATCACAATAATCAGCAAAAAAATCCAGGGTTTCCTCTGTTAAAACCACGTCCGTAAACTTCTGCCACCGGTCTGTTACAATGTAATATTTTCCATCCTTTTTCCGACAGCTTAAATCAATAACTAACTGTTTGTCAGAAACTGCATCCCGCAATTTTTCTAAATTTTCCATATGTATTTTTCCATCTTTAAATACATAGGAGGTTACAATAACATGTGAGGCACCTGCACCAATAAATTCCATGGCATTTTCTGCTGTAATACCACCACCTACCTGAAGTCCTTTTGGATAGGCTGCCAAAGCCTCTAGTGCCTGGCTTTTGGTAGCTTCGTAATGCTCACTTTCTTTACTGTTTAATAAAATAACATGTCCACCTTTGATCCCTTTTTTTTCATATAATTTTGCATAAAAGCTACTGTCAAAGCCTGACACAAAATTTTCTTTGGCAAAATCTGCCTCATCTAATAATGAGCCGCCTACAATCTGCTTTACCTTCCCATTATGAATATCTATGCATGGTCGAAATTCCATAACTGCCTCCTGTTTTTCTATATTCTTTTATAAATAGTAATGTGCCTGCGCATAATCCTGCCATTTTCCCGTTCCCGCAAGCAAAATCCAACCTTAGTTAAATTCGTTTTATAAATATAATATAACATAAAAATAAAAAGATTAAAATTTTCCTATCGAATTTTCCTATCAAATTTCCTATTAAATTTTACATTTTAATTTTTGCATATAATTTTATGAAACAGTCATACTAAACATAGGTTGTAAACTTTTACAGTCTATGTTTGCAAAAAAACTTTATAGGAAAAAGGAGATTTTATTATGAAAAAAGGAAAACTTATCTTTTTATGTGTCTGCATGATTTCCATGTTAGCACTGACAGCCTGCGGTAATAACAATGATAATAATACCGACAAAAACAATACCACAACCGAAACAAAGGATACTACTACAGATAAAAATTCCACATCTGATAACAATGCAAATAATGACAGCGCAAACAATACAAATGACAATAATACAAATAATAACAGTGCAAACAATAACACTGTCACAACCGACACAAACGGTAACAGCGCAGCCAATGGAGCAGATATGACAAACAACACTACTACAACAGAACATGCCAACAATACTGTAAACAACAATAACGACAGCCTTGTAGATGGTGCTGCCAATGCTGTAGACAATGCCGGAAACACTGCAGGTAATGTGGTAGATGATGCCGGCAATGCCGTAGGTGACGTAGTAGATGATGTGGCCGACGGTGTAAAAAACGTAACAAACGATGTGGTAAGATAGGAATTTTTAAATATTGAACCAAAAAGGGGCAGCTTGCACAGCCGCCCTTTTTCTATCTTACACATCTTTTTCAACAATGGTTCCATCTCTATATGCTTTTAATAATTCCTCTAACTGGGAAATGCTTTCTCGAAGCTCTGCACCAATATCCGTATCAGCTACGCTCTGTCTTCTCAATGATGTTTCTACAATAATGGAGTCTGAAAAAATATCGGACTCATTGCGGATTGCTGCATCCGTTGATTCAAACGGCTCATGAGAAACAAGCCTCATTCCATAGGAATTGGCTACTAATGTGTAACCTGCAATGCCTGTTTTACTCTGGTATGCCTTTGAAAAACCGCCATCAATAATCAACAGCTTTCCATCACAACGAATTGGAGATTCGCCTTTTTTATGTTCTACAGGCACATGACCGTTGACAATGTGAGATTTTTTTTCATCTAATCCAAATTCATTTAAAATTTTTCCTAAAATCTCCTCATTATCTAACAATTGGTAGTAGCTGTTTTTCTTTTCCTTGTGTGCTTCCTTATCGGCTATAAAATATCGCTCAAAGGTTGTCATTTTATCTTTACCAAAAACCGGAGAATTTGGCCCTGTCCAAATATACCAGAGAATGTCTTCTCCTTTTAATTTATCCCCGGAGCTTCTTGTAGCATAATAACCCTTTCTGGCATAATTATCCAGTACATCATACAGTGCTTTTCCTGCATATTCTTTTCCAAAAACAGTTACTTTTTTGAAGTTACCCTCTTCATCCAACGGTACACAGCCGTGATAAAGCAGATTGGAATTGTAAATTTTGTATAGACCTCCTTTTGAAAAAAGGAAACGAACATCCTTTTGAAGCTTATCACATCTGACAAAAGCCTGTCTAAGTCGCTCCATAACCTCTTCTTCTTCATGGGTAAGCTTATAGGGGTCTGCCGGATCTACCGTTGGGAACTCAGTATCCTTCATAGGATATTCCTTACCGTAAAGCATAATCGTCTTTTTCTCATAGTCTATTTTATCAAGAAGCAGTCTGTCATCCATTTGAAATTCAGGATTTCTTTTAATAATCTGACCTTCTAACTTAAACTGTATAATGGAAATGGCCTTATGCATTTTCATATCATGGCTTAAATCTTTTGTGTTATAGTCCGTATTATATTTAATGGAAAAAGCATCACAATTTACATCCCGGTACTGCTCCATGGCAAAGGTTACAAGAGGAATCAGATTAATACCGTAGCCTTCTTCTAACGTATCTAAATTGCCATATCTGGCAGACATACGAATGACGTTAGCAATGCAGGCAAGCTGACCGCTGGCAGCTCCCATCCACACAATGTCATGATTGCCCCACTGTACATCTACCGAATGGTAATGACGAAGGGTATCCATAATAATATGGGGTCCGGGACCTCTGTCATAAATATCTCCTACAATATGCAGATGATCAATTACCAGTCTCTGAATCAGGTTACTTAAAGCTACAATAAATTCCGGTGCTCTTCCAATTCTGATTATGGTATGGACAATCTCATTATAATAAGCTTCCTTATCCTGCACCTCCGCTTTTTCTGTAATTAATTCTTCAATAATATAGGCGAAATCTTTCGGCAATGCCTTTCTTACTTTGGAACGGGTATATTTAGAAGATACCCTTTTTGTAATCTGTACCAGTCTGTGAAGAGTAATTTTGTACCAGTCTTCAATATTGTCCTCTTCCTGCATTACAATTTCTAACTTTTCTACCGGATAATAAATTAATGTAGCAAGACTTTTCTTATCTTTATTACTCAACGTATTTCCGAACTCTTCATCAATTTTCCTTCTGACAGAGCCGGAACCATTTTTCAATACATGATTAAACTGCTCATATTCCCCATGAATGTCAGTTAAAAAATGCTCGGTTCCTTTTGGCAGATTTAAAATTGACTGTAAATTAATTATTTCTGTGCTGGCTGCTGCTATAGTTGGATAGTGCTTTGCCAGACTTTTTAAATACATTAATTCTAAGTTTTCCATTTCTAATCCCCACTTTATATGTTACTGCTTCTAACCTTATCAGTGACAAATTATAACCTTTTCAGCCCACGCCATTTACAAAGTCGCACCTATGGTGCTTTCCGCTGCTTGTCAGCTACCTTTGCTCATATATAAACGTTCTAAGAATTTGCCTCAATTACATGGCTCATATTGTACATGCCTGCCGCCTGTCCCTTTAAAAATTTAGCAGCCTGTACGGCACCTTTTCCAAATACACTTCTGGAATAAGCTGTATGAGAAAACGTAATTACTTCATCCATTCCTGCAAAAATCACATCATGGTCTCCAACAATAGTTCCACCTCTTACTGCTGAAATACCAATCTCTTTTTTGTCTCTTTTCTGTCTTACCTGACTTCTGTCATAAACATACTCATATTCATTATTCAACTCTTCGTTAATAGAATCTGCCAAGGCAAGTGCTGTACCGCTTGGAGCATCTAATTTCTGATTGTGATGTTTTTCTACTATTTCGATGTCATAACCGGCATTTGCCAGTACGTGTGTTGCTTCCTTTAACATTTTTAAAAGTAAATTAATTCCTAAGGACATGTTGGCAGATTTTAAGATTGCCACCTTTTTAGAAGCCTCTTCTACTTTTTTAAGCTGTTCTTCTGAAAGCCCTGTTGTACAAAGAACACATGGCATCTGTTTCTCTACACAGTATTCTAATAATCCATCTACTGCCTTTGCGGAAGCAAAATCAATTATAACATCTGCCTCTATATCACACTCTTTAATGCTTTTAAATACAGGATAGGGATTGGTAATGTGGTCTGATAAATCCACTCCTGCTACTAATTCTACGTCATTGTCTTCTGCAATCAACCCGGAAATAACCTGTCCCATTCTACCGTTACAACCATGCATTATTACTTTTGTCATCTTATCTATCGCTCCTTATTCTTTATTTGTTATTACCTTTTTTACTTTCTTATATGATGAAAAAATATGCCCTGCCATTTTTTACCAAAACAACAAGGCATACTAATCAAATTCTTATAAAAGTCCAAACTCCTTCATGGCTTTCTCTAATTTTGCAGCATTTGCATCTTCCATGTCAGTAAGGGGTCTACGCATAGGACCTGCTTCAAGTCCCATTAAGTTTAAGGCTTTTTTAACAGGAATTGGATTTACTTCACAGAATAATCCATCAATTACCGGAATGGCATCTAACTGAATCTTGCGGCTTCCTTCCACATCACCGTTAAAGAATTTTTCACAAATGTCATGGGTCTGTTTTGGTGCCACATTAGAAAGTACGGAAATAACACCTTTTCCACCAAGTGATAAAATAGGTACAATCTGCTCATCATTTCCGGAATATAAATCTACTTTGCCATTTGCTAAGGACATGAGCTTTGCTATGCTTGACATATTACCGGTTGCATCCTTAACACCCACAATATTTGGCACATTTGTACATAAATCCACAACTGTTTCAGGCTGGATAAATACTCCACCTGTTCTGCCTGGAATATTATATAAAATAATTGGAAGCTTCACTGCTTCTGCAATCATGGTATAATGCTCTTTTAGTCCTTTCTGGGTACATTTATTGTAATAAGGAGTTACGATAAGTAATCCATCTGCTCCTCTTTTTTCTGCTTCTTTAGATAAATAAATGGCTGTTTCTGTGCAGTTAGAACCGGTTCCTGCAATAACAGGGATTCTGCCGTTTACCTGTTTTACACAAAACTCAATCACATCTAAGTGTTCTTCGTGGGAAAGGGTGGATGCTTCTCCTGTAGTACCGCAAACGATAATGGCATCAGTTCCTCCCTTAATCTGCAATTCAATCTGGTTGGCAAATGCTTCGTAATTTACCTCTCCGTTTGGTTTAAATGGTGTTACAATGGCAACACCTGCGCCTGTAAAAATTGACATATTTTCCTCCTTCTGGAAACTTTGCTGGACTTTGTTTGAAATTCTCTTTACTTCACCTGCGAAACCTGCCTCCCACAGCTTCCGCCCATGCTTTTGCACCTTAGAAGTAAAAAAGCCGGCTAATAGGGCCGGCATATTTTCCACATATATCCGATAGCTCCCCATCTTAGTTGATGACAGTCATACAGTTCTTCACTGCATGCCCAAGAACATATGCTCACGGTCATATCTCCTTTCGGCATCTTCCCCTTTCCATTCCCTTCACCTGTGCCTGACACATCCGAAAATGTACTATTGAAACACGCAACCTCTATCTGTTATTTATTATATTCTGTTTTCAAAAATTGGTGCCAACTTCTGAAACTATCAAAAGCATAGCACCAATCTTTCTTACTGTCAACCTATTTCATACCAATCCGCTCAATTTTAGAGACTTCGTCTGCAAGAGCACATACTTCATCACTTAACTGGATCCCTGTCATAATCAGTGTAGTTTCTTCCTGTTTTGACTCCACAAGGGCTTTTAAGTCTTCTACGGAAATAATTCCTACATCCATTAATCCCAGTACTTCGTCTAAAATCAGTAAATCACAACCGCCCGTTACCAGAACCTTTTTTGCGAAATTCAGTCCGTTTTTAATGTTCATGACTTCTTCTGCCTGTTCTTCCTCCGACAGACTTTTAAAATCTCCCTGTGATTTTTCAAAACGGAAAAATTTAATCTCCGGCTCCAATCGTTTTAAAAATTCAGAGTCCTGTAAACCACGATTTTTTAGAAACTGGATTACAACCACTTCTTTTCCTTCACTGGCTGCCTGTAATGCCTCTCCCCAGGCTGCCGGAGTTTTGCCATGACCGTCTCCACTGTAAATATGTATCATGCCTTGATTCATATGTCACCTCATAATTACAACTTCTTTAAATATGAGAGGTATCATATCACAAAAAGAATTTTTTGGCAACTTTTATAAAGCATCCTCCTCTACTGATTCTTCATATAGTTCCAGCTTGCTAACTGAAACCTCATATGCCACTCTCTTTTCTACCTGTTCTTCAGAAATTTTTTTCATATATTCCCGGCTTTGTATTCTACCCCATATTTTACATCTGGAGCCTACTTTGAAATTGCTTGCATATCTTGCATTTCTTCCCCAGCTGATGCATGGAATATAATCACTTTTTCCATAAGGACGGTTTACTGCTAAAAGCAAATCTGCAATTTCTCTACCAAGGGGGGTTTTTCTGTAGATGGCTTCCTTGCAAATAAAACCGTCTAAAAAAATCTGATTTGTCTTTTCATTTTCTTCAATTTCATCTACAAACTCGATTTCTCTTACGAATACAGAAAGAACCAACTTATTTTTTCTTTCCTCATGGCGGTTATAGGAACGGAACTGTCCATTTACCAATACATTCTGCCCTCTGTAGTCTTCCTTTACATTAATTAATCTTTCTGAAATCATCAGTGGAATTAAATCTGCTGACTGGCTTAATCTTGGTACTAATACATCCACAAGATAAAACCCTTCCCCGAAAATTTCATGACTATAGGTAAACTGCCCTGCAATTTCCCCCATAATCGTTACCTGGTTGTTTTCAATAACCTTATCTGTCATTTTTGTTTCTCCCTTCTTTACAAAGAATTTTTTCCTGTCATACATTCACATTATATTATAAAAGAGAGAAATAAATGACAATTTTTAATCGACAAATTTTTCGACTCTCTTTCTACATTACCCTCTTTTTCTCTTTGGAAAGGTTGTATTTTCAAGAATTTGTGGTAAACTATAGTAGTTTGAGATCAAACTGTCAGATGCAAAATGAGGAGATTATTATGGTAAAAACAAGAGATGATGTAAGAAACGTTGCAATTATTGCACACGTAGACCACGGTAAAACCACTTTAGTAGACGAGCTGTTAAAGCAAAGCGGTGTATTCCGTGAAAATCAGGAAGTAGCAGAAAGAGTTATGGACTCTAACGACATTGAACGCGAAAGGGGTATTACCATTCTTTCCAAAAATACTGCTGTCACTTATAAAAATACAAAGATTAACATTATTGACACTCCGGGCCATGCTGATTTCGGTGGCGAGGTAGAACGTGTCCTTAAAATGGTAAATGGGGTTATTCTTGTGGTAGATGCTTTTGAAGGTGCCATGCCACAGACCAAGTTTGTTTTAAGAAAAGCTTTGGAATTAAAGCTTCCTGTTATTGTATGTGTCAATAAAATTGACAGACCGGAAGCAAGACCTGCTGAGGTAGTTGACGAAGTATTAGAGCTTTTCATTGACCTTGAGGCTGACGAAAGCCAGTTAGACTGTCCTTTCGTATTTGCTTCTGCAAAAAGCGGCTTTGCTTCTTTAGATATGGAAGAAACCGGCACTGATATGATGCCTTTATTTGAAACAATCATAGATTACATTCCTGCTCCTACCGGTGATGATGAAGCAGGTACCCAGGTTCTTATCAGTACCATTGATTACAATGAATATGTAGGACGCATTGGTGTTGGTAAAGTAGATAACGGTACAATTCGGGTAAATCAGGAAGTGGTTATGGTCAATGCCCATGAGCCTGAGAAACAGAAAAAAGTAAAAGTTTCCAAGCTATATGAATATGACGGTTTGAATAAAATAGAAGTTACGGAAGCCAAAATTGGCTCTATTGTAGCAATTTCAGGTATTGCAGATATCCACATTGGAGATACACTCTGCTCTCCTGAAAATCCTACTCCGATTCCATTCCAGAAAATTTCCGAGCCTACTATTGCCATGACTTTCTGTGTAAATGACTCTCCACTTGCTGGTCAGGAAGGAAAATATGTTACAAGCCGTCACCTGCGTGACCGTTTGTTTAAAGAATTAAATACAGATGTATCTCTTCGTGTAGAGGAAACAGAAACAACGGAAGCCTTTAAAGTTTCCGGACGTGGAGAACTTCACTTATCTGTTTTAATTGAAAATATGCGCAGAGAAGGTTTTGAATTTGCTGTTTCCAAAGCAGAAGTTTTATATCATGAAGACGAAAATGGTAAGAAATTAGAACCTATGGAATTAGCTTATATTGATGTTCCGGAAGAGTTTTCCGGCAGTGTTATTGAAAAACTTTCTGCAAGAAAAGGCGAACTTCGTAATATGTCTGCTGCCAACGGCGGTTATACCCGTTTGGAATTCTCCATTCCATCCAGAGGTCTTATAGGCTACCGTGGAGAATTTATGACCGATACAAAAGGAAATGGTATTATTAATACAATTTTTGACGGCTATGGTCCATACAAAGGAGATTTACAATATAGAAAACAAGGATCACTCATTGCTTTTGAAGCCGGTGAAGCCATTACCTATGGTTTATATAACGCTCAGGATCGTGGAACTCTGTTTATTGGTGCCGGAGAAAAGGTGTATGCCGGTATGGTTATTGGCCAAACCGGAAAAGCAGAAGATATTGAAATTAATGTTTGTAAAAAGAAACAGCTTACTAACACCCGTTCTTCCAGTGCTGACGAGGCACTCCGCTTATCACCTCCAAGAATTTTAAGCTTAGAACAGGCATTGGAATTTATTGATACCGATGAACTTTTAGAAGTTACTCCGGAGCACTTACGTATCCGTAAGAAAATTTTAGATCCAACTTTAAGAAAACGTTCCGGCATGAAAAAATAAAAAAATAAGGCATCCTCCCAAGCTTTTATAATGCTTTGGGCGGATGCCTTGCTTTTATTCTCTTTTACTGTATTCTTATGTCCCCGGCGCTGATTTACTGTGTTCTTATATTTCCGGCTCTCATTCACTCTGAATATCCACTAAATGTGAAGAAGCAATACCGCAATCTTAAAATAAATAACTAAAACAAGAGCATCTACAATAGTTGTAATAAAGGGACTTGCCATAACTGCCGGGTCAAAGCCTACTTTTTTTGCAAGCATTGGAAAAGTACAGCCTACTACCTTAGCAATGAGTACTGCTATTACAAGAGTCAGACAGATAACCGCTGATACCATAAGCGATACCTTATCTACTAATATCAGTTTCACAAAGTTAGCCGCTGCTAACGTAATACCACATAATAAAGCAACTCTTATTTCCTTCCAGATAATCCTTGGCATATCCTTAAATTCAATTTCATTTAAAGAAAGTCCACGAATAATAGTTACACTTGCCTGACCACCTGCATTTCCACCGGTATCCATTAACATGGGGAAAAAGGTAGAAAGCACAAGGCAGGCACTTAATGCCTCCTCATAGGCAGAAATAATTTTCCCTGTAAAAGTGGCCGAAATCATAAGGACTAAAAGCCACGGCATTCTTTTTTTCCAAATTTCAAAAGCTCCGGTTTTCATGTAAGGCTTATCGCTTGGTACAATAGCCGCCATTTTTTCAATATCTTCTGTTGCCTCTTCCTGTAAAATATCCACAACATCATCTACGGTAATGATACCAACAAGTCGGTTTTCATTATCTACTACAGGCATTGCAGTAAAGTCGTACTTCTGGAACTGCATTGCAACCTCTTCCTGATCCATCATAGTATTTAAGGAAATTACATTCTCATGCATAATCTCCCCAATAATGGCATCAGCAGGACTTAATAAAAGGTATCTGAGTGCAACAGTCCCTACCAATGTTCTCTGCTTATCCAAAACATAACAGATATTGATGGTTTCTGAATCCAAACCAACTTTTCTTATGCGCTCGATAGCCTGGGCTACAGTAAGATTTTCTTTTAAATCAACAAATTCCACCGTCATAATACTTCCGGCAGAATCCTCCGGGTAACGAAGCAGATGATTAATATCCCTTCTTGTTTCCTGACTGGCATTTGCAAGAAGTTTTTTTACAATATTGGCAGGCATTTCTTCCAATAAGTCGGTAGCATCATCTGCCATCAGGTTATCAATAATTCCGGTTGCTTCTCTCTCTGACAAAGAGGTAATAATAAACTGCTGGTCTTCTATAGGAAGATAAGAAAACACATCTGCTGCCATAGTCTTAGGTAAAATTCTGAATATTTTCAACTTTTCATCTTCCGGTAACTCCTCAAATACTGCTGCCGTATCTGCATAATTAAGCTCTGCCAGCTCCTGCCTGAGCCTGGTATATTGCTTATTTGCAATCAGCTCCTTAATTTCTTCCATGTTTACTGCTTCTTCCATATAGAAACTCACCTCTTCCTAATTTTCGTTTTCTTTTATATCCTTTAAAAATAACAATCAGGAAAACACTCTCAGTTTTCCCAGAACTTCTGCGTAATAAACACTTTCTAAATCTTCAAACTCCACTTTTCCATTTAAAGTTTCTGTAATGGATTTTTTACTGCTCTCAAACTGCTCCTTAGGAAGCAGAATAAATAGTGTTACCTTTTCCTGATAAATACTGTCCAAAATAGGAAATCCTTTTTGCGAAAGCAAATATTGCAATTTTCCAAGCTCATTATAATCACAGGTTGCCTGAAGCTTTCTTCCATGCTTCTTTTCCACAATAATGCTCTCTTTCAGCCCTTCTTTTACAGCCTGCTGATAGGCCCTCACCAATCCTCCTGTTCCAAGAAGAGTTCCTCCAAAATATCTGGTTACTACAACTGCCACATTGCAGATTTCCTCTTTTTGAAGTACTTCTAACATAGGCTTTCCAGCTGTACCGCTTGGCTCTCCATCATCACTGGAACGGACATATTCCCCCTTTTCACCTACTACACAGGCAAAACAGTTATGTCTGGCATCCCAATATTTTTTTTTCATCTCAGCGAAAAATTCCTCCGCCTCTTCCTTTGTTTCTACAGGTCTTATGGTTGCAATAAAACGGGACTTTTTCTCAACAATCTCTCCTACTCCCCCTGAAAAAACAGCCTTAAATCCTTCCGGCATACTTTCACCACCTTTTAGACAACATACGGGATTATTTTATCATATTTCTGAATAAAAGTGTATAAGATTGTTAAGAATTATGAATATGCAATAAATTACTTTCATTTAAAGGGATTTTTTGGTATAATGATCTTAATTATGTGATGGAGGCTTTTTTCATGAACTATAGTAAAAAGGGCATCCGCAAAAAACAGCGGAAGCTAAATTCTAAATCAACGAAATTTGGGAAGCTGTTTTTGCTTACCTTTATGAAAGCATTTTTAGCATGTATTCTGGCAGTTATAGTCATTGGTGGCTGCATGGGAATCGGAATGTTTAAAGGCATTTTAGCATCTGCGCCTGACATTTCCAGTTTGAACGTAGTCCCTTCCGGGTATGCAACAGTTGTATATGATGCAAACGGCAAACAGATTACCAAATTAATCTCTGAAAACTCAAACAGAAGCTATGTATCAAGAGAATTAATTCCACAAGATCTGGCCGATGCTTTTGTGGCAGTTGAAGACCAGCGTTTTTATGAACACAACGGTATTGATATTTATGGTATTGGTAGAGCCGGTGTAAAAGCATTAAAGGAACAGAATCTTTCTGAAGGTGCCAGCACCATTACTCAACAGCTCCTTAAAAATAATGTATTTGAAAACTGGACAAACGAGACTAAAATACAAAGCATCAAACGTAAGATTCAAGAACAATATTTAGCAATCGCATTAGAAAAACAATATACCGAAAAATTAGGTAAACAGGAAGCCAAAGAAACTATCTTAGAGCTTTACATGAATTCCATTAACTTAGGTCAGGGAACTTTAGGTGTACAAGCTGCTTCTATGCGTTACTTTAACAAGCCTGTTTCCCAGCTTTCTTTATCTGAGTGCGCGGTTATTGCTGCTATCACTCAGAATCCTTCCAAATACAATCCGATTTCTCATCCGGAATACAATGCTGAAAGAAGAAAAAAGGTATTAGAGGATATGGAAGAACAGGGTTACATTACGGAAGGCGAAAAAGAGACCGCACTTGCCGACAATGTATATAATCGTATTGCCAGTGTAAACGAAGTAACAAGTGTTCAAAAGGTAAACTCTTATTTTGTAGATGCATTAACAGAACAGGTTATTGAGGTACTAAAAGAGGAAAAAGGTTACAACGAAACTCAGGCATACAATTTATTATACAGCGGCGGATTATCTATTTACACTACTCAGGATCCTAAAATACAGGAAATCTGTGACGAAGTATTTAGCAACGAAGAAAACTATCCTTCCAATGTAAAATGGTATTTAAACTATGAATTAACCGTTCAGAAATATGATGATACATTAGAAAACCATAGTACTGAAATGTTAAAGAGCTATTTTAAAAACAGTAATCCAAACTTTAACTTAATCTTCTCTTCTAAGGATGATGCTTATGCAGCAATTGAAGAGTACAAAGCTTCTGTTATGAGTGCGGGGGATGCTGTTTATGGCGAAAATGTTACATTAACTCCACAGCCACAGGTATCTATTACGGTTATGGACCAGCATACAGGCTACGTAGTAGCTATGGTTGGTGGTCGAGGTGCTAAAACTGCCAGTCGTACACTAAACCGTGCCACAAACACAACCCGTCAGCCGGGTTCTACTTTTAAGGTTGTATCTACTTACGCACCAGCTTTAGACAGTGCGGGACTGACTCTTGCTACTGTCCAAAACGACGCACCTTACAACTATGCTGATGGAAGACCGGTATCTAACTGGTATGGTAACAATTATAAAGGTCTTTGTTCTATCCGCTACGGTATTGAACAGTCCTTAAACATTGTAGCAGTTAAAACTTTAACTCAGATAACTCCTCAACTTGGTTTTGATTATTTGGAAAACTTTGGTTTTACTACTCTGGTAGAAAGCAGGGAAACAGAAAGTGGTATTTTATCTGATATTACCCAGTCTCTTGGCCTTGGCGGACTTACAGACGGTGTAACCAATATGGAATTAAATGCCGCATATGCTGCCATCGCTAACAACGGTACTTACAATAAGCCAACATTATTTACCCAAATCATAGACCATGATGGAAACGTTCTGATTGACCATACAACCCCTGAAAACCATCAGGTAATCAAAGAGACAACTGCTTACTTATTAACTGATGCTATGACAGACGTTGTTACAAAAGGTACCGGTGCTTCAGTAAACTTTAACAGCAAAATGGCAATCGCCGGAAAAACAGGTACAACTTCTAACTATGTTGACGTATGGTTTGCCGGCTACACCCCTTACTATACTGCAACCACCTGGGCAGGCTTTGATAACAATGTTCATTTAAGTACTTCGCAGGAAAAGAACCTTGCAAAAACTCTTTGGAGAACGGTTATGTCCCGTATCCATGAAAATTTAGAAAATAAAAACTTTGAAAAACCGGAAGATATTGTGACTGCTACTGTTTGTTCCAAGTCAGGTCTGCTCCCCATTGCCGGTGTATGTAATGGAACCTTAACCACTGAATATTTCGCAAAAGGAACAGTTCCAACGGATACCTGTAATGTACATTATCAGGGTCAGGTATGTACCGCTACCGGAAAAGCCGCTGTGCCAACCTGTCCATATCAGGTTCCCGGAGTATTAACAATTCCTCCAGATGAGGAAGGAAATTCAGCTATCAGCTATTGTGAGCATACGCCTGAGTATTTTTCAAACCCAAGTAATCTTCCAAATATTGCTGCCCAGCAGCAGCAAATGCAACAACAGCAGCAAC
>JAFSDJ010000042.1 GCA_017436305.1 Lachnospiraceae bacterium
AACAGAGAAGAAGACCACAAATAAATCTGCGAAGGAGTGATGCTCATGTACGCAGATACAGAGTATTATCTAAACGAATACAAAGGCACCGCAATACCTGCTGATAACATAGAAAAAGCTCTGAAAACTGCAAGCCGACACATTGATACCCTTACCTACAACCGAATTGTGAAGCCACTGAAAAAGTAGATAATTCCACGTGTATTTGGTAAAATAGATTTATCAAATACACGTGGTGTTTTTTATGCTAGAGATGCAGCAAAAATTAATGTTAAGTTCCTACATGGATCTATACGATTTAATCATTCCAAAAGATAATCTGCTCCGTCAAATCAAGGAACTGGTTGATTTTGATTTTATATATGAAGAACTGGTTGATAAATATTGTCTTGATAATGGACGAAATGCCATTTCACCAATTCGTATGTTTAAATATCTTCTTTTAAAGACGATTTATAACTTATCGGATATCGATGTTGTGGAACGTTCCAAATACGATATGTCTTTTAAATTTTTTCTTGACATGACACCAGAAGAAGCAGTGATTAATCCAAGTTCCTTAACAAAATTTCGCAAACTGCGTTTAAAAGACACAAATCTTTTGGATATGTTGATTTCCAAAACTGTTGAAATTGCGATAGAAAAGGAAATCATAAAATCAAAATCCATCATTGTGGATGCCACACATACAAAATCCCGCTACAATTCCAAAACACCTCAACAGGCATTGCAGGAACATTCGAAAGCGCTTCGTCGTGCCGTATATGAAACAGATGAAAGCATGAAGGAACAGTTTCCAGAAAAAAATACGGAAACTTCATTGGAAAAAGAAATTGAATACTGTAAACAGCTTATGGATGTTATCAAGCAGAATGACATTGTCAGTCATTATCCAAAAGTAGCGGAAAAATTAAATTTATTGGAAGAAACAATAGCAGATGATTTGGAACATTTAAAAACCTCAATAGATGAAGATGCGAAAACGGGACATAAAACGGCAGACAGCTCTTTTTTTGGATACAAAACACACCTGGCAATGACAGAAGAACGCATTATTACAGCAGCAACCATAACAAGTGGAGAAAAACCAGACGGAAAAGAACTGACTTTGTTAGTCCGAAAAAGCAGAGATGCCGGAATGGATGTAAAAACAGTAATTGGAGATAAGGCTTATTCAGGAAAAGATAATATAGAAGCAGCACAAAATGATGGTTATGAATTAATATCCAGATTAAACAGTGTTGTAACGCAGGGAACACGTACAAAAGAAGAGGAATTTATATTCAATAAAGATGCTGGAATGTACCAATGTAAGGCAGGGCATTTGGCAGTCCGTAAATATTTAGATAAACGGAAAAGTGAAAAAACAAACCAAAACCCAAGAATGAAGTATTTTTTTGACGTGGAAAAATGTAAGTGCTGTCCTTACAGAGAAGGCTGTTATAAAGAAGGGAGCAAAATAAAAAGTTATTCGGAAACATTAATTTGCGATACACACAGTGAGCAGGCAAAATTTCAAGAAACAGAATACTTTAAAGAAAAGGCAAAAGAACGATATAAAATCGAAGCCAAAAACAGCGAATTAAAACACAGACATGGTTATGACGTTGCGTCATCATCAGGTCTTATTGGCATGGAAATGCAAGGAGCGATGACAATATTTGCGGTAAATTTGAAACGGATTATTAAACTTATGAATGCATAATTAAGGATTAAAAAGAGAAAAACTTTATAGCGTATAAAAAATAACCACACCGACTAATTTAGTTTAGTACAAAGTGGTTATTTTTGTGGTTAAGATTTATAAAAATGCTACTTTTTCAGCGGCCTCATGAGGGGAATTAGGGGTTTATTTTTTCTCCAATAACTGTCATAATACTCTTATGAATATTTTACAAGAGATTTTTAACGACTATTATGAAGAAATGATTTTCACCTTGCATCCCCGTAAATCTGTTATTGAAAATGTAGATAAAATGCTCCATTGCGGTGATCCTGCTTTTGGCGGGGCCATGTACGGCTGTCCTCACTGTGGCAAACTTAAATTTGTACCTTTCCGCTGTCACAGCCGTTTCTGTCCTACCTGTGGCAACAAGTATTCCATGGAACGCACTACTAACATGTCATTCAAACTTATTCGTGTTCAGCACAGACATTGCGTTTTCACCATTGACGAAAAACTACGTGACTTTTTCTTACAAGACCGTTCCTTATTAAACTGTCTTTTCCACGCTGTTACCAGCGTTATTTTACGTATGTTTCATAAACAAAATAAATCGAAAAATTTCACTCCCGGCTTTATTATGGTACTACATACCTTTGGCCGGGATTTAAAATGGAACCCTCATATCCACTGCCTCATCACTGAGGGCGGTTATAGCGATGATGGGTTTTGGAAAGGTGTGCATCATTTTAATTATACCTTTCTTCGTAATGCATTTCGCACGGCTCTGCTCAATGAAATGGAAACTATTCTTGGTCCATCTTTCAAAAAAATAAAAGCAAAATGCTATACAGAACATAAACAGGGATTTTACGTTTATGCAAAGCCAAATAAATGCGACCCTACTGTTGTTACCAAATACATTGGCCGTTATCTTGGTCGTCCTGTTATTGCTGCTTCACGTATTGATAAATACGATGGCGAACAGGTTACCTTTCATTACAATCGGCACGAAGATGATAAATATGTCGTTGAAACAATCCCTGCCATGGAATTTATCCAACGATTAATTCGCCACATTCCGGAAAAGCATTTCAAAATGATCCGTTACGGTGGACTTTATGCTCGCCACCGTGATATTGACCAAAAACTATACCGTGCTATTCCTAAAAAAGTTCATCCCATTTACCGTAGTTTCAATCAGTGGCGTACTGCCATTCTCGGTTCATTTGGCTATGATCCACTGGAATGCCCGGATTGTAAACATAAAATGGTATTTTTAGAACTCTACTTTAACTATCAGCGTGTTTCCCTCGAAGAAATGTACGAGAAAGCTATGTCCAAATCTCGTGGAAAGCGTTCTTCTTCTTAGTTTCCATTTTTCTATGTTATATGATACAATTCTCTCAAAGGAGGATTACAAAATGCAAACAAATATCGAGGAACTACGCAAAAAATACATCAATAATCCCCCAGAAGGTCTAACTTCAAAGGACATTCGCTCTATGAGTGATGAAGAACTTCTGGATATGGATTATTTCATAAACGAAGAATTAGATGACGATTTTGGAGAAGAAGGTTTCTATTTTTTTTAATCTTCTCTATAATCCTTAGGCAGGTGCGCCTTTTTTTGCCTTATCTAACGTATGTTCGATGAACATACGTTTCTTTTTTCTGTTCAAAAAATCGGAATTTCCTATAAAGTAAAAAAAGAAGAAGGCTGTGCATAGCACAACCTTCTTCTTATTCCCACGACAGTCTATGTAATTCTCCTGTTTGTGTTAAATCAGAAAAATTATGCTGACGTAGTGCCTCATACAATACAATGGCTACAGAATTGCTTAAATTTAGCGAGCGAATATCTCCAAACATAGGTATTCGAATGCATGTGTCTTCATTTTCCACCAGAATCTCTTCCGGTATTCCCGCACTTTCCTTGCCAAACATAATATACGCATCTTCCTCATACTCCACCTCTGCATA
>JAFSDJ010000043.1 GCA_017436305.1 Lachnospiraceae bacterium
ACAGAGCAGGCCCCTTTGCCTGAAATGTACTGTCCTTTATAAAATATATATATACATCTTTTACACATTTATAAGTATACACACTTCCCCAAAAAACAAAAGTCTTTTTTCACGAACGGGCATTTTTTACTCTAAACAGGCAATCCCCCCCCTATAAACAGGCATTTTGCATTTGAGATTTCCTTTCCACTATGATAAAATAAAGAAAATATTAAATCAATTGGAGGACAATGCAAATGGAAGACATCCGAGTAGCCATTGTAGATAATGAACCTCTTTTTGCCACGGTATTAAAAAAAATGTCTACGCGGCTTTTTGAAAAAACTTCTTATTCATACAAAATAGACACTTATGCAAGTGCCGAAAGCCTATTGGCTGCCTTATCTTCTTCCGCTTATGACTTATTCTTTTTGGACATTTTATTAGATGGAATGAATGGCATGGACCTTGCACGAAAGATAAGAAGCAAAACAGAAAACGCAAAAATTGTATTTATTACTTCTTCCATTGACTATGCAGTAGAAAGCTACGAAGTTGCTCCCCTTCACTACCTGGTGAAGCCGGTAACTGTTGTAAATCTGGATGAAGCATTTCGTCGTTTTTTTGAAACCTTTAGCGAACAGACCGCAAGAGAAGAAACTGTTCTTTTAAAAGACACTTCCAACCAGACAGTGGCGGTTGCTGTTACAGAAATTTACTATGCTGAAATTATGGAGTCAAAAATTACTGTACATACAACAAGCGGCACTCTTTCCTTAAGAGGTCGAATGGATGATTTGCAAAAACAACTTCCAAAGGAGCATTTTTATCGCTGCCATAGAAGCTTTCTTGTAAACTTTCAGCATGTTACCGGAAGTCGCCGTTATGATTTTATCATGAAAAATAATCTTTTTGTTCCCATAGCAAAAGGGAATTATAAACAGGCTGTAGAGGCATTTACTGATTACTTAGAAAGATAATACAGGTGATTTATGAAAAGAGAATTAGATGAAGCAGGCTCCCTTGTTAGCGTTACTGCAGATTTCGAAGAACTCAAAGAACATGGGGATTTGGAGTACCCTGTTGGTGCCTATTTAGTAAGCTTTGATGCTATGCACATGGGCTATGTAGGTTGGCATTGGCATGACGAAATGGAAATATCCCTTATTAAAAGTGGTCAGGCAGAATTTGCAATAAATGACGAAACCTTTATTTTATCCGAGGGACAGGCTATTTTTATAAATAAAAACAGCCTTCATGCAGTACATCCTATCGAAACTAAAAACTGCATATACGTTACCATTGTATTTCAGCCCTTTTTCCTCTTTGGACATGGCCACACCAAAATGGCGGCCACTTATTTAACTCCTGTTTCTTCCCATCCGGATTTGCGTTATGTACTATTTGATGGCACAGAAACCTTTCACAAAGACATTGTAACTATGCTGGAAGAGATTTTTTCCCTAAACCTTCACAAACCTTTTGGTTATGAAATATATACAAGAAATGCTCTTTCCAGTTTTTGGATTTTACTTCTTGAACATATTGGAAAAACAGCATCTCCTTTATCCATTGAAAAAAGCGGTCAGCTAACTTTAGATGAGTCCCGTACAAGAAAAGCTATTTTATATATTCAGAAGCATTACAATGATACCATTTCCTTAGACGACATTGCTGCTTCCATTCATGTAAGCAAGGGAGAATGTTGTCGTTGTTTTAAACGCAGTATGAACTTAACTCCTTTTGAGTATTTGATGAAATACCGAATTTTCATGGCAGCAGGCACCATACGAAATAACCCTTCCCTTTCTATGGCAACCTTAGCTTCCTCTGTAGGCTTTAACAGTAGTAGCTATTTCAATAAGCTGTTTCGAAAATATTTAAATTGTACTCCTACCGAGTACCGTTCAAACCTTCGAAACGGTCATACTCCCGCTTCAAATTACAATGGTTATGACCTGACTTTAGATAACATTCGACTTTTTACACTAAATGAAACAAATAACGAAAAGGATTAGTACTTATTACAAGTTACTAATCCTTTTCTTTTTATTGTTGCTTATTTTTCACGGAAAGTAGCACATAAAGTCTGTTTAGAATCACTGGCATTACCACCCTTAATATCAACCTTTTCTGCATGGCACTTATAATTTGTATTGTACACACATTTTGTTGCCTCACAATCAATGCTGATTGTCTGGCAAGGATGATCCAGAGCACTTACATAATTATCCTTTCCCTGTTCTCTAAAAGAATCACAGCATGTTTCATCTGTGTTTTCTGCATGTTTCCCACCAACCATAATATCACCTTTACAACAACAATCACTTTTGTTATATGCACAGGTAACAACTGAGCACTTTAATACTGCCATAATAATACCTCCTATTATTTTACAATTATTTTCTAATACAGAACAAATTTGTTCCATATATGTAGTATTGGTGTCTGTTATTTTTTTATGCTACATTTATTAATTTTTTTATATTTCTTTTTTCAGAATATGTTATACTGTACGTAAAATAATATTTTTGGGATAAAGGAGAACTTATGGGAATATTTAATTTTTTAAAAAAATCAGATTCTAAACCCTTTTCTGTTTCATTGGAAAATACCAAATCCGGCACAATCGAAAAAGAGCCCTCTTACATGATGGCAGTTCCAAAGGACACCTCTACCATTACCGATATGGAAGTCATTGTTGAAAGAATAAAAGATACGAATGATGTTAAGGTACTTGCAAAACGTACCGGACACAATCCATCTGTGGTTGTTTCCTACAAAGATGTGGAATATGATATTCAGCTTTCCATTGAGGACTACACTCTGCCGGAGCTGTTTTGTATTAATCATCAACTGACGGAAGCTGATATGCAAGTTTTAAAAAACGCCAAAAAAGGAGTATCTACCAAACTTACATTTGGAGAAAACAACATGGATTCTTTCCATTTACAAATCAAGGTTTTAGCCGCAATAGTGCCTGATATGGCAGGCGTTATTGATATTAGCGGAGAACGTATTTTATCCGGAAAATGGGCAGCTTTAGCTGCTTCTTCAAGCGTTCCCCCTGCTCCTTTATATTTATACGGAATTCAAGCAGTCAATAACAACAAAGAATTCTGGCTACATACTCACGGACTGCACCGTTGTGGCTGTATCGAACTGGAAATTTTAAAGGCAAATAATGATAACTACGGCGACCTTGGTAATCTGGTTAGCACACTGGCAGACATTATTGTAAGCAATGGAGAGTTTATAAAAGAAGGAGAGCCTTTTTATGCCGGAAGCTTGCAGGATGGTTTTGAAATTGTAGCCACATGGCTTTCCATTGAAAATGCCCTTCCTAATTACCCGGGCTTAAAGATAGGTGGAAAAAAAGACCACGAGGATTCCCATGCTGAAAATGCCGGTGCAATCTTTTTATATATGAATGAAACAGATTATAACAATCATGTTTTCACACCGGCTTCTACCCTGGCAAAGGAGCTTTCAGACAATCCTCTTTTTATGAAAACCTCAAAAGAAACCGAGCGTATGAAAGCCCTTGCCGTTGAGCGCCTTTCCTATTTGAAGAATCTTCTAGATTCTCCTATGGAAAAGGCCATTTTAGTTAAAATCGGCTTAGAGGTTGATGAAGAATTTAAAAATGGGGACATGAAAGAACATATTTGGTTTGAACTAAAAAGTATGACCGATACTACTTTAACCGGAGAGCTTACCCAGGAGCCCTATTATGTAAAGGCACTGCATACAGGAAGTATCCAAACCTATCCTTATGAGGATCTTACTGACTGGGTTGTTTATACGAAAAAAGGAGTTATTACACCGGATTCGGTTTATTTGCTGGAAAATTAATAATATCCCCATAAAAATCTCCTACACAGTTCAAGGTACAGGCAGCCATTTATGTATTTATTATATAGTCAAAAAATGCCGGGGCTGTTCTTAAAAGAATGGACCCGGCATTTTGATGATTCACAAATGTTTCCTTCTATTTATTTTCTTCTACTACTTCTTCCTTGCGGATTTCCTTTGTTCTGATTTCTCTTGAAATGTCATCAATAAAGGCATCTAAAGTCTTCTGGCCTTCGTCTCCTGCAAAACGGCTTCTTACGGAAACAAGATTTTCTTCTTCTTCCTTCTGGCCTACTACTAACATATATGGTACTTTTGCAAGACGGGTTTCACGAATCTTGTAACCAATCTTTTCAGAACGGTTATCTACAGTACAGAGAATTCCGTTTTCTTTTAATTTGGCTTCTACGTTCTTTGCATAGTCTGCGTACTTTTCAGAAATTGGAAGTACACGTACCTGTTCCGGACAAAGCCATGTTGGAAATTTTCCTGCGTATTTTTCAATAAGCCACGCTAAAGTTCTTTCATAGCATCCCATAGCAGTTCTATGAATAATATAAGGACGTACTTTATCACCATTCTGATCTACATAGTACATGTCAAACTGCTCTGCTAATACGGCATCCCACTGAATGGTAATCATAGTGTCTTCTTTGCCATATACGTTCTTTGCCTGAATGTCTACTTTTGGTCCGTAGAATGCTGCTTCTCCTTCTTCTTCTACAAAAGGAATTTCCAATTCATTTAAGATGTTGCGAATATGCCCCTGCGTCTCTTCCCAAACTTCAGCTGTACCTACATATTTTTCTTTATTGTTAGGATCCCATTTAGAAAGTCTGTAAGTAACATCCTCAGAAACTCCCAATGTATCCAGACAATATTTTGCCAATGCAAGACATCCTTTAAATTCTTCCACCATCTGGTCCGGTCTTACAATTAAATGACCTTCGGAAATGGTAAACTGACGTACTCTGGTAAGCCCGTGCATTTCACCGGAATCTTCATTTCTAAATAGTGTTGAAGTTTCGCCGTAACGAAGTGGCAAATCTCTATAAGATTTCTGGCTTGCTTTGTATACATAGTACTGGAATGGGCAGGTCATTGGACGAAGAGCAAATACTTCTTTGTCTTTTTCTTCATCGCCTAAAACAAACATACCCTCTTTGTAATGATCCCAGTGACCGGAAATCTTGTACAAATCGCTTTTTGCCATAAGTGGAGTTTTTGTACGGATATAACCGCGCTTTTCTTCTTCATCCTCAATCCAGCGCTGCATAGTCTGAATCATTTTCGCACCCTTTGGCATTAAAAGCGGAAGTCCCTGACCGATTACATCAACAGTAGTAAATAATTCCATTTCACGTCCCAGCTTATTGTGGTCACGTTTTTTAATGTCTTCTAAATGCTCTAAATATGCGTTTAACTCATCTTTCTTGTTGAAAGCTGTACCATAAATTCTCTGAAGCATTGCATTTTCAGATTTACCTCTCCAGTACGCACCTGAAGAAGAAATTAATTTAAATGCTTTAATGCTCTTTGTACTCATTAAGTGAGGTCCGGCACAAAGGTCTACAAAATCGCCCTGGCTATAGAAGGAAATCTCTGCATCCTCCGGAAGGTCACGGATTAATTCTACTTTATATGGCTCGCCTTTTTCTTCCATAAATTTAATAGCTTCTTCTCTAGGCAAAGTGAATTTTTCAAGCTTCGCGCCTTCTTTAATTATTTTTTTCATTTCTGCCTCTAATTTATCCAAATCTTCTCTGGAAAATGGCTCTGCTTCAAAATCATAGTAAAAACCTGTATCAATAGAAGGTCCGATTGCCAGTTTTACATTTGGAAAAAGTCGTTTTACAGCTTCTGCCAGTACATGGGAAGCGGTATGACGTATAGTTGCAAGACCTGCCGGATCATTGGCTGTTAAAATGTTCAATTCACAGTCATTTTCTACTACAGTTCTTAAATCTACTACTTCTCCGTTTACTTCGCCTGCACATGCTGCTCGTGCAAGTCCTTCGCTAATATCAACTGCAATGTCATAAATGCTCATAGCCTGTTCATATTCTTTTACAGAACCGTCTTTTAATGTGATTTTCATGTTTATTTCTCCTTCTTTTCAATTTTTATTGAGCAAACAATTAATGCCACAAACAAAATCACAACATATGTGTGTTGTAATCAGTTGTATCCATCATGCTGTTACTTTTCATCTTATGCTTCACATTCGCACACTCCGATGCATTCATTCTCTTCATCATCTGTGCTTAAGCATGCGTTGTTACCGCGGTTATTATTTCCGTTATTGCTGCCAATAGTAACTCCGTGAGTCCATGGAGCATTGACAAATCCAATTACAATTCCAGCAAAGAAACAAAGGCCTCCCATGAGCCATAGTTCTCTTTTGGTAAGTTCTACTTCGCCGATAAATAAGTTTTTAAAAAATTCTTTCATGTGGTACTCTCCTTTTCTAGTTTTATATACATTGGTTTTTAGAACAAAAATGTGCTCTGCACACTTTGCCGTTCCAATTTGCTATCCGGCACACCTATTGTGACCCGCACCCTAATTTTACATATAAAAAAGCCCCATGCACTTTACTGTGCATGGGACGTAATATACGCGGTTCCACCCTGCTTGCTTTCAGCATAGCCGGACAGAATGGTCCGGGTATGGCTTAGGAAAGCCTCTCATTTGATGGTAACGGAATCACCGGACCGGATTGGGGCCACTCGGAGTTAGTTTTCGTCTGCTTCCTGTAAAGATGCTTTCAGCGCCAGGCATCTCTCTCTGATACATTTCACAAAGTACTCTTCTCTTCATCGTGTTGTCATTTTACTATTTATGATTCTATGGCTTTATTTTCAAAGCACATATACATATTTGTATTTTATGCTTGTTTTTCCAAAATGTAAAGAGGAATTTTTTGCAATCAAGAAATTTGCAATCAAGAAATTCTCTCTAAATGCCCTCTAAATAATTACTATTTACACTTTCTAAATAATCTTATATGCAGTTATCCGGATTTCCATTCTTTCCGTAAATAATCTTCTCGCCTATGTTTCTAACAAAAAACTGTACGATAGGTCCCATTCCACATGCAGTAATAATCGTACCTATTCCAATACTGGTTTTCGCTCCAAGCACGAATGCTAATATAACACAAATCACATCTGTAAAAATACGGCAAAAACGGTACTGGGCCACTTTTTTGTCTGCCATAATCAAAGAAATTGCATCATAAGAGGAAACTCCCAAATCCGCAGAAATGTACAAAGAAGCCCCAAAACATAAAACAAAAATCGCCACAGCAAGAGTCATACTTCTAATTAATAACGTATCCGCCTCAAAAACAGAATTTAACAAATTAAGTGAAAAATCTGCAATAGGTCCAATAATAAATAGATTTAAAATAGTCCCAAACCCAATGTAATGTTTATCCAGAAAAAATACAAAAATCAGAAGAACTCCAATTACAAAAGGATACAACGTTCCGTATGTGGAATGAAGTGCAGTGGCGCATCCTGTTGTAAAAGCAGTAAACGGGTCTGTGCCAAGTGCCGCTTTTCTTAAAATTCCTACGGAAAAGCCGGTTACTGCAGTTCCAATAATAGTTAATAAAATTCGCTTCACTTTTTTATCCATATTCTATCCCTCCGCAGAAAAATATAGCCAAAAATTTCTATTAATTTATAAAATATTTAGCTATATTATACAGAATTACTTTTGAATAAAAAAGATATCTTTTGATAGTAGGCAAGATAATGTCACATTAGGATAATATATTCCTAAAGTCCTGTGTTTATAGCTTTTGTCCAACCCACAAGCTACATATCAATAGCCGGAGTGCATTTATTATATAAAATCAGGGTGCGGCAAGCCCGTTCACAACCTTCTGCGTAGTCAAATTATACAATCTGTTCTTGAAAGTGACTTTACGCTATGAAAATATAGCAAAAAATGCAATTCTTAAAAACCTTAAGAATTGCATTTTTCCTATACTACTTTTCAGAGACAGGTAACTTATAATCTGAAAACAATATTTCTTCTACTATCTGCGCAGCACTTGCTACCAGTTTGACGCAAGGTCTTACGTTGTAATATTCCTCTGTCCGTTCTGACGGTGTGGCACTCTTTTCCCGACTTAGTATGCCAAGAAGTTCTCTGCAAATAATACTTCCATTTTCCTCTGCAAATTTGTCACTCATAACCCGTACAATTTCATAAGTAGCTGTCTTAGCCTCTGTATTCTTCGGATCAATATTGCCATCCTTTAACCCGGATAAAAGTGCCATAGCAGATACAGTTCCACAAACCTCCCGCATCCGTCCAATTCCTGCACCCATAGGGCTTGCAATCTTAAGTGCGGTTTCTTTATCCATGCCAAATAAATCTGCATAGGTGGCAAATACTGATTGTGCGCAATTGTAGCCTTCCTTAAATAAGCTGATTGCGTCCTCTACCCTGCTTTCCATTTCACGCCCCCAAAGTTCAAGCTTTTTATTATGACACCAAATGACAAGTCAAGGTGTCAATTACTTATGATTCAGTGTACTAGTTCTTACCGCAACATTTTTTGTATTTCTTGCCACTACCACAAGGACATGGATCATTTGGATATACCTTGTCCTCTTTTACGATTGTGGTAGATTTTTTCTGCTCTTTGTAAAGCTCTTTCTGTTTGTCTTTATCAAAAATAGCATTCCACTGCTCTAATTCATAAAGCCAGTCAGCTTCTGCTGCTACCATGTTTTTGTAAAGAAGCTCTTTGTCAAATTTTAAGCTGACAACTGTATCTTCTTCCATTTCTTCAATTGGATTTGGCTCAACCAAAGAATCGTTAATTCCATCTAAGAAACCAACCATAGTCATCAGTTCTACATTATATTTTTCAGCTAAATCTTTTACGCTTCCTTTTACTTCTTCATCAGGATTTACTAAAAGCTGTTCGTAAATTTCTTTTTCTTTTTGGAAATATGCAGCCCAAAGTCTCTGTAAATCTCCTTTATTTGCTTTTTCTGAATAGGCAACGTCGCGCCATTGTTTTAATAATGCCATTTTCATTACTCCTTTGTTTTTCTTCAAACTTCGTATAGTATAAACCATTTTTCTATTTTTTGAAAGGTTTTTCTTGAATTTTTTTCACAGGCTTTACGGCAGCTTCACATCTTCTCCAGGCAATATCTTTAATTTCGTTGTGGAAACTACTTTGCCGTTTTCAAGTTCTCTTTTGGTTACCTGGAAATATTCTTCTGTTTTTAAAAGATTGATTTCCCATGTAGTAACAACACCTGACTCATAAAGACTTACCATTGCTTTCTGTGAATTTCTATAGTCAACACTTAAATAGCGGTACCCCTTCCCTAAAGTATCCATATCATTTTTTGAAATCACCTTTTCCTCTTCCAAATCGTAATATTTTACGGAAGTTTTTTTGCCTGTTTCCATGGTGTTATAATTATTAGTGTATCTGCTTCGTTTCTTTTCTGCCAAATTCCTAAGAAGCATACACCTATCATATTCATTTGCACTAACAAACTCTTCATAGAAATTTTGTGTCTGGTATTTATTTACAATCCCAACCGTCGGTGGGATAATGCAGATAATCGCAAGCAAAACTACAACCGTTACAACATCCCTTATGTTAATGCCATTTTTACGTTTTAAAAATACAAAGGGTTCCCTGTAAAGAATAATTGGTTTTGGAGGTTTTTTCTCTTTCTTTCCGTCTTCCTCTTCCTGTTCCACCAGCCCCTCTAAAAAATCATCAATATTCTGATACCTTTCAAAATCATGGGAAGCGATTCCTTTCATTATGGCCTCACTTTGGGACTTTTCCAAAGCAACGCCAAGCTCATAAGGCTCCTTCATACCTTCTGTATTTTGAATTCTGTCGTAAAAATGTGGCGGAATAATACCTGTAATACAATAGTAAATAGTAGCCGCCAGACCATATATATCAGTTGCCGAGGTAGGCACTCCCTGTTCCATAAAAAGTTCCACCGGTGTATAACGACTGTCCCTTACCGGAAGAATGGCTTCCACAAATACAGGGTCAATGGCTGCTCTCATAGGATCACAGAAGCCCACTAACATTGCACCGTTTTTCTTGGTAACAATAATTTGATCCGGTCTGATTTTACCGTGAACAATACCTGCATTATGCAATTTTCTCAGACTTCTTATCATAGGTTCAAAAAACAACATCAATGAATTTAATGGCAGTTTGCTTGCCTTTTTGCCACCTAAAAAGCTTTCTAAAGTAGAGCCCTCTATGTATTCTGAAATGGTATAAACGGTTTGATTTTCCTCGAAACAAGTAATCACATTGGCTATCCCACGCAAAGGAAATAGCTGAATCAATGTCTTAGCCTCATTTATCACCTGCTCCTTCATAGTCTCAAAAAGTCCTTCATGAGAAAATGTGATACATTCCACTTTATAATTTTCTCCCGGAACTCTCCTTACAATCTTACTTGGAAACAGCTCCTTAATAATTACCTTTTTTTCCCGCAGACAGTCATAGCCTCTATAGGTAATACTAAATCCATTTTCACCTAAAATCTCTTTAATCAGATATCTTTCCTGTAGTTTTTCCTTCACAGGAATTGCTGCACCTTTTTCTATTGCCATAAAATACCTCGCCCTTTAGTCACAAAATAATTCCTTTATGCTTTTACACAATTGCATTTGTCTACATTACTATCCAGATTACTGTTCATTACCTGTCCCGTAACCTGTTTACACATAGTTAGAATAGCATAATAATAAATTAGTTGCAAGTTTTCCGGAATGTAATATGGCATAAAATCAGTATAAATGTTACTATTCACACAGAGCTATACACTTTTTGTCAGGCTGTTTAATAGCATAATACAAGAGCTGTTTTCTGCTTTGCGAAGCGAATCAGCATGCAAAAACCAAGCGTTACTGGCAGCGGAGTGAACTGTAGCATATAAATATACTAGCCAGCCTTACGTAAATATGATAGGATAAGTTTATTATTAAGAAACGAGGAATTACTATGTATTCAAAAAATCAACGACGTGTAGCTCTATTTGGTGTGATTCTATTATTACTCTTATATGCTACAACCTTTATTGCTGCTATTTTTAATTTTGATGGAAGTGGCAATTTATTTAAGGCATGCCTATTTGCCACCATTGCAATGCCTATTTTAATCTGGGTTTACATTGGGTTATACGGGGCAATTACAAAAAAAAGAACGATGGCGACCCTCTTTCAGGAAGTAGAGGGGCTGGAGGAAGCAAAACAGAAGCAATTTGAAGAAATTATTAATAATTCTGACACGGAAACAACTAAAAAAGAAAATTCATAATCTTTTCTACAAAAAAACCACTGGGTAAGGTGTATCTACCCAGTGATTTTATTTTTTTTATTTTACTAAAAGCTTCAAAAGTTCTTTTTCCGCTTCTTCTTTTGTGGTAAACACAATGGCATGAATGCCTGCTTTTCTTGCGCCTTCACAATTTATCTCTTTGTCATCCATAAACACGCACTCATCCGGCACAAGATTGTATCTGTCAATTAAAATTTGATAAATCTCCGGCTCCGGTTTAATAACCTTTTCCTGATAGGATAAAATCCCTCCATCCATGTAAGGAAGGAAATCCAGAGTATGTGCACATTCAACTTCTGCTTTTCTAGAAAAGTTAGAAAGATAAAGCACTTTATAGCCCTTTTCTTTTAACTCTTTAATCCATGGAATAGCATAATCTCTTCTACCAAGCATATCATGAATGTCCTCACAGATTAAACGAATTTCTTTTTCAATAGATGAATCATTTTCAATAAACATTTTTATGATATCTTCTACCTCTAAAACGCCTCTGTCAAATTCATCCCATGCCTCACTAAGCATTGTGGCCTTTGATATCTTTTCCTGTACTTCTTTAGAAAATCCAAATCCTGCAATATATTCTTTCCAACTAAAATCTACTAACACATTTCCAATATCAAATATAATTGTTGTAATCATAGTTCCTCTTTCCTTATTTCTTTAAAGGACTCTCTCTATAAATAATGTCATTTCTTCCAGGTCCGTTGGAAACCATGGTAATTGGGTAACCAATCTGTTCCTCAACGAAGTTTACATAATTCTTGCAATTTTCCGGAAGATCCTCAAAATTTTTAATTCCTCTGATATCTTCTCTTTCTGATTTCCAGCCCGGTAATACTTTTAATACCGGTTTTGCTTTCTCAAGTTTAGCTGTAACAGGGAAGTCTGTTGTTACTTCTCCGTCAATTTCATAGCCCACACATACCGGAATTTCATCTAAGTAGCCAAGTACATCAAGTACAGTAAAAGCTACATCTGTTGTCCCCTGCATACGACAACCATACTTAGATGCAACACAGTCAAACCATCCCATACGACGTGGACGACCTGTAGTAGCACCATATTCGCCACCGTCACCGCCTCTGCGTCTTAACTCATCTGCTTCTTCACCGAAAATTTCAGATACAAAAGCACCTGCTCCTACCGCTGAAGAATAAGCTTTACATACAGTAACAATTTCTTTGATTTCGTATGGTGGAATTCCTGCTCCAATAGCACCATAAGCTGCCAATGTAGAAGATGAAGTTACCATTGGGTAAATTCCGTGATCCGGATCTTTTAAAGTACCAAGCTGACCCTCTAATAAAATAGTCTTGCCCTCTTTAATGGCTTTGTCTAAAAATACAGAAACGTCGCAAACATAAGGCTCTACCATTTCTTTATACTGATGTAACGTTTCAAGAAGCTCATCAGGATTTAACAGTGGTTTGTGATATAAATGCTCTAATAAAACATTTTTTGTTTCACAGATGCGTACTACTTTTTCCTTTAACAGTTCTTCGTCAAAAAGTTCGCTTACCTGAAAACCAATTTTTGCATATTTATCTGAATAAAAAGGTGCAATACCAGACTTAGTAGAACCGAAGGATTTGCCTCCTAACCTTTCTTCCTCGTACTGATCAAATAAGATATGGTATGGCATTACCATCTGTGCTCTGTCAGATACTAAAATCTTAGGCATTGGTACATTTCTATCTGTAATAGATTTGATTTCCTCAAACAAAACCGGAATATTTAAAGCTACACCATTTCCAATAATACTTGTGGTGTGGTCATAAAATACACCGGATGGAAGTGTGTGAAGTGCAAATTTACCGTAATTGTTTACGATTGTATGTCCTGCATTAGCTCCACCTTGAAAACGAATAATAATATCCGCTTCTTCTGCAAGCATATCTGTAATCTTGCCTTTTCCTTCATCTCCCCAGTTTGCGCCTACAACTGCTTTTACCATAGTCATATCCTCCTGTGACTTTTCTATGTTTCAATATTTGCAATAATGCCGGAAATTGTGTATGACATATTCCATCAGCCACACTGCTCCGATTAGAATAAAAAAAGGGGATGTGTAAAACACATCCCGTCTTTTACTTTATGATTATACACTATTTTTCCTCATAAGTAAAATCAATATTTGTTATACTATTTATAAGTTTTACTTATATTACAACATTATGTTAATAACCTTTTCACTCCATCAACTCCAAAAGCTTCTTAGCAGCCTGGCTCATTGGCATTCTTGTCTGGGTAATTACGCACATTTTCCGCTTAGGAATCATCTTATTAAAACGAAGTTCAAACAGCCTTCCATTTTCAATATGCTCTAAGGCAAAATCCTTTACAACGCACCCAATGCCTAGATTTCTAAGGGCAAACTGCACAATCATATCCGAGGTAGCAAGTTCAAATTCAGGGTTAAGCACAACCTGATTTTTCTCCAAAAGCTCGTCCATATACCGTCTTGTACTTGTGTTTTTTTCAAGACAGATAATAGGGTATTCTGACAGTTCTTTAAAATCGGTCATGTGATTTTTTAGTTGAAAATATTTTCTGCCTGCTACAAAAATATCTTCAATTTCCCTAACCTCCTGAATGTGGAAGCCTTCCTTTTTTGGAAAGGGAGTTGTAATCACACCAAAATCAATTTTTCCATCTTCTAAGTTAGCCATGGTTTCCGGCGTAGGTGCATTAGTTACTACCACCTTAATACCGGGATATTTCTCATGGAATTGTTCTAAAAAAGGTAGCAGGTAATATTGCAGCGTCATGTCGCTGGCACCGATGCGTATTTCTCCTGCTTCTAAATTTCGAAGCTTTGAAAGAACCTGCTCGCCTAATTTAAACTGTTCATAGCCATTTTTTACATAGGCAAACAACACTTCCCCTTCCGGTGTAAGCTTCATGCCCTTGGCACTTCTTAAAAACAACTTTGTTCCAAGCTGTTTTTCTAACTGCTTCATGGCCTGACTTACAGCTGGCTGGGAAATAGCTAGCTGCTCCCCTGCGGCTGTAAGACTTCCATAAGTTGCTACATAATAAAATACTTTGTAATATTCTAAATTTGTGTTCATCATATACTTGTTTTACAATTTTTCTTTTCTATTTTCCCGATTTGCGCTGTTGCCTGTCTTTCATAATTTTATTTTTTCACTGCTCTTGTACCCCATAGCTAAAAAAAGAGCAACCGCACCCTACCAAAAGTGAACTGTTGCTCTTTTTTAATAAAATACGAAATATTACACATTAATCTCCGCTTTCACGCCAAGTAAATCCTTATTTTCTTCTAAAATCGGATTGATTACGGTAGAGAGGAATTTTTCAACCTGCTCTTTGGAACGGCCCACATACTTGGATGGGTCCATAGTTTTCTGTAAATCTTCTAAGCTCATGTTAAATGCTTCATCTTCTGCAATTAACTCAAGAAGGTTGTTTTCTTTTCCGTGTACTTTTACGTTTTTGCCGGCTTCCATGGAAAGCTCGCGGATGCGTTCATGAAGTTCCTGACGGTTACCGCCTGCTTTTACAGCATCCATCATAATATTTTCCGTAGCCATAAATGGTAACTCACTCATTAAACGTTTTGTAATAACCTTTTCATAAACCACTAAGCCGTCTACTACGTTCAAACATAAATCCAAAATACCATCTGTTGCTAAAAATCCTTCCGGAATGGAAAGTCTCTTATTGGCAGAATCGTCTAAGGTTCTCTCAAACCACTGGGTAGCTGATGTAATTGCCGGATTCAGGGCATCAATCATAACATATCTTGCAAGGGAAGCAATTCTCTCGCTTCTCATTGGATTTCTCTTATATGCCATAGCAGAAGAACCAATCTGGCTCTTTTCAAATGGCTCCTCAACTTCTTTTAAATGCTGAAGAAGACGAATATCGTTAGACATTTTGTGTGCACTTGCTGCAATACCTGCTAAAACGTTTGCTACTCTTGTATCCACTTTTCTGGAATAGGTCTGTCCTGAAACCGGATAGCACTCCTTAAAGCCCATCTTCTCCGCAATCATAGGATCAATCTTATCAATTGTTTCCTGATCTCCGTTAAATAACTCTAAGAAAGAAGCCTGAGTTCCGGTTGTACCTTTGGAACCAAGTAACTTCATATTGGTAAGTACAAAATCCAACTCTTCTAAATCCAGAGCAAACTCCTGAAGCCATAAAGTAGCTCTTTTTCCTACTGTAGTAGGCTGAGCAGGCTGGAAATGAGTAAATGCTAAAGTAGGCAGTGCTTTGTATTTATCTGCAAACTTTGCAAGCTCATCCATTACATTTACCAGTTTTTTCTTTACTAGCTTTAAAGCTTCTGTCATTACGATAATATCAGTATTATCTCCTACATAACAGGAGGTTGCACCTAAATGAATAATGCCTGCCGCATTGGGACACTGCTTTCCATAGGCATATACATGACTCATAACATCATGACGTACTTCTTTTTCTCTTGCTTTTGCCACATCATAATTAATATCCTCAGCATGAGCTTTTAATTCGTCAATCTGCTCCTTTGTAATAACCGGTTTACCATCCTGACTTAATCCTAACTCATACTCTGTTTCAGCTAAAGCAATCCAAAGTTTTCTCCATGTACGGAATTTCATATCCGGTGAAAAAATATACTGCATCTCCTTGCTGGCATACCTCTCAGAGAGAGGACTTACATATCTATCATTACTCATTGTACATCTCCTTATTAACATTTATCATTTTACAAGTGATTATTATATTCCATTAAAGTGCATAAATTATGAATATTCAAATTATAATCCCAGTCTATTAAACACCTCATTATAAGCTTCTTCTACATTTCCCATATCTCTGCGGAAACGATCTTTGTCTAATTTTTCGTTTGTGTTAACATCCCATAATCTGCATGTGTCAGGGCTTGTTTCATCTGCTAAAATGATTTCTCCGTGATAACGTCCAAATTCGATTTTAAAGTCAATAAGCTTAATGCCTGCCTGTAAGAAATAAGCTTTTAATACTTCATTTACTTTGAACGCATATTTTTTAATGGTTTCAATTTCTTCCCATGTAGCAAGATCTAAAGCTCTTGCAAAATAGTCATTGATAAGCGGATCGCCAAGATCATCATTTTTGTAACTAAATTCGATAGTTGGCTCAGCAAAAGGAGTTCCTTCCTCTACACCTAATCTCTTTGAAAAGCTTCCTGCTGCCACATTGCGGATAATAACCTCAAGTGGTACAATTTCTACTTTCTTAACTGCTGTTTCTCTGTCACTTAATTCTTCTACTAAGTGGGTAGGTACACCTTCTTTTTCCAAAAGCTTGAATACATGGTTGGTCATACGGTTGTTAATCACACCTTTTCCAACGATAGTACCTTTCTTTTCTCCATTAAAAGCAGTTGCATCATCTTTGTAATCCACGATTAAAATATCAGGATCCTCTGTTGTGTAAACCTTTTTTGCTTTTCCTTCATAAAGTAAGTCTCTCTTTTCCATTTGCGTTTAAATCCTTTCTTTTTGTATTTTCAATGCTCTTGCATTTTTTGTTCTCATACGAACCCATTATAATCAATTTGAACCTACAATTCAATAAATCTTTTAAAACTTTCCAATGAAATTCTGAACTCTCTCATTCTTAGAAGCAAAGATTTCCTCCGGAGTCCCCTGTGCCTGAATGACACCGTCTTCCATAAAAATAATCCTGTCAGAAAGTTCCTTGGCAAACTGCATTTCATGAGTTACAATAATCATGGTCATTTTTTCTTTTGCCAACTGTTTGATAACCTTTAATACTTCTCCGGTAAGCTCCGGGTCCAGCGCACTGGTTGGCTCATCAAAAAATAGGATCTTGGGCTGTAATGCCAAAGCTCTTGCAATGGAAACCCTCTGTTGCTGTCCCCCTGACAGCTGATAGGGATAGGCATTTGCTTTTTCTAAAAGTCCCAACTGACCAAGCAGTTTTTTTCCACGCTCAACAGCCTGTTTTTTAGGCATCTTTTCCACCGTAATCAAAGCATCTGTTACATTTTTTATAACACTGAAATGTGGAAATAGATTAAAATTTTGAAATACTAATCCAAAGTATTTTTGAATCTGCTTTAGCTCCTCTTTTTTTGCATAAACACTTTTTTGCTCCACATCTTTTGCCGCATGTTTTCCCAAATAAATCAAATCTCCACCATCCATCTGCTCAAGCATGGTAGCACATCGAAGCAATGTGGATTTTCCGGAGCCACTTGGCCCTATAATAGAAACCACTTCGCCTTCTTTTACTGTTAAGGAGATGTCTTTTAGTACTTCCAGATTTCCAAATGACTTTTGCATATGGTTTATTTCAAGTAAATTCATGTTTTTCCTCCCTGCCTATTTGTAATAAGAAAGCTTCTTTTCTATTTTTTCCATTATAAGAGCAACAAGTAAATTAAATATGTAATAAAAAACACCTGCTGCCACAAAGGCCATCATACTCTTTTCCGCTGCTGCAATCTGCTTTGCAATTGTAAACATTTCTGTTACGGAAAGCACAAAGGCCAAAGAGGTGTCCTTAACCAGCGTAATTACCTCATTAGTTACCGGCGGTAAAATTCTCTTAATTACCTGAGGCAGAATAATCCGAAAGAACGTACTTGCCTTAGAATATCCGAGCATTTTGGCAGCCTCATACTGTCCTACGGGAATAGACTCAATTCCGGCTCTGTAGATTTCAGCAAAATAGGCTGCATAATTTAACACAAATCCTATAATTACCGCTACAATACGATAGGAACTGGAAATGGGAATTTTAAACACATAATAAGGCGCAAAATATACCACAAACAATTGAAGCATTAAAGGAGTTCCCCTCATAATAGAAATATAGATTTTGGTTACTCCTCTTAAAAATCCGTTTTTTGCCATTCTTCCAAAGGCTAACACAAGGCCTAGCGGAAGTGAAAAAAGTAATGTCAGCACAAATATTTCCGCCGTTACAAGCATTCCTTTTCCTAATTGTAAAAGCATGGTTGCAAAACTCATAAAATCCTCCCAGACTGGAAAAGGACTGTTATAAAACAGTCCCACCCATTTTTATTTTCCTAAGCAAACACTTTCTGAAAGGCCCCATTCTTCTGCGATTTTCGCAAAAGTACCGTCTTCTACCATTTCCATTAAGGTTGCTTCTACTTCATCTTTTAATTGTTCATTTCCAAGTAAAAAACCAACTGCATACTGCTCTGTTGCCAGTAACTGCTCCAGTTTTACAAACTTTCCTTCTCTTGTGGAAAGCTGATAATCTGCTACACCAACATCCATTGCAACTGCATCTACTGCGCCTGCCTCCAAATCCATAAATGCTGTGTTATAATCAGCAAACTGTGTCAAGGAACCAAAAGAAGCTGTCAGTGCCAGGTTTTCTTCATTGTCTTCTTCGTCAGTTAAAGCTGCAAGTGCTGAAGAATCTGCCTGTACTGCTACTGCTTTTCCTGCCAAGTCATCAAATGTAGTAATACCGCTGTCTGCTGCCACTACAAATACCTGACTGTTATCTACATAAGGCTTTGTAAAAGTATATTTATCTTCACGACCATTCATAGTAAAGCCATTCCAGATACAATCGATAGTTCCGGAAGATAACTCCATATCTTTTGCATCCCAGTCAATAGGCTGTTTTACTAATTCCCAGCCTTTTCTCTTACATACTTCTTCTGCTAAGGATAAGTCAAATCCCACATATTCACCATTCTCATCCATATAACCATATGGTGGGAATTCTGCATCAAATCCTACAGTAAAAGTTTTTCTCTCTCCTGTTTCACTGACTTTTTCTGTTTTACCGCAACCGGTCAATATACCAACAGACAATACTGCCATTGCTGCTAATACTAATATTTTTTTCATAATATTTCCTCCACTTTTCTTTGATTGCACAATACTATGCTAAAGTATTCACGGTGCAATAGTATCATTCCATCTGCTATTCTGTCAATTTACTTTTGGTTTTTTTTCTCATAAACAGACACTTTTTGTAAAATCTCGCTGGAAAATTCCGGGTAATCCCTGGCCAGCTTTTTAAGCTCCATGCTGGCATACTCTGCAAGCTTTGTATTGTATTCCATTTGTTTTCTAAGATTCTGTCTTCTTAAGATATAATTGTGTCTGACTTCTACCATTTCTTTTTTATCTAAAATTGCCTCAGCCTGACGAATCCAGATAAGGGGATCAAATAAATGGTATTCCTTCAAAATCCCTACAAGTTTTTGTTCATGAAATTCCAAGTCCTCTTCTACCTGCCGTATCTTTTCTCGTTGGGCCCGTTCCTCTACATACTGGGTTCTAAGTCTTTCTAATTCCTTTCCTGAAGTAATTTCATATTTAGCATATAAGTATTCTAAAAGGCTGGTGTTATTAATGTAACGGATTTTCACTTTATTTTGCAGCAATATTACTTTATTCAGACTTGCCGATGCCCGTTCCAGTTCTTCTATATTTTCTGTATATTTCATATAAATAACAGTCAGTACAATAGCGGCAGTAGCGGCAGTAATCATATATCCTACCTTTGCATCCATAGAAAGAGCAAACTGTAAAAATAAAAGAAGTACAATACATGCAAATACCGCGCAGACACAAATAGTTGCCATTCCTTTAAGGTTCATAAGCCCTACTCCGGCTTCATGCTTTCTATACTGGCAGGCGTGTTTTTCTCCCTCTAAGCGATGTAAATCCTGATGAATGGCATTCTGATAAGCCTCTGCTTCCTTAATTTTAATAATTCCTTCCTCGGCTACATCTTTAAGCCTTACCATTTTACTATAATCTTTATCACTCATAGTTCGTTTCTTTCCCTGATACTGCTTAGTGTCTAAGGAAAGCATTACAATACTACTGGCATGATCTTCTAATTCTTTTTTTTGCGGTCCCTTAATCTGTTCCACTTCTTCCATGTCTTTTAAGTAAGAATTTACCAGCTCATACTCACCCTTTAAAGAATCCATTTCTTTTACAGCCTCTGACATTTGTTCTAAACAGCTGTCTACAAACTGTCTTCTCTGCTCTTTATCAAATACATCAATGTCCTCTCTGGATAAATAAATCTCCTGATCGGGCTGTTTTGAAACCTCCTCACCCAGGTCCTGTATTTGTTGTTCCTTATCTCTTTTAAAAATTTTACTAAAAAATTTCATTTTAATATCAGCACCTATCTAAATATTCTTCTTTCCATTTTTCAAGCTGGGTCGCTATTTCTTCATAATACAGATTTTTATCTTCCTTGGGCAAAAGAGCTATATCAATCTGCTTTTTTTCCTCCGATTGCTGCCAGGCCTCTTCTACTTCTTCCATTTCCTTTTCCAACTTTAGCCCTTCCTCATAATAAAGATGATTAGCAGAGGTTAACTCTATGTAATCCTTTTTAGTCAGTTCCATTCTTTTGCATAACAGAAAGCATCTTATTTCTTCTTTATCACCGTTTTTTTCATAGGCTTCTAAAAAGCAATCTGCTGCCGTTTCAAACTGGAATAATTTTACATAAGCACATGCCATATTGTGCAATGTGAGACTTTCAAGTTTTTTATCTCTGCCCTCTAAATCCATGCAAAGCCTGGTGTATTCTATAACTGCCAGTGCATATTTTTTCTGCATCAGCAAATAGTCTCCTCTGTTTTTCCTTCTTTCATATATGGATAAATTTTCATTTTCTTTTAACGTTGCAGAAATCTGTCTGATATCCTCTGCTGTTTTAAAATAACTATCCTCTAAAATGATGGAAGCAAAAGCAGCAAGGGTTCCATTAAAATCCATAACTTCTCTAAGCTTTTTAGCAACTGACTGCATGCCACACTGCTCATCTATCCAGTGAATTAACTCCTCTGTCATAATGTCTCTGTCTAACAAATGTACATTTCTGCAAATATAATAGCAAAGCTCCTCTATGAACCAAATGCCTTTATCATTTTTATAAAACCTGTACGGCTCTCTGGCATATGTGCCCATGCAAAGAGAAACATTACACCCCACATCCGGCACCGTTCCATCCTCTATTGTAATAGTCTGTTCCACACTAATACCGGAAGGTTGCCTAAACTCACCAAATCCTTTATCCTCCACATAAATGTCTATTTCACTTTCACTTCTCATAGACACTTTAAGCAAAAATCTTACCCCTTTGTTAATAAAGGACTCAAAATCTTTTAAATAAACCGGTACTTCCTTTTGTACACCACCCTCTAAGGAGGTAATTAAAAAATGAAGTTTTGGCTCTTCCTTTAAAAAAAACGCTCCTGTATATTTGGCTTCGTACCAATTTTGGCCTCCATCTAACAATGGGTAATAAGAAACCTGTCCTTTTTCTTTTACCCTCATGCCCAGGTTCATTTTCAGCTTTTCTTCACCTAAAAAAATATGTTTCGCAAATATTTCACTTTTTAAAACTCTTTCTCTGGCTCCAAAACATGCTCCCTTACTATAAAGATTATTTCCTTCAAATACTCTGCGGCTTTTACACAAAAAGCGTAAAGACTTTTCATACCAGCCTCCAAAAAATCCTTCTCCAATAAAAAACACGCTAGATAAAAGCTTTCCATCCACATACTCTGTAAGAAGCTCTAAAAACTGTTCATCTAATTTTTTACCATAGCTTGCTTTTTCTTCTTCATTTTCAAATGCTTTACGCGCTTTTATGGATTCATAATCATTTCTTTCTATCATTGCTACAATAGGTGCAGTATGAAGATTTCTGGAAAAAGTGTAAGACTTTAAATTATTTGAAGTAAAGTCAAACACTGCCACCTGATAATGCCATAATTCTTCCGGCTGATTTAACACATAATAATATAAACATTCCTGTCTGTCTCCTAAAAATATATGGTCGTTATCAACAGGTAACTTATCCTTTAACCTATTTAACAGCGCTACTGTTTCGTCCGTTAGCTGTTCCACCGTAATCATAAGGGAAACAACTTCTCCTGTTCCAATAATAAAATTTAAAAGGGAATAGCACTTTTTTACAAAAAGGAAAAACAACTCTTCGCCTGAAAATTCTCTGTTTTCAACAGTAATGTTTTCCTGTCTGCTTGCCATACGAAATAAGTCTTTTATTAAAATTCCTTTTCCTTCCCCTGAATGCTTTAGTGCCTCTTTTCCAAAAAACCACTGACTCATTTCATGTCTTTTAGACAAACACATGGGGATATTATATTCTTCTACTCCACCCGGTCTTAATGTGACAGGCTTTGTATCATCTAAGTATAAATAACTCATTTGCAGATAATCCTCTGCAATATCCATACCAATTACGATTTTTGGCCTTTTATTTTCTTTCTTTTCTTCCATGTATCTCTCCTGCCCGGTTATTTGGCTGTAAACAGTCTGTCACACTGCCATATCTTTTTCGCATACTCTCCCGCAATTTCTGTCATAGAATCATATTCCTTTAAGCTTTGACTCATCGCCATTTCATTAATAATTTTGTAACGGTTTTCCGCCCTCTCGCCTACCGTATCATTTTTCTCTATCGTTCCACTTTCTGTTAAGGTTTCCTTACCATTTTTTATCTCCGTAATATAATACTGTAATCTTTCTCCAAAAAACAGCACAAATTTCTTCAGGAATATATTTCCATATACTTCCTGCATTTCTTCATTTTGATATTTACTGCAAAATCCGCCTTCTTTTTCTATAACATAATGAATTACAGCCCTGCTGCCAGGTTCTCCCCGGTACTCAATAAAGGTATAGTTATTGTATAAATTAATAACCGGAAATATGTCTCTGTATTCCAAGTAGAAAGGGAAAAACGTATCCTGCTTTAACATCTGCATAAGGAAGGACTGTATCATTTGCTTTTCCTCTAAGGACAATGTCCCTTCCCCTTTTGAAAAGTATTTAAGAAAAGCAAGCATGCATACTTTAGAAAGCTTTCCCTTTTTCTTGTAAAATGAAATCATATTTTCAAACAGACGTTCTTCTGTAATTTGTTCTTTCACAAAATACTCATAAGCACTTTCTGATAAATATCCTTCTACCAGCTCTTCATCCGGGTTGCCTAAAAGATAATAAGCAAACACCTCTTCTTTTCTGGCTAAAAAACAACCGCTGAACAGACAGATTAAAAGAATTCTTTCCGCAAAATCATAAGCTTCCACCCCTGCATTTACTGCGGCCTGCCATATTTCTCTTAAATATCGTGGATTTGCCTGTTCATATTTCATCAGATAATCAAGTATTTTCCCATTGTACTTTTTATTTTTAAATACATAATTGCACAAATTTAAAAGTCCCGTATTTCTATGGTTAGCAACTGCTAACTTATAATTACACAATTGTACCAAAGTTTTTGGGGAAACACCTTCAAATCCAAAGTCCGTTACTACTTGATATGCTTTTTCATACATTTCCCTTATCACAAGATAAGAAAGCATTTCTGCTCTTTCCTTTTGGTTAAAAAGGTCAAATTCCATTGTTTCCAAATAATCATCTAACTGTTCTGTTGCATTTTTTTCATATAGATAAGGAATTACCTTTAAGAAAATTTCCTTCTTTAATTCTCTTTTTATTTGGTTGCCTTCTATTAAAATTTTATAACCCTGCATGTGGGAATCCTGAATTTTAGACTGACTCCTTTGCTCATGACTCATATATAGGAAAAATCCCAAATGTTTTTCCACTTTATCCTCTAAGGTTACTAAGAAGGCCTCCGGACGCAAATATCGGTTCAACTGATATAATTTTTTCTGGCTGTAACGATTGCCCCATTTATCCTCTAAAAAAATCATATAATCCTCTGTATAAAGAGAAATGTGTGCTTTCCCTTCCTGTAAAGGATAAACATGTTCTCCTTCTATTTGTCCGCTTAAAACTACCACCTGCTTCATTTCCGGTGTTTTTGCCTGAACCTCATATAAAAATAACAGTTTTACAAAGTCTTCTGCTAACTCTTTTGAAATCATTGATTCTTTTACAAATTTTTTGTACAGAAATGCCAGATGTTTATTCATATGTCCGGCTTTTATCTGTTTTTCTAAAAAGGTCTGAATCTGTTTTTCATAAGATAAATAAAGTTCCGGAATCTCCTCTTTATGGGCTGTCACGTTTGCATAAATGTACGCAGCATTTTCATAGTCCATAGTGCACTCATAGGAAAAATAGAGAAGCACCGTTTTAGGAAGAAGTTCTTCTTTTCCCTTATCAAGACTTAGCATATAATACTCATAAAGCCTTGTAATCCTAAGTTCTTCCTTTACTGCCATATCATACCAGTAAAACCATTTTTCTCCTGTTTTGTTACCTTTAATGAGTAAATTACAAATAACGCCAAGCACTTCCTTACCAGGTTTTTTTTCATAACATGCTTTTAATATTTGAAACAGTTTTTTTGAATATTCCTTTTCTTTCCCTGCCAGATAAACAATCTGATTTATAACCTCCTCTGTAAGCAGGTCATTTCTAATAAGAAAGAAAAGCATTTGCTGTTCATAATCTCCCAGTCTTATAAGATTTACTGCTTTTTTTCGTAATGCCAAATAGGATTCCACATATAAAAGAGGGGAATTGCTTCCGTTTTGATAAGCCTTTTCTAACTGAACCTGTCTCTGTACATAATCATTTTCATATTCTTCTTTCAAATATAAAAGCATCCATAAAAGCAACGTACTGTTTTTATTTTTTTCATAGAGGTTTTCTATCATAGATGTAGCTTTTTCAATGACTTTATCACTTTTTTCGTAAAGTGCATTCACATAGAGAAAATAGCCATAAGTTTCATCATCACACCCATGTTCCTCTATCATATTTTCTACATTTCGAAGAACCCATTTTGCCTCGTTTACCTTTTCTTCAATCACGAGAATCTGAGCCTGATATAGCCTTGCCTGTATATTCCTGCTGTTAAGCTTTAACATTTTATCCACAATAGCTTTGGCATTTTCAAAAAAGACCGTTTCTGATATTTTCTTAATGCGGAAATCTACATAAGCTCTTACAAACTGCACGGTGAGCTTCTTCATGTCTCTTCTGTAAGAAACCTCTCTTCCAAAGTTTTTCTGATTTTTTACGGTAACATGAAATTCTAAAGATACCATAGAATTGAATAGACAGATTTTTCCCACATTAATTCCTTCGTGTAGCCGTTCTTCCAAAATATAATACGGAAGTTCACATCTGTTTCCTAAAAAGTCAGCTTCTAAAAGTTCTTCTTTTTCCAGTTGTAAAAAGGCACCTTCTGTTTTTAAAAATAATCGTAAATATCCCCATCCATTCCTTTCTAATACAAGTTTTTCCTGCTGGCGTCCCTGAATCTGTTCAAAAGCTGATTCTGATTCCGTAAGCATATATTCAATAGCCTTCTTTTTATGAATCATCACAAGAAACTCTTCTACATTTTGTTCACTATTTTTATACTTGGAAAGCCCTTCATAGCCTGTTATGTATTGTCTGTCATTTCCTTTTAATATATTTTTAAAATCCTTAGAATAAAACAATTCTACTGCTTCATTCCAATTTGTTTTTGCCAGATTAGCAAAGTGAAACAGATTTTTCACTGCTCCCATAGAAGAATTAAGTATAACACTAGTCACACTTAATTCTAAAGGAAGCATAAACTGTCCTGCATTGGACATAACATAGATATCACTTTTTAAAGTATCTCCCTCTTCCATGCCGCTAGTATCACATATATAGGAAATCACGTTTTCTTCTCCGAATACTTCCTTCTTATCCAGTGAAACACGATAATTGGAGGAATATATAAATGCACGAAACTCTTCTTTTAAATTACAACAAACAGTAAATTCTCCTGTTATCCTCTCGTTTATTCTTCCGGTAAGGGAAATTCTTGGAACGGAAAATTCTACAGTACCCGCAATATATTCATATTGTTCTCCTTTAAGACGTTTTAAAGTCTGCTTCATAATACCGTTTCCTCCACTCTTGTTAAACTTGCATTTTCTTTTAAAGATATTATAATGGATAAGAAAATAATATTTTTAGTATAACATTATTTTCCCATTTTCACAACCAATTACCAATAGCAAAGGAGATATTTATGATACAGCATACAGACCATTTTCACGGCAGCGACCTGGAAAAAATAGAACAGACCTTTGGAATTCGCAAAGAAGAAATTATAAGCTTTAGTGCTAACATAAATCCTTTAGGTTTATCAGAAAACTTAAAAGCATACTTGTCTTCTCACTTAGATGTGATTACTACTTATCCGGATAGAGAATATACCGGTCTTTCAAATGCTATTTCTGAATATACAAAATGCAATCCGGAAAATATTATTGTAGGAAATGGTGCTACGGAATTAATTTCTTTATTTTTTAGTGCTATCTCTCCAAAAAAAGCTTTGATCATAGGGCCTACCTATTCTGAATATGAAAGAGAAATTTCATTATCCGGTGGACAGATACATTACTATTTTACAAAAGAAGAAAACGACTTCCGGTTTCAGATGTCAGATTTTCTCATGGAAATGAAAAAAGATTACGACCTTGTTATACTTTGTAACCCCAACAATCCAACCTCTACTACATTAACAAAGAGGGAGCTGTCTACTATTTTATCAAAGCTTAATGAGCAAAACGGTTATCTTTTAGTAGATGAAACTTATGTAGAGTTTGTTGATAATGTAGAGGAAATCTCAGCCGTTTCCTTAACAGAACAGTTTTCCAATTTAGTGGTATTAAGAGGGATTTCCAAATTTTTTGCCTCTCCCGGTTTACGCCTTGGTTATGGCATAACAGGCAACAAGGATTTACTATCTTTCATTAAAGAGCATAAAAATCCATGGACAATTAATTCCGTTGCAGAAGCTGCCGGTTCTTTTATGTTTAGAGATAAAGCATATATTAAAAAAACCTCTGATTATATAAAAGAAGAACGGAATTTTGTCTGTAAAAGTCTTGCTTCCATAGAAGGACTTAAAATCTATAAAAGTACCTGCAATTTTGTACTTGTGAAAATAACAAAGGAAGGAATAAACGCGGATATTCTTTTTGATTATTGTATCAAAAAGAAATTCATGATCCGTAATTGTTCTTCCTTCCAGTCTTTAAATAATCTTTATTTTCGTGTGTGCTTCATGAGGCACGAAGACAATTTGGCACTTCTTAACTCAATCAAAGAAGCTATGGAACAGGCTTACTTTTTATAGGGTGCTAATCGCTCTTTCAGCTTTTTATAGTACCCAAGAAGCAGCGGATTGTATATATGTATGGAAGCGATATCTCCAAGCTTTCCATACTTTTCCAGCTGTTCCGCCATTTCAGCCAGTCTGGTAGCTCCAATCATTTTTGAAATTCCCTTTAACCCATGTATTTCAATGGTGTAGCTTTGAACATTTTCTTCAGCCTCATATTTTAAAAGTTTCGCATATTTTTCATCAATGGTATCATAATAATCGGATAAAGTTTCCAAATAAAGCTCTTTGTCACCCAGCTTTTCAATAGCCCCCCTACTGTCAATATCCTCGATGCCAAGATCCCAGCTCTCCAATGTAGCCTTTACCAGTTCCTGTTCCTCTAAAGCTTTGGCTTCCTCTATTAGCATAATTTTTTCTTTCGGAAGCCACTTTTTCAATTTTTGGCTTACATCCAAAAGTTCAATAGGCTTTGCTATAAAATCATTAAGCCCCTCTTTTAAAAACAACTCCTTTGCACCTGCTACTGCATTGGCTGTAAAGGCTATAATCGGTAGCTTTTTAAAATACTCTCCTTCCAGATTTCGAATCATATGCGTAGCTTCGATTCCATCCATTTCAGGCATCATATGATCCATGAAAATCATATCATACCGGTTAACTTTGGCTAACCGGATAGCATCCCATCCGTTTGTACATAAATCTACTGTCATCTTAAACGGTTCTAACAGGCCTTTTGTTACCTTCAGATTAACTGCATTGTCATCTACAATTAAAATTCGGGCTTTTGGCGCCACAAACTGATTAGAAAATTCCTTATTGTGATACAGATTTTCTTCCACTTCCTCATGATTAAAAAGAGAGACTACTGACAGACAATATAGAGGTTTTTTTAACACCTGAAACCAGTTACCACCTTCTGCCACATGTTGAAGATTACTTACTAAAATGCAGTCTGATCCCGGGGTATTTCTCACCATTTCCTGAACCTTTTCTGTAAAACATTCCTGTTCTACAAAAACATAATCATACCGGTTTTGAAGCTGGTTCATAAGCTGTTCTATTCGATTACACTCTTTATAATGGATTCCAAGCTGTGTCATCAGATTGTAAAAGGCACTTTTTACATATGGGTTATAGAAAAATCCAAGTACGGTTAACACTCTGTCTTCCTTGATACTGGTAGATGGTGTATCATCTAATACTCTCTGGGGAATCATAAAATGGAATTCACTTCCCTTTTCGTATTCACTTTCCACCATCAACTGACCACCCATTAGTTCAATCATCTGTTTTGATATGGTAAGACCCAGACCACTTCCCTCTACTTTACGGTTTCTTTTTGTATCAACCTGTTGGAAGGAATCAAACAACTTGTCCATATCTTCCTTACGAATACCAATTCCGGTATCCTTTACACTTACATATAAATCAATTCCTTCATTAGTTTTATAATAATTAATCCGTAATGTAACCGCACCTTCCCTTGTAAATTTTACTGCATTGCTTCCCAAATTTAAAATAACCTGTTTAAGACGCAAATCATCTCCGCACAACACTCTTGGAATACTTGGATCAACTTCAATAATCAATTCTAAATTTTTATTCCCGATTCTTGTATTTAAAATACTTGCCACATCATTTACAAGAGACATAATTTCATATTCTGCCTCTACTAGTTCGAGTTTTCCTGACTCTATCTTGGAAAAGTCTAAAATATCATTGATAATAGATAAAAGGCTGTTACCCGATGCCCGAATCTGATATAAATATTCCTTTTCTTCCTTGGGCATATTCCCTCTCAGTGCCATTTCCGCCATACCAATAATAGCATTCATTGGTGTTCTAATTTCATGGGACATGTTTGCAAGGAAATTGGATTTTACTTCAACGGCTTTTGCAGCCTCTTCCGTTTTTTCTTCCATGACTTTTCTGTATTTTTCAGCACCTCTTACTAACATCCAGAGAGCCACATTTCCCAAACCATAAACTGCTACATACAGAAAATACAAAGAAATTCCCACAAAATGATTTACAATATCTGGCAATAAGAACGGAATGGCAAACAGCACAAACATCGTAACCGCAATATATTCAATAAACATAGTAGGAATGATAAACATGGCAATTAGTACAGCCGTTGACATAAAAACCAAAATAAACATAGTAACCGTTCCAATAAAATAACCAATAAAACAGGTGGAAACAATTACAGAAATATAAAACCACCGAATTACCACCGGCTCCTTTTTAGATCTTGTAAATACAAGGTCTGAAATTAAAAGAGGAATAAATCCCAAACACAAAACTCCTGCCATTTGGGGGCCATATTCACAAAATCCATAAAAAACATGAATAAAAATACAAAGAAAGTTTTCAAATAAACATAATTGCATTGTTTTCTTAAATGGCAACATCTTTTTTCTCCTTAAGTATGTCTCTATTTTTGCTTTCTAAATTCTATCATGTTTTTTTTACAAAAAAAAGCCCGTATACGGGCTTTTTCGTATTATACACAGGCTAACGGCAAATGTTGGCCTACCATTTGAATAATAGCATCATGTTCCAGGCTCAGCAATGCGGGTTACTCCAACAAAAATATCTGATATTTCATACCATGTAGAATAATCCACTTCCCCAGTCTGTGGTAACTTAAAAATCTGCTGGAACCTTCTTACTGCTTCTGCTGTGCCGGAACCGTAAATACCATCCGGCGTGATTTTGGGAATTGCCGGATAGTTCTGTGCAATTCTGTTTAACTGCTCCTGCATTTGCAGTACTTTACTTCCCGAAGCTCCTATCCCAAGCACATATCCCGGCCAGGAAGCCGGCACACCGGATATGGCCTCAGTACTGTTAATATACATATCATTTCCAAAATAATACCGGATAATTTCAATAGCAGAATAGCCTTCATCAGCTAAATAATTGGACCCCCACTGGGATAATCCTTCACAGGTTACCCGTCTTCCGTCACAATAAGATGTAAAAATAGGCTGTCTGACTCCGGGTCTTGATAGAAAATTATTAAAAATAGAATCTACAATCCGATCTACGTTTTCATAAATATTTCTGCCATAAATCCATTTCTGGTCATAAGCTGTAGAAGATGTAATAGTAAAATCGTATCCTTGATTTCTGTACCATTCCGTATATACTCTGTTTAACGTAAAAGACAAAATGCACAAAGTATTGGCATAAATTGCTGCTTCGTTCCATGTAGCATAAATTTCGGAGGATACCACATTTTTAATGTAATCCTTATATCTTACATAATAATTAGGCGCAGTAGGATCCGAAGGTACACCATCATGCACCACAACATACTCAGGTATTACAACTCTGCTTAAAACGATTTCCCCCGATTCATCCATAGGTTTAATTTCATCCTCCGGAATTTTAGGAGGATAATCGCCGTACAAAGTGTGGTCAGGTATCACTACCAAATCCTTAACCTCTCCCGGATCTGCCACCGGATTCATTCTGATATTTTGCAGTGCAATGGCATTTGACAAAACCTCGGTGCCGCTTACATTCACATCTTCATATCCCTCTGCCGATACCGCCAGGTCATACTCTGCATAGGGCCTGATATCCCCCGGTTCTAAACTTAATTCAACAGGTGGTGCAGGAAGCTCAATATTTTCAGTCTGTCCGCTTTCATTTGTAACAAATTCTCCTAAGGATAATTCCGGCTGCCCCGTAATTGTAATGCGAATACGGGCGTTTTTTATAGGGATCAGACCGATTCCGCTAATCACACTAATTGCCAGAAGTCCCCGGTTAGTGCCGTCTATAGGAACGTTTATAGTGGAATCACTTTCCGTTACCGGTTGCTCATTGCTAACCGGCTCTTCTCCGGTTACCTGCGCCTGCATGATTTCTTTTTTTCTTTCCATAAAAAAACCTTTGCATTTTTCTTTATTTTATGCAAAGGTTTTTCTATATGTGAGTAGTTACTCTAAATTCAATTTATTTTTCATAATATAGTTGCTGCCTGCATACATTGCCGCATCTACAGCAAAAAGCACAATGGTAATCAAAAGCATAACTGCAATAACAAGACCATCACTGACATCCTCTATGTTTGTTACTGCAACATTAAATCCAATTTGGAAAACACTGCCTAACATTTGCAATAATGTCTGCATTCCCATATAAATACCAATGGAAGCAATCAGTTTGTGATTTTTAGATAGCTGCCCTAAACTGATTGCCAGATATCCAAATAAAATTGCAGAAATCTGACTTCCAATCAGCATAAATACTGAAATTATCCCCACAGCCACTACCATTGGAGTCACTTCGATTTCAGAAAATATTTCTGCAAAAAGCTCCCATATGGTTACATCTTCTCCAGCACCAACTATAAAGCCGTTAATCAGAACAAATACGGAAATACAAATTACAATACCACTAAGCATCTGCCAGATATACATAACCAACGCTTTGGAAATAATAAGCTGATTAGAGGTAACAGGCAGTGTATGCATTAAATATCCCTGGTCTGTATAGAAATTTCTATAAAATCTAATAAAGAAATAAAGGGTAGTTGCTAAGCTAAGTGCTAAAATTGCGAAATAGTATAACATAAAATAACTCATAAAAATAATTGCATACCATTCATTTTCTTCCATTGCTTCTGCCCAGTTTTTATTTGTCATGGCAAGTGCGCCGATTAGCGTGAACACAATCACGATAACATTAAAGAGCGTTACCATTTTCCAGCTTTCTTTCCATTCATGGGTAAATAATTTCTTTAACATGCAAACACCTCCCTAAAGTACTGATCCACACTCTTTCCTTGCTGCTCTCTGATGTTTTCTACAGATGTCTGTAATGTAATCTGACCATCTCTGATAAATACTACTTCATCTAAAATACTTTCAATATCAGAAATTAAGTGTGTACAAATAAGTAAGGTAGCTGCAGGATTAAAGTTGGCAATAATCGTTCTTAAAATATAATCTCTGGCTGCCGGATCTACACCTGCAATAGGTTCATCTAAAATATAAAGCTCTGCATCTCTGCTCATAACTAAAATAAGCTGAACCTTTTCTTTTGTACCCTTTGAAAGATTTTTAAGCCTTGCAGTGGGTTCGATATGAAGTGCATCTAACATAGCATAGGCTCTGTCTTTTCTAAAGTCTTCATAAAAATCTCCAAAAAAATCAACGATATCTTTTACCGTTCTTTGGGCCTCAAGGTATGTTCTCTCAGGCAGGTAAGATATTCTTGCCTTTGTTTCCGGTCCCGGAAGTATGCCATTTACTAAAACCTCTCCATTGGTTGGCTTTAGCAGGCCATTGATCATTTTAATTAAGGTAGTCTTGCCACTTCCATTTGGTCCAAGCAGTCCAATAATATGACCTTTTTCTAATGTTAGGTTTAAATTATAAACTGCCGGTCTTCCATTAGAATAACATTTTGTTACATTTCTGCATTCCACTAATGAACTCATATTTTCTCCTCCCTATTTATCACTTTCAAGTAATGCCATGATTTCTTTTTTTTCGAAACCTAATTCCCTCATTTTTTCCAAGAATCGTTCTACATGTTCTTTTGCAAGTTCTTTCTTTATCTCCGTAATCATATGCTCGTTCTCCGTTACAATTCTTCCGCTTGTGCGTTGGGTGATAATTAATCCGCTGCGTTCTAATTCTCCAAATGCTTTTTGCATTGTGTTTGGATTTACTCCTGCAACCGCTGCCAATTCCCTTACACTTGGCAATTTGTCTCCCGGTTTGTAAATACCGGACACAATCTGTAATTGAATCCTTTCTACTATTTGTGCATAAATCGGTCTGTCATTATCCAAATTCCATGCCATACAATCTCTCCTTTCTGTATTACTGTATCAATCACTTAATACAATAATACGCATTTTTCAGAAATTGTCAATAGTTTTTTCAAAAAAAGCTGTGAAAAGTTTTATTTTTCTTTTCACAGCTTGAAAACCAGATTCAATATTATGTACAAAAGACTATTTAATTACCTTAATCCATCCTTCCGGAGCTTCAATGCGTCCCATCTGAATACCGGTTAAGGTGTCATATAATTTCTGAGTAACTTCACCCATTTTTTCCATACCACTTGGCAGGCAGATTTCTTTTCCATGATCAACAATCTTTCCAACAGGAGAAATAACTGCTGCTGTACCACAAAGACCGCATTCCGCAAAGTCTTTGATTTCGTCAAGGTAAACTTCTCTTTCTTCTACTTCAAGACCAAGATACTCCTTAGCTACTGTCATTAAAGAACGACGGGTAATAGAAGGAAGAATACTGTCAGACTTAGGTGTTACTACTTTACCATCTTTTGTTACAAATAGGAAATTTGCCCCACCTGTTTCTTCTACTTTTGTACGAGTAGCTGCATCTAAATACATATTTTCATCAAAACCATTTTTATGAGCTGTTACAATAGCATGAAGGCTCATTGCATAGTTAAGACCTGCTTTAATATGTCCTGTCCCACAAGGAGCTGCTCTGTCAAAATCGCTAACACAAATAGTAAGGGGCTTTACGCCACCTTTAAAATAAGGTCCTACCGGTGTAGCAAATACTCTAAACTGATACTCATCAGCCGGTTTTACACCAATTACAGGATTGCTTCCGAACATATATGGTCTTAAATATAAAGTAGCTCCTGAACCGTAAGGAGGAACATAAGCTTCATTGGCTTCTACAACTTTCACAACTGCATCAACAAAACGTTCTTCTGGAAACGCAGGCATTTCCAATCTCTTGGCCGAATCACTCATACGCTTTGCATTCAGGTCAGGTCTGAATATTACAATCTGTCCTTGTTCTGTAGTGTATGCCTTTAATCCTTCAAAAATTGTCTGGGCATACTGCAATACACCTGCACATTCACTAATCACAATCTGAGAATCTTCTGTAAGTGTTCCTTCATCCCAGGCTCCGTTTTTATAATTGGAAACATATCTTTTCTCAGTTTCTACATAGCCAAAACCCAGATTTGCCCAATCAATGTTTTTCTTTTCCATAACTTTGTCACTCCTATCTAAGTTAGCAGCCTATCCCTGCCTCATTGAACTGTATTATAGCACTGTTTATTTTCAATTTCAATGTTACATAATGAATTTCTGCTACCTATTCCTTCTCATATGTTGTAAATACATATTCTAAATCAAAATAAGTCTGTTCTTCACTTTCTTCAACCTGCTTCCATGCCGGTTCCTCATCCAGATTTGGAAAATGAGCATCTGCTTCATAGCTGTGATCCACTTTTGTTACGTGAGCCTTACTACAATATGGAAGCATCTGTCTGTATATGGTTTCGCCTCCAACAATATAAATATCATCATCTGCATATTTTTTCAGTTCTTCTAACAGTTCCTCAATGGAATGAACTACCGTTGCTCCATTTACCTTATAGGCCATATTTCTTGTAAGCACAATATTGGTCCGTCCTGCCAAAGGTTGTCCCTGCGGAAAGCTTTCCAACGTGTTTCTTCCCATTACAATTACTTTCCCAATCGTCTGGCTTCTGAAAAATTTCATATCATTTGGAATTCTAACAAGCAACTTATTCTTAAGTCCAATTCCCCAGTTATTGTCTACATTAACAATCAATCGCATTCTAAATCTCCTATTCTCTTTTTTCTATTTTACCGGGCTAACACCACCCTGATTATATAGCAATTGGAATCCCGGTAATCTGTTCTCCAGTCACATAATTTTCCACTTTCACATCATTTCTTGTAAACCGATAAAAGTCCTTAATCTCCGGATTCAACCAAAAGGTTGGTGCATCATAGGAAGGTCTTGCAATCAGCTCCTTAATAATAGGCACATGTCTGTCATAAATATGAGCATCTGCAATCACATGTACAAATTCTCCCACATTCATATTACATACCTGTGCTAACATGTGAACCAAAACAGCATACTGAACCACATTCCAGTTGTTGGCCGCTAACACATCCTGGGAACGCTGATTTAAGATAGCATTTAAAGTCAACTTCTCCTCGCCCTTTCTCTGTGTCACATTGAAGGTCATACTATAAGCACATGGATACAAATTCATTTCATGTAAATCCTGATGTACATAAATATTAGTCATAATCCTTCTGCTAAAAGGATTGTTTTTTAAATCATAAATAACTCTGTCAACCTGATCCATCATGCCTTCTTTATACTGATGTTTGATTCCCATCTGGTAGCCATATGCTTTTCCGATAGAACCGTCTTCATCAGCCCACTCATCCCAAATATGACTATGCAAATCATGAATATTGTTGGATTTTTGTTGCCAAATCCAAAGCATTTCATCCGTAGCACTTTTCAGCGCGGTCTTTCTAAGAGTTAAAATCGGAAATTCCTTTCTAAGATCATAACGGTTTACTACTCCAAACTTTTTAATAGTATAAGCCGGCGTCCCGTCTTCCCATTTTGGTCTGACTTTTTCTCCTTCCGTACTTGTTCCATGTTCTAAAATATCCTGACACATCTTTATAAAGATATCATCTGCCATACTCATATTTTTACTCTCCTGTATTCTTTTTACTCTATCTATAAGGCACCATGCTTTTTTATATTGCAAAAGCAGATGCCCCATAGAAAAAAAACTCTTTATTAGATTATCTGTCATTATCGGTTACAAAGTAAACAATAACTATCTGTCCCATTTATCACAAAGGGAATTAATCTGATCTGCAAATTTAGCCAGATCCTTATTGGCACCACCTTCGTTTCTCTGGATAACGGCCATAAGTCTTTGCCCTGCTGCAACCAGTCTTGCAAATACATCAGAAACGTGTTTATGCTTCTTGGTAACAGGAATCGGTGAAGCAGCATACTCAATTATATTGGTTGCCAAATCTACCCTTGTGCCACTGTAAGGAGCATATGCTGAAAATCCATATTCCTTTTCCAGACAATTCCTAAAGGATTCGCATACACTATCTTCTCCATGAACCACAAAGACTCTTGCAGGCTTTTGTTTAAACCCGTTTATCCAGTCTAAGAGTCCGTTTTTATCTGCATGCCCGGACAAGCCTTCTAATTTTCTTATTTGTGCTTTTACACCAATCGGCTCCCCAAACAGCTTTACCTGATCTACTCCCTCTACCAGTACTCTTCCAAGTGTACCTGTTGCCTGATACCCCACAAACAAAATAGTACATTCCGGTCTCCACAAATTGTGCTTTAAATGATGACGAATACGTCCTGCCTCACACATACCGGAAGCTGAAATAATGACCTTAGGTGTATCATCAAAGTTAATTGCCTTAGATTCATCACTTGTAATAGATAAGCATAAACCCGGAAAGCTAATTGGATTAATTCCTTTCTTTACAATCTCCATTGCTTCCTCGTCAAAGCAGTTATATATATTTTTCTGAAAAATTCCCGTAGCCTCTACTGCCAAAGGGCTGTCTACATACACAGGGAAATCAGGATGTCCCTCTACCAGCTTTTCTGTTTTAATTTTTCTAAGGAAATAAAGCAACTCCTGGGTTCTTCCCACTGCAAAGGATGGAATTACTACATTACCACCTCTATCAAAGGTTTCTTTTAAAACCTTTGTAAATTCTCTAATATAATCCGGTCTTTGGGCACTATGCAGTCTGTCCCCATAGGTGGACTCCATAATAACATAATCTGCCTCCTCTGTTTTTTGTGGATCTTTAATAAGAGGCTGGTTGTAATTGCCAATATCTCCTGAAAACACCAGTTTTTTATCAATTCCATTTTCCGAAACCCAAACCTCAATACTGGAAGAACCAAGTAAATGCCCAATGTCCGTAAAGCGGATTTTGACACCATCACAAACCTCAACAATTTTATCATAATGACAGGGCACAATCCGTTTTATAATCCCGTCTGCATCCTCCATAGTATATATTGGTTCTACTACATCTATACCAGCATGACGTTTGGCTTTTCTGTTTTTCCATTCTGCCTCATTCATTTGAATATGAGCACAGTCTCTTAACATAATGCTACATAAATCTGCTGTGGCATCTGTCATAAAAATCTGTCCCCTAAAGCCTCTTGCATATAAAAGCGGCAGCATTCCCGAATGATCCACATGGGCATGGGTTAAAAAAACATAATCCACCTGCGCCTCATCTACCGGAAGTGGTACATTTTCAAAAGTATCTGCTCCCTGTTCCATTCCGAAATCCACCAAAATATGCTTTCCACATACATTTAAATAATGGCAACTACCTGTAACCTCATGAGCTGCCCCCACGAAAGTAAGTTTCATAGAATCCCTCCAATTTGTATGTAACCCATTTATACTTTATTTTACCATACTCTATAAAAATATTCTATGTATTACCTTTTGGAAGTTTATAAAATCTATGGCTTAACCTGAATTTTCTTATAAAAAACTACTTGTTCTATTAATTATTTTATTTTTTATATATTTTATTTTCTATAATTATTAAATGTTTTGATTTTTTTTAATTTTACTGTTGACAAAAATCTTGTTATCTGATAACATATATCTTGTTTGTGACAAACAAGAAAATAAATTGCGCGAGTGGCTCAGCGGTGGAGCACCTCCTTGCCAAGGAGGGGGTCGCGGGTTCGATCCCCGTCTCGCGCTCTCTATGAAGGTCTTAAGTATTTGATTATTCAAGTATTTAAGACTTTTTTATTATCCGAAAGGCAGGTAAGATTATGACAGAGGCAACTATTTCACACACAAAAAAACATCAGTTTTTAAGCGGAAGCACTTTAAAAATCATTGCAATGATTACAATGCTTATTGACCATTTAGGTGCTGCTCTGCTTTATTCCCTTCCCGGATGCTATCCCCAAAACACCACCCCTTTGTTTAACGGCTGTCCTTTTACCTTATATGAGCTTTACGGAACTTTTCGAAATCTTGGAAGAATCGCTTTTCCCATTTATTGTTTTTTACTTGTTGAAGGTTTTTTCCATACAAAAAGCAAAGAGAAATATGCCTTCAGGCTTTTCCTCTTTGCTCTCATTTCCGAAATCCCTTTTGATTTAGCTTTTAACAATGTATTTTTTACCTTTAAAATGCAAAATGTATTCTGGACACTTTTTTTAGGTTTTGTCTGCATGATACTACTCGATAGACAAAATCAGATTGCCATACAAAAAGCACAAGCACCAAACGTTCAAGTTTCCAATACCTTATTAATCATTTTTATTTTTGTAGGACTTGCCACTGTTTTTAAAACAGATTATTACGGATTGGGTATTATTTTAATTGCAATTTTCTATAAATATCACAACCAACTAAAAAAAGCATGTATCCTTGGATACTTCAGTTTCCTTTGGGAACCTTTCTGTTTCCCGGCCTTTTTACTAATACCTCTTTACAACGGTAAAAAAGGGCTTAACTTAAAGTACCTTTTTTATCTCTTTTATCCGTTACATTTACTTTTACTCTACACTCTACGACTACATTTTACAACCTAGCATCTAATTAGATGTTTCATTTTCCTCCTCAAGGTTCTCCAATTCTTCCAAAACCTCTGCTTCTTCCGTGGTTTCCGCTTCCTCTGTATCTTCCGTACCGGTATTCGCGTCTGCAGCATCTGTTTCTTCTGCTGTCTGCTCTGCTTCCATAATACTACTATAATCCACAGAATTTTTATATTTTAACATAAAAATACGATATAAGGATTCATCAATTCTTTCTTCTGTAATTTTTCCTTCTTCCACAGCCTTTAATACCCCTGAATATGCTTTTTTAAAATCAGAAGATGTCAAAATCATATCAGCCCCAGCCTGAATTGCCATAACAGCCGCATCTGCATGCTTATAATACCTTGTAATAGCTGCTTTACTCATATAATCAGTTATAATAATTCCTTCATATCCAAGCTCAGTTCTAAGCATGTCCGTCATAAACACACCAGACATAGATGCAGGTGTATTATCCCCTGTAATTTCCGGCATAGACACATGAGATACCATTAAAAACGGAACCTTCTCTTCTACTGCCATTTTTACAAATTCATATTCATAGCTTTCCAAATCTGCCTTTGTCCGTTTGGATGTAGAACGTCCTTTGCCGGAATCAATGGTCACATCACCTTGTCCCGGAAAATATTTAAGACATCCATAAACCGACTGGTCACTCATCCCCTTTAACATATTTTTAGTCATGGATAAAACCTGAGCCTTATCCGTCCCATAACTTCTGTTGGCTATCACAGAATTTTCCACAAGAGCCACATCCGAAACCGGTGCAAAATTAACATTAATCCCTAATGTGCTTAAAGTTGATGCCACGGAAATACCCATACTATAGGCACCTGCCCCTTTAGATGTTTCACCGATTTCCTTTTGCCCTATAATAGGCTCTGTAACCAGACCACCTGTTGAAAGAGGACTGTTTTCGCCTCCTTCTTCCGCAACCGCCACAAAGACTTCATACTTACAAAATGATTTTGTATTATAAATCATATCCCTAAATTGCTCTGAATTCTCTATATTTTTTGTGTCATATACAATTCCTCCTACCGGATACTGTAAAATTGCTGCACTTGTGCTACTACCGGCTGCTGTAACAGTTCCCATACCAGTAAGGGATTCAGGTGTCACAAAAAACAATCCTGCAACTTTTTCTTCTATTGTCATACTGTCAATAAAAGAACCTACATAATTTCGCAACGCCTCTTTCTCTAACTCTTCCACAGGTATTTCTTCCTCCGGTTCATTGGCAGATGCCTCTGCAACCTGTTCTGCAATACTCTGAGACTGCTGTGTCTCAGTTTCAGATGTCCCTTCTTTTGCAGCAGCTTCTTCCTTTTTTTCAGATTTCTTATCGCCTGCTGACTGCTCTATCTTTTTCTCACCGGATTTTTTTATAATAGTCCCTATTCCACTAAAAATTCCAACCAAAACCAGCACTACTACCAAAACCCCTGCCGCCAATACAGCATAAGCCTGCAACTGTGCTTTTCTTCTTTTTCTTTTACGAAGTTCATCTTTTGAAGCTTCATCTGATTGATTATTGAACATAACATGCACACCTCCACAAGGCCATTTTAACACAAACTAGTAGCGGGTATCAATCTCTTTCGATTAATACCCGCTTCTAAACTTCCTGATCCATTGGACCTACCTCCATATTCTGTTTTCCTCTTTCCATCTCTTCTTTTGTACGTATTGTACTGTAACGGTTTTTCCTTTCTACTTTTTTTTAGAAATTTTCTTTTGTACCTCGTTACTTTTTCTCATGTACTTGATTCAAACTTTTCTTTTGTACTTCTCTCTTTTGTACTTTTTTTAAACTAAATAACTATTCTGGTGGACCGTACCTCTCTTTCATTAGATTTAATCTATGTGAATTTCTTTTGTATGAACTTATTATAGCCAAGCCACAGTGAATTGTCAACACTTTTTTTCAAATTTCTTTTTATTTTTCAATAATTATACATTTTATACAATTGTTTTTAGCTAATTCTCATTATTATTTCTCATTTTTTGTAATTTATTGCCAAGTTTTCAGAAAATTAGACAAAAAAATTTCCTATATATAAAAAACTGTCAAAGATATTCATTTCTCTGACAGCTTTTCCAAGTAACTTATATATATTTGTTTCTTTCTTATTTCCTATAGTACATATACGTCGTTGATTCAAAAGTACTTCCTAACCATGTATCCTTGTAAGTCACCTTTACTGCTGATACAGGGAATATGTAATCATACATCTTTGTATAGGTATCACTAATGGTACGTTTGAAACTCTTTCCCTCATGGGTATAAATATCTACCGATTTAATAGTACGTGTGGATTTTGTATTTAACTTTACCTTTTTTCCACTTTTAATGGTAACATATTTAAATTCTCCATTGTCATCAAAGCTGTTTGCAAACTGGATGCTTGTGACCTTGTATCCTTTTGCTGCTTTTACTGTTAACTTTCCGGATTTTACACTGTAAAATTTGGTGGTATAATATTGTCCCTCTGAATTTTTCAACTTTGTTGCATTTGCATAGGATAATGTATATGGTTCCTTAGTAGTTGCCTTGATAGAAATAGTTTTCTTTAACAAAGCACCTGTTGAAAGCTTTGTTGTAATAACAATTTTATAAGTACCGGCTTTTTTTGCATATAATCCAATTTCAGCTGTATTTCCGGTAACTGTCTCTGTAGAGGTTTCTTTTCTTCCATCGTTATATTCTTTTGTAGAAACAGTAACGGTAGAATCGCCGTTAGAAATAATCTTTGCAACCAGGTTCTTACTATTTGACTTTACAGAAACAAGACTGTATGAAGGATTATTATATACAACCGTAATTCCGTTTGACAAATACTTATCATCATCTACACCCATACGCATTTTAGTCTTTGCATTGTTGTATGCACCACCCAGAGTGTATTTAATACCATACTTATCAAAGCCTTGTTTATCAAATCCATATTGATCATAGTCATTTGTATAAACCGGTGTGTAGGCTGCCTTTGATTCTGTTCCTGCTGTTACAAAGCCGGTAATTGCCAAAGCTACTGCCATGAAACCTGTTAATAGTTTTTTTCTTATTTTCATTCGAAGTCCTCCTATATAAGTTATATATTTTCATATTATCCCTTGATCTGATTTCTGTCAATAAAACATAGTTTAATTATTTATTAATTTTCACCCTCTAATCAATTAAATATATGTAACCGATAATTTCCCTGTTTCTGTTCCATTCCTCTATTTTACCATAATGGAAAACAATATCTGAATTGGCCGGCTTTGAAAGCATCGTCTTATAACCGGATTCTGACACATAAATATCATCCCCGTCTATTTTTTCCACTACCGCAATGTGATAACTGCCATACTTCACACCAAATACAACCAGGGCTCCTACCTTTGGTGTATCACCTGTTTTATATATTTTTGTTGTCTTATTTTTTAACCAGATACCATAAGGATTTGCACCGAAAATACTTAAATCCACATCTTTTTTTGCCTTCGCCAGCACTTCCCATGCCCGTCCGCAGGCATACCAGGTACAGTTTCCAACACAGTACTTACCATTATCAAAGCTATTTCTAGTAGGAGCATATCCGTCATAGTTATAATAAATGTTTCCTGATGAAAAATAATATTTACTACTAAACGCCGGTCTTGTTGTTCTTGTCTTTACTGTACTGCTTGATTGTGTTGTTTCCTTTTTTGCCTTTTTTACAGTAATTTTAATTTTTGCTTTTTTCTTACTGCCATCCTTTGCTTTACAGGTAATAGTAACAGTACCTTTTTTCTTTAACGTGACTACACCCTTTGAATTTACTTTCGCAACCTTTTTATTACTGCTTGTATAGGATAATTTTTGATTGGTTGCATTGTATGGCTTAATTGTAGGATCTAAGGTTATTTTTTCTCCCACATAACCGGTAAGCTTCGATTTAGGAAAGGAAATCTTTTTAATTTTTATTTCTTTTACGGGTTCTTCTTCTGTTTCCTCTTCTGTTCCAAAGCTATAGCCGTCATCACTGTTTGCAGTCTGGTCATCTCCCTGAACCTGCACAGTCCCTTCCGTTTCCGAAAAAGATGCCTGTGTTTCCATAGGCAAAAGCAGAACACCACCAATAGATAAAACACCTAATAATGCTACTATTTTTTTTACTAAGTACTTCAAACTTTCTCCCCCTTGTGTAATATTATCTTTTTATAATTATAAACAAAAAATTTCAAAAACCGCCTGTTTTCAGCATAACGGCTTTTGAAATTTATGTCAACCACTTTCCATAATATTCTTTAAATATTAAACTTTTAAAGCTGTGCTACTACAAAAATATCGTAAATAGCTTTAATTGCTGCTTCGAATTCGTTATTGGTTACGCCAATGATAATGTTAAGCTCCGATGAACCCTGGTCAATCATTTTTACATTTACATTTGCATGAGCAAGAGCTGAGAAAATTCTTCCTGCTGTTCCTCTTGTTGCCTTCATACCACGACCTACTACTGCAATTAATGCAAGGTCTGATTCTAAATCAATGGAGTCAGGCTGTGCTAGCTTGTGTAAACCGGATAATACTTTCTGTTCCTTTGCTTCAAACTCATCCTGATGTACAAATACAGTCATTGTATCAATTCCGGAAGGAACATGTTCAAAGGAAATTTCATTTTCTTCAAATACGTGGAGCACTTTTCTTCCAAATCCAATTTCAGAATTCATCATATCTTTTTCAATATTGATTGCACAGAATCCTTTTTTTCCTGCAATACCGGTAATGACGTATTTTGGCTTCTGACATGTACTTTCTACAATCCAGGTTCCTTCGTCCTTTGGTGCGTTTGTATTTCTAATGTTAATTGGAATACCTTCCTTACGTACCGGAAAGATTGCATCTTCATGAAGAACAGTTGCACCCATGTAGGAAAGCTCTCTTAATTCTCTATAAGTAATAGTTTCAATACCTTTTGGATTATCAATAATTCTTGGGTCTGCAATTAAAAAACCCGAAACATCTGTCCAGTTTTCATAAACATCCGCTTTTACTGCTTTCGCAACAATAGATCCTGTAATGTCCGAACCGCCTCTGGAGAAAGTTTTTACAGTGCCATCTTCCTTTGCACCATAGAAACCAGGAATAACTGCTCTTTCTACTCCTTCAAGCCTTTTTGAAAGTACTTCATTGGTTTTATCTGCCATGAAGTTACCTTCCTCATCAAAGAAAATAACAGTAGCTGAATCAACAAATTCATAGCCTAAATAGTTAGCCATAATAATACCATTTAAGTATTCTCCACGGCTGGCAGCATAATCACTTCCTGCCTTGTTTTTAAAATTCTCAGCTATTACTTCGAATTCTTTCTCTAAAGATAAATCAAGTTCAAGACCTTCGATAATCTCATTATATCTTGCTTCTATTGCTTTCAAAGCCTTGGAAAAATCATTTCCTTTTTCTGCATAAGCATAAGTTGCATACAACATATCTGTTACTTTTGTATCTTGAGCATTTCTCTTTCCAGGTGCTGAAGGCACTACATAATTTCTATCTTCATCAGATTTAATAATATTCCCAACTTTTTTAAACTGTTCTGCACTGGCAAGTGAGCTTCCACCAAATTTTACAACCTTTTTCATGTTATCTATTCTCCTCAAAATTCACTGTTACTTTTAGATTACTGTTCAAGACCTGACCAGTAACAATTGGTTTCCTCATGTTAATTCATTATTTGCTAAAAAGCACATCAATAATCTCATGTCCCTTTTCTACAAAGTTACCGCTTATCTTTCCATTTACCTCATTATAAACAAGTTCATTATCCTTTAAATCAGTACTGTCATATAAAAGATAAGGTACATTGTCAGAAGTATGGGTTCTTACACGGATAGGTGTAGGATGGTCCGGAAGGACTAACATTCTAAAGTCCACACCTTTTTTGGTTAGTTCTTCATATATAGGGCCAATGATTTTTTCATCTAAATATTCAATAGCCTGTACCTTTCTCTCTACACTTCCCTGATGTCCCATTTCATCCGGCGCTTCCACATGAACATAAACAAAATCATAGCCATCCTCTGCAAGAGCCTTTACAGCCGCATCCTTTTTGCCTGCGTAATTGGTGTGAAGACCGCCATTCGCACCTTCTACTTCAATGTTATCCATACCAGCACCTACTGCAATACCCTTTAAAAGATCTACTGCCGAAATCATAACACCTTTTTTACCGGTCTTGTCTTTAAAATCAGAAAGCATAGGCTTTGTACCTGCTCCCCAGAACCAGCAGCAGTTGGCAGGATTTAATCCTTGTTTTTTACGTTCTATGTTAATAGGATGATTTACTAAAATTTTATAGCTTTTTTTCATCATTTCACGAAGCACTTCATCCTTTGGAAGATACTGTCCAATTACCTGCTCTAATACGTCATGAGGTGGTGTCAGTTCAACCACTTCTCCCTTATCCCAAATCAAACAATGACGATAGCTGGTTCCTACGTAAAATTTGTAAATATCATTTTCTAACTCCTTACGAACTGCCTCAAGCAACACTGCACAATCTTCTGTGCTGATTTCACTGGAGCTATGGTCAATAATCGTTTTTTCTTCAAAAGGCACATCATCTTCTGAAATTGTTACAATGTTGCAACGAAGTGCAATATCTGTATTTTTCATAGGAATTCCAATGCTAAGTGCCTCTAATGGAGAACGTCCTGAATAATATATTTTAGGATCGTACCCCATAACAGAAAGATTGGCTGTATCAGAACCAGGATTCATTCCTTCCGGTATGGTATGTACCATTCCTACCTGTCCCATTTTACTTAATTTGTCCATTGCAGGAGTTTTGGCATATTCTAATGGTGTTTTTTTTCCTAATACCTCAATTGGCTCGTCTGCCATGCCATCTCCTAAAACGATTATGTATTTCATATCCGGTCCTCTATTCTTCTACACGGATCATGGAAAGCACATTGCCTGCCTTTTCCGCTTTTTCTTTATATTCTTTTTCACTTATTACTTCTGTTACAAAACCAAGTTCATCTGCAAATCCGGCATCTACAAAATTTACCTTGCCAAAAGCAGCTTCTACTTTCGCCTTATCATTGCCTTCTACTCTTACAAAGAATTTTCTCTTTGCATTTTCAATGCTGGAAAGCTGTAATTTGTCCGGATCCCAAAAACAGAAAATGTTTTTGCCTACATGTTTTGCACAGTCAATTACGTCTGAAACTACTGCACTTGCTGTTGGAAGTTTACCTGCTCCTTTTCCGTAGTACATTGTTTCGCCTAATGTATTACCTTTTACTAAAATAGCATTAAATACATCATTTACGCTGTAAAGTGCACTATCTCTGCTTAAAACGAAAGGTGCTACCATTGCAAAATATTCTCCATCTACATGTCGGCTCATACCAAGAAGCTTAATGGTAGAATCCATCTGTTTCATGTAAGCAAAATCCTTTGTAGAGATTTTTGTAATGCCTTCTGTATAAATATCCTCAAAATTTACTGTTTTTCCATATACTAAAGAGGATAAAATAGCAATTTTACGACATGCATCATAACCTTCTACATCCGCTTCCGGATTTCTTTCTGCATAACCTTTATCCTGAGCTTCTTTTAATACTTCTGCAAAATCAGAGCCTTCTCTTTCCATTTTAGTGAGAATATAGTTAGTGGTTCCGTTTAAAATACCTGTAATTGCTTCAATTCTTTCCGGTGTTAAAGAAGAGTTGATTGGACGGATAATTGGAATGCCACCACCTACACTTGCCTCAAATAAATAGTTACAGTTATTTTCTCTTGCAAGCTGAATCAGTTCAGGACCGTGCTTTGCTACTAATTCTTTATTAGATGTACATACGCTTTTTCCAGCCGTAAGTGCTTTCTTTGAAAAAGTATAAGCCGGTTCAATGCCGCCCATTGCTTCACATACAATGGAAACTTCCGGATCATTTAAAATAATCTCTGCATCATGTACCACTAAATTCTCATATGGATCTCCCGGGAAATCTCTTAAGTCAAGAATATACTTAACATCAATTTCCACTCCTGCTTTTTTGTTTACCATTTCCTGATTTGTCTTGATTACTTCAACGATACCGCTACCTACTGTACCATATCCTAATACTGCTGCTTTTACCATTTTTTTACTCCTTAGCTATTATTTTCACGTAATGAACGCCTTCTTTTCTTTCTACCTGAGCAATCATTTCTGAAATATCCCTTGTGGTAGATAGTACTTGTACGCTTACACTTAAAGATGCGACTCCGTTAATAGGAATACTCTGATGAATAGTGAGAATATTGGCTCCAAATGATGCTATGATTTTTAGCACATCTGACAACAATCCCGGCTCATCATCCATCTGCACCGTCATTGTAACTGTTTTTCCTTCTGTAGTGTCATGGAATGGAAAAATATCTTCTTTATACTTATAAAAAGAACTTCTGCTGATTCCAACCCTGTCCACTGCCTCTTGTACAGAAAACACCTTTTTAGACTCTAAAAGTCTCTTTGCCTCTATTACTTTTAATAAGACTTCCGGCAACGCTTTCTGTTTTACTACAAAATATCCCGTAGTTTCCATATCATTTACCTCGTATGGCGTTAATCTTCACTCCATTTTCAGTAACTCTTCGATGGCATAATCCTATTGTGTGTACGTCCACTAAATACACCTGTCTTTTTCTGTATTTTTATGGCGGACATCTGTTTGCCACCGAAAGATATTTTAGCATAATAACCAAATAGGTGCAAGTACTTTTGTGAAAATTGCAGAACAAAAATTGCAAATTAAAAAATACCAATGCTACATTTATTGCTCTGTAACATTGGCATCTTTTTATTTTGTATTAAGCATAAAAATCTAATAGTTTATCTCTTAATTCAATATACTCCATAGGGTTAATAAAGCCCTGTTTCTTTAATTCCTTCAATCTTAAAACGGTTTCCCTAAACAATTTCATTTCATCCTGTAATTGCATTCCACTTTGTTTTGTAAATGTTCCACTTAAAATGAGTCTTTTTAAGTTGGCTGCTTCATCTTCTAAAAGAAGATCTTTAAACTGATTGTGAATACTTTCCAAAGTAGGAGTCAGTACATTTAAATCCGGAAGATATATTTTGTCAGTGCCGTTAAAAATCATAAGTGCACACGGCTTTTTATCAAACTGACTTCCGGTTATTTGTGTTAATTGAGAAAATGTATATTGAAACTCTGCGATTTCATATTTTCCACTATCCATTTCTCTATAACCTCTTCCCACAACCCGATCAACACTGATTGATACACTAATATGTTCATGGGCGCCAAAAAATCCTGATTTATGTTCTCCTTGAAATGCTCTAATATCACCTAATTGAAGTTCCCCCATGTTTAATCGCTCCTATTCTAACTTTTCTATTGATTGATGCAGGAAAACTACTATGACTTACTAACATTTATCCTGCTTTCGGTTCTTAAATAAGAGGATATTTATCAGTAAGGCTCTTTACAATTGCCTGTGCTTCCGATACTTTTTCTTCTCCACCTTTGATTACAAGTGCAATTGCTTCTGCAATCTTGTCCATGTCCTCTGTATTCATGCCTCTTGAAGTAACAGCAGGCGACCCCAGACGAATACCACTTGTTACAAATGGAGATTTTGGATCGTTTGGAATTGTATTTTTATTTGCAGTAATGTGTGCTGCATCTAAAAGTTTTTCCACTTCTTTACCGGTTAATTCAAAATTTGTTAAATCAACTAACATTAAATGGTTGTCTGTACCACCGGATACGATTTTAATACCTCTGTCCATAAGACCTTTACAAAGTGCCTGTGCATTGTCAATGACACCCTGCTGGTATTTCTTAAAGTCATCTGATAGAGCTTCTTTAAAGCAAACTGCCTTAGCTGCAATTACATGCATTAAAGGTCCACCCTGGATACCCGGGAAAATTGCCTTGTTAAAGTTATATTTTTCTGCGGCTTCTTTATTTGCTAAAATAAGTCCCCCACGAGGTCCTCTTAACGTTTTGTGGGTAGTTGTAGTAACCACATCAGCGTAAGGAATTGGACTTTCATGTAACCCTGCTGCCACAAGACCTGCAATGTGAGCCATATCTACCATTAAAACTGCTCCTACTTCATCTGCAACTTCTCTGAATTTCTTAAAGTCAATTGCTCTTGCATAAGCTGAAGCACCTGCGATAATCATTTTAGGCTTTGCTTCTAAAGCAATTTTGCGAAGCTCATCATAATCGATAAAGCCTTCGTCATTTACACCGTAAGGAACGATGTTGAAATACTTACCGGACATATTTACCGGACTTCCGTGTGTAAGATGTCCGCCATGGGCCAAATTCATACCCATAATAGTATCACCAGGTTCACAAACCGCAAACTGTACAGCCATATTTGCCTGCGCTCCGGAATGTGGCTGAACATTGGCATAATCACAACCAAATAATTCTTTGGCTCTTTCGATTGCTAAATTTTCCACTACATCAACACAATCGCAGCCACCGTAATATCTCTTTCCAGGATATCCTTCTGCATATTTATTTGTAAGAGGGCTTCCCATAGCAGCCATAACAGCCTTGCTCACCCAGTTTTCAGATGCAATAAGCTCAATGTGGCTGTTCTGTCTTTCCTGTTCTGCTATAATAGCCTCTGCAATTTCAGAATCCACTTTTTTTACTTCGTCTAATGAATACATTTTGTTACCTCCGCTTTTTATGTAAAAATACTCCGTTCAAAGTATACCACAATTTTCACCTAGTGAAAACCAAATTTTCTATGAATTTTCCATATTTTTATTGACTTTATAAAAACTGACTATAAAATAAAAGAGGCACTGTGTTAAAATAGTGTCTTAATAAAGTAACAGGCAGGTAATGAAAATGAAACAAAAAATACTTAATTTCCTTAAAATGTACAAGCATGCTTTGCTTCCAATTCTCTATTTCCCTTTTTACATATCAGTCTTTTCCTATTTGGAAAGTACTGTAACAACAGAGTTTGCTCTGGTGCATATGAAGTTGGATGACTATATTCCCTTTATTGAATATTTCGTAGTGCCATATTATCTGTGGTTTCCTTACATAGCCGTGACAGTTATTACTTTCATTTTTCTGGATAAAAAGGATTTTTATAAGCTCTGTATCACATTGGGTACAGGTATGACCTTGTTTTTACTGATTTCCTTCCTAATTCCAAACGGTCATGACTTACGCCCTGTTACATTTACAAGGGACAATATTTTTACTTCCCTGATAAAAACCATGTACTCTATTGATACACCAACCAATCTGTTTCCAAGTATCCATTGCTATAACTCCATTATGGCACATGTGGCAATTCGGGAAAATGAAATTTTAAAAAAGAAAAAATTGATTCGCATATCCTCTTTCATTCTTAGTGTGTTAATTGTTTTATCCACTGTATTTATCAAACAGCACTCCGCATTTGATGTATTTACAGCTGTTGTGTTATCAATTATTATGTATTTGCTGATATATAAACCGGGCATTCATTTCCATCGTGCAGTTTAATTAAACTGCACGAATTTTCTAGCAAGTCTGTATAAACCTTCTGACATTTTTCGTCCGCCTTTTCCCGGAAGATTCATTGTCCCCCCTAAAATACCAAGGCGCATCTTTAAAAATGTCCGCTTATCTTTTTCTTTAATGTAATTCCAAAGTTCATCTTTCTTTTTCAAAGCTTCTTCCGTGTCTGCTAAAATAAGCATAATAGAAGATACTGTTGTAATGGTATCTAAATATTTTAACATGTATTTTGCTGTTTTCTCATTTGGTATTTTGGTTGATACGTAATAATCTACCATAAGCTTGTTTACCATTAACTGTTGGTCTATGCGGCTTATCATTACCTTTTCGTTTACGGACTGGTCGTCTCGTCCGATATAGTAGCGGTAAAAATTCACATCAAGATAATACATATTTCGAACGTAAGGAAGAGGTTCAAATACAAAAATATTATCCACATAGAAAGTATGCTCCGGAAGCTTCAAACCACAGTCCTTTAAAAGCTTTGTACGATAAATTACCGAATGCATAAGAATATTCTGGGATTTGCGTAAATGTCTTACCTCATCCCATGTAAACATAGTATTTTCCGGAAAAGCATTGCGAAATGCCACCACTTTTTTACGCTTAACTCCCTGTTTCTCATAAACATAGTTGCTAATAAGCATATCTAATACCTGCTCTCCACCTGCAAGCTTTCTTAATGTATCTAAAATTTCTCTGTAAGCACTTTCTTTTACCCAGTCATCGCTGTCTACTACTTTAAAATACAATCCTTTGGCATGTTCAATTCCTGCATTTACTGCTGAGCCATGACCACCGTTTTCCTTGTGAATTGCCCTTACAATCCCCGGATACTTTGCCTCATAGGCATCTGCAATTTCAGCTGTTCTATCTGTAGAACCGTCATTTACAATTAATATTTCTACATCATCATCCCCAATTAACAAGGAGTCTATACAACGTTCCAAATAATCCTGTGAATTGTAAGATGGTACAGCAATTGATAACAGTTTCATAGTTCCCTTTCACTCTCTTTCTTTCACTTTATTCTGTCTATTTTATACCTAGTTTGATATTTACATATTTGCTGTAGGCTTCAAAAGCGGATGGAATGGCATATTCTTTGTTTACTTCTTTCGGGAAAACAAACAAATGGCCTTCTTTCTTTATATTTTCTGCCGCCTCTCCACTTAAAAAATCTATTTCCTCTACCTTAACAGCATACCCATTCATATGCCATTCTACATGGGAAAAAATATGTTTTGCATATTCCAGCTTTTTTATGTGAAGAGGCTTATAGCCTATAGTTTCTAAATAATCAAGTATTTTTTTTTCATTCTTTTTCCCGTCCAGCGAAGGAAATTCATAAAGTCCTGCAAGTAGCCCTTTTTCCGGACGTTTCTTTATTACAACCTGCTCTCCCGAACGAATAATGAGAACGGTTTTTTCTTCTATTCGTCTTGGTTTCTTTTTGGCTTTTCTTGGAATTACAGAGATGGTATTGTCTGCCTTTGCCTTACAAAAATCCTTCCACGGACACTCTGTACATTTTGGTGTGCCATTTGGAACACAGACAATTGCCCCAAGTTCCATAAGTGCCTGATTAAATATGCCTGCCTTGTCCTTTGGCATAATATCTGTCAGAAGTTCTTCATATTTCTTTTTGGTCTTTGGCATAAGAACGTCACTTTCATCTCCGGTCACTCTGGATAAAATCCGAAGCACATTGCCATCCACTGCCGGAACTGCTATTCCATAGGAAATAGATGCCACTGCCCCGGCTGTGTATGCCCCAATTCCCGGTAATTTCAACAGAAGTTCATAATCTGCAGGCATTTTACCATCATATTCGCTTATGAGAATCCGGGCGGTTTTTTGCATGTTACGGACTCTGTTATAGTATCCAAGACCTTCCCAGAGCTTTAAAAGCTCATCTTCCTCAGCCTCTGCCAGATGTTCAATGGTAGGAAGTTTTTCTAAAAACCGATAAAAATAAGGCTTTACCGCTTCCACTCTTGTCTGTTGTAACATAATCTCTGACACCCACACCCGGTAGGGCTCCGGATTATCCCGCCATGGAAGTGACCTTAAGTTCTTTTCATACCACTTCAGTAATGGTTCAACAATATATTCTAGTTTACTCATATTTTTTCTAAAATCAATAAATTATTTCTTAATGTTTATAATAAAACTGTTACTCTTTCATGCAATTTTAAAGTTTCTTCTGTTACAAGGCAGTCATAAGCTAGTATTTTTACTCCCTGTTTTGCTGCTTTTCTTAATGTATTACAAAATTCAGGGTGGGTATCCTCGTTAGGCGTAAAATATTTTACCCCCTTCATCTGGATCACAAACATCACATATGCTTCATAGCCTTCATTTGTAGCCTGCATTAGTTCCTCTACGTGCTTTATGGCTCTTTCAGAAGGGGCATCCGGAAATCTGACAACTCCATTTTCTTCAAGGGTTACACCCTTTACTTCCATAAAAATCTTTCGTCTGCCTGCCTCTACATAAAAATCGAATCTGGATTTGCCATATTTATATTCCGGTTTTACAAAAATGTCTGTTTCTCCTTGTAAAATATCACATTCAGGACTAGTAAGCCATTCCCCTGTCACTTTATTAGGAGCATTGGAATCCATGTTAATAAGTAGTTTACCCTTTTCTACTGCCACTAAATCATATTTTGTCTTTCTATTTGGATTATGGCTTTCCTCCAGATAAACTGTACAGCCTTTTTGTAAAAGTTCCTTGCATCTTCCGGTATTTTTTACATGGCAGATTTCTTCTTTTCCTTCTATTTCTACATATGCGATAAACCGGTTTGGTCTTTCCACAAACCGGCCTTTCACTATTTTTTTGTATTGCATTTTATTCTCCCTTATTGCAGGTTATATGCTACTGTTCACGCGCGGGCAATTACGATTTATCCGACTTACTGATTCCTCAACTCCGTATATTTTCCAATTTGTATAGCAGGCTTCTACCCTATCTTAGCGAGAGCCTGATTACGCAGAATTTTTATACGGAACCCTTGCTGCCGGCACTACTTCTGAGGCAGCTAAAGCATGAACCATCTGGTCATCAAAGAAAATATGGGCTCCAAAAGCTTTCAACACTTCTTTTTTTGAGATGCCTCCTAAGAAAAAGGCTTCATCAATCCGTACATCCCATGCTCTAAGTGTGCGGATAACTCTTTCATGAGCCGGTGCACATCTTGACGTTACTAAAGCAGTTCTGATAGGTGGTTCTTTTCCTGCAAATTCTTTCTGAATTTGAGAAATTGTTTTACATAACTTGGCAAACGGACCCTCAGATAAAGGTTGTTTTGCAAGTTTTCTTTCATTTTCTTCAAATGCTTCTAAACCTTCTTTTGCAAAGATCTGCTCTGATTCATCTGTAAAAAGCACTGCATCTCCATCAAAAGCAATTCGAATCTGACTAATCAATCCGTCTTCACTGTAAGTATGGATACCATCATCAATGATAATCCCTGCGGCTATGCCTGAATTAATAGCACTTTGCACATCTTCTTCATTGGCAGATAAAAACAAATCTGTTTGAAAGGCACTTAAGTAAGGGGCAAGAGAACCGCCACTTGCTAATACTGCTCTTGTAATACTCAGCCCATAATGTCTGATAGAATGAAATACTCTAAGGGATGTATCTGCACTGTTTTTTGACATTATAATGACTTCTACTCTTCCTTCATTCCCCGGAAGCTCATTTAACTCTAATAATGCTTTAATAAGTGAAAAGCCCGGTCCGGGTTTTAGTATATCATTTTCATGGGCTACCTGATAGTTACAGTAGGACTCTACTCCTTCTGTTTCAAAAATTTCATTTTCCTTATTCAGATCAAATAAAGCTCTTGAACTTACGCCGATTACCAGCTTGTTTTTCAAATCAAATGCCATAATAGTCCCTCCCAAAAATCCGATTAAATTTTGGAGACACTTACAGAACCTGCTTTTCTTTGCTTCCTTCTGCCACTTGGCACTGAAAGAAACTAGCGTAAACGGCTACATTGATATTTTTGGAATGTAATAAGGCAATGTTTTAATTCCTCATATCTTTCTTCAACCGGTCCTTCATCGATTTCCACATCTACAGCAATTGCCATAGTGTTGATCATCTCATCTGTGATGCGATGATGAAGTGCTGCCAAAATATTTAATCTTTCTTCGTAAGTATCAGCATCTAAAAAGTCAAGAACCATAGGGTCTACAAAGTTCTCTAACCGGTTGTCTTCTATGTTATCCTCTGTCTGAGTTTCGTTGTTTGAAATTTCCGAAGTTTCCGCCTGGGAAGGTTGCGTTTCTTTTGTTTTTAGCTCCGTCTCTTTTATCTGTGTATTAAAAGACTCCGTATTCCCTATGTTTTCCACGTTTTCCTCTGTTCCATCTATTTTAGTAAAACGGTACTCACCCTTTTTTTCCGGGTATTTCTTTTCATCTACCAGACTTAAAAACATGGAAAGCGGACGTACATACATTTGATAGTCTCCATAAAGAGCCTGATATACTACCATTTCCTCCCCTGTTTCAGAGTCCTTGGCTAAGGTGATAATCTGATACTTATTTCCTTTAAAGTGTTTATAAATTTCATATGGCTTTGGGTTATTACGCATATTGGTTCTCCTTGCTCGTTAACATATCACTCCTTCGGAGTTCGGTGTAGTTCCTACACCGTTAGACTCGCAAGCATAGCTTGCTCGTTAACATATCACTCCTTCGGAGTTCGGTGTAGTTCCTACACCGTTAGACTCGCAAGCATAGCTTGCTCGTTAACATATCACTCCTTCGGAGTTCGGTGTAGTTCCTACACCGTTAGACTCGCAAGCGTAGCTTGCTCGTTAACATATCACTCCTTCGGAGTTCGGTGTAGTTCCTACACCGAGGAAATGCTTCGCATTTCCTGATATGTTACATTATAATCCCAAAGCCTTGGGTTGTCATGTGTTTCTTGTAAAGTTTGTAAAAAATACGGTTATTGTATTACTGTTCAGTCAGCAACAAAACACTTGCTGTCAGGCTGCGTAAATGCATGATTGAAGCATTGATTTCTGCTTCATGAAGGGAATTTTCATGCAGAAATCAATTGTTACCGTGAACGGACTAAACGGTAATAAAATTGTAGGTTATGGTAAAATTTTGCTGCTTAAATTTGATTTCTTCCAAATCCTGACATAATTCTCTTTTTTCTGTATAAGTCATGTTTTTAATTTTGTCATGGTGGACAGTTACCTGATATTGTCTCATGCCTTGTATGTCAATAGTTTTTGTTATGGTAACGCCGCTGTTTTTACATTTGTGTTCTTCTAAAACTTTTTTCACCTGTTCCACACAGCTTTTTTCTTCTTCCTTTATGAGCGGATTGTTTAAATCGAATCTGTCCCGCTCCTTGCTTTGAACTGTTCCTGCAATGGATAGTGCTGTAATTAAAACTAAAATTGTTGTGAAAAATATAAACCCTTGCTTTTTTAATTGTTCCCGTTTTTCTCTTTTCATATTGTATTCTCCTTTCACCAGACTAAAATTAAAGTGTTTGTATCTGTTTTTTCATCTTGTCTGCCTGTGTTTGTATTTTATAGAATTATATGTACAAAAAAAAGGACTTTACATTTTCCTTTGTAAAATCCTTTTCTCTTATAGAACTTCTCCTATAGAATGTATCAATTTCAAGTTTTTCAATTAACTTTCAAACCTTTTTCTTTATAAAATTTCACGAATAACTTTTCTAATCGGTAGAATAAATGCAGGTGACACCGAAAGCTCATCTACCCCCATTTTAAGAAATGTTTCTGTGAGACTTAAGTCTGCTGCAAGCTCTCCGCAGATTCCTACCTTGATTCCTGCTTTATGTCCGTTGTTCACAACCATTTTTATAAGGCGCAAAATCGACTCATGATGAGCATCATAAAAACTGTCCAGCTTATTGTTCTGTCTGTCTATAGCTAGAGTATACTGAGTTAAATCATTGGTTCCAATGCTAAAGAAGTCCACTTCCTTCGCCAGAAGATCACTTATAATTGCTGCCGCCGGAGTTTCTATCATAATTCCCTGAGCCACATTACCAAAAGGAATTTTTTCTTTTAATAACTCTCCTTTTACCGTTTCTACCAGTTCCTTGATTTCTTTAATTTCCAAATCAGATATAATCATTGGGTACATAATGGACACGTTTCCATAAGCACCAGCCCTTAAAATAGCTCGAAGCTGAGTTTTAAATATATCTTTTTCTTTTAGACAGATACGAATTGCCCGATATCCCATGGCAGGATTGTCTTCTTTTTCCATTTGAAAATAATCTATCTGTTTATCAGCACCAATATCCAGCGTTCGAATAATAACCGGCTTTCCTGCCATAGTTTCTGCTGCTTTTTTGTATGCTTCAAACTGTTCTTCTTCTGTAGGATAATCGTTTTTTCCTAAATAGAGAAATTCGCTCCTAAACAATCCAATTCCTCCTGCATCATTTTCAACGACTGCTTCTAAATCAGCAACATTTCCAATGTTTGCGCAAAGTTCAATTTGCTTGCCGGATAGGGTAATATTTTCTTTTCCTTTTAGCTCATTGTATAGTTCTCTCTTTTTGGTTTCTTCCTGTTTTTTTCTTCGAAAATACTCTAATGTATTTTCATCCGGTTCTATGTAAAAATCACCTGTAATTCCATCTACAATAGCAACTTTTCCATCCCATTCTTTTTTTATTTCTACCCCAACCAATGCCGGAATATTCATAGTTTTAGAAAGAATTGCTGTATGCGAGTTAGCAGAGCCTAACATTGTTACAAATGCAAGTACCTTGCTTTTATCCATCTGTATTGTTTCACTTGGGGTTAAATCCTCCGCTACAATAATTGCCGGTTCTGATGTTTTGGACGTTTCTTTTCTGCCACCTAAAATACGTTGAACCCGCCCTGATACATCCTTTATATCCGCAGCTCTTTCCTTAAAATAATCGTCTTCCATGGAAGAAAATATCTTTGCAAAATGCTCTCCCGCCATAGACACCGCAAACTCTGCATGCACATTCTGTTCTTTGATTGCGTCAATTATAAAAGTATCATATTCCTCATCGTTAAGAATCATGGAATGAGCCTGAAAAATTCGGGCATTATCCATTCCAACCTCCGATAATGCCTTTTCATATAATTGCCCAAGCTGCTCCTTTGCCTGCTTTTTAGCATTTTTAAACAATTCTATTTCTAACTGTTGGTCGTCTGCTTCTCTTTTTACAACCTCTGCTTTATCCTTTATGTAAAAGCTGATTTTACCAATTGCAACACCTGCAAATACTGATTTTCCCTGATGTTTCTCCATAAGCCGGTCTCTCCCTCTAATATCCAGACAATTGCAGATTATAATGTAGTTCTACAAAAATAACAAAGGCTGTTTGCCCGATATCTGGACTGAATCAAATTATCTGCAGCACAGTAAGGGCACTTTGCTTTCATTTTCCCTGGCGGAATGGAATCCCCAGGCATGTACATTTCTCCGATTTTTGCATCGCCATAAATCTGCTGTTGCTTTCTTTCCTGTTCACGTTTTTCTGCCATATGTGCTGCCTGATCCTCTGCTGCCTTTTTGTTTAAATATTCTAAAGTTGATTGTTCTTTTGTATTTTTATTCTTGTTTACATTGGAAGTGGTGTTTGTGTTTATGTTTTTATTTGTCCCCGAAATCCCACCTGTATTATTAGATGTTGTCTGTCTGTTTGTAGCTGCCGGTTTGTAGCCGTTAGCAGAAGATCCATTGCCGGGGCGCTGTCCGCTAACTGATCCGCCTGTACTTGATGGCATAGTCGTTGATGTATTTCTACTATTTCTGTTATTTGAGGAGTAGCCTGAATAGTATTGCGTGCCGTTATTCTTAACTTCCTGTTCCTTTTTTTTCTTATTCTTATTAATTACTACAGCAATAATGATAATAATAATGATAATATCCATGTTCTTCCTTCTTTCTCCTGCCTATAGAGCTGTTTTCTCTTTCGCTAACTGTATTTACTGTTCACAACCTTCCCAGTAACCTTAGTTAATCTTAATCTGATATTGAAACTCATCCGCCTTACCGTTCTATCTGTAAGCTACTGTACTTTATGATAAGTAGTTCCACGCTCATTAAATCGTTCAGCTTTCCTGTTTTGACGTCCTCATCTGCTTTTACACAGTCCTCCACTGCCTGTCTTAGCATCCATGTCTTAAAACCATTTGACTGCTCCATATATTTCTTGGCAATAAAGGGCTGTAATCCTACTTTTTCTCCAATATAACGGCTGTCATGCCCCTTTTCTTTTAGCACCTTAACCTGTAAAAGAAGGTTAAACTGCCTTGCGATTAATGCCATAATGCGCATAGGCGGCTCTTTTAATGCAAGTAAGTCATAGTATAAATCCAGTGCCTGTTTCTGGTTTCTTTCTGCCACAGCCCGTATCATATCAAAAATCCGATTGGTAATCCGTTCCGTTGTAACTGCCTCTACATCTTCTGAAGTAATCACATCTTTTTCATGGCAATAGCAAATAAGCTTTTCCATTTCTGTCTTGATTCCTGACATATCGGTACCTGTTTTGTTTAAAAAAATTGCCAGTGCCCGTTCTTCTATCTGCTTATTTTCTTTTGCAAAGGACTGCTTTATCCACTTTCTCAGTGTGTTTTCATCCTGCTCATTAAACTCGCACACATAGCCTTTTTGCTTTACCGCCTTATACACCTTGCTTCGTTTGTCCACTTCCTTTTCGGACATAACAAAAAAAGTGGTTTCCGGCGTTTCTTTTAAATAATCTGCCAAAGCTTCCTGACTTCCTTTTAAGAGACCTGTGTTTTCTAAAACAATAACTCTTCTTTCTGCCAGAAAGGGAAGAGTTTCTGCTATGTCTATAATAGATAGTGGGGTTGCTTCCTTTCCGGAAAAGAAGTTTAAATTCATGGTATCTCCGTCTCCAAGGAGTGCCTTGGTCAGCTTGTTTTTATACTGATTACGCAGATAATCTTCCTGACCGGTCAGTAAATACATTTGTTGAAATTGTCCTGTTTTTATGTCTTGATTAATTCGTTGCAATGATTTCTCCTATACTTGTCTTATATCTATTAAAATATAGTTTTTAATATTAATTGTTTTATTTGTTTTTTATAGTTCTAAATTTATATTTCAGCAAACTTTTTTCATGTTTGATTTGTTTATAATTTTCTACATTTCCTGTATCATTTACAATATGTCTCAACCTGAAAACCATTGCTATTTATAGTAATTTGTATGGCACCGCTTTCAGCTGTTACATACTCTCTGGAGTTAGCCTCCGCTAACCGTTTTAGCATTTCCTTTCCCGGATGACCGTAGGAATTATTTTCCCCACAGGAAATAATCGTAATCTCCGGTTTTATAGTCTGTAACAACGTTTCTCCAGTAGAACCATTGGAACCATGATGCCCCGCTTTTAAAATATCCACATCACATAGCCTTGATATAATTGCTGCTTCTTCTTCCACACCTGCATCTGCCGTAAACAACATCCTTACCCCTTCTGACTCCATGAGAAACACAAGAGATTCCCCGTTTGTATCTGTTGGACTACTGTCCTTTTCAGGGTATAGGCAGGTCAGCGTTATTTTCTTACATTTTAACATGTCCCCTGCACTTATGCAAACAACTTTCGTACCTGCATTTTCCGCGGCCCGAAACAATTTTTCGTATGCTTCATCCTGCCCTTTAAACGCCAGATGGGAAACTGCCAGATATTTAATTGAAATGCCATTTTCCGGACTCTTTTCCAAACATTCTAAAATTCCATTGTAGTGGTCACTGTCCGGATGACTTACAAAAGCGTATGTAATTTCTCTTACTCCCTTTGACTTTAAAAAAGGAATAATCCGATAAGTTCCAACCTTTGATACATCACTGCTGCCGCCATCCATCAAAAAGGTGGCTCCATCTTCACTTTTAATAAATATACAGTCTCCCTGCCCTACATCTAACATGGTAATTTCTGTTTTTGGATGGATTTGGACACATAGCATAAAAACTGCCAGTATGAGAAGTGATACTGTTTTGGCTTTCTTCCATTTTTTACAAAAAAGAACAACACATAGTACGACGGCAAAAAATAGAACAATCTGCCAGACTGCAGGCTGCCCCGTTACAAAAGTGTTATAGGGCAGTTTCGTAAAAATTTCACAAACTCCTTCGTAAAACATTAAAATCCATTTGCAGGGTGTAAGAACAATTACTCCTGCCGCCGGTAAAAATATTCCTAATATTCCACCCACTAAAGCAAGGGGCAAGAGCACACTCATAAGGGGAATAATAAGCAAGTTCAAAAAAAAAGAATATATGGGAAATTCATAAAAATAATAGGTTAATACAGGAAGAGTAAAGAAAGAAACTGACAAGCTTCCAACTAAATTTTTTATAATGGGATTTTTTTTGATTTTTTCCGAAAATAATTCTTCAAACACCGGGGTTAAAAGTGCGATTCCTGTTACCGCAAAAAAAGACAATAAACATCCGGTATGATACAGATACAAAGGTTGGGTAATTAATAAAAATACTCCTGCCAGACTTGTTGCAGTAAGCATGTCATAGGTTCTGCCAATCCACTTACCAATCAAGTAAATGCTAAACATAAAAATCGCCCGAAAACAGGATGTGCCGCCGCCTATAATCATACCATAGAAAAACATAACTCCCATACTAAATCCTGTTAGGGCAAGTACAGGCATACCTGTTTTGGCTAACAGCTTATAAATTCCCATTCCAATTAAAGAGATATGCAGGCCCGAAATTGCCAGTACATGGCTAATACCTGACTGTGTATAAAGAGTTTTTATATCTGTATCAAGCTCTCCTTTATAACCTAATACCATTGCTTTTAAAATTCCTGCTTCTTTTTCAGGCAGTGCTTTGTCATAACTTTCTGCCCAGATTGTTTTTATGCTGTACAAACTTTCCTGTAACACACTATATTCGTTTGATTCTTCTACTATTACTGCATTTCTTAGGGAAAAATTCAGATTTAAGATTTGATAATATCGTTTTTGATGAAATTGTCCGGGATTTGATGCTTCCTTAAAGCTCTGATAACGGCCCCGGACCTTAATATAGCTGCCAAGCCTGGGGGCCTGTCCATCGTTTACATAACATAAGAATTGATCTGTTTCGCTTTGTATGTAAAGCACAAGAGTATCATTTTTATATTCTTTTTTGTATACTTGTCCTATTTGCTCTACTACTGTTCCATCTTCCACCATATCCTCATAAAAGGAAATGGGGAAGGCGCTGGTTAACATAAGTAATGCAAATACAAAGGCAACACAGACCAGACAAAGTGGTCTTTTCATTGTCCCATTACCTTTCTTTTTGATTGTATTTATTCCATTATCTCTAAATTCCGTTCAAAAACAGTAGACAACGGAATTGTCTCCCGAAATACCTGGGTTGTTTCTCCGTCTACTGCAATCTGCACCTTATTTATATCAGTTAATTCTACTAAAGAGTTTACTAGAGAATAAACGGTTGCTTCAGCCGAAACGTCGTACGTCTGCGTTAAAAACTCTTTACTAAGGTTTACATAACACACCCTGTCTTTTACTGTAACACTAAGCACCTTTGTATCCGGATTTATGGTTGGATTTCCCATATTTTCTCCTTCCGGTCCTGCTACAATCTGCTCTACTACTAATTTTTCCAAAGAAATATTGCTATTGTAAACCTGCGTCTTAGAATATGCCTTTAAATGTTTTCCATCCTCTGTAGCAAAATATAAAGTCAGATTTGCTTTTTCGTAGGCATTCATTTCCCCGCCTTCGTTATCTAAAAACTGGTCGGCCGTCATAACTCCTACCGGTGTACCACTGGCATTTAAAAGTGCTGTATCGTTAATCATAAAGGAGACATACTCAACGCCTTCAATCTGACATACAGTACGCACAATAGCTGCTCTTGTAAGTACCTCACTAGTAGCACTTAGATTTTTATAACCATCCCCAAAATGAAGGGTAAGTCTTCCATCTGTTAAAGAAAAGCTTTCTAATCCCATTTCATCCGTAATAGTCTGATGTAACTCTGTATTTTCAGGCACTGTTTTCAATTGGGAAAGAAGGAAATTTAATTGTTCCTTTGTATCGGTAAGCTCTGTAGAACACTGATATTTTTCTACTTTGGTTTCCTCTTTATTTAGTGTGTATATATAAAAGAGACTGGCATTTTCAGGTAGCTCTTCCTGTTTTTTTCCACATCCGCCCACTAAAAATATTATACTAAAAAGGAAAAACAAATTTATTAGCTTTTTCATATTTTTGCTCCTATTTTGCAATATAAGTCAGTGGAATCTTAACAAGGAACCGGGTTCCTTCTCCCACTTCGCTTTCCACCTTAATAAATCCTCTGTGCATTAAAATTGCATTCCTTGTAATGGCAAGTCCTAAACCGGTTCCACCAATTTCCCTGGAATGGGATTTGTCCACCCGATAAAAACGCTCGTAAATATGTTCTAAAGATTCCTGTGGAATACCAAGTCCGTTATCTTCTACTTCTATAGTGAAAAACTGATGATCTGCATCTAAGGTTACTTTGACATAACCATGATCATTATTATATTTAATGGCATTTTCTACCAGATTTGAAATAGCAAGGGTTAATTTAACCTCATCAATTTCTGCCGTTACCTCTCGCTTACTTTCAAAAATTACGTCAATATCTCTCTGCTTTGCTATTGGTCGAAGTCGCTTTAAAATAAGCTCGCAAAAAGCGTTAATATCAATCGTATCAATATTTAAATTAGCCGCTGTTTTATCCATTTTTACTAAGGACAATAAGTCGTTGATAACTTTATTTTCCCTTTCAATTTCATCTGCAATATCTGTCATAAATTCCTTATAAAGCTCTATAGGCACATCCTCCTGGGCAATTAAAGAATCTGCCAGTACTTTCATGGAAGTGATTGGTGTCTTTAGCTCATGGGACACATTTGATACAAACTCTTGTCTGGATTCATCCAAAGTTTTCATTCTACCAAGCAGTTCATTAAAAGCTGTAACAATATGCTCTGTTTCCAAATAATCCGATACGCTAATTGGCTCATCCTGAAATCCGTCCTGTACCTTACCAATTTCAGCAGATACTTTTTCAAAAGGGTTTACTAAAATATTTGAAAGCCCCCATGCAATAGCTATAACAATAACCACCATAACAAACTGTATCAGGTTTGCCTGTCTGCTTAAAATTTCTATATTGGCTACTATGTTATCCGTAGAAACGCTAGTTAACATAACTCCTATTACAACTGATTCTTCTTTCTCAAAATTCTCTTTACCCTCTTCATTTTGTCTTATTAGAACAATAGGGGTAGTCATTTCAATATACTGGTTTACCGGGTCATAATTTACTCCGTTTCCACCTTTAAAACACTTGATAACTTCCTCAGAAATCATAGTTTTTCCCTGACTGATTCCATAGGTATCTTTGATTACATTAAAATTGGAGTCTATAATAAGAACTCGTCCATCATAAAGATTGGACAGCTGTTCTAACTCCGCATTAATAATTTCAGACGAAGTATCCTGCAAATAATTGTATGTAATTAAATGATTGGCTAAAATTTTAAACTGGGTTTGTACATCTGAGATACGGACCTCTACGGCTCTTTGTTCATAATTTTGCAAAATGCCGTAACGTAAAATTGCAGTAGGCACAATGCCTACCAGCAATATGATAAAAAAGATACGAACTTTAAGGCTTCGCGCAACCTTAAATTTACTTATATATTGATTTATTTTTTCTTTCATTTATTTTGAACCTCAATAGTTACTGGCCAGTTCATGAACAGTAAACCTCAATCTTTATAGTAATAACCCACACCCCATTTTGTATGGACATACTTCGGTTCGCTTGGATTTGCTTCTACTTTTTCACGAAGACGTCTAATATGTACGTCAACGGTTCTTACGTCTCCCGGATAATCTGCTCCCCATACAATTTTTAACAAATTCTCCCTGCTATAAACCTTGTTTGGATTTAATACTAAAAGCTCTAATACGTCAAATTCTTTTGCAGTCAAATTAATTTCTTTTCCTGCAATATAAACTCTTCTTCCATCACAGTCTAAAAGTAAATCACCTCGCTCAATGACAGAAGTTTTTTCTTTTTTCTCTTCTCTCTTTGTGGTTCTTCGCATAATTGCCTTAATTCTTGCTTTTACTTCCAAAATGTTAAAGGGTTTTGTAATATAGTCATCTGCACCATATTCCAATCCCATAATTTTATCCATATCATCGCCTTTAGCAGTGAGCATCACAATAGGAACATTAGAAAACTCCCGAATCTGCTGACAAACCTCAAGACCGGATAATTTAGGGAGCATAATGTCTAACAAAATTATATCGTATTCCTTTTCCTTTGCCATATTTAGTGCTTCTTCGCCATCATAAGCACATTCAACTTCCATACCATCCTGCTCTAAACTAAAACGAATTCCTTTTACAATTAATTTTTCATCATCAACAACTAAAACCCTTTTTGCCATTTTACTCTCCACTCAACTGTTACTTTCTGGTAACTTTCCAGTAACTTTTATTTTACTTTAATTTTATCTTTTATTTTTTGAAAAAGTCCATCCTTTATACCTGTTACATTTTTGATTTCCGTAGTAGTGGAAAATGCACCTTTTTCTTCTCTATAAGCAATAATGCTGTCTGCCCTACTTTCTCCCACACCCGGCAGTGTACAAAGTTCCTCTTTTGTAGCAGTGTTAATGTTGATAAGACCGTCTGTCCGGGTTTCTTCATTCCCAGCTGCCTGTTCCTTTGAACCATCCCGTTCTTCCTGCCACTGTTCCCATTGCTCCCTGGTGGGAACCATAATCTGTTCTCCATCCTGCAATATCTGTGCCAGATTTAATGCTTCCGGATAGGCTGCTTCCAAAAAACCACCTGCTTTTTCTATGGCTTCATAAACTCTGGCATCACCAGATAACTCATACACCCCCGGACTTATCACAGCTCCACATACATGAACATAAATTTCCTGCCCACTCTGTACAGTATATGTTTCCTCATCTAAAATCTGACCTGTTTCCACTTCAGTTTCCTGACTTTGGTCCGCTTCAACAAATGTAACTTTTTTCTTGTCACAACCTGAAAAAACAAGCATTGTCACTATTAAAATTCCAATTATAATCTTTTTCTTTCCTGTGTCATTCATACATAGCTCCTTTATTCTTTTACAAAGGTCCCTCTATGACAACGACACTTTCATTTTATGCCAAATCCCAATCACTGGCAAGTATAATTTTCTTAAATTTTTCTGTACTTTTTATCACTTTCCACACTACTCCCATTTAAAAAGAACTATCCCTGCAATGGCCACTGCCATGCCAACTGCCTTCTTCCAGTCAAAGCCAACTTTTTCTACCCCAAATATTCCAAACAGCTCAATTAAGTAAGCAACCAACAGTTGTGCCACTACAATTACCATTACCGCTTTTGCAGGTCCTAGCATTTCCATACTTTTAATTACTGTATAAGTAATAAAAGCTCCAATGGCACCACCTAAAAGCATATATTTGGGTTGCACGGTACCTATTGTCTGAAAGCTTGTTCTGTCTGTAAAAATCCAGGCTGCCACACATACTAAAAAAGCGGTAAGCTGTACAAATCCATTTGCCACCCAGATAGAGGAATTTTTTGTAACCTCCGTATTAAAGACTCCCTGAATACTCATAAGCGCTCCCGAAAGCAGTGCAATTAAAAATCCAATCATAAGCTACCTCCAAAGTTTTTTATCTTTAGTGTAGCCAGATGATTGGATTTTATACCCGATAACTTATTAGTTACGGTCTTATACACTACAGTAACGGTTATTCTTCCATGTCACTCTCTTGTTCGGTTTCTTCCTCTAATATGGGTGTAGGAAGTATTTCTTCTTTATATTCCGTTCCTGTCACCCCTGTCATAACCTGCTCTGACAGATTTCTCAGGGTTTCATTAATGTCTGCTCCCTGCCAGATGTTAGCAAATGCTATCTCTAAATGTACCCAGAAACTGCTTGTTTCCATCATTTTCGGAATCGGAATGGATTTTTCATATTCTGCTAAAGTGACCTGAATTTTTTTGTTATCGTAAATAATGTCTTTCCGTGCAGAAATCTTACCTGTTCTGTCATAAAGACTTTCTGCTTTGTCATAGGTCATATACTTAGCAAAATCCTCTGCCACTTCTTTATGCTCATTGTAACCATTAATTACAACTGCATTGGTTACGGATAAACTTCTTGACTGCAATTCACCACTGACATTTGGCATAGTAGCAACGCCATAATCATACGCAAATTCTCCTGCTGCCTTTGCGTCCTCTATTTTCTTAATCGCATCGGTAGTAGCTACCGTAAAAACTGTTTTTCCTTCTATAAATTCCTGAAGAATGGAATCATAGCTTACTTCCTTCGGCTCAATGGAGAAGAATTGATTGAGCTTTTGATAAACCGCCAGGCATTTCATGGCATCCTCATTATAAATGTGAATGTTATTTGAATCATCTCCTGCATCACCGCCAACGGTAATGTAATTTCCCACCACAAAATAATTGTAAAAAATATCGGAAACGTCCCATTTAAACACGGCTTCTACCTGTTCCGGTGCATCATATTCCTCTGCAAAGGTAAGGATTTCTTCGACTGTAGCCGGAATAATTACATCAATTGTTTTTGCTACTTCTTCTTCAGTTACCTCTACCGTTTTTGCCTCCGCCACAACCTGTGCCTCAGCTGCTTCTTCGCTTCCGGCTGCTTCAATGGCTTCCATTGCCGCTTCTCCTTCTGCTGCATTTGCCTCAGCCTCTATAGTGTCTTTTGCCAGATTTTCAATATAGGTCTGGTTATATAAAAATATAGAAGTCTCATAATAAAAGGGATATGCAATAAGCTTGTCTTTATAGGTCACTGCTGAAAGTGCTGCCTTAGGATAACAATTTTGGTTTACAATACCTTCGGGGTCCGCAATTTCACCGGCTAACCCTGCCAGGTAAGCTTTTTCTAATGAATCGTTGCTAACAATGAATAAATCCGGTCCTTCTCCTTCTAAAGTAGCAGTATTAATTTCTTCTAAATACTCTAATCCTGATACAAGCACCGGGACAATTTTATTCCCTGTTTCTTCCTGATAATCAAAGGCTGCACTCTCTACATAGTTAGTCAGTGCTTCGTCTGTATACCACAATTGCAAAGGCTTATTACTTTCAAACAAGGTTGTATCATCGTTACTATCAGCCCCCACCGAAAAGTAAGTCACGGCTAACAAACAGATAATCAAAAAAATAGAAATAATCTTCTTTTTCATAAATACGTTACTCCATTTTATCTAAAACTCTTATTCTGCCAGACATTTGTCTAAAATATCAGCCATAGTATCGATGTCTTCATTAGTAATAATAAAAGGTGGTACAAAACGGATAATATTAGTACCTGCATTAATCAATACAAGTCCTTTTTCTAAAGCCTTACTAATAATTTCTCCTACCGGCTTATTACATACAAGTCCCTGCATAAGTCCCAGGCCTCTTCTTTCTTCTATGAAGTCATATTTTTCCACAAATTCATTAAGCTTCTTTGTTAGATAGTCGCCCACCTGATTTACATGGTCTAAAATATTTTCTTTTTCATAAATGTCAAGGACTGTTTCAATAGCCTTACATGCCAAAGGATTGCCTCCGTAAGTAGTGCCATGGTCTCCTGCTGTAAGGGAATTTTGACCAACCTTTTCTGTCATAAGAAAAGCGCCTACCGGAATACCACAGCCAAGCCCTTTTGCGGTGGTCATAATATCCGGTTTTACACCGTACTTCTGCCATGCGAACATGGTACCGCATCTTCCCATCCCACATTGAATTTCATCTAAAATAAGAAGGATATCCTTTTCGTCACAAAGCTCTCTTACTGCTTTTAAAAAGCTTTCTTCTGCCGGATAAATACCACCTTCGCCCTGTACTGTTTCCATGATGATGGCACAGGTTTTATCTGTAACAAGTGCTTTTACGCTTTCAAAATCATTTAGGTTGGCAAATTTAATGTTTCCAATCATTGGTTCAAAAGCTTCTCTGTATTTTTTATTTCCTGTAACAGATAAAGCGCCCATAGTTCTTCCGTGAAAAGAATGTTCCATGGCAATAATTTCATGATCCGTTTTTCCATCTTTTAGGTAAGCATACTTTCTTGCTGCCTTAATGGCACCTTCAATTGCTTCTGCACCGCTGTTTGTAAAAAATACCCGGTCAAGTCCGGAAGCTTTTTTCATTTTTTTAGCTGCCTCTATAGCAGGTATGTTGTAATAATAATTGGAAGTATGAATAATTTTATCAATCTGCTCTTTTAAGGCATTGTTGTAAGTTTCATTGCCATAGCCTAATGCAAAAACTGCAATTCCTGCCACAAAGTCCAAATATTCTTTTCCTTCTATGTCATATAGATGAACACCCGCACCTTTTTCAAATACAACCGGATAACGATTATATGTATGTAATAAATTCTGCTCTGCTATATCAATATACTGCTGCATCCTATTTCATTCCTTTCTCATGCTTAACTTGTACGATTTTACTTTCTATTTTGCCGCTTAACCTCCGGTGCTTTCCATATAAAATTTACTGCTCCATAGTATGCTCATCTTCATCCGCAATAATGGCAGTACCAATTCCTTTATTGGTGAAAATTTCAAGAAGTAAGCAGTGTGGAATACGCCCGTCTAAAATATGGACTCTGTTTACACCATTTTTAATAGCGGAAGTACAGTTGTTTAATTTCGGAAGCATACCACCACCAATAAGACCATCACCAATCAGCTTATCAGCTTCGCTTACGGTTAATCTGGAAATAAAACTTGACTTATCGTTAATATCACGATATAGACCCTCAATATCAGTAAGGAACGCCAGTTTCTGGGCTCCTACTGCTTTGGCAATGGCACAGGCTGCATCGTCTGCATTAATATTATATCCCTGATAATCATCTCCTAATCCGATAGGTGCCACAATAGGAAGGAAATCCTTTTCTAATAAATCATGTAAAATCTTTGGATTTACTGTTTTAATATCCCCAACAAAACCAATATCTTCACCATTTGAATACTTTTTATCCACTCTTAATAACTCACCGTCTTTGCCACTGATACCTACTGCCTTTACACCAAGCTCCTGCACCATAGTAACAAGCTGTTTATTTACTTTGGAAAGAACCATTTCTGCAATTTCCATTGTCTCTTCATCGGTTACGCGAAGTCCATTAACAAATTTGGCTTCTTTTCCAACTTTTCCTACCCAGCGGCTGATTTCCTTTCCACCGCCATGAACGATAATAGGCTTAAATCCTACCAGCTTTAACAGGGTAACGTCTTTGATTACATTTCTCTGAAATTCTTCATTTGCCATGGCACTTCCGCCGTATTTTACTACGATAATTCTTCTGTTATATTTCTGAATGTATGGTAAAGCCTCGATTAATACTTCTGCTTTTTGCAATACCTGTTCCATATCTTTATTCATTATGTTGCTCCTTTGCTTATATTAATTCTTCCAATTAAGACCGATAGTCTGCATTGATTTTTACATAGTCGTAACTTAAATCACAGCCCCATGCACAAGCCTCTGCATTTCCTGCTTTCATATCAATTAAAACAGTTACTTCCTCATCTGACAAAATCTTTGTAGCTTCATCTTCGCTGTAATCTGTAGCAACTCCGTCTTTGTAAATCTGAATCTTGCCGGATTTTGACTGGAAGAAAAGCTCTACGGCTTCCGGATCAAACTTGGCACCGGAATAGCCCATGGCACATAAGATTCTTCCCCAGTTTGCATCATGTCCAAAAATTGCTGCCTTTGTTAAGGAAGAACAGATAACGGATTTTGCAATGGTTTTTGCATTTTCTTTTGTATCTGCATGAATTACCTTTGTTTCAAAAAGTGCAGTTGCTCCTTCTCCGTCACCTGCCATTTTCTTTGCCAGTGTTTCATTTACATAATGAAGGGCTTTCACAAATTTTTCATAATCTTCATTTTTTTCTGTAATCTCTGTGTTGTCAGCCATCCCGTTAGCAAGAACTAACAATGTATCATTGGTGGAAGTATCTCCGTCTACAGAAACCATGTTAAAGGTATCCTGTACATCCTGGCTTAACGCCTCCTGCAAAAGTTCTTTTTTAATGGCAATATCCGTTGTAATAAAAGCAAGCATTGTACACATATTTGGATGAATCATGCCTGAACCTTTACACATACCGCCAACTGTTACTGTTTTTCCATCAATTTCAAAGCTGACTGCCACCTGCTTATCCTTTGTATCAGTAGTCATAATCGCCTCTGCTGCTGCCTGACCGCCTGACAACTCACCTGACTTAGCCTCTGCTAACAATTCCACACCTTTTTTTATTTTATCAATAGGAAGCTGCATCCCGATTACACCGGTAGATGCCACAAGCACACTGTCTGTGGGAACGTTTAATACTTCTGCTGCTTTTATGGCTGTTTCGTTACAATAGTCATATCCCTGTTTTCCGGTGCAGGCATTGGCAATTCCCGCATTTACAATGACCGCCTGGGCATAAGGTGAATTTGTTACAATTTCCTTATCCCATGTAACACAGGCTGCCTTTACTATGTTGCTTGTAAAAGTACCTGCTGCCACGCAAGGTTTTTCACTATAGACAAGTGCCATATCCTTCCGGTTCTCATATTTAATATTTGCTTCCACACCTGCTGCCATAAATCCTTGGGCAGCCGTTACACCACCTTGTATAATATTCATTTTTCTACTCCTTTTTTGTCATAACAAAGCATTACACCTTGTTGAATGCCACAATATTTTCCTCATTCAATACAAAATCGTAATAATTCAAATCTTCTCTCTTTGTCCAGCCAATTTCCTTCCAGAATGCATTTCCAATATCATTTTCTGTAAATGCAATCAGGGAAACCTTGTTAATCTTTTCTTTCTTTAATGCTTCCATGCAATAAACAACCATTGCTTTTCCAATACCTTTTAATCGGTACTTTTCATCAACACATACATGGTACAAACAGCCTCTGCGACCGTCATGGCCACAAAGAATGGCGCCTACGATTTTACCATCTTCCTCTGCCACCACACTAATGCCCGGATTTCTCTCAAGGAAACGTGTCACACCTTCCTTGGAATCGTCCACACTACGAATGGCAAAGCCTTTTATACTCATCCACAAACTATGTACTTGTTCATAATCCGTTTCTAACATTGCTCTTATCATAAATTTAATCCTTTACTTTCCTCACATCCAAGAATAATGTTCAAACATTGAATAGCAGCACCGGAAGCACCTTTTCCAAGATTATCAAACTGAGATGAAATCACAATCCGCTCTTCATTTCCTGTTACATAAATCTTTAAACCATCCCAGCCTGACAAACCATTTCCGGCTAAAAATCCACTGGCTGCCACCTCATCATCTAAAGCGCTTACTTTAATAAATTTCTGTCCCTTATAATATTCTGCATAATAGGAAAGCAGACTTTCCGGAGTTTCTTTTTTTACCAGCATATCTGTAAATAAAGGTACCGATACTACCATCCCGCTATAATAATCATCTATAATAGGCGAAAACAAAGGAGTTCTTTCTAAGCCGGTAATCTTTTGCATTTCTTTTAAATGTTTATGCTGCTGTGTCAGTGCATACTCTCTTCCGGAAGCATATTCTTTTGGTCTGTCTTCACTTTCATATACGGCAATTGCTTTCTTTCCTGCACCACTATAACCGGATATGGCAAAACTGCTTACCGGATAATCTTTTGGTAAAATTCCACCCACAACTAAAGGATATATTAAAGAAATAAAACCTGAAGCATAGCAACCCGGAACAGCAATCCGATTTCCGCTTTTAATCTTTTCTTTATGCTCTTTTGATAATTCCGGGAATCCATATGCCCATCCTTCTTCTGTTCTATGTGCTGTAGAGGTATCAATTATTTTTACGTGATCGTTTTCCACTAAACTGACAGATTCTCTTGCAGCAGCATCCGGTAGACATAAAAATGTAATATCCGAAGCATTAATCAGTCTTTTTCTTTCCTCTGTATCTTTTCTAAGCTCTGATGAAATTGTTAATAATTCAATATCATCACGACCTGCAAAACGTTCATGAATTCTTAAACCGGTTGTTCCTTCGCTGCCATCAATAAAAATCTTTGTTTTCACAATCATTCACCTCTCAAATTTCTCTTTTTTCCACTTTTAAAATATCTTTCACAATTCTTTAATCATACTTCAAAATAAGAATAAACTCAACAAAATTTCCCACTTTTTAAAGGATTTTTAATTTTAACTTATTCATCGTCCTGTTTACTTTGCATAATTATACAACTTTTATGCATAATATGCAAGACTTTTTCATTTTTATGCATTTTATTCAAAGGTTTTTTCTTTATATATGCATAAATTTTCACTTGCATTATACATTTCTTTGTTGTATATTAGTAAAAGGTAATTAAAGCAAATCATTGGAGGATAAAATCATGAAAGAAAAAGTAATTTTAGCCTACTCAGGCGGATTAGACACAACAGCTATTATTCCATGGTTAAAAGAGAACTTTGACTATGAAGTAATTTGCGTATGTATTGACTGTGGTCAGGAAAGCGAATTAGACGGCTTAGAGGAAAGAGCAAAATTAAGTGGAGCTACTAAATTATATATTGAAGATGTTGTAGACGAATTCTGCGATGAATACGTTGTTCCATGTGTACAGGCTCACGCCGTATATGAAAATAAATATTTACTTGGAACTTCTATGGCAAGACCTGTTATTGCTAAGAGACTTGTTGAGATTGCAAGAAAAGAAGGCGCTACAGCAATCTGTCACGGTGCTACCGGAAAAGGAAATGACCAAATTCGTTTTGAACTTGGCATTAAAGCACTTGCTCCTGACTTAAAGATTATCGCAGCATGGAGAAATGAAAAATGGACTTTGGATTCCCGTGAATCTGAAATTGAATATTGCAAGGCTCATGGCATTGACCTTCCATTTTCAGCCGACAATTCTTACAGCCGCGACAGAAACTTATGGCACATCAGCCATGAAGGCTTAGAGTTAGAAGATCCTGCAAATGAACCAAACTTTGAACACTTATTAGTACTTGGTACTACTCCGGAAAAAGCTCCTGAAGAAGGCGAATATGTAACAATGACTTTCGAAGCAGGTGTTCCAAAGTCTGTAAACGGAAAAGAAATGAAGGTTTCCGACATTATCCGTGAGTTAAACAGACTTGGCGGAAAACATGGTGTGGGTATTGTAGACATTGTGGAAAACCGTGTAGTAGGTATGAAATCCCGTGGTGTATATGAAACACCGGGTGGAACAATTCTTTACGAAGCACACCAACAGTTAGAAGAGCTTATTTTAGACCGTGATACTTACCGTGAAAAAGAAGAAATGGGCAACAAATTAGCTCAGATTGTTTACGAAGGAAAATGGTTTACACCACTTCGTGAAGCAACACAGGCATTTATTGAATCTACTCAGAAATATGTAACAGGTGAAGTTAAATTCAAGCTTTACAAAGGAAACATTATTAAAGCCGGTACTACTTCCCCATATACATTATACAATGAAAGTATTGCTTCCTTTACAACAGGTGATTTATATGACCACCATGATGCAGAAGGTTTCATTAACTTATTTGGTTTATCCTGCAAGGTTCGCGCTATGAAAATGCAGGAAGTAGAAGGTAAATAATCTGTATGGATGTTATTTTCACTTTGATTATTTATCTTGTGGTTGTAAATGTAATAGGCTTTGCCCTAATGGGCATGGATAAATGGAAGGCTAAAAAACAGGCATTCCGCATACCGGAAGCTACCTTATTTACCATTGCCGTTATTGGTGGCAGTATCGGTTGCATTTTTGGTATGTTTACTTTTCACCACAAAACAAGACATTGGTATTTCCTTTATGGTATGCCTGCTATTTTGATTATACAGATAGGACTTATTATCTTACTCTCCTATCTCGTCACATTTGAAATTCTATGATATATACCCATAACAGTTCAGTTATATCATGTATAATGGGTGAATCATGCTTGCATGAATGAACACATTATACATGATATAAGCAGAGCGCCCGAATATGAGCAAAGGTAGTTGCAAAGCAACGGAAAGCACCTCAGGTGCGACTTTGCCAATGGCGCGGCTGAACTGTTACTCTTTTATATACATTCACGAAATCGATAAGGAGAAAGAATATGTATGTTGCAGTAATTGCTGAAAGTGTAGCAGATAGAAAACATTTAGAACGCTTGCTAGACCGCGTTAGTGATTCCATTATGAACACTGCCGGTAATCTATATATTGAATCTTTTGGCGATGCCAGTTCTTTAAGACCGGTTATCCAGAGATATAATATGTTCTTTTTGGATTTTGAGACAGATGCAGAGGCTATGGGACAGGTCATGGATATGCTCATTGAGCTTTCAGTTCCCTTCAATAAAATTATTATCTGCCAATCCGAAGAAGCAGCAAAAAACTATGAAGATTCTTCTTCCGAATTTCACATGGTTCAAAAGCCCCTTAAAGCAGAACAACTTACAGATGTTGTACTCAATATTTATAAAGCAGAGCAAGAAGCCAAAGTACCTACTTTGGAAATCCGTACCGAAAATCAGACAAAATATATTCCTATTGCCAACATTATTTATGCCGAAGCTTTAGATTACCAGGTACGAATCCATATAACGGATGGGGAAGATTTACTAATGATTGGTAGTATTGAAGATTTTGCCAGAGACGTGGCATTTTGTGGTGATTTCATTACTTACAAAAAGGGTTTTTCCTATAACAGGGCATTTGAAAAGAGTAAATCCTCTACCCTGATTACTTTAACTACAGGCAAAACATTTACTCTTTCCAGATTTGATAAAAAACTTCCTTATTAAAATAAAACAATTTCGTAAATATTATTTTATACTACTACAATGACCCCTCCGTCATTGGCGTACATGCTGCTGATTCCTGCTGTATCTAAAATGGTAATTTCTTTTACTTTAACGCGCTCTTCCAATAACTTTTTAACTAAATCCGCACGTTCTTTACAGTTACAGTGGGAAATCATAATGCACTGTTTTTCCGGTTCTTTTACTTCTTCTGTTACTTTTTTTGCAATCATATCTGCCATTTTTGTCAAGGCTTTTTTCATACCAATACACTGACCTAACTGAATGATGGTTCCTTCATCTGTAGCTCCCATAATCGGTTTAATATTCAGGGTGGTAGCTACCAACGCCTTTACACCGGATAAACGACCATTTTTACGAAGGGTTTCCAAATTATCCAGTATAAAATAAGTATCCTGTGAATCTCTGTAAGCCTCCCCTAACTTTACAATCTCTTCGAAAGACCTGCCCTCTTCTGCTAACTCCATAACCTTACCGGCAATTAATGTTTGCGCAATAGATGCTGAGCATGAATCGAATACATGAATGTTTTTATCTCCATATTTTTCATGATATAAATCTTTACCAAGCATTGCACTGTTGTAACTTCCGCTTAAATTAGCCGAAAGCGTTACCACATATACATCATCTGCATCAGTTACATAGGCTTCCATATATCTTTCCGGAGATGGGCAGGAAGACTTTGGACATTCCGGACAGGCTGCTACTTTTTTCAAAAATTCGGCCTGATTAAAGGTTTCATCATCCCACATACGTTCCTTACCAACCTGCAGCTCAAGAGGAACGCTTTCAATGAAAGGATTTTTCTTCATTTCTTCGGTCAATTCTCCACAACTGTCTATTACTATTTTATAACTCATAAATTCTCTCCCGTTATCACATGGTTTTAATTACCACTTATCATAGCACAATAAATCCCGTTTGAAAAGATGTTTTCCTCATTTCTTTTTATTGGGGTTGCATAAGGTGTAAGTTCTCTATTATAATGAAACAAAAAAAGGATATGAACATGATTGCATTAGAAATCTCCAATATTAAACTATTTATGAATAAATTATTAAACAGTGAAGCTTTTGACAGTTTTTATTTAGAGGAGGCCCGTATTACTACCTTTAACGAATTTTACATTGACGGCAGAATTCAAAAAGAATTTTACACAACAGAAGAGCTGGAAGAAAATCCAGCCCTTTTAAAGGAATTTTCCCTATGGAAGGAGCTTCGCCCTTGCTGCTTTTCTTTAATTCGTGGAAATCACACTCCCCTGCACTTTAAACTGGTACTCCATGTAGGAGACAGCTTTTTTGATAAGCTTTTAAAAAGTCCTGAACTAACTGTTGACCCGTCTCTCATAAAGAGTCTCCAGCTGATTATTAAATATCAGACCGGGAAGCTTACCTGCATTACCGGTACGGCTTTTCACACCTTTGTAATGGATAAATCCTTAGAATCCCTTTGGGATGTTGCCTTAAAAAAATCCTTTATTGCCATGGGCATTGATTTTTCGGAAAACTAAGATTTCTCCTGCACAGATTTTTCGGTAACAATCAAACGTTCCTAATCCTTCATTTTAGGTTCAAAAATCAGACTGGCCAGATATCCAAAAATTAAAGCAGCAGAGCATCCTACTGCCCCTGCTTTAAATCCCCCCTGAAATATTCCAATAAATCCTGCTTCATCTACCGCCTCTTTTACGCCTTTCATTAACACATTCCCAAAGCCTAAAAGAGGTACACTAGCTCCGGCACCGGCATACTCTACAAAGGGTTCATAGAGGTTAATAGCGCTAAGCACTGCGCCTAAGCAGACTAACAATACCATAATTCTACCGGGCATCATTTTAGTCTTTTCCATTAAAATCTGTACAAGGGCACAAATCACCCCACCTACCCAAAAAGCATTTACATACGACATAAATTCCATAATTTTCATCCTTTCTGCCTGTTTGAACTTGACTAAAAAAAATAGCAGGTATTACTACCCACTATTTTTTACAATTTCACATTTCTTATACACTTTACTCGGCTAAATATCCAATAATTTCTACTTCACATAAAACATTTTTAGGAAGTGTTTTTACTGCTACACAGCTTCTTGCAGGTTTTTCAGTAAAGTATTTGGCATATACTTCATTAAAAGCTGCAAAATCATTCATATCCGCTAAAAAACATGTAGTCTTTACCACTTTTTCAAAGGTTGTACCTGCTTCCTCTAAAATTGCCTGAATATTTTTCATAACCTGTGTGGCCTGAATAGTAATATCACCTTCTGCAATTTCTCCTGTTTCCGGAATAATTGGCACCTGTCCTGAAGCAAATAAGAAATTATCAACAATAATTCCTTGTGAATATGGTCCAATTGCTGCTGGTGCTTTTTCTGTACTGATTTTTTTTAACATGTTAATCTTCTCCTCTTATTTAAATTTATTTATTATTCTTCTAAAAAATTCACTGTTACATAAAACCCTCTTTCATTTTGTTTTATGTCAACCACAGTGCCTTCTTTTGCCTTTAACCTTTCTCTAAATGGAATATTGGCTGACATAGCTAAGGACGGGTCGATTGTATAATAATAGCTACTTGGAAGAACACCTTCTGTTACTGTAACCTTTTGTCCTACCTCTAAGAGTCCCTGTCTTTCCATTTTAAATTCCATTTCCCGCATTTTTACATCCCTTTCTAATGCCTTACCGGTTTTCTGTGGCTTTGTTTAATTCCTCACGTTCTAATAAATTAACAAATACTTCTACTACATGAGGATCAAACTGCGTACCTGCACATGCTTTTAATTCGTCGATGGCTGCCTGCTCAGGCATAGCGGTATGATAAGGTCGGTTATGTACCATAACATCATGAGAATCCACTGCTGAAATAACTCTGGCTAAAAGTGGAATTTCCTCTCCCTTTAGACCGTTTGGATATCCGGTTCCGTCCCATTTTTCATGATGGGATAAAATACAGTCTGCAATTTCCTCCAGCTCCGGTGAACTTTTGGCAATTCTATAACCTTTTACCGTATGCTCCTGCATAATTTTTCTTTCCTCATCATTTAATTTGCCCTTTTTCAATAAAACACTGTGTGGAATGGCTACTTTCCCTATATCATGAAGCACTGCCAAAAGTTCAAGTTTGGCAATGTCCGAATCACTTAAGCCCATTTCTTTTCCAAGCCTTGCAGCCATTTCTCTTGTTCTTTCCACATGCTCCTCTGTTTCATAATCACTTTCACTTAAAGTCTGCTTTAAGGAATCTACCAATGCGCGACTTGCAGAAGTATCTCTGAGCATTTTCTTTTTCCGCATACTGTTTCTGGCATTTTTAAATGCTTTTTCAACAGAAAGACTATCATCTGTTTTTTCTGCCACACCATATTCCAATGTAATGGGATTATCTTCTAAAACAGTTTCCATTTTATTTCTAATCTTTTCACAGATTTCAATACAATGTTCCTGATCAGTATTTTCAAACACCGCTACAATATCGCCACCATCTACCTTGGCAATAAAATGTTCTGCACCAATATACTTTTTCAGTATGGCACCTAAAGCAAGCATAACCTGATCCCCATATTCCGTACCATAGCTATCATTTATAACCTGCAAATTATTAATATTGAACACTGCGGTAGTCACAGGCCAGTAGCGGTCATCCTCCCACTGAGGAATCTGACTGTAAAAGCTTCGCTTATTAAAAAAACCTGTAAGCTTATCGTAAGTAATAGATTGTTCCAATGCATAATATGCTTCCTTTAAGGAAGTTACATCGTGAAATACAAAACTGTAACCTACCACCTTGCCCTTATCCTGCAAACAATCGTACTTGCAATGAAAAATTCGCTTTCCATGCTTTGTTTCCATAATATGTTCAAATTCTTTTGCCTCTGAAAGATTATCAATTTCCCTAATACCTGCATATTCCATAAAATGAGCCCTTGTAAGAGGTTTTCCGTTTTGATTCTGCCTTGTTTTTAAAGCAGATTCAGGAAACAGCTCCTTCATATGAATCGTATAGTCTGCAAGAATCCCTTCATAGTCGAACAATAAAATAGGTTCTGCCAAATAGTCTAATATTACCCCACGTGTAATCTCTTTGTTAACTACACTTTGATATTTAAACGTATTAAAGTAGAGCAAACTCCCTAGAAGTACGTAAGCAAATATGGAAACATCCAGCTTTAACTGAAATAACTCTGCAAAATATACACAGTTTGTAATAACTGCCAGTATCATTCCAAACCATATACAATAATATCTCTTCCAGTAAATTCGTGGTGCCTGGGCTCCTTTTAATATAAGAAAGAAAACTGCAATAATTACAATTGCTACTACTAAAATTAAATGTCCATGAAATGGTGCTTTAGGTACAATTCCAAGTATTGTCAGGTCTCCTAAAGAAATATTTCTATATGCAAATGCATCATGATTAAAAGGATTGCTTAATAAGGAAATTCCGTCTAAAAATATACACACATATAAAATTCCCCAAAGAACCTTGGAAAACTTCTCCTGCCACTCCAAAAACTCTAGCACATAATCTAAAAAAAACAACACTAAAAAATCCAACATAAAAAAAGATAAGCAGCCGGCTATTTTTACAACAAGCTGATTTTCTACCACAAAGTTAGCACCATAAAAAATTATCATGCAAAAAACTGCGCCCATCATATGTTCTATTTTCGTGCCTATGCTATTACTTTTTCGTTCTGTTTTTACAATAATCAGTGCGGCAATAAATGCAATTATTGCATACACACTAAGAATAATCTCCTGCACTATGGCTTCCCCACTTTTCTACAAACATCTTTTGTTACTGTTCACACATGACCGGTAACTATTGATTTCTCCATGGCAATTCACTTTCTTAAACAGAAACCAACTCCCCAATCATACTATTACATAACCTGACGGCAAATGTCAGACTACTGCATGAACAGTGACTTCATTATATCTGATTTTTCGTAAAAAAGGAAGGAGTATTGACAAAAATTATGCAGTAAACTATAATAACTTGCAACTAATTACAAATACAATTAAAAGGAGACTAAGTATGTCAGACAAACAAATTCCATACAAAATTTATTTGGAAGAATCGGAGCTTCCTAAGGCATGGTACAATCTTCGTGCTGATATGAACAATAAGCCTGCTCCTCTTCTTAATCCGGAAACCCATAAACCAATGACAGCCTCAGATCTGTCGGGTATTTTTTGCGACGAACTTATAGCCCAGGAGTTAGACGATACTACTCACTATTTTGATATTCCAAAAGAAATTTTAGACTTTTACAAAATGTATCGTCCTGCTCCGTTAGTGAGAGCTTACTGTTTGGAAGAAAAGCTTCAGACACCGGCTAAAATTTATTATAAATTTGAAGGAAATAACACAAGCGGAAGCCATAAATTAAATTCTGCCATTGCTCAGGCATATTACGCAAAAAAGCAGGGCTTAAAGGGTGTTACTACTGAAACCGGTGCAGGTCAGTGGGGAACTGCCCTTTCTATGGCATGTTCTTATCTGGGCCTTGACTGTAATGTTTATATGGTAAAGGTTTCTTACGAACAAAAGCCCTTCCGTCGTGAAGTAATGCGCACATACGGCGCTTCCGTTACCCCATCACCTTCTATGGAAACAGAAGTAGGCCGAAAAATCCTTGCAGAATACCCCGGAACAACCGGAAGTCTTGGATGCGCTATTTCCGAAGCAGTAGAAAAGGCCGGTTCCAATGAAGGCTACCGCTACGTTCTTGGAAGTGTTTTAAATCAGGTAATGCTTCATCAATCCGTAATCGGTCTTGAAACGAAAGCAGCTATGGATAAATATGGCATTAAACCTGACATTATTATTGGCTGTGCCGGAGGTGGCTCTAATTTAGGTGGTTTGATTTCCCCATTTATGGGCGAAAAGCTTCGGGGCGAGGCTGATTACCGCTTTATTGCTGTAGAACCGGCTTCATGCCCAAGTCTTACCCGCGGTAAATATGCTTATGATTTTTGTGATACCGGAAAGGTTTGTCCTCTTTCCAAAATGTACACTCTTGGAAGCAGCTACATACCAGCACCAAATCATGCGGGCGGTCTTCGTTATCATGGCATGAACTCAACATTGTCACAGCTTTACGCAGACGGCTATATGGAAGCAACTACGGTAACTCAGACAGAGGTATTTAAGGCGGCTACAGAATTTGCCAGGGTAGAAGGAATCCTTCCTGCTCCTGAAAGCTCCCATGCTATTAAGGCGGCCATTGACGAAGCATTAAAATGCAAGGAAACCGGAGAAGAAAAAACAATTCTCTTTGGTTTAACCGGAACCGGCTACTTTGATATGGTTGCTTATCAAAAGTTTAATGATGGTCAGATGGAAAATTATATTCCTACTGACGCAGAAATTCAGGCAAGTCTTGATAAACTTCCTAAAATTGATTAAAAAATATGTGGACAGATATTTCCCTGTCTTATACTTTAAGTAAGCAGTGGCTAACCAAAACCACTGCTTACTTTATTTCATTTATGACTTCCCCTCATACTTCAGACAGACTCAATCACAACACAGTGAGCAATTCCCGGAACTGTGTTTCCTTCCTGAAAGCTACGCTTGCTAAGAAGTGCCCCTGTTGGCACAAAAAGTACTCTTTTCCAAATGCCTTCTTCAATTTTTTTCAGAATATATGCAGATAAAGTAACTGCTGCACAGCCGCATCCGGAACCTCCTGCATTAGTATTTTGTGTTTCTGCATCAAAAATTTCCATTCCACAGTCCATATGTTCCTTTGAAATATCGGTTCCTTTTGCATACAATAAATCAAGGAGTGCCTCTTTTCCAACACTTCCTAAATCTCCTGTAATGATTTTATCATAATCAGATGGCTTTCTCTGAAAATCCTTTAAATTGGTGTAAATGGCATCTGCCGCCGCCGGAGCCATAGCGCAGCCCATATTAAAGCTGTCTTTTAACCCATAATCAACAATTTTTCCTGTAGTGATTCCTGTAATTTTGGCCCTTGGCTTATCTCCCGGTGTACTGGACAATACAAATGCCCCACTGCCTGTTACGGTCCAACTGGAAGAAAGAGGACGCTGTCCCCCATACTCCAACGGATATCGAAATTCCTTTTCAGCACTGGCAAAATGGCTGGAGGTTGCACAAACTACATTACCTGCAAATCCGCCTCCGATTGTCATTGCTCCCAGGCTTAAAGATTCTCCACATGTGGAGCAGGCACCAAATAGTCCAAAAAATGGAATTTCAAAGCTTGCTATTCCAAAGCAGGTAGCAACTTCCTGCCCCAACAAATCTCCTGCCAGTAAATATCGCATATCTTCTTTTTTCATTCCTGCTTTTCCAATTGCCAGACTGACTGCTTCTTTTTGCAAAGTGCTTTCTGCCTCTTCCCAGTTAGCTGCACCAAACAGTCCGTCCGTTCCTATCATATCAAAAAGGGCACCTAGTGGTCCTTCCCCTTCTTTTTTCCCTACCACTGACGCAGATGCCCTTATATAAACCGGCATAGGAAGTTTTATACTTTGGCTTCCCTGTTCAAAAATGGCTGTTTGTAATTCTTCCATATTTAAACTATCTCCTTTAAGTTTTTTAATAGGATTTCCTAATGAATTAATTTTATTCATTGCAGTGAACTGTTTTATACATTATAATAAAAACAGAATTTGTAATTGTAAAACTTCTGGATTTCAGAATTTTGCAAATACTTAGCGAATTATGGGTAGTGTCAAGTGACTTATGAAAAAACAGAGCCAAAGAAAAAGGCTCAATTGAACCATGAAAATTGCAGATATTTAATCTTTCGATGAGTGACGCCACCCTTGACAGCACAACAAAAACTGCTGTAAGGCGGTTGCCGA
>JAFSDJ010000044.1 GCA_017436305.1 Lachnospiraceae bacterium
ACGAGCATTGTCTCCTTTGTATAGTTGATGTTTGGTCGCGGATATTATACCACAAAAGGGAGGTCAATGCTCTTTTTATTTGCAAACTCCCTAAAATAAAGGTTTTTAATAAAAAATGAGGTAGTAAACTTGACACTACCGGAACGAAATAGGAGGGATATAGATGATAAAATTATACAGAGATGGAAGTTCAAGTTCAGTAGTTCTTATTTCTTCTATTTTATTTAATGGATTAAGTCAGATTTTGTATTTGAAGCAGTATTTTAGGGGAATTGTGTTAATGCTTTTAGAGGCGTTAATGATTTATTTTGCTCCTTTCTTTACGCAATCAATTGTAGGTCTCTTTACTTTGGAAGGCTCTGTTAACTCTGCTTCTATTTTGATTAACGGTATTGTTTCTATTTTATTAATTGGGCTTTATGTTGCAATTTATATTCATTACATAAAAGCAGCCATGATGGATTATGATTTTTATTGTAAAACCGGTGCTTATGCAAATGGAAATCAAACCTTACTGGAAAGTATTCAAAGTTCCTTTGTTGTATGGGGAATTGCACCGACAGTAGCTTTAGTAGGATTTTTAGTAATTGTACCCCTTCTTTTTGCCATACTGGCAGCTTTTACAAACTTGTCAGCACCGGCTAACATTGCGCCGGGCAGAAGTTTTAACTGGGTAGGATTTGATAATTTTGTTGCCATGTTTGGCGGACAGCTTTCATGGAGCAGTGCATTTGTAAGAGTATTCTTATGGACCATTGTTTTTGCTATACTTTCCACAGCACTTAGCTATATAGGTGGACTGGTACTAGCTTATATTTTACATCACAATAATTTCAAATTCAGACCTTTTGTACAGACTGTTTTAATGCTACCATACGCCATTCCGGCAGTTATCAGCATGCTTGTGTGGAGAACCTTGTTAAATGGTTCCTTCGGTGTAGTAAACCGCACACTTATGAGCTGGGGCTTTATAAGCGAGCCTATCAGCTGGTTGTCAGACCCGTTTATGGCAAAAGTAACCTGTATTTTAATCAGTGTCTGGGCAGGATTTTCTTACTTTATGCTTTTGTTATTAACAAGCTTAAATACAATTTCTCCTGCAATTTATGATGCGGCAGCAGTGGACGGAGCAACAAGAGGACAGACAATCCGCAGAGTGATTATTCCACTTTTATTAAAGAGAACTGTGCCATTTATTGTGTTAGGCTTTACACAGAATTTAAACAATTTTACTTCCATTTTCTTCTTAACAGAAGGAAATCCGGCGCTGGAAAACACAACCATTACAAGTGCCGGTGGAACCGATACATTAATTACATGGATTTACAATTTAACCTTTAATGTTATGAAATTTAACTATGCATCTGTCATTATCGTAGTTTTATGTGTTATTTTAATTCCGATTTCAATCTGGCAGTTTAGAAAAACAAATATATACAGGGAGGGCAGATAAATGAGTTTAAAAACAGCAGGTAAGATTCGTTTTGTAATTGTTATGATATTTTTAGCAATTGTTTCCATATTTGTACTTTATCCTTTTGTGTATGTTTTAAGTGCTGCGTTAGCAGATGGTAACACGATGACTAATTTAAGCTGTGTACCTTTTGGAAATGGGTTATCCTTTGGCAACTTTCAGTCCTTGTTTACAAAGACTAACTTTCCGGTGTGGTTTGGAAATACTTTTGTGATTGCCTTTGTTACTATGATTGGAACGTTGGTTGTTTGTACTGTAACTGCTTATATCTTTTCCAGATATCAGTTCTGCGGTAAGAAAAGTATGTTAGTTACTATGTTTATTTTACAGATTATTCCATCCTTTCTTGCCATGATCGCTATGTATTATGTGTTATACTGGATTGGCGGATTAAATAAAATCTGGGGATTGATTCTTGTGTATATTGCAGGAAATATTCCTTATAATGTTTGGCTTGTAAAAACTTATTTAGATGCCATACCAAAAAATATGGACGAGGCTGCTCTTATGGACGGTGCTTCCAGATTCCGTATTTTTACAAGTATTATTTTACCGGCAATCAGACCAATTGTTGTGTTCCTTGCTATTACAAGCTTTACGGCACCGTGGCTTGATTTTATTTTCCCGAAACTGGTTCTTCGCTCACAGAGTAAGTATACAGTGGCTTTAGGACTTTACGGTCTTTATAATGAGCAGGGTGATTTTGGAACCTTCTGCGCAGGAGCTTTGTTAATTATTATTCCGTTTGTGTTATTTTTCTTAGCAACCCAGAAGATGCTGATTGAGTCTATGAGTACTAATCTGGATGAAGATTTGTAAAGAAATTTTATAATATGGTAAAAGTTGAATTTCTTATGTGTCAGTAATGCATGGAAATTCAACTTTTTATTTTTATTGTTTTTTAGGTGGTTTTTGCTTATACTAAAAAAAGGAAAAATTTTTAAAAGGAACTACACCATGAGCCAGGAAAGCAGAAAAAATAGTTTCGTAGTGCAGGCAGGTATTTTGGCTGCTGCCGGAATTATCAGTCGAATTATAGGAATTATATATAGAAGCCCACTAGCGGCCATTATTGGAGATGAAGGAAATGGATATTACAGCTCCGCATACAATATTTACACTATCATTTTGTTAATATCCTCTTATAGTATACCTTCTGCTATATCCAAGGTAATTTCACAGAGGCTTGCTCTTAGGGAATACAAAAATGCCCACAGGATTTTTAAATGTGCGCTTATTTATGTATTGGTAGTAGGTGGAGTTGCCAGTTTGTTTGCTTATATTGCAGCACCCATTTTAGTACAGGAAAATGCAGTGATTGTATTAAGGGTGTTTGCTCCTACTATATTTTTCTCAGGTCTTTTAGGAGTGCTTAGAGGATATTTTCAGGCCCATAGGTCTATGTTACAAACTTCAGTTTCCCAGATTGCGGAGCAGATTTTAAATGCTATTATTAGTATTACCGCTGCCCATCTTTTAATTCAGGTGGTAGCAGACAAGGATGAGACCACCCAGGCAGTTTATGGCGCTATGGGTAGTGCGTTAGGAACCGGTGCGGGGGTAGTCATTGCTCTTATTTTTATGTACTGGGTTTATTCCATTAACAAAAAGACCATTCAAAAACAGATAAAAAGAGACAGAACTGTAGAAAATTTGTCAAATGAGCAAATATTCCAGATTATCATTTTTATGGTGACACCGGTTATTTTAAGCACCTTTATTTACAACGCCAATACCTCTATTAATCAGAAAATTTTTGAAGTAATCTGTGGCAACATAAAAGGAGTTTCCCAGAAAGAAATTGCTACCATGTATGGAATTTTTGCAGGAAAAGCAGTAGTGCTTGCCAATATTCCAATTGCTATAGCTTCTGCCATGTCCTCTGCCATTATTCCTACCGTTTCCGGTACCTATGCAAGAGGAGAAAAGCAGGAAACAAACGAAAAAATCAGCGAAGCCATTCATACAACTATGTTAATATCCATTCCTGCTGCCGTAGGATTGTTTGCTTTGGCAGAGCCGGTTGTAGCCTTTTTGTTTCCGGCCCAGAAGGATTCTATTGAGTTAGCAGCAAAGCTGTTACAGGTAATGACTGTATCCATTATTTTTTATGGCGTTTCCACTTTGACAAATGGAGTATTGCAGGGAATAGGAAAGGTAAATAAACCGGTAGTAAATGCAGCCGTGGCTTTAGTAATTCAGACAGTTTTACTGGTTCCGCTGCTTTTATATACAGATTTAGGCTTGTATGCCCTGGCAACATCTATGATTATTTATTCTTTCTTTATGTGCTTTTTAAATGGGTTATCCTTAAAGAGATGCTTAGGTTATAAACAAAGATATGTAAAAAGCTTTCTGCTTCCATTTTTGGCAGCAGCAGTTATGGG
>JAFSDJ010000045.1 GCA_017436305.1 Lachnospiraceae bacterium
AACTGCCTTTCTCTATGTGAAAAATGAGCAGGATGCCTTAGATGCAGTACAAAACTGTGTTATGAAGGGAATGGTTGCCATTGAAAAACTAAGAGAACCGGCTTTCTTTAAAACATGGCTTACGAAAATACTAATTAACAATATTTACAGAGAAAAAGAAAAATCAGTTCCTATTATTTCATTGGAAGAATATCAGGAAAAGGCCACGGAAAGTACATGTTCCATGGAGGAGAGGATTGACTTATACCAGGCTGTGGATTTACTAAGACCTGCATATAAAACCGTTATTATCCTGTATTATTTTTCCGACATGAAAATAAAAGAAATTGCTGAGATAATGGATATTCCTGAAGGAACAGTTAAGGGGTATATGGCAAGAGCAAAAAAGGAACTAAAACAAAGTTTACAAGAGGAGGCTTATCATGATCAGAGAAAATCAATATGATATTCACAAGTATAACGAAATAGAGATTCCTGCAGAGCTTGACAATGCTGTAAAAAAAGGGTTAGAGATGGGTAACCGGTTATGTGACAAAAAAAGAAAGAGAAAAAATGTGGTAAAATGGGTCAGCGTAGCGGCAGCAGTCGTTGTGGCATGCAGCATTGTAGTATCAAATCCTGTTCTAGCTGCAAAAATTCCGATTATTGGCCATGTATTTGAAAAATTGCAGAATGATTACAGTTATCAGGGAGATTATAGCGCAGTAGCAACACCTTTACAGGAGGAAGCTGCTACAAAAGAAACTACATCAAAAGGATTAAAAGAAATAGACAACAGTGAAAGCAAAATGACAAAAGATTCTGTTTATACAAAAGAATCAGCAGGTGTTACAGTAAGCTTATCTGAAGTATATTGCAATGATCAGGCTATTTATATTGCTATGACTATGGAAAGTAAAGAAGGATTCCCGGATACATTAACCGATGAAAAGGGAACTGTTACCATGCAGCTAGAAACTGCAGAAAAATACAGTTTTAACCCTACTATACAAAAGGAACTGCGCTTAGTAGAAGGTAAAATATTAGATGATAAAACATTTGCCGGAATTTTAAGAATCAGCTTTGATGAAATTAATATAGATGACAGCGAATATGTTCAGACAGTTGAAATACCAGAAAGCTTTAATATGAATCTTTCCATCAGCCGGATTATCGGTATGAAGGCAGAGCCGGAAATTATTGATGTTGGAAAAACAGAGGAAGAGATAGAGGCTATGTCTGATGAGGAATGGGAGAAATTTATGAATGAATCTTTTCCCGCTGATTACTATGATTTTCCAAGTAAATATACTGATTACTGGTACGATGGAAATTGGGATTATGAAATTGCTTTATCCATAGATAATAGCAGAACTCAGGTAGTAGAAATAAATACCATTAATGAAGATGGAGTAGGAATTGCCTCAGTAGAAAAAACACCTTTTGAAATCAGATTAAATGAAACCTATCCGGATGGAGGCTACGATTACTTCCCGGTAGCATTAGATGCCCGGGGCGAAATTCTCCCTTATGGTTCTGATGGCAACGTTAATATTTTTGCTATTCAGGACAGAGATGTTTCAACTATATATGTATATATTTGCAATTATGATGAATATATGGATGAAATTAAAGGATATTATTATTCAGAGGATTATAAGCAGAAGAAAGCAGAAAAATCCTTTAAACAGCTTTTGGACGAGAGAGCAGTTTATAGCACAGAAGTAACATTTGAAAAATAATGATTAGGGCTCACTGCACCCTAGCCAAATTAATAAAAAACCACATACTTAATCGGGAATGGTGCTTGCATCGTTCCCGAAATTTTTTTAGTAAAAAATGAAACTTTTTTCCTATTTTTCTTTTATTTTTTGTAACATATGCTATAATGATTATACGTGCATTTTATTTTTTTAAAGAAATGATTAAAAAATACACAAAATTACTATTTATCCAAATAGGAGGGGCTACAAATGAGTGAAAAAGCAAAAAATTTTTCGGTAAGAAAAAAATTAAAAAAAGGATTTAATGCAATTTTAGCAGTATTTAATACAATTTTGTTATTTGCATTTTTATGTGACTTGACCATGATTGTAAGACTCCGTAAAGAAGGGGCACCATATTCAGCAGGTGTTACTGCTGCTATTGTTCTTGTGGTTGGGGCCATTGGAGGAACATTATTGTGTCTTATTACAATTAAGATACTTACAGAGTCTATTGTACAGCCGGTTTCACAAATACAGGAAGCCGTACATAAATTAAAAGAAGGTAATCTTGATATTGAGATTGCATATGATGGTAAAGATGAGATTGGTGATTTGGCTGTAAATTTACATGAAGCATGTGTAGAAATAAATACAATCATTAAAGACGCAAACTATTTACTTAGTGAAATGGCAGAAGGTAATTTTAATATTGCCACAAATGCAGAAGAAAGTTATGTAGGCGATTTTAAAGAGCTGATTTTAAGTATGAGAAAATTAAACCGTCAGTTAGATGGTACTTTACATAGTATTGTAGAGTCTTCTGAGCAGGTAAAATTTGGTGCAGAGCAGTTAGCACAGAGTGCTCAGGCATTAGCTGAAGGTGCTACAGAGCAGGCAGGTGCAGTTGAAGAACTTACCGCAACAATCGAAAGTGTTGCCCAGATTTCTGAAGAAAGTGCTGACAATGCTATTATTGCAGCAACTACCGCTAAAACTGCAGCAGAAAATGCAGGAAAGAATCGTGAAGAAATTAATGAACTGACAGGGGCTATGAATCGTATTACCGAGACGTCCAAAGAAATTGAAAATATTATTGCATCTATTGAAGATATTGCATCTCAGACAAATTTATTATCCTTAAATGCATCTATTGAAGCTGCAAGAGCAGGAGAAGCAGGAAGAGGATTTGCAGTTGTTGCTGACCAGATTGGAAAGCTTGCTGCTGACAGTGCACAATCTGCAGTAACTACAAGAGAATTAATCAGCAAGTCATTAGAAGAGATTGAATCCGGTAATAAAATTGTGGAAAATACTATGGATGCTATTGCAACCGTACTTGCTGATATGGAATCCTTTGCAGAAATGGCATCAGGAGCAGCAGAGTCTTCCCGTACTCAGGCTGATATGTTACAACAAATCGAGGCAGGAATTGAACAGATTTCTGTTGTTGTACAGAACAATTCCGCATCTGCAGAAGAAACCTCTGCAGTCAGCGAAGAACTTTCTGCACAGGCAATTACTTTGGAAGAAATGGTTAATGCATTCAGACTTCGCTAGGAATAAGATATTTCTTGTGGGATATTAAAATATAAATAGAATTAATTAAAATAACTATAAATCAGGCAGGGAATTTTGGACCAAAGAGGTATTGGATATAGAGGAAAAATTTATGAGAGATAATATTTAAAGAAAAGGAATCACCAGAATGGCAAACGACAGCAAAAACCTAACAACACTTTGCTACATCGAAAAAGACGATAAATACCTAATGATGCACAGGGTATCCAAAAAAAATGATGTAAGCCACGGAAAATGGATAGGAGTAGGCGGACATTTTAAAGAAGGTGAAAGCCCGGATGAATGTCTTCTTAGAGAAGTAAAAGAGGAA
>JAFSDJ010000046.1 GCA_017436305.1 Lachnospiraceae bacterium
ACGAGCATTGTCTCCTTTGTATAGTTGATGTTTGGTCGCGGATATTATACCACAAAAGGGAGGTCAATGCTCTTTTTATTTGCAAACTCCCTAAAATAAAGGTTTTTAATAAAAAATGAGGTAGTAAACTTGACACTACCGAATTATGCAAGGAGGAACGAATATGAAATTGCACAAAAAAATTTTTTGTCTTGTGTTAGCTACAAGTTTGTTAATTGGTAGTATAGACTTTTCTTTTGTGAGTCTGGCTTATAACGATGCTGTAGCCAATGCTGAAACCATTTCCACAAGCACTGTCTCATCAAACAGCTTGTCTGATAATTCCTTATCAGAAAACAGTTTGTCAGGGAATAGTCTTTCAGAGAATTCGATTTTTGCAAATATTTTAGGCGGGAATTCCCTTTCAGGGAATATTTTTACAAAAGAGAATGAGTCTGTTAATTCTGTTTCTGAAGATACAATTTCTAATGACACACTTTCAAGCGTAGGGGTTTCTGATAACAGTGTTTCCACGAACACCGTTTCTGAAGATACGATTTCGGAAGATACAGTTTCAGAAGATGATTTAACCGCTAATTCTATACCTGCGGTAAACACCGGTGCAAAGAAAAAGACTTTTACCATTACATATAATTACGATGGCGGTTATTTAAAAGAAACTACCAATCCTGAAACCGGAGATACATACAATCCTGTCAAATATAAAACAGGAAAGACTGAATTTACTTTTGCAAGTCCTATAAAACCAGGTTTCTATTTTGGTGGTTGGTTTAGCGATGCTGCTTTTACCATGCCAATTTCAGGAGTTACAAAAGAAACTACCGGCGACCTTATTGTTTATGCAAAATGGATTAGTGCCATGCCTGCCAAGGTGCCTACGATTAGCTCGGCAAAAAATTCAGGCAAAGGAAAGGCTGTTGTAAGATATACTCACGCCGAAACAGTAGCCGGTTACGAGCTGTCCTATTCTTATACAAAAAGTTTTAAGAAGAATGAGCATATTATTCCATTAGCATCAAATAAAACTTCCTGCAGTTTAACTAATCTGTTAAAAAACAAAACATACTATTTCAGAGTTCGTGCCTATAACATTGACTCTACCGGTGAAAAATGCTATGGCAGTTATTCTCCTGTTGTATCCTGCAAAATCACCAAAGGGGTCGTGGAATATGCTGCAAAGAGCAATTCTGCCACCTTGAAAAGCTGTAAGGTTTCAAAAAATACTAATTTATATGTTAAAGCAAAAGTGAAAAAAAGACTGAAAAGCAGTGACGACTATTACTATCTTGTAACGGTAGATCCAAACAGTAACAAATATTTAAAAGTAATTGATAAATGTGAGAAAAAAACAACTATTACTTTTAATTTACCACTTAGAAAAGAAGATGGTACAAACTTAGTTCAGGGAAAATATGCAATTGCAATAAAATCCGGTAAAAAATATAAAATTATAAGCAAAACCTCTTACATTACAAACCCGGAGGCTGCTGCAACATATACTGCTGCTTTCCCGAAAACCACTTCAAAAAAAGGACTTCAGGGAAGCAAAGATACATCTTTAGGAGTACAACATACCTTTATTAACATTGATATGAATACTGTTTTGAACGGCTCTACTCCTTATGTTTATAACGGTAAAACTTATTATTTTAACGATATTTACGGCGGATATATTTCTTCTGCCAACCAGTTAGGCATTACTATTACAGGACAGTTTATGATTACCTGGAACGAAACAAACAAATATGCCATTTTAAAAAGTGCAAGACAGCCGGGTCACGCCTACTATGCACTAAATACCGAGGATAAAAAAGCAAGAGAAACTTACGAAGCGGCATTTTCTTTCTTGGCAGAAAGATATTCTTCTGAGAACTGTCACTTAGACAATTGGGTCTTAGGAAATGAGGTAAATATTCACCCGGTATGGTATTATGCAGGTAATATTTCCAGAGATAAATTTATTAAGACCTATGCAAATACTTTCCGTGTTATGTACTATGCCGTAAAGAGTAATTCCAAAAATGCCAGAGTTTACATTTGTACAGATCATACCTGGTCCAACAGACATGGAGACTGGGGCGCAAGACCTTTTATGGATGCTTTCAATGCAGAAATTAAATCCCAGCAGAAAAATATTCAGTGGAATCTTGCATACCATGCATACCCTTCCATTCTAACCTCCGCCGATACTTGGAACGATAAATACGTTACCAATGATGTAAATACAGAGTTTGTTTCACCCAAAAACCTGACTGTTTTAACAAACTATGTGAAGAAAAAATTTGGTAAAAAGACACGTATTATTTTATCGGAACAGGGCTTTACTTCCACCAGCGGATACTCTGTACAGGCAGCTGCTATTGCTTATACTTATTACAAAGCAGAATTTAACTCTATGATTGACTCGGTTATTTTCCGTTCTGATTATGATGCTGACGGAGAACTTGCACAAGGTCTTGCCTTTGGACTTTGTGACAAAGCCGGAAACAGAAAGCCCGCTTATGATGTATTTAAATATATGGACACTCCACAGGCAGAAAAATACACAAAGAAATATTTAAAAACTATTGGAGTTTCCAGCTGGAAAAAAGTTACTTCCAAATATTCACTAAAGAAATTCAAGAAAAATGTGAGACCTTGATTTGTAACTATTCAGAGCCATGCGAATTTATGAACAACAGTCCTCTGTAAGCTTGTTTACAGAGGGCTGTTATTCGTAAATTCATATGGCGAGAAGCCATACATGAGCAAAAGAAAAGCCTCTTAGAGGCGGTTTTGCGAATGGCTGTGAATAGTTACCTTGATTTTATAATAATTTTGTGCTACACTTGCGTCAGTGTCAAAGAATACAGGTGTCAGACAGCATAAGCTTGTCTGGTGAAAAGGGAAACAGGTGCAATTCCTGTGCGATCTCGTCGCTGTAATATGAGAGTTTAAAACCACTATGTCACTGGAAACGGGAAGACGGTTTTAGATGATGACCATAAAGCCAGAAGACCTGCCTATATTTACGTACACTACAACCACGAGGAATTGGTTGAGTACATGACAGCACGCACAAACTGTTTTGCTCACCAGTCCTTCTGCGCCTGCAGAAGGACATTTTTATGCACTTATGAGAAATTCCACTTATGTATTTCTCAAACCCCGGCCAGAGTATCTGGCCTTATTAAAGGAGGAAAACAAAATGAACGAAGAAACAAAAAAACAAGGGAACAAAAAACTGCTGATAGGCGGCATTATTATGGCACTTTTAATCATCTGCTTTGCTGCTGTCTACCTTATCTTTGCACCAAAGCCAACAGAAGGTGCCAAGGCAATTACTGTAACGGTAGTAGATGATTCCAAAGAAGAAACATCCTACTCTATCAACACAGATGCAGAATTTTTAAGAGAAGCATTAGATGGTGTGGAAGGGCTTGAAATTATAGGAACCGAGGGTGACTACGGTCTTTACATCGAATCGGTAAATGGACTTTTAGCCCAAAGCGGTTCTGAAAGCGGTACTTACTGGGCCATTTATGTAAATGGAGAATACGGACAATACAGCTTAGATGCCCAGCCTGTAACAGATGGGGACAACTACTCTCTTGTATATGAATCTTACTAAGATACACGCAATTATCTATAGCTGGTACTAAAAATGAACGAAAATAATATAACCTTAAAAGCGGGCTTAACCATAAAGGATATTGCCCTTATCGGTGTTATGACCGCAACTTTAGAAGCCGGGAAATATGCTCTTTCTTTTATTCCTAACATAGAAATCGTTTCCCTGTTAATCATTTTATACACTATATTTTTTGAAAAAAAAGTCATATATGCCATTTTCTGTTTTATCGTTTTAGATGGCTGTATTTATGGTTTTGGCCTATGGTGGATTATGTATTTGTATGCATGGCCACTTCTTTCACTGCTTACCTCGTGGCTTAGAAAAAGTGGTTCTGCTATGACCTATAGTATTTTATCAGGAATGTTTGGTCTATGCTTTGGGGCTTTATGTGTGTTGCCCTATTTATTTATAGGTGGAATAAAAACAGCTTTTACCTGGTGGATTGCAGGGATTCCTTATGACATCATTCACTGCATAGGAAATTTTATATTATGTATTGTGCTTTTCAACCCTCTTTACTGGGTTTTAGGGCGCATAAAACGGGAATATTATAGTTAGTTTTATAATATAAAATCTCCCATACGGCAACGTTAAAATTTCAACATACTGCATCAAGTATAGGGGCGAAATAATCGCCCCTATAAAGTTTTACACCCATTATATTATTCCAAGCATCTTCAGCAACCAATACCCAAGCCCCAGCAACCAACTGGTAAAAATCCCATATAAAATAACCGGACCTGCAATAGTAAAAATTTTGCAACCCACACCAAATACTTGTCCTTCTTTTTTAAATTCAATTGCCGGAGCTGCTACAGAATTGGCAAATCCGGTAATCGGTACTAATGCTCCTGCACCTCCAAAATTCGCCAGCCTTGGATAAATATCAAGTCCTGTTAAGAGAACACTTGCAAGTACCAAAAGTAAAGAACACCAGCTTCCTGCCGTTTCTTTGTCAATTCCTAAGCTTTCACAATAATTTAAAATGCCCTGACCTATAACACAAATAATACCACCAACCAAAAAAGCTTTTATCATCTGTACCCATAAATTTTTTGTAGGTGTTACTGTTTTCACATATTCATTGTACTGCTTACTTGTTTCTGCATCATTGTTTTTCATGTTTTTTAAGTCGTTCATAAGCTTACTCCTTTCCATTTTACACTCTAATTTTTTACTATTTTTCCATTTTTTGCATATTCAGTCCGGTTATTCCAAAATCCTCTTTCTTTAGGATCCTCCATGTAAAAAAATCTGATTTGCAAAATAAATTAAGGATCCTGCCATTTTTCCAATTGCCATGGCTAAGATTACGATTCCGAGTCCTTTTCTAAATTGAATTCGTCTCATAAAAATAGGAATGGAATCTAACATTTCCGCAATGGCAAGGGCCAGACAGCCGTCAAATATGCCTGCAAAAATTCCATAAAAGAATAAAAAAATATTTCCTATAATATTCCATGTTTCTTCCTTTATGATGCCACTATCTCTTACCCATTCTCCAATAGAAAGTCCTTCATGAAATACACTAAAAAGGGTCCCTAAAAGCACTCCCAATACAACCATTTCTTCATACAGAAATATTTTATTTGCCGTATGGGTTTTATCCGCAAATCTTGGAATAAGACCTACTGATAAAAGAACTGTAAAAACCCCACCGGAAACAAAAAATCCTGCACATATTCCAAATATTGTAAGAAATATATATCTAATCAACATCAATGGATTTTTCCTCTCTGTTCCATGTTTCTATCAAGGTTGTATTTACCTCATCCTCATAGGTTTTCATTGCCACCTCGATAGGTGTAGGATCCTTTGTAATACGCCTGCCACCAATATGGTTAAAGAATATAATAATTCCCACAGCCAGTCCCAGGGAATAAGAAAATTCCAACAACGTATAACCATCTGTAGGCTGACCCATAATCATTTCATAAAGCTTTGAAAACAATTCATTAATACCAATATCATTATGAAATGCCATAATAGTAAAAGCAGTCCCCAAAAGGCTGATACAACAGACAAAAATTATTTTGAAAATGGCACTTAGCTGTGTTTTTCTTCTAGGTGCTACATATTCTATTAAAATATCTGTTTCACCTAAATTTTCAATTGTTAGTGAAGGATACAGCTCCTGTATTTTTTCTATGATTTTTAATATACTGATAACCTGTCTTTTTTCTTTATTTTCATTAAACTGAAATATCTTGATCGCCTTTACCCTGTTGCATACATGTTTATCTGTACAGGTCAGTTTTGCAATATCCGATAAAAAAACAGCTTCCTTATTTATTTCTATATCCCGTTCTGCTTTTAAATATAAGATATCTCCCGGCATAAAAAAACTCCTCATCTATTAACATCCTGTCAATAGTATGAAGAGTTTTTCTAAAAAATATGCAATTTATTTTGAAAGATTACTCATTGCGGATAGCTGCCAAAGGACTTAGCCTCATTGCCCTAAGAGATGGGAAGAAACCTGCTGCCATACCTACTAATACTGCAAATATAATACCTATGGCTGCCAGCCAGAATGGAATATAGGAAAGCTGCATTTCTGTTCCCATCTTATTCACAACAATGTTAATAACACCGGATATACAATAGCTTAATGTAACGCCTACAACACCACCGATTAAACCAATAAATCCGGCTTCCATTAAGAATAGTGTCTGTATGTTGCGAAGGTCACAGCCAAGCACCTTCATAATACCAATTTCCTTTGTTCTTTCGTAAATTGACATCATCATGGTGTTCGTAATACTAATTGCCGCAACAAGCATGGAAACAGCTCCTATACCACCAAGCACCGCCTGAATATAACCATACTGGCGCTGTTGGGATTCTACCCATTCCATATTACTTTCCGCCTGATATCCTAGCTCTACAATTTCCTTTTGTACAGTTGTAACATTATCAATGTTATCAACATTTACATAGATACTATTATAATATAGTTCCTTATAAGGTTTTCCGGAAGAAGTGGTTGGCTGTCCCGGAATTGCCTTATTTTTGAATACTTTTTTAAGCTGAGTAGTCAACAAATCAATATCGCAATAAACATTCCAGCTATATTGATTGTAATCCTCCGGTCCTCCTGCCATAACACCACAGGTTTCTACCAGATATTTTTTCGGCGGTGTAACAGGAGTTCCACTGTCATCACCATATCCTGCACTACCATCATTGTATTGTACATTCCAGTAAGCATCCGCATCAAATATAATAAAAATACTGTCATTCATTAAATCAATATCCGGAAGCTCTCCCGTTTCCCAATAGGAACTGCCGCCTTTACTACTATAAAACTCTGCAAGAACCTGATTACCATATAAAAACTGAAGCCGCCCCACATCTCTTTGTGGAATCGTTCCTTCTTTTAATTCAAATCCCATCTTTTCCAGTGCTTCTACAGTCATTCCCATAACATTAATATATGAGTTTTCATAGCTGCCGTATTTACCAATTACGTTTATATTCAGTACCGGAGACGCAACGTCAACATGGTCAATATTCTGAATAGTTTCAACCAATTCATCTGTTAACAACTTATCTGTATTATCCTCTTCAAAGCTGTTACTTTCACCAGGGTATACCGTAATAGTGGTCAGTCCTCCGTTCTCCTCGATTTCCTTCATCATACTCTCACTTAAACCAAGACCCAGGGAAATCATAACAACAATGGAGGCAGTTCCAATTACTACACCAAGCACTGTTAAAATAGTTCTGACTTTTCTTTTCCAGAGGTTGCTGCTGCTCATGCTCCATAAATCAAAAAATCTCATGGGTTACACTCCTATTCTTCCTGCTGCTCTTCCTCTTCCTTCTGTTCTTCCTGACGCTCTTTTTCTACCTCTGCCAGTAAGTCATCTAATTCTTCATTTAATTCTGTCTGATTTTTTTTCTTTTTCTTTAAATTTAAAAATACAATAATTACTACAACTGCCAGAATAACAATTACTACTACCACTACAATAATGACCCATTTAGAAGAATTTGTACCTTCTCCTTCCATGTCATCCATCAGTTCCATCTCGCCTGCAAAATCGTCCATCATTTCTTCTTGAACAAATAGTGTAAATTCCTTTTCTTCTTCTGTTTTATTGCCTGATTCATCCTCGTAGGATATTACTGCTTTCACAATACCCTCATCCATAGTTGCTGCTGCACCCGTAATCATGGCATCCACATTTCCGGTTCCACCCGGCTCAATCTTTCCAAGGAATGTGTCTCCACCGGAAATACTGTCACCTTTAAAGGTTACCTGAACATTATAAAGAGTGGTTTTACCTGTATTATAGATGCTGAACATAACATTAGATTCAGCACCTACATTAATATTCTCAGGCATTACATCAAAGGAACTTAACTCATATTTTGCCACCTGCTTAATCGGAATTGATACATTAGAAGATGCGGTATATTGGTTGTTGTCCGAGTCCTCATATTCTGACTTTACTTCCAAAACATAAGGCTTTTGAGCCAAATCCGCCTTTGCCGTCATTTCTATTTTAATATCCGCAGACTGTTCCGAACCAATGGTGTCCATAAACACCGTACTGGAACCCGATGTAGGTAAAAATGCTGCAAAAGTATTATTTTCATCGGTTCCTTCCTGCGCTGCCTCTAATGAAAACATAATGTTATTTACAGAAGTTCTCTTAGAAGTATTCTGTACATGAATGGTCAATTCAAATGTATCTCCCGCAAACACTTCCTTGGGATTGGTTTCGAAGCCTGTTACAATAATTCTTGGGTTGGAGGCTTTTTCGCCATCTGTGGCCTCTAAGGAGCCACTTCCGGAAGCACCTTTTGTATTAATATAAGTATAAAGATTTGCTGTTTCAATGCTTCCGTTTCTATAATAGGAAACATTAAATTCAAGCTTGTAAGTTCCTGTTAAAACATCGTCTCTCAGTACAAGATCCCATTCTACTTCCCTGCGGTTAGCATAAGCTACGTCTTTATTGGGACTAGCCGGTACATAATCTACACATTGAACAAGTCCTACTGTATCTAAACGGAAAGGCCATTCTTCTGCTTTGGTTGATACAGTTGGGGTAATAACCAGATTGGTTACCGTTTCTACACCTAGATTGTAAATAGGGAGAATAACATGTACCTTCTGTCCATAGTTGGCTGTTGGGGTTGGTACACAGTCCCCTACGATTAAAAATTCACTGGTAGAGCTTACCCCATTATCCTCTGTAACCGGGGTTGTAGTATCGCTGTCATCATCCTCACCGGAAACATTTTCGCTTGCTCCACTATTTTCCTGACCATCCTGCGGTGTACTTCCGGTTGCCTGATTACCTTTTGTATCCTCATCTTCATCATCCCCGGAATCACTATCTTCAACGGTTTCGGTGGTAGCATTTACCTGTATTGGATTAGCAGTTACCAAACATGCCGTAGCCAACATTAAAATTCCTAGTTTCTTTAACTTTTCTAATAAAGCTTTTTTCATTTTTACCGCTCCTGTTTCTTTTCTGGTTTTGCTTTTAATTTACTCCTGCTCTTTATTTTCTTCTCTTGTATCTTCAATCTTTATAATCTTTCCATCCTTAATATGAAAAATCCTGTCAGCAAAGCTTGCCAAATGATTGTCATGGGTAACCATAACCAAAGTCTGTTTCTGCTCTCTCACAAGACGCTTCATCAGGTTCATAACTTCCTCTGATGTGTTAGAGTCCAGATTTCCGGTAGGTTCATCTGCGAAAATAATCTCGGGATTTACTACTAGTGCTCTTGCTACACCAACTCTTTGCTGCTGTCCACCGGACATCTGATTGGGTTTATGTTTTTTATGCTTTTTTAAGTTTACCAGATCTAATACTTTATCTGCCCTTGCAAGTCTGGTAGCCTTGTCCATTCCCTGAAAGGTTAAGGGCAGGGCAACATTTTCTAAAGCATTCATAGTCCCTAACAGGTTAAAAGATTGAAAAATAAATCCAATATGTTCCCGTCTGAATTTAACCAACTGGTTTTCATTTTTGGTTTCCATATGCTCTCCGGCAATAATAATTTCACCCTTTGTAGGTTTTTCAAGTCCTGCTAACATATTTAGCAAAGTGGATTTTCCGGATCCAGAAGTACCAACTATGGCACAAAACTCCCCTTTGTAAATGGAAAAATCCACACCATTTAATGCCCGGACCTTACTATCACCAACCCGGTAAATTTTGTATAAATCCTTTACCCGGATAACAGCTTCTTCCTTTTTTTCTGCCATTTTTTACACTTTCCTTTTTTATTCCTAAATTCCTGTACTATCATAGCACAAACCTGTATAAATGTCAGTAGTTACTATACAAAAATTTCTTAGTTCTTTCTTAAAATGTTTACTGTCCACACGTGACCGGTAAACTTAAAACATTCCATGAATTTGAAAAAAGTTGCCAAAATTAATTTGTCAACTTTTTTCTTGTTTTTATTCCGTTTTTGCATTATCTATTATAAATTGCATTGCCTTCTCATAAAGCATATCGCTAATCAGTGAAGCTTTCTCGTATTCTTCTTCAAACTCCTCAGGACTTTCGTACTCATACTCTTCTGCCATTTTGGCTAAGGATTCTGTATACTCTTTTTCAGTAATACCTAAATTTTCTTTATCAACAATTTCCTGATAGACTAAAATGGTCTTAATCTGTGTTTCTGCTTCACTTTTGCTTGTTTCTTCAAATTCTTCCTGGGTAGTTCCCATAAACATTTCCAAAAAGTCGCCATATTCCATACCATACATTTCTGCATAGGATTCATACTCTGCAATTAAGTCCTGTCTATAAGCTTCAACCTCATCCTCTACCATTTCAAAAGTACTGTTATCAATAATGCTCTGGATAAGTTCCCCTTGAGCCGCATACTCAACCTCTTCCATTTTAGATTCAATAAGGCTTTCTTTTGTGGCAGTTCTAAATGCATCCACATTTTCATAATCTAAATTTTCTTTTACAAATTCATCAGTAAGCTCAGGTTCTATATATTCTTCAATCTGATTTACCGTAATCTCAAAAGTTACATTCTTCCCGGCTACTTCTGTATCGTAATAATCTTCAGGAAATACTAAATCTATAGAAAAAGCATCACCAACATTTTTTCCCACAATGCCTTCCTCAAATCCATCAATCATTTCTCCTGAACCAAGGGTTAAATCGTAACTTTCAGCAGTACCGCCTTCAAATTCAACTCCATCAATCAAGCCTTTAAACGCAATATTTACAGTATCTCCATTTTCTACCAGTGTCTTTCCTTCAATGGCTTTATACTCACCATACCAGGACATTTCCATTTCCATTTCTTCCTGAACTTCTTCATCTGTAACAGTTACCTCTTCCACATTGTAAGGAAGTCCTTTATAATCTGCAAGCTTTGTAAGCTTACTTTCTATGCTGGCATCAATAGTAGTATATTTGTCACTATCACCACAACCGGTAAGCATAACTGCCATGCTGGTTAACAATGCTGCAAATAAAAATCTTTTTTTCATATCTGTATTCCTTTTCCTTATGTTATTATTGTAATCATTTTCGTAATTATTCAGTACCTTCACAATTACGATTTTTCTTATCTATCTTAGCGGAAAATATATGTTTTGGCAAATGTTTTTTGATTTATTCATATCTAAGTGCATCAATCGGATTCATTTTAGCGCCCCCTTTTACAATTCATAATCCAATGCTATTGTAAAAAAGGAGTGTGTTAAATTTGTGGTGGATTTGTGTCCAAAATATGGGTATTTTGTGTTTAAAATGTGTTTTGTAGGCAAATTTCATGGTGGGATTTCATAAAATTTTAGGTTTCATTTTCTTCCCGTAGCGCTTCTTCTCCTAGCGCCTCTTCCGCAGCTTCCAAGCTTGAATATCCGTAAAGGATTGCCGTATTTTTCACAGTATCTTTTATAAGATTTTCTCCCCGTTTTGCGTACTGAGCCACGAAATTCCCATACAGGGCCAGTGTTCTGTCTGAATAAGTGGAAAGCTCTCCTCTTAAATAAGTTTCTGAGGAGGTATTATAAAGACTATCCTCACTGGTGTGTATACTTCGCCCCTGACTGGACATTAAGGGATATTCCTTTGCGAAAGCCTCATCCCAGCCAACCTGAATTTCTACAATAGCTTCAATAATTGCCTTTTTCTCCGGAGAAATTTCCGGAAAATAAGCTTTCAATTCTTCGTATTTTTCCGGTGCTGTAGATTCCATCATACGCCCGTATTTTTCAGTAATTAAATTCCAGCCTCTTTCGTTTGCCTCTAAAAAATCCTGAATAAAGCTTTCAAGAAGCTCCTCTGTCCAGGTTAAATACTGGCTTCTTCTCATAATCTGAAAGGTTAAAAAATTGTTCTGACAGTCTGCACGTCCGCCTTCATTTTCTACTTTGTCAAAGGCTTTCCATTCCAGTAAAATCAGCTGGTCAATAAGCTCGTCTTTGGAAAGATTGTTTGTGTCTGGTGTTTTCTTGTTTTCCATTTTTGAATTCATAGATTATCCTTCTATCTCTTTTTATTTTCGTTTATATACCGTTTGGAAGTTGTTTTGTTATGCTCTAAAAATTTATTCGGTCATGCCATATGCGTAGAATTCATTTACATGGTGTTCCAAATAATTATCGTTACCTGTTGCTAACTTCTCTTCTTTTAATTTTTCTAAAATCAGTGTACATATTTTCTCGATGATAACTACTTTTTCATCCTTTTCATTAATCTTTCCAACCATTTCTTCTGCTGTAAGATTAATCCATGCTTCCTGCTGGCTTTTCAGACTTACCAGTTGTTCTAACAGTTCTCCAACTTCCTCACCCCAGGAAAGTTTTTTAAGTCCTTTATTCATCCATTTATAATAAGGCGCATAAGTTCTGTTTAATAAATATACCATCTGAAGTACGTGCTTTATAAATTCACCAATAGCAATTTCTCCGGTTACCAAATCTCCCCGTAACATCATGCGTCCGTAATTATACTGGCCTGACTGTGAAATCTGTACTGCTTCTCTTGCAATTTTTCCAATCCAGAGCCCGGTTGGATAATATGTCAATAATTTCTCCCTTATCATGGAAAATCCGTTTGGGGAATCTTTAAAAATCTCTCCATTTACCGCGGTTGCCAGCCGGTATTCATCTATAGCTGCCCAGTCCTCTATGGAATCCGGTATAACCGGAACTCCCAACAGCTTTTTGTAAAAAGCACCAATTTTAAAAACACCCACTCTGCCCTGACCTTCCTTCGTAGTCATTCTGAGAATTCCTTTATAAATCAAAGGAAGGTTAGCATAGGCTTCCTCTAATTCTTTTCCAATCTGTTCATACAAAGCATCCGTAATCCAGATACAGAAACCCGGACCAAAGTCATGGTCTTTAGAAATTTTGTCATCAAACCCAAAGCAGTCCGAACCTTCTCCAATTAACCCAATTGTCATATGGTCAAAATGCTCCGGAAATTTTTCCAGCAGCATAGGCTTGCCTACCTGCTCATAAAATTCTCTGGATAACTCCATGCCGTTTTCCGGTATTTCTATTCCCATCTCTTTATAAACCTGATTTAAGCTTTTATGAATATTCTCATAGGTCTGGTTTCGTCCCATATTGGTGTATACAGATACCAGTGCTTTTTCATAGTTAGCCGTTGCTAACTGATAGTCTCCTTTTTTGTAGGATATTTCACCCAAAATTGCAAGGAGGGCACCGTAGTGGTAATCCATTTCTCCTTCTTTTCCAAAGGTTTCCTGGGCTTTTATAGCATATACTTCTGCCTGATTAAATGCTTCCTGCTTTTCTATGCTCTGGTTATTTGTTGCCTGCTTATCTGTTGTCTGGTTATTTGTTATCTTATTTGTTTCCCGTTGGCTAGTTGCTTCCTGTGGTTTGTCTGTACTATCACCGTTACTGGCTTTGTTTGCCCATTTTATATAACATGCTGCCAGATTTGTGTAAGTGGTGGCTAACTCAATGCGTGTCTGTTCTCCATATAGTTTTATGATTTCCAGTGCTTTTTCCAATGCCTTTACTGCTTTTTCATAATCTGTTAATTCTTCATAAAGAAGGCTCATATTGTTATAGAGTCCTGCAAAACGGTAATCTGTTTCACTCAGATGTTCTTTATAGATTTCCTTCACCTGTTCATAATATTCCCGTGCCTCTGATAATTTTCCTGCCGCCCGGTTAGCCGTGGCTACATTTAGTAAAGTTGTGGCATAAGGCACTGTCCCTTCCAACTTACACATCTGCATAAAGGAAAGAATCTGCTCACAGTAAAATATGCTTTTTTCATGCTCACCCATGCTACGGTAAAATCCAATCAACTCGTTTACAGTGGTGATAACAGCAGACGCATCTCCGACCTCCATAAAGGTTTTCAAATGACCTTGCAAATAAGGTTCTACTTTATCCATTTCTTTTTTGGCAAATAAGGCATCCAAGCCTTCCAGTACCTGATTTATGTCTGTTTTTATGTCCATTTCCCAATCTCTACTTTCTTTTATAACTTTATGAATTTGTATTTTCATGCTAATTATAGTATAAGGATATTTTTATAACAATTAATCTTTTCATTATTTCTCCATAATAGTCGTCCACTTCAAATCTTCTATTTTATTAAATTCTCATCAATAAGTTCTACCCAATCTTTAATCGAAACCGCTGTTTCATTTCCCTGGTCTTTTCAATGTCATTATGACTTGTCCAAAACATATATTTTGCCACATCGGAATCACTTTCCCAACACTCAAATACATCCTTTGCATCCTCTTTTTCAAATGGACGTAATAATAATCTTTCTGTCTCTAATATTGGTGTGTTCATTTTTCTTCCCATCCTAATCCCACTCTAAAAATACTGTTTCCGAAACCAATGTCATTTAATTATGTTTTCAGCAAATATCTGTATTAAAATCTCATTCGGTATATTCTGATTCACATACATCTGCACCATACCCTGGGGAGTAATTTTATAACTTGGCAATTTTGCCCATAGTATTTCTACCAAATCAAAAGAAACACTGTCATATATCAACTGGCGTAATTCTTTGAACATATCAACAATTTCTGCTGGATATTTTCTAACCTGTTCATTCATATTACAAACCCATCGACTTCAAATTTCGCGTGCTTTCAGACTATCAAGAAACCTGAAAGTGAACAAAATCGCTGCGCGATGGCCTGCCAAGGCTGTGGCGCAGTTTTCTACTTTTTCTAAAAAAGGCAGTGACAGGATTGTCCCAAGATAGTATTGTTAAAGCACCACCAATAACAAACTTCAAACGCGGGCTTAGTCCC
>JAFSDJ010000047.1 GCA_017436305.1 Lachnospiraceae bacterium
CACCACAGCAGACAGCAGAAACCATTCTGAACGCCAGGAAGCCGGTATGATTGTTACATATAAGGGGAAGAAAAATTTCTTTTAGGTACTTGCTTTCCTAAAACTGATGTGATATAATAGTTCCATTCCAGAAAAGGAGTAAAAAATATGCGGCAAGGTATTCTTAAATAAAACTATAATCAAATAGTGGGAACAAAGGATTATGATAGTCCCTTTTGTGGGGGCTTGGTTTTTTGTACCCAATTTAAGAATACTTTTGCCTTATCAATTTTGACATATCCGAAAAACAGCAATCACAAACAGGTGTATGCTGTATATGTGTATGTCCGCAAATTATAATCCCCAGTGGTAAAAGTATTTTACTGCTGGGGATTTTTATGCCCTTTTGGGGCTGTAAAAGGAGGACAATCACATGAAAATAATCAATATTGGAATTCTCGCCCATGTAGACGCAGGAAAAACAACATTGACGGAAAGCCTGCTGTACACCAGTGGAGCGATTGCGGAACAAGGAAACGTGGATAAAGGAACTACAAGAACAGACACTATGATTTTGGAACGGCAGCGCGGAATTACCATTCAGACAGCGGTTACTTCTTTTTGCTGGAATGATTATAAAATCAATATCGTGGACACTCCCGGTCATATGGATTTTTTAACCGAAGCATACCGCTCTTTATCTGTCCTTGACGGAGCTGTTTTAGTCATTTCGGCAAAAGACGGCGTACAGGCACAAACCCGTATATTATTCCATGCGCTTCAGAAAATGGACATTCCGACAATTATCTTTATAAATAAGATAGACCAAAATGGGATCGACCTGCGGCGTGTTTACCAAAGCATTAAAGATAAACTTACCAGTGATATGATTGTCATGCAGGAGGTTTCCCTGTCGCCAAAGATAACCATGACCGATATTTCTGATTTGGACAAATGGGATATGATTATTTCCGGAAGCGATGAACTATTAGAACGATATGTTGCAGAGGATTCTTTGGATATACAGGAATTACAATATGAAAAGTGCAAAAGAACCAGATGCTGCTCTTTGTTTCCTGTTTATCATGGGAGTGCAAAAGACAATTTAGGAACAGAAAAACTGATTGAAGCGATTACAGAAACTTTCATTACAGAAACAGACGATATTCAGTCTGAATTATGTGGATATGTTTTTAAGGTTGAGTATACAGAGCGGAAAAAACGGCTTTCTTATTTACGCCTGTATCATGGGACGCTCCATTTACGGGATACCCTGCTGCTGTCAAAAAAGGAAAAAATAAAGATTACAGAAATGTGTATTCCGTCAAATGGTGAAATCGTCCCGGTTGACCATGCCTGTCCGGGAGAAATTGTTATTTTAGCTGATGATACTTTGAAACTGAACGACATTCTGGGAAATGAAAAACTCCTGCCTCACAAAACACGGATTGATAATCCCATGCCATTACTTCGGACAACGGTAGAGCCGCAAAAGCCGGAGCAAAGGGAAGCCCTGTTAAATGCCCTCACAGAGATTGCTGATACAGACCCTCTTTTGCATTTTGACATTGATACTGTTACACATGAGATTATATTATCTTTTTTGGGAAAAGTACAGTTAGAAGTTATTTGTTCGCTATTAGAAGAAAAATATCATGTGGGCGTGGCTATGAAAGAGCCTTCGGTTATTTATCTGGAAAGACCGCAAAAAAAAGCGAGCTACACGATTCATATTGAAGTGCCGCCGAATCCGTTTTGGGCATCTATTGGTTTGACTGTAACACCGCTTCCTGTTGGAAGCGGAACACAATATAAAAGCGAGGTATCTCTCGGCTATTTAAACCAAAGTTTTCAAAATGCCGTCATGGAGGGTGTGCGTTATGGAATGGAGCAGGGCTTATATGGCTGGGGAGTGACAGACTGCCAAATTTGTTTTGATTATGGAGTTTATTACAGCCCGGTCAGCACCCCCGCTGATTTTCGTTTTCTTGCGCCTGTCGTGTTGGAGCAGGCATTGAAAAAAGCAGGAACACAACTGTTGGAACCATACCTTTCCTTTACCCTTTTTGCACCGCAGGAATATCTTTCACGGGCTTATAATGACGCACCAAAGTATTGCGCAATCATTGAATCAACCAGACTTGAAAAAGATGAAGTTATTTTTAAGGGGGAAATCCCTGCCCGTTGTATTGGTGAATATAGAAATGATTTGAATTTTTATACAAATGGAAGAAGTGTCTGCATTACAGAATTAAAAGGGTATCAGGAAACTTCCGGCGAGCCTGTGTTTCAGCCACGCCGCCCGAACAGCCGTTTAGACAAGATCCGGCATATGTTTCAGAAGATAATGTAACATCTTGCGCAATGCAAACGTTCATTGCTGGCTATTGCGAAATATCATTGATAAAATCAGCATCAGAGAGGAGGAACCATTTTGAACCAGAAACAGACGGATATTACAACAGGAAAGCAAATACGTCATCTGCGAACACAATCGGGAATGACACAGGAAGAACTGGCTGGGAAATTGAATGTTACCCGGCAGGCGCTATCGAATTGGGAGAGAGATGTTAATGAACCCGATTTAAATACGTTGAAAAAAATTTGTTTTCTTTTTGGAGTCCACATGGACGATTTTGCGAAGGAGGTAATAACAAAAATGGAAACATGTGAAAAAAAGAGAAACGACAATTTAATAAGTATGATATGGCAATTGGACTTTTTTATGGTGTCGGGATATTTCTTGGCATTGGTATTTTCTTTGTTGGCGGTTTTATGACAATGTCGGGTGCAGGGTGGGGAGCATCACTATTTGGCGGTGGCTGTTTTTCTCTTGTATTTGGCTTGATATGCCATGCAGTTATTACATTGAGAAGAAATGACAAATGATGACATATCCTGCTTTCTAGTCTTTTCGGTCATATCGCGTAAAAAAGCCGCTGCTTTTGGCTTTCCAATAGCGGCGGCAAAGGGAAATATCCTTTGAATACCTTACAGAAGAAAAGTTTTGCAGCATTATAAAAATAAAAGCCTATACCATTTTGGAAAGAAAAGATACATAATAGTCAAGACGGCAACAATCAGAAGTTATGGAGGGTAACAATGGAATATAGTAAGGAAGATTTAATGGAAGCAAAAAAGCAAATTTGGGGAGTGGGAGAGAACATGGGAACAGAGGAAAGTAAAAAAATCTGGGAGGAGAAC
>JAFSDJ010000048.1 GCA_017436305.1 Lachnospiraceae bacterium
AATATTGATAAGCAAGATAAATAACTCACCCGTACCCGGACTTCCACCAAATAGCTTTGGAACCTGCATGAGAATAATCGTACAACCGATACCGGAGATAAATCCGCCCATAACCGGAGTGGAAATATAATTAACCAGTCTTCCTGCCTTGATAAAATAAAATACCAACAGCCAGCATGCCGTAACCAGCGTAATAATCGGAACAATTTCCATTGCCTCCGGTGTTCCAGCAGTAATACCAAGACTTGCAAGCGCTCCTCCTACCAAGGCAGCCGGAGTCGCATCCACACCAAATACAAATTGTGGGGAAGAGGTAAACAAACTATAGATTAAAATCGGGAAAATAGACCCATATAAACCATATGTTACCGGTAACCCTGCAACCTGTGCATAGCCCATCGAAATCGGAATGGACACCAGCGCAACAATGATTCCTGATAGAATGTCTTTTGCTAAATTGTCTTTTCTGAATTGCTTCATTTACACAGCCCCTTTTCTTTTTCTAATATCTAATACTTAATTTCAAAATAATCCAAATACGCTTTATATTTATCCTGCGCAGACAAACATGTATCTCTCAAATATCCTCTTTCCGATTCCCATTCTTTTAGACCACGGTAATAAAACATTTTAATGTTATCCTCTATAATAAATGGAACGATATTATATTTCAGGCACTCTTTAAACATAATCAGTCTGCCTACACGTCCGTTTCCGTCCTGAAAAGGATGTATCTGTTCAAACTTCACATGAAATTCCAAAATATCTTCAAATGTTTTTTCTTTCTTCTCATTGTAGACAGATAACAATTTTTTCATTTTTCCTGCCACTTCTGACGGCAAAGCAGTAGCCATTCCTCCAACCTCATTTGCCCGTTTCTTGTACTCTCCTACAGTGAACCAGTCAAGTCTGGAATCGCTGGTTCCATTTTTCAACATAAGATGCAGTTCTTTTATAAATTTTTCTGATAAAGTAATCTTCGCCTCTTCGATAATGGTATCTATACATCGAAAATGGTTTGCTGTTTCAATCACATCATCAACATTTAATACTTCATCCTCTACACCAACGGTATTGGTTTCAAAAATATATCTAGTCTGGTCATGCGTTAAGCGGCTTCCTTCTATATGATTGGAGTTATAAGTCAGTTCAATCTGCGTTTTATGGTAAATTCCACCGGAATACCTTCTTTTTTTCTCATCCTGCAATATTTCCAATAATGTAGCAGGTTCATCCATTTTTTTATTTGCCCGCATCGGCTTTGTTGCATTCTCCGGTATATTCCAAGTCTTTCCGGTAAGGAATGCGCCGTCTACACGACCGTTTGCACAATAATTCCTGACACTGCGTTCAGAGATATTCCATTTTTTAGCAATTTCTGCCACGGAAATATATCCCATTCTGATTCCTCCTGTAAAAATGGTTATAATAAAGTATATCATATTATCGGCAAAATATGAATACATCACATTTGTCCTTTAGATATTTTTGCCGATACAGGAACTTTTAAATCAAATAGGAGCAGTTTTGCTACTGCAAAAACTACTCCTACTTTTATTCATTATATATTATTTTTTTCTTCAATATATGCTATATTATTCGCTACTGATATAATCTGCATCTGATACCCTGCAATCTCTTCCGTTCCAGTAACAAACATATCCTATTATGCAATTTTTCCTGCCTGCTTCAGCCATGCTACTTCGTCACGGATGGTTTCCTTATAGGAACGTGTCTTATAGCCTAATTCCTTCTGAGCCTTGGTACAGTCAAACTCATTGTTTCTTGCAAGGTTATATACCGAGAAGGTTGTCATTAACGGACGAGTTCCCTTTCTCTTTGCCTGTTTTTCCAGAACTCCTGCAATAAAATTTGCTATTCCAAGAGGAAGGAATGCTTTAATTGGCTTACAGCCGCTTTCTGCCATCAAAAGTTCAGAAAAC
>JAFSDJ010000049.1 GCA_017436305.1 Lachnospiraceae bacterium
ATTACTTCGCGCATCTTGCGGCCTTTCTTTTCTTCTGGAATAGCACCTGTTGAAGAACAGTATACTAACTTTTTACATTCTGGGTGTTTTTTCATTACATGGATAATGTTCTTTGTACCACCTACGTTTACGTTCATTACGAGTGGGCTGTAGTCTGGTGTTACTGTTACTACAGATGCGATATGCATACAAATTGTTTCTGTACCAGCTGGTACTGTAAAGAATCTTTCTACATCTTCGATGCTGCAAAGGTTACCTTCACATACTTCTACGCCTTCTGGGATATATTTGATTGCTGGGTCACCTGGTAAAGCAAATGCTCTAACCTTATCACCTCTAGCGATTAACTGTCTACAAACGTGTCCCCCTAAAAATCCTGCTGCACCTGTTACTAAATAAAGTGTGTTGCCCATTGTCTCTTCCCCCTACATTGTATTTCACGTTCTGCAACGCGTGTTGCAAATCTTTTGTATTTTAAGTATAATACTCGTATAAAATGCAAACAAGAAACAATGATTTTTTTTTTGTAAAATATGCAACACATTTTCATCATTTGTCTACAAAGGGGATGGGGTTTTGGACAGACGAACAGCTTATACTAGAATGGTAATTAAACAAGCCTTTCTCAAATATCTTAGTGATAAACCACTGGAACAAATCACGATAAAAGAAATCTGTTTAGAGGCGAATATCAACCGTGCTACATTTTATCGTAATTATAAAGATTTATATGATGTATTTGAGGAAATTGAAAATGATTTAATGCAAGAAGCTTTTCCGAATGGTGCTGTGGAATACGATATCACACAATTATTAGAAGTCATTTATAACAATCAGGTTTTTTATAAAGAATTCTTCAATAATCATCTACAAAGCAATTTTATCAAAAACATTACAGATGAGATGAAAGAATCTTTTGCGAATACTCTAAAAGAAAAGAATGTATATGACGAACAAAATTACAACTACTATTTTCACTTTGCGATACATGGAGCAACGGGCTTTTTAAAGGAATGGCTGGATAATGGATGTGTTCCTCCACCAAAGAAATTCTCTGTACTTTTATTAAGAATGTGCTACAACTTATTTGATATGTAATCTACAAATTCAATACCCTCCTGCTGGCATACCAGCAAGGAGGGTATTTTACATTTCTATAAGGGATTTATTATAAGAAGTATTATCTCTTTCCTGCGTTTTTACTAGCTTCGATGCTCTTTTCGATTCTTTCTTTCTGAGCTTTCATAGCAGCTTCGTGATCATATTTTTTCACTTCAACATTTACATGGTTGTTTGCTGTTCTTTCAGCCTGCTCTTTTGCAAGACGTTCCTTCGCTTCTTCTAATGTTTCTCCATCTCTCATAAGATGTTTTTCGATGAAGCTATCTGAGATTTCTTCAAATTTTCCAACTACAGCATTTTCGATTTTATCATAAGCATATTTTACATCTTCTGCCATATCTTCGATTGTATCTTTTGCTTTTTCTCCCATCGCTTCGATACGTCCATTATCGATTTTTTCAAATCCTTCTACTACGCCTTCTTCGATTTTTTTATATCCTTCTACTACGCCTTCTTCAATTTTCTTGTAGCCTTCTACTACACCTTCTTCAATATTTTTGTAACCTTCTACTACTGCTTTTTCGATTTTTTCTAATGTTGACATATTTTTGTTCTCCTTTATATATGAAATTTATTTTTGTTTTGTTCCTGTCGACATGGTGATAATACAGCTCGAATATTTTTGAAATGTTTTTTAAATGTTAATCTTTTGTTAAATTTAAAAAACTTCCAGATTTTTTAAATCCGGAAGTTCTAAACTATTCTCTAATTTTAATTAATCTCTCATACATCACAATCATAAGCACAAGTATCGCACATAGATATGCTGGAAGTAATCCTGCTGAAATATGATTTGCGATAATTCCAAATACAAAAGGCATAAGCAGTGTCCCTACATATGCACTTGCCATCTGCACACCGATAATTGCCTGAGACTTATCTGCACCAAAAATATCTGGTGTAGAGTGGATAATGCAAGGATATACAGGTGCACATCCCATTCCTATTAGAATAAACCCTGCTAAAGCCACATACTCGGAAAGCGGAAGGAATAAAATTCCTACTCCCACGCAAAGTACTGCACAGCCCATACGTATCATCTG
>JAFSDJ010000050.1 GCA_017436305.1 Lachnospiraceae bacterium
TAACATTCACAACCTGCACATCATAGGACTGTTTAGCGGTTTTATGAATGCAGCCGTAAGCCAGGTGTTTGATACAGGAGACGACATGATGACCGCTTTTATAAGGGGATATATGGCGGGCTACGGCATTGGAATGGCATATATAGGGGCGGTAGCAATCACAGCATTTTTGGAAGTGGAGGTGCTGTTCCATCTGGGAGTATTCAGCTATATGTATTTTGAGTGGGCAAAGAATGTAGCCCTTGCAGTGTCATGTTATGCAGTAGGAGCCAATAAGGAAGGGATTGTGTACTCGGTACTGGCAGTCTTATGCTTTACCGGAATGTGTGTAGAATATGGTCTGGCAGGAAGTATTTTAGTTTCCGGCAAAAAAGGGACTGTAAATATAGAGGTAAATGCTAAGCGGACGGTGGATGAGAGTGGTATAAATTCTATAAACAGTTTAGATGATTTGTTAACTAATCCTAATAAATTATCAGGTGTTAGCGGAGAAGAATTATATAACTATTTAGTGAAGAATGGTTACGACGTAAAACCTCTCAATAGAGGAAGTTTTAAAGGTATACCTTTTGAAGAAGGAGGAGGTTTTAAAGTAAACTGGGGTGGTGATAGAATTTTACAGTATCATCCAGAAAATTTAAGCCATCATGGAGGAGCGTATTTTAAAATATCATCTGGTGAAACAGGAACCATTAGAATTGACTTAGATGGAAATTTAATTAATTAGTAGGAGGAAGTATGGACTATAAAGTAATTCTTGATAAAATGGAAAAACTTTTCATAAATCTTGGATTTAGCCCTATCATAATAAATGATGTTAAATTTATGAGATACAAAGAGTGTTATTGTAAAATAACATTTTTGAAGGATTGGTCAGCGTTTGTAATAGAGAGTGCTGACAATATTCAAGATGCAAAAAAAGGAGTTCTCGAAGATGGGGATTTGTATTATACAGATATATCTGAGAATGAATTATTAAGTCAACTTAAATTAGATTTGATAAAATATTATATGAACGATTAGAAATAATAAAGTTATTTAGCCAGTAGACGTAAAAAATCTACTGGCTTTTTCTATGCCCTCAATTCTGTACAATCACTTCTGAAAAAATTCTAATTCTTTTTTTAAAACCTCATATCAACCTACTTTCTTTTGAACATCTGGTGACAGTGTATCCATTTAAAATCCTGTATAGGATAAAACTGCCGAGAAGGTCAGAGAAAAGAGCCTGTTTTATTTTTTCTGTTTCTGTTGCGGTTTTTCCATGCAAGATACTCCATCCATAAAGGAGGAGTGGATTTGGCTAAGGAGAAAGTCACTTTAAGAATGGAAGAAGGAGAGTTGGCTTTACTGAAAGTGAAATATAATACAGACAATCAATCAGAGGCTATCCGTCTGGCAATTAGTGAGTGCCTGCTAAATGAGGATAAGGAAAAAATAAAAACCTTATTTTCATATATAGGGAAAAAGCCACCAAGAATAGGAAAAGAAGTAGCGGAAATTTTCAGACAGTCGGGTTGTAGCCTGTTTGTAGATTTATTTTGTGGGAGTATTGCAATGTTATGTTATCTTCCTTGGGATAAGATTGTATCAGAGATTGGTGATGTAAGACGATTCAGTAGTGCATCCAAGCTGGCACAGTTTGCGGCGATAGCACCTTTAAAGATGTCATCTGCCAATAGTGAAACGACCAAGAAAAGGAAAGAAGGTAACCGTAGATTACAGGCAACGATTTATTTCCTTGCTATTCAGATGATACAGGTATCGTCTAAGAAAACAGCCAGAAATCCAGCATTTAGGAATTATTATGTTAAACGATGCAAACAGGGAAAAGCACCAAAACAGGTTTTAATCTGTATTTCAAGACGATTAATTAATATCATTTATGGAATGCTGAAAAATCAGACGGAATACAGAATGCCCGAAGTGGAATATCTTGAAGAAGATTTGGAAACAGAAGGGCAATAGTAAAACAAAATTTAGTAGTGAAACAAGATAAAATATGGTAAAATGGTGACAGTGATTTTTTTGATTTTGAGGATGCACTGTATTGGTTAGTGTTGATTTTTTTTTAAGGAAAAGGTACTGTTTGGTTAAATATAAGTAGTAAGAGCTTTAGTTAAGAGTGGTAGTAACTTTAAAGGTCAAATATATAATGGAACAAGAAATCCAGATATAGATTTTGTAAATGGTAAAGGTAAAAGTACATTATATAAGCATGCAGGCAAGCATGGATATGCATCTCCAGAAGAATACTTAAAAGATGCAAGGAACTTTCTGGAGAAGAAACCAACTTCAACAACACAATCTTTTGTATCTGATGCAGGAACTTATTTTAGATATGATACAGCGACTAATGAGTTTGGTATAATAAATGAATATGGTGGAATATCCACATATTTTAAACCTGAAGATGGAATGGCATATTGGCTGGAACAAATTGAAAAATATGCACCTAAATGATTTTAAAGGAGAATAATTTATGAAAAGATGTCCATGTTGTGGCTATTTAACAATTGATGATTCGGAAAATATAATCACAGACATTTGTGATGTTTGCTTTTGGCAATATGATGAAGTGGCTCAAAATGCTCCTGATAGTATCATTGGAGCTAATAATGTTTCATTGAATATGGCAAAAAAAAATTTTAAATTAATCAAAGCAGTTGAAGAACGTTTTTTAGATATGGTTCGTCCTCCACATGAAGACGAATTATGATAGTTGTTATTTTAATTAGGGTTATACTTTAGGACTCGCAACCCCTTTCCCTTTTTCACAAAAAAATCTATTCCTTGCCTGTCCACGAATGTGGAGTAAATGCAAGGGATAGATTTTTTTAGTCCATTACCAGAGGGAATCTGGTATCATATGTAAATGAGCAGGTAAAAGAAGAAAATAAGGATAAGAAACATGATTATGTTGTATATACACTGGTGGACAGCGATGGGGAGGTACGATATGTTGGCAGGACGCAGGATTATGACAGAAGAATGAAAGAGCATGAACGACCGGGTGGAAAGATACAAGAATATAATTTGAAACCGGGAAAGTTTGTTTTAAGAAATTTAACAAAAGAGCAGGCACGCGGGTTGGAACAGACCTTAATGGTATTTTATCATACAAAGAATCTTATGAAAGACCCGGAAGTGCCATATTATAATTTTATGAATGGAATAGCTAATACAAATTTAAACAAAACCGCCTATTATAAAGCGACAAAAGAATATATAACAAAGTATCCTTCATTATTTGAAAATATATTAGAAGAAAGAAATGCAGTTATGGAGGAAATGGGTGCATGGTGGTAATTTAAAGAAAGGAAAAGCATGATGAATACATGCAGGAGAAAATTATGGGAACATGGGATACAGGAATATACCAAAATGATTTGGGAGCAGATGTAAGGGATGATTATATTGCAAAGTTGAAGGCAGGAAAAAGTGATGAAGAAGCATTGCAGGAAATTTTAAGTGAGTATAAAGAAGAAAGTGAGGATGATGATGAGAAATATGATTTTTATCCTGCATTAGCGGATACATTATGGAAAA
>JAFSDJ010000005.1 GCA_017436305.1 Lachnospiraceae bacterium
AAAGCTCCACTGTTTTTAAAGCTTCCTTATAGTCTCCTGTCAGTTTTTCTGTCATCACACTGTAATCTATCATAAATTCTCTCCCCCTTTATCATTTCTACTTTCTTCTTGAAACAATACTTTGTAGGCGCTATCTGTTATCTTTTTATAATTCTCTTTAAAAGAGGCTAAATGTCTGCTTCCCACCTCTGTAATAGAATAATATTTCCGAATGGGTCCTAATGGCGACTTGGCTTTTCTACAACTGATGAGGCCTTTCTTGTCAAGCCTTGTAAGCACCGGGTACAACGTCCCTTCTCCCACATCATCAAAACCAACCCTTTCAAGCTCTGACAATATTTCATAGCCATAGGTTTCCCCTTTTTCAATTATTCCTAAGACACAGCCCTCTAAGATGCCCTTCATCAACTGCGTGTCATCCAAAAAAATCATCCTTTCATAGCTTTGTTATGTCTGACTACTTTGTATTATCAAGTAGCGTAACAACAGAATATTATGACTACTTTGTATTGTCAAGTAGCCTAACTTACCTAAATAGATTATGAATTAAAAAATATGCACTAGACAGAGGTTTTCTTTTTCCAGATTTTGTGTTATGATAAAAGTACTATACAACATTGTGATGAAAGTGCAAAAAGCACTTTTACCGTATCTTTAAATTTTTCTAATTCAAAATGAATGGAGGAAAAAATTTGGGAATTAAATTATCAACAATAGAAACCGGTTCTCCTGTTACGTTAATAATAAGTAATAAGGAAAAAGCTATGACAATGGAGGCAAATATTAAAAGGTTTCTTAAAGACGACATTGCTCTCATTGCTATAAATTTGGACACAACACAAACTCTTAACTTTGAAAACGTACATATAGAACTTGAATATTCTCCGGAAGACGGAATTCCGTATGTTTGGAGAAATGTTCAAATTATTTATTATCAGTCAGAATATATTTTAAAAACGTTAAGTGACGGAGTAAAAAATAACCGTCGAAATTCTTTTCGCGTTGGTGTGGGGCGAAATGCCCGAATGACTATACCCGGTCACGGAACTCTTGAAGTGCTAGTCCGGGATGTTAGTATTTCCGGTTTCTCTATTACAGACCGAAGAAAGGAATTAAATCTACATTCCGGCGATATGGTATCAATTCATTTTGAAGACATCGGACACATTTTGGATTTGTCCGGTAAAGTTGTCCGCATAGAAGAGCATGAGGAAATGATTGTTTACGGCTTCCAGATTACCAATTTATGCAAGGACTTGGCATCCTATGTAACTATTAAGCAACGTAGAAAAAATTCCTGACAATATGGATTCACCTAATACACTTCTATTTACAAAGTAAAAATAAGCCGGAGAACAAAACACAAAGACGTTTTGTCCTCCGGCTCGCTTTTTCCCTTTTATGACATTATAAAAAGCCCTGCCAGATATTTCGTAGCCGGCAGTAACACTTCCGGGTCAACTTTAAATTCCGGATGATGAATGGTAGGTCCTACTCCAGTACCAATTTTCACATAACAGCCTGGTATTTCCTCTTGAAAAAAGGCAAAATCATCTCCTCCTAGAGAACTTTCCTCCGGAACAACCTTCATTCCCTGCTCTTTTGCTCGTTTCTGGCACCATTTCGCCATTTTTTTATCATTATAGGTTGCCGGTGGTCCCGGAATCCACTCCACTAATGCTTTTGCACCATATGCCAACGCAGTTTTTTCAGCAACCTCTTTCACTCTTTTCTCATATAAAACACGGTCTTCTTTATCCAATGTACGCACTGTTCCTTCCATAAATGCTTCCGGTGGAATCACATTCCATGTTGTTCCTGCGTTAATTCTTGTTACACTAAGTAATGCCGGATGAAACGGATTGATATTACGGCTTACAATAGACTGTAAAGCCTGCACTATGGCTGATGACACAAGAATCGGGTCAATTCCATCATCCGGATGGGCACCATGACATCCAACTCCTTTCACGGTAATAACAAAACGGTCTACTGCTGCTGTTACGTAACCTTCTCTGATTCCGATGGTCCCAACAGGATTGGTAGGGTCTGCATGAAAGCCCCAGGCAAACTTTACATCCTTCATTACATCTGTTTCTAATATTTTTTCAGCTCCTGTTGCTGCCTCTTCTGCCGGTTGAAAAATAATTTTTACTGTTCCTCTAAGTTTTTCCCTGTTTTCCTGCAAAAGTACTGCACACCCTAAACCTGCTACAATATGCATATCGTGTCCACAGGCGTGCATTTTTCCTTCTATTTTGGAACGATAAGAAAGCTCTGTCTGCTCTATAATAGGTAGTGCATCAATATCGCAACGCAACATCTGTATCGGTCCATCCTGTTTTCCTGGAATCACGGCTACTAAACCTGTCTCTAATTCATAGGGAACAATCTCAATATTATGACTAATAAGAAATTCTTTAATTTTGGCCGTAGTCTCATATTCCTCATAAGAAAGCTCCGGATGTTCATGAAACCAGTAAAATAAAGTTTCCAGTTGTTCCTTCAATGTGTCCATATCATTCATGACAATCATCCTCCTGCTTTTTTCTTCCCACTATGCTTTACGTTTAAGCAAATTCATTATCTCATTTCTAAGCCATCTACTTCTGTTCACTATTAGGGTCAAGGGCATCTCTTAGGGCATCCCCAACAAAATTAATGGCGATAACTAACACTACAATTAGAACTCCAGGCGGTACCCAAAGCCATGGCTGGCTTGTCAGCACCGTTAATGACTGAGCTCCATTTAACATATTTCCAAGACTGGCCGTAGGAGGCTGCACCCCCATGCCAAGAAAGCTTAATGCAGCTTCATCCAACATAGACAGCGCCAGCACGGAAGTTGCGTATACCAAAATGGGCGCTATCGTATTTGGTAAGATTTCCGAAAACAAAATGTGTCTGATTGGCATACCTGCCACAATATTTCCTTTAATAAAATTTGTTTCACGAAGGGATAGAACATTTCCTCTTACTAATCTGGCAACTCCCGGCCAATCTACAAAGCCAAGTATTAAAATAATATTCCACATACCCGGTTTAAAAATAGATGCTGCAACAAGTACAAGCAAAATGTACGGAAATGACATAACCATATCCGTAAAACGCATTATCACCATATCAATCACACCACCAAAATATCCTGCTAATAATCCTAAAAGCACTCCTATTACTGTAGAAATCAAGGTTGCCATTACCCCAACTAATAAAGACACTCTCGTTGCATATAGCAAACGACTGAGTACGTCCCGCCCAATCTGGTCTGTTCCAAGCCAGAATTCTTTGGAAGGCGGTCCGCCAAATGGTCCTACAATCGCATTTGGGTCATAAGGCGCAATGAGCGGTGCCAAAATTGCCGCACCCGTTAAAATCGCCAGAATAATCATACTAACCATAGCAAGATGATGTTTTCTAAATCGCCTGAAAACTGTTTGCAAATAGCTCTCTGTTGTAATTGTCTTTTGTTTTTTTGCTTGAGATTTTTTTCTCAATTTATGCCTCTCTTCTGCCTGCATTTTTATGCCTGCGTAATGTTTTATTTTCACATATTTTCCGTAATAATCTCTTTATTAATATCTACAATAATTGTTACGTTCACACTGGTGTTTTCATCTTTTACTGAAGCTGAATGGTTGGATCAACTACCGCATACATAATATCCGTAATCAGATTACTAATCAGAACAACCACCGCTGAAAGCAGACACACACCCATAATAACCGGATAATCACGATTGCTGATGGCGCTCATTGTCATAAGACCAAGCCCCGGCCAGGAAAATACCTGCTCAATAATAATGGCACCGCCAAATAACATAGGAATCTGCATACCAATGACTGTGACAATAGGAACAAGTGCATTTCTAAGGGCATGCTTATAAATCACTTTAAATCTGCCAATTCCTTTTGCTCTTGCAGTCCGTAAATAATCCTGCTGTAAAATTTCCAAAACAGCACTTCTAATATAACGAATATTGCTTCCGGCCATAGATACTGCCAACACAATCACCGGCATAACCATATGTTTTGCCACATCTGCAAATCCGCCTTCCGTTCCAAGAGTGGTCATACCACTAGAAGGCAATACGCCCAGTTTGATTGTGAAAATAAAAATCAGAAGTAAAGACAGGAAAAATCCCGGTATACTGCTTCCTAAAAAGGAAAGTGTGACTACTGCATAGTCTCCTTTTGAATATTGATGAACAGCACTGTATATTCCTGCCGGAATGGCAATTAATAAACTTACCAGTAAGGATACACCCATCAATAATAATGTGGGGCCTAAATGACTTCCAATCATAGCACTAACCGACTGGGCAGACTTAATGGAATACCCCATATTTCCATGTAAAAGCTGACCTAACCATATGAAATACTGAACGTAAAAAGGCTTATCCAGTCCCAATGCAATCTTCTTTGCTTCAATGGCACCTTCTGATATTCTAGGCCCCTGAAGCATCTCTAAAGGGCTTCCTGCCAAACACATAATGGCATAATCGATAACGGTAATACCTATTAAAACAGGAATCGCTATCAAAATTCTTTTTATGATATATTTTCCCATGAACCTACACCTTTCTGTTACTGTTCACTCCATGACCTGTAACAAGCTACAAAATGTTGTTTTCCTGCGCCTTTTACTTCTAACATTTCCGGCTCCTTTTTGCTACACTCTTTCGTTGCATAAGGACATCTTGGATGAAATCTGCAGCCTGATGGTGGATTGGTACTGCTTCCAATTTCTCCCTGTAAAAGCCCTTTCTCCTGCACTTTTTCTTCCGGGTCCGGTACCGGAACTGCGTTTAAAAGCGCCTGGGTATAAGGGTGAATAGGATGAGTAAAAATTTCTTTTGCATCTCCGATTTCCACGATTTTACCAAGATACATAACAGCAATTCTATCGCTGACATAATTTACCGCACCAAGTCCATGTCCTACAAATAAAAGTGTCAGATCCAGTTCCTTTTGAAGGCTTTTCAATAAATTTAAAATCTGAGCCTGAATAGACACGTCCAGTGCACTGACCGGCTCATCACATACGATAAATTCCGGATTTAAGGAAAGTGCTTTCGCAATACCGATACGTTGTCTTTGCCCACCTGAAAACTCATGGGGATATCTGCCAAGCACACTTTTGGGCAGACCTACCATATCCAGAATTTTCTCCAAATCTTTTTCAACAGTGAATTTTGTAGATATTTTATGATACAACATAGGTTGCGCTAAAATTTCATATATGTGCTTTCTTGGATTTAGGGAAGAATACGGATCCTGAAATACCATTTGTAAATTAGTACGAATCTGTTTCATTTCCTCTCTTTTCATATGAGCTAAATTTCTGCCTTTATAATAAATACTACCCTCGGTAGTTTTCTCTAAACCAACCAGTTGTCTTCCTATTGTAGATTTTCCACAGCCGGATTCTCCTACCAGCCCAAGAGTTTCTCCTTTTTCAATGGAAAAACTGATACCGTCTACACTTTTTACATAACCGGTTGTATGGGTAATGATACCGCCCTTAATGGGATAATATTTTTTTACATTTTCTACTTGAATGAGGGGAGTATTACTCATTTTCTTTCCTGCCTTCCACCGCTTCACTACTTTGCTTTTGCTTGTTTACAATACATTTTGCCCTATGTCCCGGTGTAAATTCATAATCCTTTTGCGGCTGGGCACACTGGGGCTTACGATATTTGCAACGTTCAAAAAACCGACAGCCCGGTATGTCATCATAACTTTCCGGAACAATTCCCGGTATGGCTTCAAGCTCCCTGTCTGCGCTATCCCGGATAGTTGGTACCGAATCTAATAATGCCTGTGTATAAGGATGCTTCGGATTTTTGAAAAGCTCCTTAACCGGTGCTTCTTCAATTAACTGTCCTGCATACATTACAAGCACCCTGTCTGCCATATTGGCAACTACACCGATATCATGGGTAATCATTATAATGGACATACCATTTTCTTTTTGCAATTCTTTTAATAATTTCATAATCTGCGCCTGAATGGTTACATCCAGTGCTGTAGTAGGCTCGTCCGCAATTAAAAGCTTTGGATTGCAGGCTAATGCCATGGCAATCATGACCCTTTGGCGCATACCACCGGAAAGAGTATGGGGATATTTCTTCATAGTGCCTTTTGGATCCGGCATACCTACTTTTTCAAGAAGCATTTCTCCCCTTTTCTTTGCTTCTTCTTTTGATAAGCCCATATGGGTACGAATGCTTTCCGTAATCTGGGTTCCTATTGTAAAAACAGGGTTTAAGGAAGTAAGCGGATCTTGAAAAATCATAGTCATCTGGTCGCCTCTGACCTTATCTAATTCTTTTTCAGACATAGAAAGAAGATTCTGTCCTTCAAACAGAATCGTTCCATCAATTACCTGACCACCTCTTGACAGTAAACCCATTAAGGACAAGGAGGTTACACTTTTTCCACAGCCTGACTCACCTACAATACAGACTGCCTCTCCCTTATCTACATGAAAATCAATATGATCCACACTGACAGTCATTCCGTAATCTCCCCGGAATGCTGTTGTCAGTCCTTTTACTTCCAATAAATGCGACATAACTTATCCCCGCTTTTCTTATCCTTCCCTGAATAACTGCTTTTTGACCGCAAGTGTCCGGTTACTGTATGAACTGTAACTTGTCTGCAACATCCTTTAGATATTTGATACACCTACAGCAATCTTACAAATCTCCCCGGATGCTACGGTAACGCAAATACCACAGATGTTTAATATCATCTGTGGTATTTCACTTAGTACATATATTATCACAAGATACTTCTATTTCGCAATATCCCATTCATGGATATTATTGAAAAATCCGTATACATCTACATTCACATTAGTAAGACGTTTATTGACAGCACCCTGAGCGCTGATGATATATGCAGAAAACATCGGAACATCTTCCTGTACTTTTTTATCTACAATAGAATAATATCCTTTAATTTCCTCTGTACTTCCTGCTGTCTGGGTTTTCTCTAATGCAGTGTTAATTTCTTCATTGCTATAACTTGTCCAGCTACCTTCTCCACCAAGTAACCATGCTACGTCCGGATAAGGATCAAGTGGCACATAAGTATACTGTACTGCAAACATGTCATAATCAGTTGTTCCTGCTGTACTCATGAGTGTAGCAAGATCAACCGTCTGTACTTCTACTTTAATTCCTACCTGAGCCCATTGTGCTACCATTACCTGGGCAGCATCTACGAAAGTTCCATCACCGGAATTTACATAGAAACGAAGTGTCTGGGATCCGTCCCAGCCTGCTTCTGCTAACAGTTCTTTTGCTTTTTCCGGATCATATGAAATTGGTGTAATGCTTTCATCATAGAATGGACCTGCTGAAGATAAGAATCCATCTACTACTTCTCCGTGACCATTCATTAACTGCTCTAAAATCTGATTTCTGTCAATGGCATATACAAGTGCCTGACGTACTCTTGGGTCTGTAATATTGGCTGTCTGGATAAACACAGACTGGTTGGTAACAGGAGCACCATATACAACTTCTATATTTTCTAATGCTTCAATATTTTCATAGTCTTTTTGTGGGATAGCAGTCATGGAAGGAAGTGCCACATCAATTTCCCCTGACTGTAATCCTGCATATACTTGACTGGAATCTACAATTTTAATATTGAGCTTTTCGATATTTGGTGTGCCCTTCCAGTAGTTTGTATTGGCTGTATAAGAAATATAATGATTTACATCATAATCTGTTAACATATACGGTCCGCTAACAACATCCGGATGATTGAACCAATCCAAAGTCATAAGTTCTTCATCGCTATACTGCTCTAAAATATGTTTTGGTAATGTAAGAATATAGCATGCGTAAGTACTCTGGAAAGTTGTTAACGCGATTGGATCTTTTGTTGTGAACTGTACGGTTTTATCATCAATTACTGTAACACCTTCTACACTTGTTGCCCCTTCTTCTACGAATGGAAAATCTGCATCGCCAACACCTTTAAAACGGTATAACATCATAGTAGAATTGGCAATGGTTGGGCTTGCCAGACGAAGAAATGTAAATTCCACATCCTGGGCTGTAACCGGAGTACCATCTGACCATGTTGCATTTTCATCAATGTGAACAATAAAATTCATATTATCTTCTGTTGTAATGGAATCTGCTAACATTGGCTCAAAGTTCAGATCTTTGTCCAACTCCATAAGTGGTAAAAACTGAAGCTCTGCTGCATATTTATTAATATTTGTCTGATCCATCATAAGTGGATTTACACCACCTAAAGAATCCGTAACACCAACATTTACAATACTCTCATTGGAAGCTGCCTGTGGGCTGCTTTCTTCTGTCTGTGTACTGCTATCTTCCGACTGTCCATTTTCCTGTCCGTTAGAAGAACCACATCCGGCTAAAGAAAACACCATAACAGATGCAAGCACAAGACTGACTGCTTTGTTTATAAATTTTCTCATTACTTATTCCTCCTCTTTTTCCTACCATTCAACTAGGAACTATGTACAATTATATTTCCATATAATCATATTGTCAATATTTTTTAATTGTTTTTCAGTTGTTTTTTATTACTAAACAAAACAAAAAAATTCTTGCAATCTATTTATAATCCTTTTACAATAAATTGCATGTTAAAATCCCATCTTTGACAGTTAATAAAAGACAAAACAGCCACAAAGCCTGTATTTATGGGCTATGTGGCTGTTTGTTCGTTTGCATCGATATGTGCTATATTTTTGCTTTTGTGCTAGTTATCTTTTTTGTCTTTGAAATAAT
>JAFSDJ010000051.1 GCA_017436305.1 Lachnospiraceae bacterium
GAAGCGTGTTTTTAAAGGTAGAATAATTCCTCTTATTATATTGTTTACTATGGTTATTCTTCCGCAATTCCATATGAATACTACAGGATCTTGGGGAGGCGGTAATATACAAGATGTATTATCATTATTATTTCTGGTATTGGCAATATTGTACCTTGTTATTTTTAGTGTATTAGCAGGCCAGTTCTATCAGTATGAAAAATTAGTGAAAGGGGATAGTACCGGATTTCGATTAAAATATGTGGGCATATTCGCTCTCATCATGGTCTTACTTATCGGAATAGGCACATTTTTCTGGTTATCAAATCGCTCTGTGTATGAAAAAAAAGAGAGGGACAATGGTTATGTTATAGAGGCCGAACATCTAAATTCAGCTATTGTTACAGAATATGCTTTGGAATCAGGAGATACGATATCGTTTGATTTCAATTGTGAAACAGGATATGTACATTTGAATGTTTCACAAAAAGGGAAAGAAACGGTATTCTATGGAGATTTTTATGAAGTATATGGAAATGGTGCGCCGCATGTGATTACGATTCAAGAGGATGGCAATTATACAATAGAAATTGACGGTAGAAATGTTAAAGGAGAGATAGAGGTTATAATAACGAAATAAATTTGTCGTTCTCTACTTGAACCGAAAGTGAGCGGCAGTCCAATTAAATGACCTTATTTTTGTTCACCCATACCAACAGTATAAAAATAAATAAACAATTCGTATTGCCAGTGTGTTCAAATCAAAATACAATAATGTTAAAATAGTAGAGAAAGAAGGGCTGTATTATGAAAATAAGAATTGCAGAAAATATAAAAAATTTGCGTAAAGCACATTCTCTTACACAGGGAGGAATGGCATATGCACATGGGGCAGCAGGCGATGAGAACTGTATATGGGATGCATTATGGTTAATGAGTTTTTTTGACAGCTTAAAAGAGGATCCGGATGATATAACTTTCTTGGATAAATTCAAAGCAATATTGTTGGCACAGTGTGCAGTATGGGAAGATTCTTTTGGACGCTCTAATGAAGCAAAAGAATATATCACAAATGCGTATCTGTTGGCAAAGCAGTTTGATGGGTCTCCGGTTTATACCGTGCAGAATATAAAGTTATTGAAAGGAATGGAGAATGAAGGAGTATCATTTGATGGTATAGGAAAAACAGCGGTAGAGGCTGTAGAAAATTTTGTTTTTGGTAAAGTATTTGAAACAAAAACGATAGAGCGTATAAAAGAGCAATGGGAGAAATTAAAAAGTGGATGCAAAGATTCTTAATGAGGAAGTATATAATGTGGGTTTTGGTTTGATTCATAAACAATATGATATGGGCAAGCAGGTGGGGAAAGTTCTGGGCCATGGTGGAAATACCACCTGCCATCATTCAATTTTTAACTATATCCCTGATTTGGATGTTGGTATCGTAGTGATGACAAATAGTCAGAGAGCAGTGGGATTATCAGCAATGGCAGGTATAACTATTTTAGTAGAATATCTTAAAGAGAAAGGAATTGCCATAGAGGAAATTAGGGCAGAATATGAGCATGTGGAGTGTGACGATGAGCAATTTGCAGGCAAATATGCCACTGCGTTTGGGGTGATGGACATTGAACGGAATGGTAAAAAAGAATTAGTTACCAAAGTGTCAAAAATACCGATTAATATCATAAAACAAAGGGTATCGTGGGCTGTAGATATGAACAGACGGACATTCCGGATAGTTTCAAGGAGGCTTGCGGTAAATATCACATTGTTAATGAACAGTTTAAGAATTTGAAGTGTAAATGTTTGCTAAAGGTGGAAAATGATGCGTTAATACTGGAGATAGCGGCTTTAAATGTAAAACTTAACAGTTGTCTGAAAGTAGTTGGTGAAAACCTGGCGACTCTACAAGGTTTTGGTAGACTGGGAAGAGAAATGGTGAAATTACAAAAGATAGATGACGAAAATTATTTGATTTTTAGTGGTATTGTTTTTAAGAAGATATAGAAGCGTAGATGAAGAGGCAAAAGAATAAATAAAGAAGTGGGTAAAGAAATGTTGAAATTAGCAATTGGTCTTTTAATATGTAAGAAAAAAGAAAATGTAAAAATTGAGTAACAGTTAAAATTGTAAAAAAGCTTACTGAATGATTCGTGAGTTAGTTTTCACTTATTGTTTTATAAAAAGTATAATGCTATGATAGAGTATAAATTGAGAAAAATGTCAAAAAATAGGAGGATAAAAAAGTTATGTATCATATAGGAATTTGTGATGATGATCCTGTATTTATAAACTATATGAAACGATTGTTTGGCGAGGGTATTACTTTTTATGAATATCTTTCCGGGGAAGAAATGCTTCAGGATATGCAAAATAGGGAAAAGTATGATTTGCTCATATTAGATATTGCCCTGCCTGGGATGGACGGAAATCAGACTGCAAAGGAATTTAGAAAGAGGTTCCCTGACACACTGTTGGTGTTTTGTTCAGGTGTTTACATGCCAACTGTTGAGTCTTTTGAGACAACACCGTATCGCTATTGGTTAAAGAAATATAGTGAAGAGCGGATGAGAGAGGAAATAGATGGAGTTTTTCGGGTAATAAAAAAGAGTCGTATCATGCCCTATGTACAAGGAAAAAGGGGAAATGATATCGTAAGAATATCTCCAAATCAGATATACTATATAGCAATTTTAAATAAGGGAACAGTGCTTTACTGTGGAGATTCAGGGGAAAAATTTAACTCTTCTCTGAAATTGGCAGAGCTTTATGAGCAACTAGAGCAATTTGGATTTGAATACGCACATAACAGTTATATTGTAAATTTGCAACATGTGGCAGTTGTCAAACAAACAGAATTGGAATTTGTAAATGGCGAAAAGCTTTCAGTTTCACGTGCCAAAGCAAAATCATTTAAGCAGGCATTTGTAAAATCTCTTAGTCAGAAGTACGAGAGGTAGGACTACATGGAAAAGAGTTTTAAATTAAGAATTTTGAGTATAGAAGAAGAAAGAGTAAATTTTCTGGCATATGCTTTTGGAATGGTAGTTTCTATTAGTGCATGCCTTTTTGTTATAGGCTTTTTGGACGGGAACCGGAGAGATTTAATTGTGCTATTATTGGCGGCAGTTTCCCAGTTAATACATATTTTTGAAAAGAAGGTAGTGGTGTTTAGAAAATACGCAAAGTATGCCTACATGACATTCCCCATTTGGGGAGCATGTGTAATAGTTATTAGCAATGATGGAAAGTTTGCAGGTGCATCTCAGATATATTTTATGTGGCTACTTTTAGCCGTTGCATATTGTGAGGAAAAGATGGTGTTACTTTGCTCATCATTAACCATACTAAGTACTATGTGCGCAATCATTTTTTTTCCGGGAGCAATGCTTAAGTTGGATAATATTATTGTTTGGTTTTATATTTTTATCGCATATGTTTTGGCAAGTATTCTGGCAACTATTATTGCAAACAGAATGCGAAATATGCTTTTGCAGTCCCAGCAGTTAAAACAATATGAGATAGAGTGGAATTATCTGGAGCAACTGGAGAAAAAGGATGAGAAGAATAGAGAGTTTATCCATAATGTCAGCCATCAGTTTATGGCAATTGCAGAACTGGCAAGAGCTAAGAATTGTGAACAAATTGTTTATCTTTTAGAGGAATTAAATGAAAATCTGGCCCATAATGAACGAACTATTTATACCAGCCATAAAGTAGTTAATGCTGTGCTGGTGGCAAAAATGCGTGAAGCCTTAGAAGTCCAGTGTGATTTTGATGTTTTTGTAGAGCCTGGAACAAAATTTGGCAATGTATCTGGTAGCGACTGGGTTGCCATGCTTGGAAATTTACTGGATAATGCATTTGATGCTGCCAAGCAGTGCAAAGAGGAAAAGCGCAATGTTGTACTTCGGATATATATGGAAAGACAGGGAAGAATGTGTGTTGTAAAGGTGATTAATTATTTTGCAAGAAAGCCGCTTCTAAAAAAAGATGGATTTGTATCTACAAAAAAAGTAAAAGGGGTACATGGAATTGGAGTAAAAAGTGTGGAGAACACTATTGAAAAATATGGTGGTTATCTACAGTGTATGATTGAGGAAGATTGTTTCTCTGCAATACTGGCACTTCCAATTGAAAAGTAACAAAAATCAGATTTAAAACAACAAAAATTAGATACTCCATTGTTTGCAAAATTCTATCGTTATAAAATGATAGAAATGTAACAAGTGGAGGTTTTTTATGCATTATGAGGTGATGAAGGAATACACAAAAAAAGTCTGTGTATTGGTATTGATTATAGTCATGTTCAGTGCAACTGCAGCGGCAGTGGTATTCCCTATATTAAAAGCAGTTGGGTTATACCCTGATGTTTCACAGTTTATTGTAGGAATATTTGTAGCGATAATTGCGTTAGAGGATGTAGTTGGTATTGTCTTACTCAAGAAAAGCTTAAAGCAGGAGATATTATCAGATTCTCATGAGACTGCTTTGAAAAATTATTTATTATTCCTTGTTGTACTTAATCTGAATATTATTACATGGTTTTTCCCATCTAAGGAATCATGGATTTTTGCGTTCTATTTTTTAGTGCTTATGTCGATTTTTCTGGATTTTAAGTACGTTGTAATCAGTTGTATATTGGAAGGGATAACAATAATTGTTCTATTTATATGGAAACCGTTGACAAGGCCTGTAGATTCCTTGTTTATTACAGACAGTCTTTTAAGGTTTATATGTATATCCCTGAGTATGGTGGGCGTAGTAATTCTGGTAGGATTTATTAATAAGTTTTTATTAAATGCCAAAAAAGGACAATTAGAAAAAAATAATGAGCATGTTATGAGCGTTTTGAATTCGGTACAACTGTTATCCAAACGTTTACATGATGCAGGAATCTCGCTTTCCAAGATCTCTGAAAATGAAAGTGCCGCAGCTGAGGAGCTTGCTGCTACAAGTGAGCAATTAGTGGAGAGCAGTAATATACTTAGCTCCAAGACCGATGAGAGTATGGAAAATCTTAGTGAATTAAGTGAGTGGGAAGGTGTGGTAGCTCAAAATGTAGAGCAGGTAGAAGTCACATCAAAAGATTTACTGGATAAATCAATGGAAAATGAAAAATTGCTAAATGATTTACATACAATTAATGCAGAAGTTTCCGACTCTATGCAGGCTACAACGGACATTGCACGGAAATTATCAGATGCGGTAGAGGAAATTGGGGCTACATTAAATCTGATTAGTGCTATTTCTTCTTCAACTAATTTACTGGCTTTAAATGCATCCATTGAAGCTGCAAGAGCCGGAGAAGCAGGAAGGGGCTTTGCAGTGGTCGCAACAGAGGTTGGTAATCTGGCAAATAGTACTCAGGAGTCATTGAAGGAAGTAGAAGCTGTTATAGAGCGTGTGCAAAGTAACGTAAGAGAAATTACTGCACAGGTAGAGGTGAATTCTTCCAAACTAGGCACCCAGAATGATTATTTTTCCAATGTGTTTAAAAGTATGCAGGATATGACGGAATTATTGAATGTTTCTGTTGAAGCGGTTGACACAATGGGACAGGCTCATGACAAGCAGGCAGAAGTTATTAAAAAGACAGTAACAATTAACCGGGATATTGCAGAAGGCATTCGAAATGCGGCGGAGCAATTTAGCACAATCAATGCTATGGCTGAAAGTAATGCCAACGATACTGCCGAAGTGACATCACAGGCAACAGCAATTAATGATATGGTGGATGAGATGGGTGAATTATTAAAAAGAGAAGAGTGATTTGTTACGCAATCCTTGAGAAATCGGGGATTGCGTTTTTTAATACGAAATGAAATAGTTATATAAAAATTTTCATTTGGATTTTGTGGGTGAAACGGTTAATGTCTGCAAAGCTGCCAGAAAGCCACCGCACTGGCTGCTGCCACATTTAATGAATCCACACCGTGAGCCATAGGGATTTTTACAGTGTAATCGCAGTCAGCAACAGTAGAGGCAGCCAGACCATCGCCTTCTGTGCCAAGTACAATAGCTAATTTCTCTTCGTTCATAAGTTTCTTATTGTCTATGGTAATAGAATTATCATCAAGAGCCATAGCAGCAGTCTTAAATCCTAACTCCTTTAATTTAGAAATTCCTAAATTGGTATTTTCCTTTGGATTACTTTCCAGATAAGTCCATGGAATTTGAAATACAGTTCCCATGCTGACCCGTATTGCACGACGGTACAAGGGATTGCTGCAGGCAGGGGTAAGTAAAACGGCATCCATGTTTAAGGCTGCCGCAGAACGGAAAATGGCACCGATATTAGTAGGATTTACCACGTTTTCAAGAACAGCAATCCGACGGGCATTTTCGCATACGGATTCTACGGTTGGTAAAGCCTTACGGACCATGGCGCACAACATGCCGCGAGTTAGTTGAAATCCTGTTAGTTGTGTCAGAACATTAAAGTCTGCAGTATAGACGGGAACATCTTCACAACGGGCAATAATATTCTTTGCCTCCCCCTCAATATGCTTACGTTCTACCAAAATGGAAACAGGCACATATCCACTGTTAAGAGCACGTTCCACCACCTTAGGGCTTTCTGCAATAAAAAGTCCTTCTTTTGGTTCGTAGATATGAAGTAACTGTACTTCGCTTAGGCGGGCATAGATATCTAATTCAGGGGCATTAAAATCAGTTATTTCAATAATGTTTGGCATGGGTATCTCCTTTATGTAGACCATAGTATAGTTAATATATAATAATATTATACTATGAGCTATAAATAAAATAAACGATTTAAAATACTTGAGTTTCCGCAGTTTTATCCACACCTCCTCATTTTTGCGGTTCTTTTCATAAACAACATTCAAAAAATAACCAAAATATAAGGAATCTCATTCCTTTTTGATGTAAAATTAAGCTACCAACTAAAAATCTCACTAAACAAAAAGAAAGGGGATTCCTTATGTCTAATTTTACATCAAATACTTACACTTTGAAACTCAAGAAATAAAATCGTATTGCTTTTGTGCGTACAAATTGGTATAATGAGGTTGATAAAAGGAAATACTACAATTCTGGAAGGAGTGTTATGTTATGGCAACAAAAACAGCTAATTTGTACGCAAGAATAGAGCCTGATGTGAAAGAGCAGGCAGA
>JAFSDJ010000052.1 GCA_017436305.1 Lachnospiraceae bacterium
CTCCTCTGTGAAGATAATCTTCCTTTTCTTCACAGACTGTTTCCTTTTTCCTGTCTTCTTTCTTGCCGGTCGCACTCCCGAAATATTCCTCCAGATAAGACCAGACATTTGGTACTATGCTTTTCATAGTGATTTCCTCCTTTTCAAATAAAACTTCCGTTCTGAACATAAAAAAAGCACCTATCTTCGCGATACGTGCTAAATAAATCAATATATTCAGTATTCCACTTTTTTTTACGCTTGACTAGCAAGGCTTTTTCTTTCACATATCCCTAAAGAGAGATATTAAAAAATAGTAAATTAAATAAAAATGATACTCATATTATAAAGGAATTAACAGGTTTTTGCAAGAGCATTCCTTGAACCTATGCGAAAGAACCTATCCGAAAGAAAGAAGCAAAAAGAGGACTTTTTTCCTCGCGGTTAAAACCGCGGATTTTCCCACCCTCTTGTTACCAAATGTCATGACAGACTTACCTTATCAAGTTAACACTCCCACAGCTAAAGCAATGGGCTTTACGACTCATTTCATAATTTCAGGGAAGTAAAGCAAAGACAATATCTCGACTTAATAAATCTGCCATAATAGAGTGAAAATTTCAATTACAAATAATGTAAGACATTCTATCTAAATACTCCTAGCTTTTTCATAAGTGCTTCTTGCAACACTTTTGAGACGTTGATTTGTGCTTTTTCTGCCTCCTCATTTAACCACTCTGGTAATGTAACATTTTTCCGTACAGATTTATTATTGTACATTTTACGATATTCTAATGTATCACACTTGATATAATTGATAAATTCATTATCTCCAACCTTAATTTCCTGAATATTTGACGGAACCGGAATCTCCTTTCCCTCCACTTCATATCCATACAATACCAGTGCAAGAACATCCTCCGCCATTTCAATTGAGTGTTCAAGATTATCACCACATGTATAACATCCTTCTAAATCCCTAAATACAACTGAATACTTGCCATCGTCTTCCTTTTTAAATACCGCTGGATATACATATTTTGTCATCATAACTACCTCCTATTATAAAAGGATGGGTACAGAATTTCTAAAAACCTGCATCTTCCTTAATATTAGCAAACGTTCCTTTTGGTACATCTTGTGATGGGTGCCTAGGTACTGAAAATTGTTTTCCTGTTTTCTCGCTGTACCATATGTCATGACTCTTTCCATGCCTTTTCAAGTAACACCCATTCTTCTTTAGCAGTTTAACCAATTCCGATACCTTCAACCATTGTTCTCTCCTTTCATTATGTGTATTAATACTCATTTCTATACTTATATTATATACACATCAATGCGTATTGTCAATGTTGACAAGTACCTATTAACAAAATATTTTTCTGTTTTTAAGTTTTTTCAAAGATTAATAAATTACAAATGAAATCGAACAAAAATAGCATCGTAATTTCTACGATGCTACTCCACTTTGTTAAATTATGTTGACAACTGCTTTTGCAGTGCATTTTTAATTATTTCAAAATCCGCATACACCAATCCACTATTAACATATATATCATGTTGCTCCTGCGGATCATCAAATAATTCTATCAGTTCCTCAATAGAATGGCCGCGTTCTAATAACAATTTCGTCTCCTGTTCTTCCACAACTTCAAAGAAATTCTTATCTCTGCAATATCTTCCCGTATCACACCGCAGCTCATATACTGTATCATATTCATGGATAACTTCATATATTTTATCCTTTGTTAAATCCAAACCTGTATACAATGCTCTTACCTTCATTTATCCTTTTCTCCTTCTTTCCATAATGATTAATACACAATTCTTCTTACAGCTACAATATTACGATAAGTAGCACTGGAAACCTTAATACCGCTTTTTGTGGATGCGGCATGTACAATCTGTCCGTTTCCTATGTAAATACCACAGTGATCATTTGAATAATTTCCTCCACCGGAAGTATTTCTTCTGTCATAGCAGATAATATCCCCGGCCTTTGCTTCCGCATAGGAAACAGCCGTACCGCAGGAACGTAGTCCTACCGATGAGTGGGGTAGAGCATAACCAAAGTGGGCATATACCGCTTTTATAAATCCGGAACAGTCTGCCCCGTTTGTAAGGCTTTCACCACCCCAGACATACGGATTTCCAACAAACTGTAAAGCATATGCGGCAATTTCTGCCCCGGTGCCACTACCGGACACAGAAGCACTACCTCCACTGGCAGCAGTCCCGCGTCCTACCACACTTTCTAACCTGCTTCTGTTGGCCGTTACATTTTGCAGCCACCGGTTTCCTTCTGCATCCCCGACTGCATTTCCACAATATACTGTTCCTTCCGGATTATACTGAAATTTATAATAGGTGTCCCTGTCTGCACTTCCGCTGTGGTATCTGCTTCTATGTACATAATGTTTATAAATAAATTCACACCCGGCATATACCGCATCCGATGCACTAGGAGTAGCCGACCAGGACTTATAATCAATAAATTTATGCCCGGAAGATGTCTGATAATAAGGTACTCCTTCTGCCGCCTGGGAAGAACTGCAGGTAATGGAAAAGAAATTCCAGTAATTTTCCGTCAGATTGGAATGACCGCCATTCTCCGTTTTAATAATTGCAATCATACCAATAATGGATATATCCGGATAATCCTGCTGGAACTTAAAAAATCCACTGGCAGTACCATTTAACACGTCCGAACTGTCTGTGAAACTGTCAAGAATCTTCTGTATCTCTTCCAGCGTCAGGTTGTCCGAGATACTAAGGAGTCTACCTTCTTCATCTGCATAGTTATAATCATCCGGCAGTGTAATAACGAAATTGTTTATATACTCTTCCGGCGAAACCTTTGCCACGTTTGCTCCTAGTTTAACAGAGCCAATCCCGCTTATGTCTGTTCTCTCATAATCAATGGTGCTTCCATTTAAATATGCTTCATACAGCGCACCAAATCTTTCCTGTGCAATTTCCGCTCCATTTACACTGGTATCAGTTCCGGGAAGGGCAGAAATCAGCTGGATAAACCAGTCAAAATCAAAATTTCCATCCGTTACGTCATTGGCAAAAGCAATAAATCTCTGTGGGTCACAAACCACACGTACTTTCTCCAGATACCCGTTCTCATCATAATACCAGACAACCGTTTTATAGCAATTGGTTGCCGCCATAGGTGCTATGGCAGGTATTTTCTTTTCCTTATAATCCACTACATCACTTTCAGCTTCCGTTCCATGCGGAATGTTGCTTCCCTCCGTTTGCAACACATATGCATAATTTTCCATGTCCTCATAGTGAAATACATACCCATCCCCATAAGCGGAAGGGTCAAAATAGTATTCAAAGGAATACAGGGAATTATAAATGATACTGTCTACCATTTCTTCACTGATACGGAAAGTCGGCACAAGTTGTTTTCCGGTATAACTTTCTGTTGATTCTAAAACCTCTGTTTCCCACTCCGGATTATTGGACAGACTTGCAATAACGCACATAGCATAAACTTCCTGCCAGCAGACGGAAAACTCAGGGTCTGCCTCTATGGACGTATACGAGACCGCTTCCTGTTCATCTGTTGACTCTGTATCTGTTCCCACCTTTTTTGTCTGCCCTTTTTCGTCCACAATCTCCGCATAAGTTTTTTTATGGTGATAATAGGTATATTTGGCATTGCATGTCCTAAGCTGCTGTTCCTGATATTCCACGCAGGCATTTAACACCGTTCTTAAATTTTCCTCTGTCAGATATGTATATCCAAGGTTTGCCGGGTCAAGTCTCCCCAAATCAAGTGCCTGTAAAATAACAGATGCATCATTCGCATAAACGCTTAACTCTTCCTCCGTTTGTATTTCAGGACCAAGAAGCCATTCTTCAATACTCTCTGCAAGAAAATTTACGGACTGCAGGCCAAGAATAATCACACTCATAAGTAAAAGAATGATTGCAAATACCATCTTTCCGAAAAGAGAAGCTTTTTTATTTTCTTCTTCCATAGAATGCCCTCTTTTCTACTGATATTTATTATCACTTAATCCTGCCTCGTATTCACTTTTCTCACTGTAAGTAACAAAAGAACCACCTAACGACTCACTGCTCCTGACTGATAATGTATAATTACCTGCCTTTGCATTTTCTATATAAATAACCACTTCACCGAATCCGCTTTCTTCTTCATCCGGGTAATAACAGTCTCCGGAAGGCGAAATTAAAACAACGGAATCCGGGGATTTATTTACATCAATATAATTGTATACCGCTCTCAAGCACTCATAAGGTGATACAAGACTTATTGTATAATCATAATTTACGTCTTTTATGATGGTAGCATCCCCTACAACCTTTACCTGCTGGGTGCCCCCTTCTTCCACGTCCGTATAGTCATTTGGAGTCAGTGCTGCATACATTCCATTTTCCTTTTCAATTGCCTGTCCTGCTTCATAAGCTTTCTGCGTATCTGTTCCCATTGCCATGGCATTTCCGGTACTGTTTTTCGTACCCCCATTTTCATCAGTACTATTTTCACTAATGGTTGATGTAACAGTTTCCTCCTCATTACCGGTCTGCTCTGTGCCTGTTCCAGATTTATCAAGTTCCAGTTCACAAGTCAGATAGTAAGAAAACATATCCAGACATTCTTTCGCTTCTTCCAGCTTATCCGCACTTTCCAATAAAGCAGCTACCCCTATATTTTTATCCTCATCAAGCTTAATCTTATAAAGCATGATGTAACGTTCTTTATTTCCATAATCATGATCCATGTTTATCTTTCCGGCTGTATAGGAAGTAAAAAAACCATTTAAAGAACCAGTTGAAGAAGATTTCTCCTGATAAATGGTCTGCATTTCCTCAAACTGATAAATACCCGCACTGGCAAATGTGGACAATACCGCATCACTGACGTTTTCCTCTTCCGCTATGCCTGCGACGGCAATTTCCAACTCCAGGTCCGAAACCGTATAGATTCCCCATATTTTCTGATTTGTGTTTAACTCAACCTGTGTAGTAGCGGTTCCAATCTGGTATTTGTCAATCTGCTTTAATACATCTTTCATGGAAGGTAAAGACTCTCCTTCCGCCATTTCCACATAGGTTGTTTCTTCTTTTAATGAAGCGGAAGGCATTGTCATATTTTCCTCTGCAAGATAATTAAGAAGTCCCATACCAGATATACAAAGCATGATTAACACAATCATAGCCGTAAACAATAGTCCTATGTGCTTTCTTAACACTTCTTCTTTCGTATTTCCCTGCTTTCCTTTCATTCTTACTCCTCACTTTCATTCTGCTCGGCTTCTGTTACAACACTGCTTGCAGCTGAACCTTCATTTTCTTCCGGTTCTTTGGTAACCGTAACAAGATTGCCACTTGTGTCTGCATGAATGGTTGCATCTTCTGTCTGACTGCTTCCTGCACTACCTTCACCAGACGATATATCTGTATTCGTGTTTTCCGTATTATTATTTTCTGTATTACTGTTTGCATTGTTTTCTTCTGTAACCACAGAGGAACCTTGTCCTACTGCTGTAACATTCCCATAACCATCCCGCTCATACAGATGTACACTGCAATCACCATACTCTCCATAAACTTCAAAGGACCAGTCACCTTTTTTTAATCGTATCAGGTTAAATACTGCTTTATTTCCCGCTGTAGTAGAAGGAGTGTAACGGCTGCCGTTTGCATCTTTTAGCAGAATCGTAACGGTACTGTCTTCGTTTGTCCATTCAAATGTAACCAGTGCGCTTTCATAATCTTTATCCAGCGTAAAATGCACTTTTTTTACAGGTATATCCGTTTCTGCCTTTTCTTCTTCCGGCATGGTTTCTGAAACCATGTCTATCATTTCCTGTTGTGATTCGCTCTGCTTCTGCTTTTTACTTGCAATGCTTTCTGCTAATTCAGTAGAATACTGGAAAGAGCCAATAATCCCATCCATCCATTCCTTGCATGCTGCATAATTACCGCTGCTTTCTTCTAGTGTTGCAACTGCAATTAAAAAATCATGATCATAGGTATTATCCGTTATCAGGCGGTAAACGGTCATATACGCATGTGCCGTTTCCATTCCATTGGTTACAGACAGGGTATCCACCAGATATTTCACTGAAAACCCGTTTAAATAGCCTTTATCCGTATATGAATTTTGAAGAATACTTTTTTCCCTGATACTGTCAATCATGACAGCCTTGCCGAATTCTTCCTTAAGATAAGATGTTTCACTTTCAGTTTTTAAAATTTCAAGCAGGTAAATATACACTTTGCCCGGCACATAATAAACAGCACCTTCCCCTACATCTGCCCGCTCTGCAGTCGGCATATCCAGAGTGTAGGGCAGATTTGTAAGGCTGTAAGTCTCTCCTAAGTAACTTTGTTTCGTATAAGTTGTATTTTGTGAATCAAAGATGGATTTTGTTAATCCCGAAGCCGGATACTGCACATTTTCCGGTCTTCCCTTATTGGCTATATTTAACACATATACCAAAATCCAGAGCATGACACCTAAAACTGCAAGCATACTTATAAGTATTTTTTTTGATTTTTTCATACCAAATCTCCTTTATTTTTGTAAGCCTTTTAGAAACCAAAGTACTCTTCTTATCAAAAAGCATTGTCAAATTTTCCTCTTTAATGTTATGATTAAAAAAAACAACCGAGGTACGTTATATGAAACTCCAATCAAAACCAATAAAAAGCAAACAACTTCTTACTGCCATCGGCACCCAGTTATCGCAGGAAGGCATCGAATTTTATGTACTATATCACAGTATTCTAAACACCGGATGGATTTCCAAGCATCTTCTTGCTCTTACCATAGAAGAATATATCGAAAAAATTTATAATGGATATTCCTTCAATAGATTTCGTGATTTAGGAGAATGTATTTCCGTTATGACAAGAGATAAGAAAAACTCAGACCTGATGTTTACCACAGGCGGAATTCCCATTACTAATATCAAACTGCGCAATGTTTTTGATGTTATCGAATCCAAACTGCCAAACGGAATGTCTTTAACGGTTACGTCTTTGCGTCAGACATATTTTTACAACTTATGGCTAAAAACACATGACATTGAACTTGTGCGCCGGGAAGCCGGAAGAAGAACGGTTCGTGAAACATATGAATACATTGATGTTCCATATTACGATTTTATTCCTTCGCCCAACTCACAGGACTGCCTGTTAGCTTCCCATTTTGCCCCTGATGCACTTGAACAGATTGATAAATTTACCCAGAAGCAGAAAAAACTGATTTCTTCTTTGCAAAAAGGTGGTACCATGGATAACAAACAGGCCGGTGCCTTATATGAACTTTTGGAAACAGTTCTCCAAAAACTGGATGAATATGAAACTTTTATAAATTAGTTTCTAAAAATGGTGGGGTATCCTTATATAAATCAAAGGATTCCCCGTCTGCACTTATCCGCATCTTTAAAAAATTACAATTTATCTTTACCCCGGACTTATATGCTTTTTCTTTTCCCTCATTATCCAGGGCTTTGTTTTGCACACTATCTTCTTTTAATATTCCTTCTCCAGTAAAATAAATATTATTTAAGTACTGTGCGATGGAACGGTAATCAAAAAAGAGTTTTGCTACTTTATTCAGGTCCGCATTATCTTTTACTGTAATAATGCAAACCGGAGTTCCGCTGGCTCTTGCCATAACTCCAAGCCAGTTTTTTATCAGTCTTGACAGAAACCTGCAGCTTTCTTTGTAATCCTCTTCTGTCTGGACAGACTTATCCCAAAGCAGATATGCCGGTATAAAGCATACACGGTATTTTTCTTCCTCCGGACACTGTGAGCCAAAACGTGCCACACAAGGTACAGCCTGACGGCCATTCATCTCTTTTGACACAAAATAATTTTCCACAAACATTTCAAACTTTCCCTGTCTCATACAGCATGAAATCGTGTTTGCATTGCTTGCCAGACCTATTTTTTCATGTAACGGCTTTAAAATATTTGCGTGTTCAAAGGTTATTCGTTTTTTCAATGTCTGGTTCATGATACGCATACCAAAATCCGTCACACTATATAGTCGTTTAACACTTTTAAATACCTCTTCTCCTTGTCCGCCATAGGAAGTTTTGTAATCCGTATGTCCGACAAATCCTCCCATACGAAGCTTCTTTAAATGAATCTGTAAATCCTTTTCCTCTATCATATCCAGAGCCTTATTTTGATTTTTATATACTTCCAAAACCTGTTTTAATGTTAGTAAATCTGCAAATTGTAATTTAGACATAAGATACAGCAGATTACAGTCTGCCTGATTTCCAATGCCATTATGCAGGGCACTCTGAATCATGGCTCCTTCTTTTACGTCTTTAAAAAAAACATCCACACCCAGCTTACAAGTATCTTCGTAATCAAACCGCGATATATTTTTTAAACCTTCTCTCAGATTGTACCCTTCCCTGATTGCATTTTCTAACATAACCCATTACCCCTTTGTCGTCTGTCTGATTACATCAATACCGATATCACATGACTGTGCCCGAGCCACCGGAATAACCTTAAATTTATGATTCTCCGGCTCAAACTCTTTTACCGCACAGCGATAAGTTTTTCCTTCTTCCACTATAAATTTATTAGGATAATCACAAAATATGGAAATTCCCTCCAGTTTTTCAATTTCTCCCCAAAACCAGTTCTGTCCTTCTATAATCTTCCTGCATTTTACAAGCAACAGTGTTTCTTCGGCTTTTATTACATCAGCATAAGCTTTTGGAATCGTTTTCCATGGGTCCGGTACAAGGTGCTTTCTCGAAAGCCTGTACCCCTGTTGCGCATCCGGTTCGCTCCTTTTCTTTGGCAGGTATCCTGTTACCTCAAATATATGGCTCTCTCCAACTTTACATACCGCATCCAGCTTATCTATGTATCCCGGAGACCAGTTGGGTGCTACTATCTCCCCTCTGATTCCAAGACCTAATATGTCAACAACTGCCCTAAAATTATCAACAGACACAATCGTTCCCCTTATCTTGCGTCCCACTTTATACTCCGGCAGTTCTTTTCCTTCTTTTTTCGCTTCATAATATTTTTTGCTTGCTTCCCTGAATTGCCATACTTCTTTATTTAAAATCTTAATACATCTTTCTCTGATCGTATCAATCTGTTCCGTACAACGCACATATACCATGCGTTTTTCTTCATCAATATGTTTTACCTCAATGTCTAATGGGATGTTCAGGTTATACCCATTGCTTGCTCCCCGTCCAAAATATGACCTCTCATAACTTATTTCTTCATTCTCCAAAACAACGGTTACATCATTGTCAATATAATATAAATCTCCTTCTACGGAAGAGATGTCAAAACTTCCCTGAAGCTTTAACCGGTTACTCTGATATTCTTTGTATTTTTGCAGAGTATCTTCCTTCTCTGCACCCTGTTTATCAATATTTTTCTTTAACTGTTTTTCAATACGTCTGTTTAAGCTGTCTACAATATTTGCCATTGCATTTTCCTCCTTTTCATTTAAAAATACTTGCTAGTAAGGCTGTTCCATATGTCAGAAACAACATAATTCCCGGTATTACCAGAAAAAAGGTAATAATTACTTTTTTTCTGATTTTGGGCTCATGTGGAATCAGTTTTAAAATCAGAAATCCAATGATAAAAGAGAGCATTGGAATTGATACAACATAATCCTTTAACGCACCACTGATTATGACAGGCAGATTTTTAATAAATTCTCCCATTCCATCCCAGCTATAGCTCTGATTCTGGATACGGTAAAACTGACTGCTTGCATTCTGATACGGACTTTCGCTGCACCCACCTAACAGAAAACAGCACACTGAGATACATCCTGCTATAAGAAATTTCTTTATTCGCTTGTATAACCTTCCCATGCCGCAAAGGCACCTCCTTTTAATAACCTGTCTTTTTCTTTTTCATACCGCTTTTCTTCCAGCTCCTGTCTCTGTTTTTCTTCTAATTTTTCCATATAATCTGTCAGCTCTCCATTAGGAAGTATTACAATACATCCTTCAAATTCCTGTCTGAAACTTTCTTCCAGTGTATAAATATCCTTATTCAGTTCCTGTCTGCCCGCAAGTATGGATATCCGTACCCGTTGTCTGTATTCCAGATTTTCAACAGCCCTTAACATTTCTTTTGATTTTTCCATAACATCAATTAATTCCATATCTGTTGAAAGTAAAAAAGTCCCTTTATCCAGATGGTACCAGTACCGCGGAATATACTTCTTCATGACTTTTGACAGATGTAAAAGGAATACATCAACTTTTTCCATCCCATACTCTCCGGCCAGTTGATACAGGGAATCTGCTTTTAACATGGCCAGTACAGTATTTTCTGTCTTATCTTCCAGTAATTTTTTCTGTGTACCCATTCCGGTAAGCATATCTTTTGAAAGTCTTTCCTTTTTTTCCTTATAGGACAGATATAATTCAAAAGCTGTCTGTATCAGCAGTATATCCTCCGTCTGCAATCTGCCACTTTTTGAAAAACATTCTTCCACTAACAGTCCTTTTGTCTTTCCATCCTGCTTTAATGGATGATACAGGGTATGGATAACCCCTTTTCTTCCTTTCCTAACATCTTTTTCTTTACTTCCATAATAACGGATAACAGACTCTGCTCCTTTTTGAATCACTTCTATTTCTTCTTCACTCCATACTGTGGAATACAGCCTTTCCAGTCCTTTTGCATCTTCACGGACTGTAAATAGTGTTAAATCCAGTTGTATTGTTTCGTACAACTGAAACAATTCTTTTATAACTTCCTTCTTATCCTCTTTAAAAAAACTATGTACTGCCTTAGCTATCACTGTCTGTTTCCTCATCTTCTTTAAAAAACTTTAGTTTTCCACAGCCTATCTGTGCAGTATCAAAAGTCCTTTGTCCTACATATCCGTTTTTATTACCATAAGTAACTATCAGACGGTTTCCCTTGGCAAATGGTTCTTTATCCGATACCGTATATCCTTCAATCTTAACAAGTGCTTCCTTTCCACTTTCATATTTTACCGCTGGCATATACTTATCTTTTCTGCTTCTTCCACTGTAACACCGCTTCTCTCTGATATAACCTACACTTCCCACTTCCGGAAGCGTATTAATAATGGTATACGGCATTACCCTTGTACCATAAGTAGATGGCGCTTCTACTTCCAGTCCATAATCAATTTTTAATTTCCCCATGATTTTCAGTCCTCCTGTAATAAAAGTACAAACCTTTTTCCACTGCTACCCCTGCAGGTTGATAAGGTTATGGTTTTTTTTGTTACTTCATATGACTCCGTTTCATACTGCGAATATGCAGCTTCTGCCTTTAGATATGCTTCATAGTCAATCAGATTCTCAAAACTGAGTGTATAACACTGACTGCTTGTACTTGCTGTATGGGCGGAAATAATGTGAAAAGATTTCTGCCAGTTTTTTGTTGTTATAATAATCTGACGTCCTTCCTTATAAAATGCTTCCTCCGCATAGCTGTTTAAAATATGAAACATACTTCCGTTTTTCATGTTGTGCCCATAAATAATCGTGTTGTCATTTGAAAAATCACTCATGTTCCGGCAATCCATGAATATAGAGCCACTGCTATTTTCCTTTCCTTCAAATGTTTTTGTTAAATAATCACTGTTATCACTGCTTTTCAAAATCGGATAATTGACTTTGGAATCGCTTATATAAATCCATCCCACGACATCCGGATTTATTTTCTGCAGTTCATCAAAATTCACACTCAGGCAATACTTTGCTTCACCTGTATCATTTGGGGAAACAGATGGATGTTCTATCAAAACATCCTGCGTATATTGTTCAGCCAATATCTCATATTCCAAATCTGCTTCCTCATACTCTCCGTTAATTTGTCCCAGCTGCCATACTCCATAAGATATAACCGCAACTGCGGCTATCACAGCTAAGCATTTCATTCCCAAAATTACTTTTTTAAGCATTTCTTCCACCTCCTATTGAAGGAGAAATATTATCATTCCCGTATCTTTTACCGTTACCTGATAACTGCCACTTAACACTACATCCCCCGGCGATACATCTCCACCGGAACATGTCTTTTCCAAATCATTTCCAATAATCTTATAGGAACCGACATTTGCATTAATATAGTTAAGAACTTCCAGGCCACTATATACATCACCTGTATTTAAAACTTTATTCTTGTAAGCACTTTCCTGAGCTGATTCATTACTTACATTGTCCGCCGTTTCTTCCTCTGTATCGTTTTCTGCCTGGCTGGTCTGATTCGCTGTCTGTGTCTGGGTATTTTCAGTACTGCTGCCTGTGGTTGTCTGACTGTTTTGGTCTTGTGGTACACTGTCCTGTGTGGCTGTCTGCTGCACCACTACCGTCTGATTTTGAGAAGAATTTTCTGTGCTTTCTTCATTCTGGTTATCCGAAGAGGTCGTCTCAATCGTAACGGTTGTGCTTTCCTCATCAGTATCGCCACCAACAATGACAAGATCCTCGGAGGATGTATCATTTTCCGTACTGGTTTCCACTTCCGTTTCCTCGTAAGCATCTTCTTCCGCAGTCTGCAATTCTTCATTTTCCACATCATTTACAATTTCTGCTGTCTTTTCATTTGCGATATATCTGCTCATGGCTGCATTAGAACGGTTGGCTGATGACACAACAAAAACAATCACTATAATGACAATGATTACTGCTACTGCACAAATTCCTATTCCAATCATTGCTGTGGTCGAAAGACCGTTCTCCTCTTCCTCCGGTTCCTCTGCAAAATCTTCCTCTAACTCTTCATAAGCTTCCGGCTTTTCTTCCTCTACACTACTTTCTTCTGAAAAATCACTAAAAAGAGTGGCGAAATCTGTTGTATCATCTAATTTTTCCGTTTCATACAACTCACTTTGTAATACTTCATTTACCGTTTCTTTTTCCTCATTCTGATAAGAAATATCTTCCTGTTTATATTCTTCATGGATTTTAGTTTCCAGATTTTCAAAAAGTTCCTTTCTAGCATCTTCTGCCTCTTTTTTCATCTCCTCCTCAAATTCCGAAAAATCCATTTCATCCTGATAAAAGTTTTCTTCTGTTCCCGCACCCTCCTCCGGAATGGTGTCTACAATCTCTGCAAACACCACTACTTTCTGGTTCTGATTAGTTGCTGTCTTTTCCGAAATATCCGGTTCGTCTCTACTATCCGGTGTCTCCGGATGGTCTGTCACGCGCACAGGTTCTTCTATATAGAATTCTTCCGATTCTTCCTCCTGTGCTTCCATGCTTAAAAGTCCTTTTCTTGGCTTTCTGACCCCAAGATTTACTCCTTTATCTTTCAGATAATTTTGGAAATCATAAAACTCTTCATACTTGACAATCTGGGATTTTAGCTTTCTTGGCATTTTTTTAAAAAACTGCAGGTTCTGCTTTGCCGTCATGGTTTCCGCAATTTTTAAATACCGCTCCATGATATTTCTTCCAAACGTATTATCTGCCAGACTCTTATAACCTGCTGATAACACTGTTTCATCCAGCGATACTGTATTTTTTAATACCTCAATGCCGTAATATTCCCTTGCTTCTTTACGGCTTCGTTTTCTAAGAACAAGCCTCGCAACCGTCGCAGGGGATATTCCCCCTTTTTTCTCCTGAAAGAAAATGGCACTTGTTATGCCTGCGCGGTAAAGCTGTTGCATATAATCCGTATTTCTGTGTGACTCATCAATCACAATAATGACATTTACTTCTGCTGCATCCGTCAGGGCACAGATTTCATCAATATTCCACTGGTATTCCTCTCCGTTTTCCAGTAAAACCACTGCATTTGTTAACGGATTTTTATCCAGATATTCTTTGACTGCCCTCGGAGTAAGCTTGGTAACTTTATGTATTTTTTCATTGGCTTTTGCCAGCTCTCTTTCGATAGCATTTTGAATTTTTTCGGATTTAAAACCAAATACTATTGTTTTCATTTTTATCTGGCGGTACTCCGCCCCTCCTTTCCTATTTATCTAATTCATCCAGCCTACTTATTCCTTCTTTCGCCAGTTTATCCTGGTCATCATACAGGCTTTGTAACGAATCTTTTCTTTCCTTATTCTCTGTTACCGTTTCTTTTTTCAGGCTATTTTCATTCTCTATCCGGACTCTTTCCGCCTTTTCCCTTGCTTTTTCTCTTATATGCTCTTCACTTTTTATTGCTCTGTCTCTGCTTTGCTGCTGGCTGTTTAATACATCTTTAAGTCCTGTACTTTTTTCCGTTACAAATTTGGTACCAATATTTGCCCCGGCAGATGCACCTACTGCCACTCCCATCAGGGCTGATTCAGGACCACCGATACCCATATATGCCAGTCCAACCGGTGCCATTGCCAATGCTCCTGCTGTTTTAAACACTTTTCTTTCCACTTCACGTTTCTGTGCAAGCCGTTCCCTTTCTCTTGTTAAATCAGCCTGCTCTCTGTAAGAAAGGACATCTCTAAAGGCTGGATCTTCAAAATTATTGGTTGTAACAAAGGCACGCTTTCTTTCTGCCAGTTCCTGAGCACGTCTGTATGAAGCTTCGGATGAATATGTTTTATTACCATATCCCATCGCTTCTGCCTGTGAAGCAAATTCTTTTTCATTCTGGGTATAGGTATCCATATCTCTTTGTGCCTGCCTGTACTGTTTTTCCAGTTCCCCATTATCCCGCTGATCCATACGTGCTGTCGGATATTTTTCATTATTAGCCCGGATAATGGCATTATTTTTATCCATCTGTGCATTTATCCGGTTTGTACTATCTTCAAATTCCTTATCGCTTATTGCTCCCGTCAGATGCTCACGACCAAGGTCGTTTAACTGTTTGCTATATTTAGCGTTATCATCCATCAGACTGTTATTTTGCATTTTTGCCTGAATTTCCTGCATCCGTCCTCTTGTAGCATCCATCATTCTCAAATTGCCTTCTCTGGTAGAAGTATCAAAGGAAGAACTCATTTCACCCATAGTATCTTGAACCGTATCGGCGTAGGCTGCATTGCCATACCTTTCTGTTTCCGGTCCGCCATATAACTGATTTCCTTCCATGCCACCCGGTAATACAGTTTCACCAGCTTCCAAAGACTCTCCATTCCCCGGCATATCTTCCGGTATATTTTCCATGGAAGAATTCATTTCCTGTTCCGCTATCCGGTTTTCCAAAGCATCTTCCGTTTCCGGTCCATTTTCCAATGTACCAGTATAAGAAACTGCATTCTCTCCAATACTTTCTTCCGCAATAACAGGTTCTGATATGGCATTTTCCGCAATACCGTTCTCTGTTTCTTCAACTCCTGCCTGTGCAATTGCCTGTGATTCACCAATTTCTTCAATCTGCCCGGCAGCAGATTCTTCCACACTGCCAGTTATGTCATCCCTAACAGCATCACGAATTCCTTCCCCGTTTATGCCATTTGACATGTTATATGCGTTTTCCTGTTGCAACGGATTTGTAATCGGTGCACTTTCTCCTGCCTGTCCCATGGCTTCCAGCATGTCGGCTTTTTCCGTATTTGTCATTCTTCCTGCCTGTCCGGCTCCGCCGGCTGTAGCAGCGGTATCTGCTTTTGTTCTTCCTTTTCCGATTCCGCCAAGCATACGCATTGCCAGCATGGCCGCGAACATTCCACTGCTTTTCTCTGTTCTGATACCAAGTATTGCAAGCAATGCATCCCTGGTAGGAATCACACAGAAAAACATTGCCATTCCTACAAACAATGCTCCTTTAACGGTTACCATTTTTGTGAAAAATAAAGGCACCATCAAAAGACACGCATCCACAAAAGGAATTGCCAAAATTCCGTAAAACCTTGTTGCCCATTGTCCCAACAAGCGCTTGTTAAACAGACAGATAAACAGAATAACCGGGCAAAACGCATAAAAAGCAAAGGCTATCATGGCATTTTTGACATAATTCCATCCAAGAAACAGACCTGCTCCACTGCACATCAAAAGGATAAGTCCTGTGGTAAACCCTACATCACTTTCCACGTAATTAAACAGAGTATCAAAAATATCAAATTCCAGTCCGCTTACTCCCATTACAGTCTTAAATGCACCTACTATAAGAGCTGTCATGGCATCCCTTAAAAACAGATACACATCCGTCAGATTTGGCACAATATAAAGCAGAAGCCCTACCACAATTAACATCCATGCCGATGTCTTTAAATGTTTTAGAGTATCTTTATTTCTAAATATAAAATTAGCAAACAAAGAACCCAATACATAGATTGCAAGTGCCAGTAGCATTACTTTGTCGCGGAGTGTGGCATATATAATATTTCCCGGTGTTCCAAAGGGATTTTTATATTCCAGCCCAAACTGGAACATGCTGATACTGACGCCATCTGACAATCGCCCAAAAACAATATTGTCAACCGTAAGACCAAGTACGGAAGATAACTGATTAATTCCATAAGCTTCCCACTGAAGCACAGTGCCTACAGCCTTACTGATCCAGTTAGGGGAATTAGATGTGGTTGTATTATCAGTATCGCTACCCTCGAAATAATCACTGCCGTATAACTCTTTATATTCCTCAGTACCGGCTACCCAGCTTCCATACGCATTGCTACCCCTGCTGTCACTTACAGTCCCGGAAGAAAGGTAACTGTCAAACCCTTCTTCCTCCGTCAGGGAAGTTCCGGTATTCGTACCGTTATTTTGACCGGAATTATTTTCTTCCGTACTGTTTGTAGCATAAACAGGCAGTTCCAAAGAAATCATGCCAACTAAAATGACAACAAGCAGAAAAACCGATATGAATTTTTTACATGGTTGTTTTTTTCTACCCATATTTTTCTTTACCACCCTTTGTTATGATGCAACCTTAAAAATTTTAGCCACTTCAGATGCGTCAGTATCTGCAACAAGCTGTTCTGTCCGTCTTAAATAACGTACCTGTACAAAGGCTGCGTTATCACCGTCAATAATGCAGCATCTGCCTTTTGCTTTTGCAGTTGCTTCCCCGTTTCGATCCCGCACACTGCTGCCATCCAAATGAATAATTTTATCCACCTGTGTACTGGTAAGCGGAAGATTTTTAAGCAGGTATGCCCTGTCTGTTTCTTCCTGTTTGAATAAAATTTTGAAGGCTGCCTGTGACAGAATACCTCTTGTTTCTTCGTAATTATCATGTTCTGCAAGTGTCTGGGTACTTAAAATAATACCTACATGCCTTTTTCTTGCTGTTCTTACAATCAAATCCAACGCAACCCTGCATGGACCGATTTTGTAAAGCTGCTGTACCTCATCAAATACGGCAATCAGTTTTTCTGCCTCTTTTGGATTTTCCGAATTTGGTTTGATAAAGTACTCATTAATAATGTCAGTCGCAATTAGTAGTGCCGGTTTTTTCTCTTTCTCCGGCAACTGGTTAATATCAATGTTTATGTACGGTATTTCTTTTGTTATAGCCAGTGTGGACTGTCCGTCAAAATACGGTTTGGAGCCTTTAAGCACCATAATGGATTCGTATAAATCCTCTTTTTTATTCCAGTATTGCCTTTCGCCCCTCTCGTTTTTCTCAAGAGCCTGATAAGTGTCCCGGTCAATACGTTTTCCTAACCCGTCCACAATGTAAAGTTCTTTCACATATTCCTTTAAACCATGGAATGCCAGTCGGTACGCATTTGTTAAGGTAGCGTCCCTATTCTCCTTCTCCCTTTGAAGCTGTTTTGCCATATAATCAGAAAGGGTCGGCATGGTTTTTAAAACCTGTCCGTTTGTAATTTTTCCATTAATAAGGTCATTTTTCTTCTCATATACACTGGAAGGATCACCGTCATAAATTTCAAATTCATCATAAACAGCCTTTATGGTGTCTGTAATGACAGACATTAAATAAGTTCTTTCCTTCTTGTCGTCAATCGGATTTTCTCCCTCTATTAAAGTCATAAGTTCATTGGTTACAATCGTAATTTTATCCGCAAGCTCCAATGTTTCATATTCCTTTAAGCGGTTACTTCCACTTTCACGTCTGCATTTTTTAGAAGGCATAACAGCAAAAGGATTCAGTACATTATCCGATTTACTTGATACCACATAGTTCTGTCCTCCCATGCTTTCCGCCAGTGCAGCAAACTCCCCTTCTGTAGTTCCTGCCCTTGTCTGGGTATCAATACTGGCAAACCGGTATTTTTTTAACTTCAGGCGTTTTAATAAAACTTTTATAAGCAAGGATTTACCACTACCTGTTTTTCCTGAAATAATCGTAGTAAAACCAAAACTTCCCTTTTTATGCGGGTTAAAGAAAAACGGCTTCCTGCTGCCAAATAAGCAGTTTCCAATATAAGCTCCGTCTTTATGTGAAAATTCCCTTTCAAAGTAATTGAAAAAGCACGCTGCTCCGGCATATTTATCTACGATATGTCCTTCTGCACAGTCTGTTGCGCCATGCGGTGCCAGTTTCGGATAATAACGTTGATTAAATGGACCGTTTGACAGAAATGCTTCTGCCTGTACCCCGAAACAGCCAGTTATATCCACACCGCTTCTTTGTGCTTCCTGTCTGAACTGGTCACTAATCTCGTTTAACTTTTCTAAGGAGTCTGCTCTCAAAGTAAATAAAAACCGCATGATGAAATATGAATTTCTCGAGCTTTCTGCCTCTCTGGCCCAATCATCCGTTTCCCTATACTGCGTCCCAATCTTTCTTTTCCTGTTGGCATCTCCTTTGTTTGCTGCCAGGTCATACTCGCCATCCAGTACCTTTACCTGTTTATCAAACTTGTCAATCATTTCCTCTGTGGTAATAGGTTCTGAATAAATGGAATACATCATATTTTCAAAATTCAAAAGCGGATAAAAGGTTTTTGCAAAATCCACGTTTCTGGGAAGAGCAATTGCTGTAAACGTTCTTTGAAAAATATCCTTTCCTCCATCAGAAATAATCATGTAACCATTAGGATTCGGGTCAACGTTTGTTGACAGAAGCGTACGCAGAACAGCATTTGCTTTTTTGGGTGGTATATTCGCCACTCCGGTTTTTAATAGTTCTTCTTTGCTTTTTCCAATGGAGGCATATTCTGTGTAATCCTTTATCTTTGCATACAATTCCTTTGCAAGCATCCATAATAAAATCCCAAACACCAGCATGGAAAGAACAGAAAAAATCATTCTGTATTTCACCAGATACTGTATCAGCCAGTCTGAAAATGTCATGGTTTTTCATCCTCCTTTTCCCCATTCTTCTCTTGCCTGTTATTTACGTTCCCCTCTTTTTTTTCTCCATATAATTCTTCCGTACTATAAGTACCTTCTTCATTCATTTCCTCAAATACAATTTCCAGTTCTTTACGCAGTTTGTTATCAAGTATACTGATTTCCTTTTTCAATTTTTCTTCATATGCATGAAGTTCATCTTCCCATTGCTTCTCTCCGATACGCTTCTTAATGCGTTTCTCCATAGTATCTGAATGTACGATCAGATTACTGTAGTCTTTTGTCAGAACTTCTTCTATATCTTTTTCTGCTGCCGTTACCGGATTAATATAATCCACGATACTTTCCAGTACTTCCTTTACATTACATTGTTTTACATAGCATCCACAGGCTTCCAGGGCACTGGCATACAACCTGCCTCTTTCCCGTAATGTACGAAGTGCCAGCAGATACATTTCATCCTTATTCTTTGGTACAACAGTATGTTCTTCTTCCTTAAAACGGAATGTATAAACAATATAGTTGACATGTTCCGGTCTGAATTGTTTTTCATTATAGGCTTCATATTCCCTTGCAAGTTCCAGAGCCTCATCCAAATCCAGTTTTAAAACAGTAAGCTGTTTATTTATAGCATCGCACCGCTCTTTGCGTGCGTTATATTCTTCTTCGTATTCATCTGACAGGTAATCTTCCATTTCTTCAAGAGTATCGTTTAACTCAAGTTTCAGGCTTTCTATTTTCTTTGAAATGTCCCTGGCAGTTTCCATATTTTCGTTGTATTCTGCTTTAATATCAATTTTTTTAACATGCCCGCGAAACTGTACATCTTCCCCAAGGGTTTGCATAAAAGCAACCGCATTGGCAATCACATAATCCTGCTCTGCCGAAGTCTGATCGAAAAATTCCGTACCATAAATCCTGACTGCACCAATAAATTCCTTTTTATTCCTTACAATCATGCCAAGCCCATCTGCATCATCCACCTCTCCAAGGCTTACCATTGCATCAAATTTAATAAAATGCTTTCCATCCACTCTCTTAAAAGAGTTATAATCCAGTTTCTCCTCATAAGAAGTTACTTTTTTTACCTTAACAAAGTAAAAATAAACACCCGCAATCACAACCAGACAGAAAAATCCACCAAATATAAAAAGATAAATGGTGTTAAAGATATGCTGTATATAATTCACTGGTCTATTCCTCCTTTTTCCAGTCCCTTCACATAAAGAACACGATTTCCGGGTAGTTTACGAATAATCATGCGAATTAATATCACATCAATTCCATACCCACCGCCTTTTAAATATTTCTTCTTGTCCACTTCATATTTACACAGTATAAAAG